>NZ_LMTZ01000094.1 GCF_001456025.1 Mastigocoleus testarum BC008
AGTTGCCTTAATATGTTCAAAACTTATTTTTTGTTTTTCCTCGAATAACGAATCAATCTGTATCTTACTTTTTCAGCAAGCCCTAACTACCAAATAGTCTCAACAATTTTCGCATCAATCAGATTTTTATCTGCTGTAACCAATGGACAATTCTCTAAAATAGATGTGGCGATAATCAACCTGTCTGCTGGGTCGTTATTAATTTCATGATTCAAATTAACAGATAGCTCTGCGATTTCAGGAGAAATGCTCTTCACTATGTAATTTCGAGCAATCAAAATAGTATTGATTAAATTTGCTGGTGTCTCATCTACCTGAATTCGAGCTTTTTTGAGCAACATAGATATTTCCCAAATGGATATATCACTGATAATTAAGTTGCTTTTTTGATCCGCTTCCTCGATTGTCTTTTTTGCTTTTGCGCTAAGCTTTTTGGGTTCGAGAGCGTCCCAAATCATAACACATGTATCGATTACAACCACTATTTCATCACATCCCATTCATTATCGATGGGAGAAATTACGTCACCGATCGCAGCTGTTTTAGCTAATTCCTCCAATTTTGCTCTAGCTTGCTTGGATCTATTAATTGGTGGAACAATCGTTGCTAAAACTTCACCGTGAGAAGTAATGTTTAGCTCTGTACCTTCTTTTGCTTTCTTTAAGTAACTCAACAAGTTTGCTCTGAACTCACTGATATTTATGCTTTCCACAATATCAACCTTGATTTTGTACAAATATATTGTACAATAATTGCGAGTAAGAAAAGGGTAATCTTCTCAAAGTTCCCCAGACTTGGGGGATTTATATCATGTCCGGTAAAACACTTGTGATAAGGTTCGCGCTTTAGCGCTAAGATTTGCCTGTGGCGCTAAAGCGCAACTACGAACCAACGCAGGTAATTAAGCGGACATGATATTAGGGGGTGATATTTTTGTTAACACTTACAACCAACAGATTTTGTAGAGACGTTGCAGAGGCTAACGCCGACGCCGCAGGCTCTGGAACGTCTCTACAGCGCGTCATAAATCTCAACTTGCTGGTGGAAGTTCCACGGTTTTATTATCTTCGCGCATTTTCCGTGGTGCTTTCTTCCCAAAACCGTAGCGCACCGTATTGATAATCCACTTCTGGAAATTATCAATATAAGTAAATAATACTGGTACCACCACCAAAGTTAATAAAGTAGAAGTAGTAAAACCACCAATAATTGCAATCCCCATTGGTTGACGAACCTCCGCACCAGCACCCATACCCACCGCAACCGGAATTGTTCCAGCAATGGTTGATAGGGAAGTCATCAAAATCGGACGTAAGCGGGAAATTCCAGCTTCAATTAATGCTTGACGTTGGGATCTACCTCGTTCTAAACCAATCAGAGTATAGTCCACCAACAGAATTGAGTTTTTGGTCACAATTCCCAACAATAATACAATTCCGATTAAAGCATAAAGTCCCAAAGCTTTCTGAGAAACCAATAAAGCGATTAGAGTTCCTCCCAAACATAAGGGTAATGCAACCATGATGGTAATAGGATGGAGGAAATTGTTGTATAACAGCACCAAAATTGCATAAATCATCATTACTGCTAGTCCCAGCGCTCCCCCAAAGCGACCGAAGATTTCCTGCATAATTTCGGCGTTACCACTGGAACGTTGCATCACTTCGTCAGGTAAGTTTTGCAAAGCGGGTAGTTTATTAACAGCTTGCAGTGCTTCACCCAAGGAAATACCATTTAAGTTCGCTTCCAAAGAAACTTGACGCATGCGGTCAAAGCGATTGATAGTTGCAGGACCGCTACCAAAGCGAACCTCTGCGACAGATAACAAGGGAACTAACCCACCGTTTTGGGTCGGAACTTGGAGATTTTTAATCGTATTTATATCTTCTCTAGCTTGAGGATCGATTTGAACTCGGATGGGAATTTGTCGGTCGGGAAGATTATATTTAGCCAAATTTGCTTCATTGTCACCGATGGTTGCTAAGGAAGCAGTACGAGCAATAGACTGGACGGTAACTCCCAAATCAGCAGCCCGTAAGGGGTCGGGAATCACCAAAATTTCTGGTTTAACCAAACTAGCAGAGGAGGAAACTTCCACTAAACCGGGTATGGTGCGCATTTGGCTTTCCAGATTTTGAGCTACTTGGTTCAAAGCTACGGGGTTTTCACTTTGCAACACCAAGGTTACATCCTTGCGTCCTCCCACCGAACCGGTACTGGTAAAGCTAATCCTAGCTCCGGGAATTTGTTCGAATAAGGGACGAATTTGTTGCTCGAATTCCGCTTGGGAAATATCTCGTTCTGCTCTGGGTACTAAGTTGACAGTTAAAGTTGCAGAGTTTATCTCTTCTGTTGCTAAAACATTTTCGACGATTGGGCTTTGTCGGAGAAAATCTGTGGCTTGTTTAACCGTTTTACTAGTATCTTGAAGGGTTGAACCGGGAGGTAATTCAATATTTACAGTTGAAAGTCCAATATCCCCACTATCAACTAAACCTGTGGGAATATAAGGAACTAACATTAAACTAGCAATAAAGAAACCTAAAGCTAAACCGAGGGTAGTAATTCGATGACGTAACGCCCATCTGAGTAAGGAACCATAGGGTTGGAACTTATTACCAAATAATCCATTTTTAGAGGTATTATTTCTGCGTATCTGATTTCTAGATGTTGGATTTTTAAATAATATATTCCTAAGTAATTTATTTCTAAATAATATCTTTTTAAATAAGACCTTTCCAAATAAAATCTTTTTAAATAAAGGTAATTTAATTTTCCGACTATTTTTCCAGCCTTGTTTAGCAGTAGTAGAATTTGAGTTCAATAATAAACTGGAACTTGATAATGAGCTAGAACTTGATTCTGGTGGTTTTTGCTGTAACAAATATGCCCCCATCATCGGCGTCATTAATCGAGCCACTGTGGTAGAAAATACTGTTGCAGCAGTAATAGTCACCGCAAAAGGTTGGAAAAATTGACCCGGAATACCACCCATGAAAGCAACCGGTAAAAACACCGCAACAATAGTCGCAGAAGTTGCAATTACAGCCAAACCCATTTCCGCAGAGGAATCAAAAGCAGCTTGACGCGGCGTTTTACCCATAGCCATGTGGCGTTCCATATTTTCAATTTCCACCACAGCATCATCTACCAGGTTACCCACCGCTAACCCCAAACCAAGTAAGGTCATATTGTTAAGGGTGTAACCCAAAGCATATTGCACCCAAAAAGTAGGAATAACTGATAAAGGTAAAGTAACAGCAGTAATTAAAGTTGCCCGCCAGTTACGTAAAAATAATAAAATTACCAGTACCGCCATTACCGAAGCTACGATTAACTCCTGCATGGTACTTTGGTAAGAATTACGGACAAAAGTCGCCCTAGTAAAAATTAATTTTATTTTGATATCTTCTGGTAAAGTTTTTTCTAGTTTACTAACCGCAGCTTTCACACCCTCTTCCACCGTAACCATAACGCTACCGGTACTGCGTAAAACCTGGAAAGCAACTACAGGTTGGTTATCTAATTTCGCACTTTGACGGACTTCAGCAAAACTATCTTCTACTGTTCCCAAACTAGATAGTGCTACAGAACCACCATTTGGCAAAATAATTTCATAATCCCTTAAAACATCAACACTGGGAGCAGTTCCAAGGGTTCTAATACTCTGCTCCCGACCGCCAACATTAGCCCGTCCCCCTGGTAAATTGATATTTAGGGCGCGCAACTGGTCGTTTACCTGGGTAGCAGTAATCCCCAAAGACTGTAAGCGATCGGGTTCCAAATTTACCCGAATTTCGCGATCAACTCCCCCCACCCGGTTAATTTGAGCAACACCTTTAACAGCTAATAAAGAGCGACTAATAGTTTGGTCAACTAAATTACTTAACTCCTGCACTGAACGTTGCTCGGAACTAACCGTATAGGTCATAATAGCCCCACCAGCAAATTCCAATCGTTGAACGATGGGGTCGTTAATATCTTGCGGTAAATCCTGACGAATTTGAGCAACTGCATTGCGAACATCATTAGTAGCGCGATCGCTATCAGTTCCTAAATCAAAATTAATTGTGGTAGTAGAAATACCATCATTAACAACAGAACGTAAATCATCAATATTACCCAAACCAGCAACAGCATCTTCAATTTTCTTCGTCACCTGGGATTCTAATTCCGCAGGTCCAGCACCGGGTTGGGTCACCGTAACCTGTACAGCGGGAAGATCAATATTAGGATTAGTATCGATTCCCAAAGAATTAAAAGAGAACCAACCAACCACAGTTAACAACAGGAATAAAACTATAGTCGGAATCGGTTTTTTAATAGACCAGGCTGAAACATTGAAAGACATTTTTTTGGTAATGGGTAATTGGTAATTGGTAATTGGTAATTGGTAATGGGTAATTGGTAATCGGTAATTGGTAATCGGTAATGAGTAATTTCTAATTTCTGACTTCTAACTTCTGACTCCTTACTTATGTCCTACGGACACGCTATAGCTGCGCTACCTACAGATCCGCTAATGACTTTTGACTTATGTCCTACGGACACGCTCCGCTAATGAATTTTGACTTGTAACTTCCACCACCCTCACCTTGTCTCCATCTTTGAGATAACCAGCACCGGAAACAACTACGCGATCGCCTGCTTGCAAACCACTCTTAATTTCCACATTCCCATCGTCCATACTCTCTCCCACCTCTATTTTCTGAGCGCGGACTTTTTCTCCTTCGGAAAGGGTAAAGACAATCGCATTACCATCGGGCTGATATGACAAAGCTTTCTTCGGTACTGCTAAACCTAAAGTGGAATTTGTATTAATTTCCGCCCGAGCAAACATTCCTGGTTTGAGTTCGTTGGTTGCAGGTAAATCAATTTTGACTATTGCTGCTCGTTTATTATTCACCAAAGGTTCTATGCTGCTGACCTTTCCTTGTAACTTCACCCCCTTATTTGCACCGGAAATTATCTTTGCTAGATTACCAACTTTAACCTGTGCTAACTGAGTATCCGGAACTTCAGCTTGTAATTCCAAAGCACCATCACTAATAATCGAAAATAACTTTTGGGTGCCGCCAACAGTAGTTGATACCTGGGTTTGAGGTGGAATACCAGTAACATCACCTACCCGCGCTAACATTTCTGCAACGATTCCTGAAACTGGAGCGCGAACGATGGTTTGTCCCAATTGAGTTCTTAGTTGTTGTACTCTAGCCTCGCTACTACGAACATTTGCTTGAGCACTTTTTATCTTCGCCTGAGCGCTTAAAATTCCCGCCCGAGAACTACTAATACTAGCCTGTGCACTAATCACATTAGCCCTTGCGGTTTGAACATTTGCTTCAGCTAAACGTACCGCTTCCCGCGCTGTCGCCAAATCCGTAGTACTGCTATCTAATTCTCGAGTACTAATTGCACCTTCTCCGGCTAATTTCTGATTTCGTTGAAAATTCCGCTCCACATCAGCCAGTCTTGCTTTGGCTTGTGCAACATCAGCCAATCTTTGCTTGACGATCGCCTGATTTGCAGCCACATTCGCTTTTGCTGATTCTAACGCTGCTTGTTGTGATGCTAAATCCGCGTTTCTGGAAGCCACTTCCGCTTGTTGTGACTCCACATCGGCTTTTGCTTGGCGAATTTGCTCTTGTAACAGGGAATCATCTAACACCGCCATAGCTTGACCCTGTTTCACAAAGTCCCCTTGTTTTACCCGAACTTCCTTTACCTGCAAATTATTTGCTTGGGGTAAAACTGGAATTAAATTGCGCGCAGCAATACTTCCTCTAGCATTCAGAGTGCGAATAATTCTGCTGGATTTAACAGGCGTAGTAGTAACAGTCATTGTAGGAGCAAGATTTGCTGCTTGTGCTGTTTGACTGGTATCTTCAATCTGCTGACTAGCAACATTACTTCTATTCGATACCCTCATACCCCCCAAACCAAACAGCAATCCCAAAACACTACCCAACAGAAATGGCATTAACCAAGGACGCTGTTTTGTTTCAATCACTGTTCCATCAATGACTGTCTTATCCATTGCTTCCTCTTTTTTTACTTCAGGAAAATATTCCTCGCCCATAATTACAGCCTCCACCCTGCTTTGCGATTGCTTTCTAATATCCCCGGAGGGAATATTGCTACATAAACTTCTTTAAGAAAGATTGCGAAGTATTGCTATATTTTAATATTACTCATTTTGTCACAATTTGGTGGGGAGATTGTGTATTTTCCACTATGACTTTAGTCATAAGTTTATGAAAATTCTTCGTTTCAATTTAAAAAAAGCCAATACATAAAGTTAGTGAGTGAAGGGAAAATCGAAGAATAATTTTTCGATTGACGAATGTGTTTGCAAACACTCATCAGTTAAAAAGTATACAAAAGTGTTGTACCGAAAGAGTATTTTGGGCATGCTAAGAATGACAGATAAATAATAAAGATGACATCAAGATTGGTAGCAAAAATGATTCACATCATTGCCGCGACTATAAAAACAAAATATATCTTTTTTAAATCAGTAAAACCACTTAATAAAAAATATGTTTAATGCCACTGAAATTTTAATAGATGCTTTTGTAGATCGAATTCGGGAGGGTTATCACCGCACATACGGTTGCCTAAAAACTGACTACCAAGACATTATTGCTTGGGCTGGTAGTATGGCTTTAGAGAATATTGCCAATAGTGATGCTTTGTATCATAACGTCGAACATACAGTGCTCGTAACTTTAGTTGGACAAGAAATATTGCGAGGAAAACATATTCGCGAAGGCGGAATTTCTAGCGAAGATTGGTTGCATTTTATTATTTCCCTGGTATGTCATGATATCGGTTATGTGAAAGGAGTCTGTCAAACCGATCAAGAAGACAAAGGATTATATGCAACAGGTGAAGGCGATAAGATGGTTCAACTGCGCGTAGGTGCTTCCGATGCGAGTTTGACTCCTTACCATGTAGATAGAGCAAAATTATTTATTGATGAAAGATTTGGCGGTCATAAATTAATAGATGTAGAGGTAGTAAAAAGTAATATTGAATTAACTCGTTTTCCCGTACCCACAGAGGAAGATCATCAAGAAACTAACAACCATCCCGGTTTGGTGCGTGCTGCAGATTTAATTGGACAATTAAGCGATCCCCGTTACTTAAAAAAAATTACATTGTTATTTTATGAATTTGAAGAAACGGGAATGAACCAAGTGTTAGGTTATGAGACACCTGCAGATTTACGTAAAAACTACGCAAAATTTTACTGGAATGGTGTTTATCCTTATATTCAGGATGCTTTGCGTTATCTATCTCTTACCCAGCAAGGAAAGCAAATAGTAGCAAATCTTTACTCAAACGTATTTGTCGTAGAACACGAAAGATCCAGTGAGGATAAATTACACTTAGTCGAAAGATTACACGCTTGAGCAGTTAACAGTTAATGCGCTACCGCGCACGCCCTTACAGGCTACAGTTAACAGTTATCAGTTTTCTAATACCAAATCGCCAATCGCCAATCCCTAGTGTAAATTTGTAGGTAGTAAATTTGTAAAAAGTAGATACCTATGAATTGGTGGCAAAGATTAAAGAATAATCCTTTGGCGAAATTCGGCGCAATTGTACTGCTAGTATTCTATTTTGCAGTCATTGCAGCCGATTTTGTTGCTCCCTATGATTCCTTAGCACAGCAACCCAATGGCTCTCTATTACCACCAACTCGGATTTACTGGGTTTCTCAATCATCAGATAATCAAACATCTGGTAAATTTATCGGACCACATATCTACCCAACAACCCAAGGAGAAACGGATTTAGAAACAGGTAAACGGGAAATTATTCGTGACTTTAGCAAACCTTCACCTCTAAGATTATTTGTTCAAGGCAGAAAATATAATCTGTTTGAAATGAAACTACCCTTACCTCCAGAATGGGAAGAAACAACCATATTTCCGGGTATACCCTTAAGTTTGCATTTATATGATGCTGTTGGGGAAGCGAAATTCAATATATTAGGAACTGACGACCAAGGAAGAGACCAATTTAGTCGTTTATTATACGGCGGTCGGATCAGTTTATTTATTGGGATAATAGGTGTAATGCTTACCTTCCCCTTGGGTATGATTATCGGTGGAATTTCGGGTTACTTCGGCGGTTGGGTAGATACCATAATTATGCGATTGGCTGAAGTTATTATGACCTTCCCCAGTATTTACCTGTTGGTGACTCTAGGTGCGGTATTACCACCAGGACTATCAAGTACTCAACGTTTTTTACTAATTATAGTTATTACTTCTTTAATTAGTTGGGCAGGTTTAGCGCGGGTAATTCGCGGACAAGTGTTATCAATTAAAGAACGAGAATTTGTTCAAGCCGCAAAAGTAATGGGTGGCAATCCTTTGTATATTATTTTGCGCCATGTTTTACCACAAACCGCCACTTATATTATTATCTCTGCAACCCTTGCTGTTCCTAGCTTCATTAGTGCAGAAGCGGTACTAAGCTTGATTGGTCTTGGAATTCAACAGCCAGATGCTTCTTGGGGGAATATGCTGTCTTTAGCAACAAATGCTTCTATTTTGGTATTGCAACCTTGGTTGATATGGCCTCCAGCTTTACTAATTATTTTGACAGTTTTATCATTTAACGTGTTAGGTGATGGCTTGAGGGATGCTTTAGATCCTCGGAGTTTGCAGAGATAAGCGATTGGGAAGGTGAGGAGTGTGGGAAGTGTGGGAAGTGTGGGAGGTGTGATATCGTGTCCGGTAAAACACTTGCGATAAGGTTCGTAGTAGCGCTTTAGCGCCAATATCTTTACTATGGCGCTAAAGCGCTACTACAAACAAACATATTTTTTCATAAGTAATTAAGCGGACATGATATGAGAAGAAAGTTTGGGAGATGTGGGAAGATAGTTATCACTTTGCACAACCCCTTGAGGTTATTGCAATTAGAAATATGAAAGAAAAAGGAATAGGGAAAAAGTATTTTACAACTCATGAGGATTTAGCTATTTACCAAATGGCATTTAAGAGCGCAATGCAAATTTTTGAACATTCTAAAAAGTTTCCAGTTGAAGAAAAATATTCATTAACCGATCAAATTCGTCGCTCTTCTCGCTCAGTTTGTGCTAACTTTGCTGAGGCTTGGAGAAAACGGAGATATAAAGCAGCTTTTGTTGCGAAACTCAGTGATTGTGTTAGCGTAGCGTCTCCGCAGGAGATATCTGAAGCTGCAGAAACTCAAGTTTGGTTAAAGTTTGCTGTGAAATGTCGGTATCTCACAGTCGAAAAAGGAAGAAAACTCTACGGAATTTACAATCAAATCCTTAGTGGTTTAGTAAAGATGATTAATCGCCCAGATGACTGGTTACTCGAATAACTCCCCACACTCCCCACACTTCCCACACTTCCCACACTCCCTACACCTCCCACACTCTCAATCCCCAGTCTCCTGAACCAACGCCCTACGAGCCAACTTTGCATAAGTTTTGACAGTCTCATAAGGCATTTCTAAATCGGTTGCAATATCTTGTAAAGATTCCCCAAATTCCCGTCTCGCAAGAATAGTTGCTCTTTTCTGACATACGGAAATCGCCCGCTCTCCTCCCGTCCGCTTTTGCTTTGACATCAAAATATCAGTAATTTGAGAAATTCTCGAAGCTAATATAATCTCTAGTGATAGTGTTTCACTATCTTTTTCTTCTTCTTTTAACCAATCTAAACGGGTTTGCCCCAGACCAAAAGTAGTTTTATGACCAGTACCACAATAGGGAGCAAGTTGACCGAGGGCATAAAATAAATTTACATATTCAGGATTTGAAAATGCATCCTTGGTTAAACCAAATTCCACTTCACCCGTAAATCCAGTAACAGAACCTCTTTTTCCTGCTGCTACTTTGGTTGTAGATATTTGATGATGATGAATGATTACGTTTTTATCTATCCATTCCAAGAAATTTTCCTGTTTGACAGGTAACCCAGAAAAATCATTCCAGCGTCGTAAATAACTTTGAAAAACATTGAAAGGTAGTGGTAAGGGAAAATGATGTCCTTTGCGACGAAAACTGGTAGGACTAATAAAACTCAAAGATAGGTGATTTTTAGTTTCTTTTTTTAATAATTGAGCATAGGTAGTTGCTTGATGAGCGATCGCAACTGATTTAATTTTTAAAGGTGCATTACGAAGATCAATAATTGGTGGTAGATTTTGTAACCAAGTTGCCATCCATTCAACCACTCGCGATGATAATGCAGATAAATACCAACGATAGTTGTAATCTGCTAAAAGTTGTAATTGTTTGCCATTATTTAATATCTCTCCTTCCAAACGAGAAATAGTAAAAGGCTTTTCTGATTCTCCATCATGCAAATATGCTGATAAATTGGGATTTGTTTGTCGTACTCGATCTAAAAACCAGGCATGGAGTCCTTTAGCATATTCTGGGAATACAGTAGAGTTACCGACCGGTGTGACATCAAAAACAATACCAACCAATTCGGTCTCAGATGGCAAAGTCAGGGCTTTTTTGGATGAGGATTTTTTACGAGTGCGTGGAGACATGAGACATGCTGGGGATTGGGGACTGGAAATTGGATCTCAGAAATTAGGGATTGCAGTTTTTTAATTATTTGAACCATACATCCGCAAATCAAAATCTTTGTCCTAGAGTTAGCAATGCTACGTTTTTGCAATAGAGTCTATTTTCTTGAAAATAGCTGCGATGCAAGCAATGAATATATCGATTAGGACATTATATTGTGGTTAGAAGGGAACAAAAAATATTTTATTAATTGTAGCGATTGTTGTACTTATCCGGTAATTATTTTTCCAATGCCAAACAACCAGTTGCTAAACCCCAATTAACAACCGAAACCAACATAAAAGTTATCAGCAAGCTAGATATTCTTTTCTGGTTGCTGCAACTATCGCCCAACTCCTAAATCAGCATAAATTATAATCTCCACAGCCAAGATTATCAAAAGAACGAGTTCCACAACACACAAAATATTAATTGCTAAAGGCGGCTGCGGGACTAGAAACCAGAAAGCGCACAATGCTACTATACCGGATAAGACAAAAGTAATCTCATCAATAATTAATTGTTCTATTTTCCGTCGAAGACGACGTTTATCGCTTCTATGAGCGATTTCCCAACCAAAAATAGATTTTATATCTGTATTACCAGTTAATTCTTTAATTTTATCTACAAGAGTGTAGCGAATATATCTGCCGATTGCTGAGATTTTTTCATCGTTGACCAGATAAGTCCAACCAAGGATAAGACAAACCCAAGGAATCACTAGGAGTGCATAATAGTTTGTTTTACCGGATAACGCGAAGGAGAGAATCGCACCAAATACACCTAAAGTTACATACAGCATATTGTCGCGAAACCCGATTCGCTGTGCTTGCTCTTCTTTTAGTTTTTCGTATTCGTGAAGATATACTTCGAGGATTTGTTGTTGGTCACTCATTTTTAAGTATACAAAGTTAGTTTTTGGATTAACTTTTTAGCGGCACATACTAACATACTATTTATGAGTTAGCGTATATCCGCACGTTCGCTTTGCGACAATCAAAGCTACAACACCTAAAAATAGTTTAATTCCTAAAAATAAAAAAACTGTAATTTTAAATTACTAATAGTCCAAATTCCTTTGAGAACCAAGAATTATCAATTAATCTACTGCTGTAGATTAAGTCTCCTGTTGAATTACTATTGTTACCACTTTAGAAGAGCAGTTACAAGTAATTGAACAACAACAAGGTGGTAAAGAAGCAGTAGCAAGATTAAGGGAATTACTTTTTGAGAGTTGATGCTTAAAAGCAGGAAATGAGTAATTTTACTAAGCCAAATCAGCAGGATTCACCAAACTACATTTAAAAAATTTAGATTCATTTTATTTACACTTAAAATGTACTTTTCTCTCTGCTAAAAACAAAAACTTTACGCTAAATTTGTTATGAGCATTTTTCTTACTTTAAACTGCTAATGGTGAATTCTAACCCTACTCCTCCCAAATTTTTTGTTTACGACAATCGTACTTGGGTCGGTCGCAGTAGCTTGATAAAAGACTTAAGTAGTCAAGTTCGCGATTCATGTCACTTGCTGATACTTGTTGGTATTACGGGTATTGGTAAAACAGCTTTAGGGGAAAGAGTAACAATTGAGTTAGAAGATTGGCTTAATAGTGATTGGGATCGTTATCTTCAGGAAAATTTTGACAACGAAGAACAATCTTCTGATTTTGCCAGTGTAGCAGCAAGATTGTTAGAAAAATGTGGCGAACCAATTACACCAGAAGACCGTAAAGATACTCAAAGATTGCTTCATCGCTTAGTTAGACACTTGCAAGAAAATCGTTATTTGATACAGATTGATTCTTTAGAAAAAATATTGCAAGGGAATGAAGAGGAAGGTTGGAGTGATTTTATAGATGAATGGTGGGCGAAGTTTTTTAAAGCTTGGTTATCAAGTACTGAGAATAGTGAAAGTCGTTTTATTTTAACTTCACAGGACTTTCCTGCACAGATCGATCCAGAAAAACGATTTGAAAAATTTTGGTTTTGTCAGCTTCTGCGTGGATTGGAAAAACCAGAGCAGTTAGCTTTGTTTGGTAAAACTGGGTTAGATGTTAGCAATGAAGCCGAAGGTAGACCATTTTTAGAAAGAATTGGACGTGCTTATGAAGGTCATCCTTTAGCCTTAAAGGTGATAGCTGGGGAAATAGTTAATCGTCCTTTCAATAAAAATGTTTCAGCTTATTGGAAAAGATATGGGAAGGAAGTAGAAGAAGTTGAGAAAGCAATTGAAGAAGCAAAATCTGGAGGAATTACAGCATCAGCCGATGATAAGTTCAAATTGGCTCAATATACCCTCAATTTACGTCGGAATGTCAAATCTAGGCTAGAAAAAACATACAATCGTTTACACACAGATGTTCGTAATGCTTATTTACTTCTGTGTGAATCTTCGGTTTACCGTTGTGAAGTACCGGAAGAGTTTTGGCTTTCCCATTTGGAAGATTGGGATATAGATGAAGAAGGACAAGAGAAAGCTTTGGATACTTTGCGCGATCGCTATTTAGTTGAAGAATTAATTGATGAAAACAATCAAGTTATGCTCAGACAGCATAATTTGATTCGAGGTGTATCGCTCGAGCGTTTGAAAAAACTGGATGATGAGGAAGGTGAGGAAGGTGAGGAAGGTGAGGAAGATGAGATAAATAATTCATCTAGTTTTGAAGCGTCAAATACTGAACAAAAATTAGCAGACGAGCAAATTAATTATCAGATATTTTCTGATTTATCACCTGATGATATTTATCAACTCGAACAAGTTTTTCAAAATGTGTTTAGGCAAATTAATTCGATTGATGCAAGAAGAAGTATTCTGAAAATTTCTGGAATAAATGATGGTTTTATTGATAATTTAGATTTTAACTTGAGTATTAGTGAATTTATCAATATTTTAATTTCCAAATTTTTAAAATATAAAGTTTATAGTCAAAACAAAAATTATCATCCGATGGTAGTCTTCATTGACTATATTATTAAGCGACATCAGCAGTATAACTTGGATGATGCCCAAATCAATTTTTTAAATAGAATAGTTGTAGTAGGTAAAGAAAAAATTAAAGCTTTATTCGCTTAGATTATTTCAAATAATCGCTAAAAAAGTCGAGTAAAAGAAAATGGATGCAAAACAAATGAAACTAAATTTGCTTGGCGGAAAAAACCCAGCACCAGTGAATTTATAAATTGGTTAATACTTTTGGAGCGCGAAGAAGAAGCGAATGAAATTACTGCTCAAGTTTTAGCTGATATAGAGTTCAATAAACTTCCTTTTCTCCATACTTTAGTTAAGAATCAAAGTGACCTCAAAGCTTTGGAGCAATTGAAAATATAGATGACTAAAACTGAATCATTTTTATTACCATTATTTCAGGAGTTACAGAAGCAAGGTATTCCTTTAGGAATGTCTGAATATTTACTAGCCCTTAAATCGATTCGAGAAGGAATAGGAATCGAAGATATTGATAGATTAGAACGCTTTTTGAAGTTACTTTGGGCTAAGTCTCAAGAAGATAGAGAAATCTTTAATTTAAAATTTACTGAATTAGTTAAACCTCGTTTATACAAGCCAATTATAATTGCTTCAAAAATAAACGAGGATGAGCCGTCAACAGATAGTAGTAATAAATCTATTACAGCTTCTCCTAGTTCGAAAAATAATCAAGTTGAAAAATCAAATCAAATAAAAACTGAAACTAAAACTAAAACTCCAACTAAACAGCAACAATATAATATTCCTGCTCGTTCCTCGAGAGAGTTATCTTCTATCAGAAACTTATCAAAATCTACTTATAAAAAAAATCCATATAACCTGATTCCTCGTTTACCTATGAGCCAACGTGATATGACAGTAAGTTGGCGACATCTGCGAAGATTGCGACGAGAAGGTATTGCAGAAGATTTAGATGTACAAGAAACAATTAATGATATTTGTAAAACTGGTTTTTTTCGTCGTCCTGTATTGCAACCTCGTCGTCGCAATCAAGTTGAATTAGTTTTATTGATTGACCGTGAAGGCTCAATGTCTCCCTTTAATCCACTTATGAAAGCTTTACAAAAAAGTATAGAAAAAGGAGGACTATTAGGCAAAATCAGTACTTATTATTTTCACGATTGTCCAGAAGTTTATTTCTATAAAAAACCAAATCTTACTCAAACTTGTCCCATTGAAGATGTATTATCAGAACAGGTTAGGGATAACAGTGTGCTTATTGTCAGTGATGCAGGAGCAGCACGGAGGACTTATGATGGGCAAAGATTAAAAGAAACAAAGGCATTTATTAAGCAGTTAAGACAATATACTTATCTATATGCTTGGTTAAATCCAGTTCCTCAATCTCGATGGAAGACAACTACTGCTGAGAATATTGGCGAATTTGTACCAATGTATCCTTTGGATCGGCAGGGATTGAACGATATAGTTAAAATTTTAATAGGACATCCCTTTCCCCCTGGAGTGAGGTTAGATGACCAAGACTCTTGAAGCAGTTGTCAGAAGGCGATGGCTACCTCCAGAATATGCTGTAAGGGAGGTAGTAGCTTTCGAACGTCGTTTTGGGAAAAAACATTTAGCTCTTGCTTGTCATGCTGCGTTACCTTTAATTTTAACTCCAGAATTAGTTAATCTAATTCGTATCAATTTTCTCGATACTGAAGATATTTCTTGGATAGCTGAAAGTGACTTACTGCTGTCTCCTTTATGTCGCCCCATTCAAGAAGATATTTATGAAGTAGAACCCTGCGTGCGGGAAGTTTTATTAGTAGAATTGGAAGAAAAATTTCCTTGGCGAAGACCGTTTCAATTAGCAGAATTTTTACATTTTTATTTAGACAAACAGCCAGATTGGAAACTGCGCGCAGAATTAACTCGTACCCAAAAATGGATTGCTAAAGCTTATTTAGATCCTGATACTACCATTCAAGAAATCACACAGGAACTAGAGAAAAGTTTACCCGAAGAGAATCCTGTTTTGGGTTTATCTGGTCAATCTTATTTTCCTCATTTGGTGGAAATTTTAGCAGAGCCATTAGAGCGTACAAATTTATGGGATGAGCATCAATATTTGGTAAATACGACTCGTGCTTTGGCAAAACTTCTTGCTGGAGAAAGGGAAGGGTTAAGAGAAGAAGTTGAAGTAGAAGAAGTAGGAAAAGGGGAATTGATTTTAATTTCTCCTGGGATTGGTCAGTTGTTGCAAGATCCAGAAAATGAACCACAACCAACTACATCTCCTAACTTTTTTGCTTACGATGAGGCTTGGGTTGGTCGGGAAAGTTTGATTAATAACTTAATTAGTCGAATTCGCGGTTCATGTCGCTTACTGGTGCTTGTTGGTATTACGGGTATTGGTAAAACAGCTTTGGGGGAACGATTAGCTGTTGAATCGAAAGATTGGTTTGAAGATTGGAATAATTATCTCCAAGAGAATTTTGATAATCAAGAACAATCTGCTGATTTTGGGAGTGTAGCAGCCAGATTGTTAGAAAAATGTGGCGAACCAATTACGTCAGAAGAACATAAAGATACTCAAAGATTACTTAATCGCTTAGTCAGACACTTACAAGAAAATCGTTATTTGATACAGATTGATTCTTTAGACACAATCTTGGAAGGAAATGAAGAAGAAGGTTGGAGTGATTTTATAGATGAGTGGTGGGTGAAGTTTTTTGAAGACTTTCTGAAAAGAGATTTTTGCAAAAGTTCTATCATTCTTACTTCACTGGATTTTCCTCAACAGATAGAAGAAAAAGGACATCGCTTTCAAAATTTCTTATATTTTCAACCAGTAAGCGGATTAGAAAAACCAGAGCAGTTAGCTTTGTTTGGTAATACTGGGCTAGATGTTAACAATGAAGCCGAAGGTAGACCATTTTTAGAAAGAATTGGACAAGCTTATGAAGGTCATCCTTTAGCTTTACGGGTAATTGCTGGTGAGATTGTTAATCATCCTTTTAATAAAAATGTTTTAGCTTATTGGAAGAAATATGGAAATGAAGTAGAAGAAGTTGAGAAAGCAATTGAAGAGGCAATATCTGGTAGATTTACAGTAGGGGCAGATGACCAGTATAACTTACATAAATATACCCGTGATTTACGTCGCAATGTCAAATCTAGGTTAGAAAATACATTTAATCGCCTAAAAACCCAGGTACCTGATGCTTATAAATTATTACTTGAAACTTCTGTCTATCGCGGTTCAGTACCAGAAGATTTTTGGCTTTCTCATTTGGAAGATTGGGATATAGATGAAGAAGCACAAGAGAAAGCATTGAATATTTTGCGCGATCGCTATTTAGTTGAAGAATTAATTGATGAAAATAATCAAGTTATGCTTAAACAGCATAATTTAATTCGAGGTGTATCGCTGGAGCATTTGAAACAACTGGATAAACTGGATGAAGAGGAAGAAGCAGATATCTCTAATCAAAATGATAGAGAAGAAGACTTGACAAATCTTGAAATTCCACCAGATAGACAATCAATTTTAACCAAGCTTGGGATTGAACCAGAATTTGTAAAATCTATCCAGCCACGTTGGAAACGCCAAGGATACAGAGCAGTTGTTAACTGGCTGACTAAATATAAACCTCAACCAGATGCTTCAAACTTAGAAAAAGTAACAGGTCTTCTTGAATCATTTTATCATCTCTGCGAATTAGAGGATTGGGAAACAGCAAGTAAAATTCTTGTTTCTCATCTTGAAACCCCAACTCAAGAAGAATTGTATAACCAACTCGGAACTTGGGGATATTATTATCAGCAAATTAATTTGTGTAAGAAATTAATACACAAGCTAAATTATAAGTTAGATATTGAGTTATTGACTACATTCGGAAATTCTTACTATGCTTTGGGAGATTATTCCATAGCAATTAATTATCTAGAACAAAGTTTAAAAACTGCACAGCAAATTGATGATTATCTTAGTAAAAGCAATGCTTTAGTTAGTTTAGGAAAAGTTTATGAAGCTCTCGGTGATTATTCTAGAGCCATTAAGTTAAATGAACAAAGTTTGTCTATTACTAAAGAAATTAATAATCGTAAAGGAGAAGCACAAGCACTTATTAATCTAGGAGTTGTCTATTATGATATAGCTAATTATGTCAAATCAATGAGTTATTCTGAGCAAGGTTTATCCATTGCCATAGAAATTAATGATAAGCAAAGTGAAGGAATAGCGTTAGGAAACCTTGGTAATGTTTCTCTGGCATTAGGACAATATCAAAAAGCAATTTATTATTATCAACAGTATTTAGCAATGGCTAGAGAAATAGGCGATCGCCTAAATGAAGGAAGGTGTCTAGGAACTTTAGGAAATGCTTATAAATCTTTGGGAGAGTATAAAAGAGCCATTGAGTACTATCAACAAAGTTTAATTATCGCAAAAGAAATAGGCGATCGTAGAGGAGAAGGAGAAGCTTTATATAATTTAGGCAATACTTTTATACAACTAAATCAATATTCAGAAGCTTTAAAATATTTGCAAGCATCTCTGACAATTTTCAGTATGATTGGCAGTCGTGCCAATGAAGCAAAAACTTTAAAAAGTTTAGCCCAACTTTATCAAAATACTGGTAATTTAAATTTGGCTCTTGAATACTGCGACCAAGGTTTAGCTATTGCTACAGAATTACAAATACCTTTGGCTGAGGAATGCCAAAAACTCAAAAACCAATTAATGGAGCAAGACTAATTGAATAATTATAAAATATTTTATGATTTAAAAACAAATGATATTATCCAGCTTGAAACTGCTTTTGTTAGCTTGCTTAATCAAATCGACACTGTTGCTGGAAGACGGAGTATTTTATTAGCTGCGGGTATTGATAATTACTTTATTTCCGAACTCAACCTTAACTTAAATATTAGAGAATTTACCAATATATTAGTTTCTAAATTTATAGATATTCCCATATCTAGTCAACGACCATGTTACCATCCATTAATAGTATTTTTAGATTATTTGCTTCAACAACCACAACGAAAATATAACCTAGATGATGAAGCCTTAGAAATATTGAACAAAGTATATGTCATCGGTCAACACAAAATCAAAAATTTACTTACTGAACTGAGAAATTACAGCCCGGAATCTAATTCAAAAACCAACGATAAACTAAGTAAGTATTTAGAGAAGATTAGTCACCAATTAAGTAGTGAAGGATGTCTGTCTCTACAAAAGAATCTGAGCTATGAAAATCAGCAGTTAAATCTTGTTGGTAAGATAACAAATTTTGAGCTTCCTTTTGGATTATTTAATATGAGAGGGGATGCTTTCTTTATTTTCTCTTACTTTGAATCCATTAATATCAAAATTTTAAGACGGTATTCTAGCTTGTGCCTACAATATGCCACAGAAAAATCTACATCATCTACTGTTGGGCAAATTATAAATGCGAGAGTGCCTTCTAATATTTGTTTTGCGATCGCTGTTATTGATGATTCAAAAGAAAATACTACAAACACAATACGGACAGAAAATCCCTTTGATATAGATACAGATACATTATGGTACAAAGTTCCTGTAGTTTACAGCTTAAATGAAGCAAGACTTTATTATTACGACCGCCCTTCATCATTTTGGGAAAACTTCAAAGGTGAGATTGTATGGAAAAAGTTGAGAGAGGTGATTGAAAAATTTTTGACACCATAACTTTGAAACCATAACTTTGAAACCATAATTCTAAAACCATAATTCTAAAACTGTATTCTATTAGGTAGTTCTTTTGTGAGGAAGTATTAAATGAGTAATTCTAAAATATTTTCCGATTTAGAACTAAATCATACCATTGAGCTAGAATCCGCTCTTCAAAATTTATTTATTAATATCGATGGTGTCGCTGGAAGACGAGGTATCCTGAGAAATGCTGGTATTGATAATCACTTTATTGCGAATTTCGACTTCAACTTAGGTATTAACGAATTTACCACGATCTTAGTTTCTAAATTTAAAGATTATTCAGTATCTAGGAAAAATCCAAGCCATCCATTGGTCAAACTTTTATCTTATATACTTAGACAACCACAAAAATATAATTTAGATGACGAAGATATAAAAATATTTACAGAAATTCTTTCAATTGGGCGCAAAAAAATTGAAGCTTTTCAAACTAATACTACTGAGACAAAAACTGACTTATCCATACCCGCGCAAGAAAAATTAGACCAAAAATTAACTGGTCAGCAGCACCAAAAATTAACAGACGCGTTAATTGCAGCATTTCCTTCTCGACAAAAACTTGCGATGTTCCTCAGCTTCGAACTTGATAAAGAACTGGATGCAATAGCAATGGGTGATAATTTAAGGGAAATAGTTTTTAAACTCATTGAAACAGCGAAGTCGGAGGAATGGCTTGATGAATTGATAAAAGGTGCCCGTAAATCAAATCCTGGAAACCAAGCTTTATTATTATTTGAGCAGGAGTATTACCGCGATACTCCTAATGACAATTTAAATATTTATAAAACTAATACTACTAAAACAAAACCTGACTTATTTATACCCCCTGAAGATGAATTAGAATATCAAGTTGAAGAACAACCTTGGTATGCTTCTAGTTTCCCAGAATTAGAAGAAACTGCTGAAGAAGAATGTAACTCAATTAAATCCGAAATTGATGTCGTTCTTATTACCGCAACAAATACAGAATTAAAAGCAGTCGCAAACTTACTCCAACCTTATCCTGAAAAGCAAAAGATTTTGCTGGTTTATTCTGGACCAGAAACCTACTATATCGGACAATTTGGCGCGTGGAAAACTGTTGTCACTAAATGTCGCATGGGTTCAATTGGTGAAGGTTCAGTTATTCTCGCAACTGAACAAGCTCAACGTCTGTGGAATCCCAGAGCTATTATCATGGTCGGCATAGCTTTTGGTAAAGACCCAATAAAACAAAGGATTGCAGATGTATTAGTAGCTTCCCAGATTATTTCCTACGAACAGCAGCGTGCTGGTGCAGAAAAAATCGAGTATCGCGGTACCATCCCTCCAAGCAATACAACGTTACTGAATCGTTTTGAGAACATTCAAAATTGGGATTTTACTTGTCCTAACGGTCGAAAATCTGAAATTAAGATTGGTCCTATTCTTTCAGGGGAAAAATTAGTGGACGATCCAGTTTTTAAAGCCAAGTTGTTCGAGCAGTTTCCCCAAGCGATTGGAGGAGAAATGGAAGGAGCTGGTTTATGTGCTGCTTCTGGACGCGTCGGTACAGCCTGGATTTTAGTAAAATCTATTTGTGACTGGGGAGATGGGAAGAAACATAAAAAGCATCAACCCTTAGCTGCTGCTGCTGCTGCTTCGCTAGTACATCAGGTTTTGTCACAAAAAACTGTTCTCAATGCAGTCAAAAAGCCGTTAAATAACTAATAATTAAGTAAGTTTTTATCTAAAATAAAATTTAAAACATCAAAATAACTAGCTCAAGATTATGAGTGACCAAGCTGACTCAGAAACAAAACTTTTAGCAGAACTTGGTATCGATCCAACCGAACTGAAATCTATCAAACCCCGTTGGAAACGCACTCAATATAGAGCAATAGTTAATTGGCTCACAAAATATGAAGGTCTTAGATTAGAAAATGCATCAAATTTAGAAAAAGCAAAGGGGCGTCTAGAAGCATTTCACCATCTTTACTAAAATTTTAGGATAACAATTAGTGGATGACCCAGCTTTATAGCTATTATTACCATCAATATTTATAAGCTAAGTGAAACAAAAAATGATAGATCCAGCTAATTCTAAAAATCCTGATATATCAGAAAAAAGTGAAGATGATTTTTCAATATTAATTCCAGGCTTAAAATTTTGGGATAATATTCAGCCTAGTTTCATATCCAATAAAGATAACTATTCAAGAATCAAAAGAGCAAATTATAGAGCAGTAAAAAACTGGTTAACAAAGTATAAGTTTAATCATCATAAATCTTCTAATTTGGAAAAGATCCAAGGCTATTTGGAAGCATTTCACCATTTATCTGCGGCAGAAGACTGGGATAATTTAAAAAAGCTGAGTTCTTTATCTTTAAGTCCTGCATTAGAAGAGAATTTAGATAATCAACTTGGAAATTGGAGTTATTTTCAAAAACAAATAGAATTGTATTCAGTTTTACTTGATAAAGTAGAACCATCATTTCAAATTATCTGTTTGCAAGGATTAGGGAATGCGTATCATGCATTGGGAGACCGTAAAAGTGCCATTCAATACAATCAAAGAAGTATTACTCTTTGCCAGAGTACAAAAAATTGTAAAAGCGAGGGTAGAACTTTAGGAAATTTAGGCAACATTTATAACTCTATGGGTGAATATCACAAGGCGGTTGAATACCACCAAAAAGCCATAGAAATCACAAGGGAAGTGGGAGATACAAAAGCAGAAGGTACATTTTTAGGAAATCTAGCAAATAGTTACTATGCACTGGGTGAATATTCCAAGGCGATTGAATTTTACACGGATAGTTTGGATATTCTTGAAAGTTATGAAGATTGGTTAGCTGTAGAACGTTTTTTAGGAAATCTAGGGTCTGTTTATATATCCTTAGGTGAGCTTTCCAATGCGATAGATTATTTAGAAGACAGTTTACACATAGCACAAGAAATTGGTGATCGATTTGGTGAGGGAATTGCTTTAGGCAAATTAGGATTGATTTATCATAATCAGGGAGAATACTCTCAAGCAATTGAATGTCACCAACAAAATTTGAATATTGCAAGAGAAATTTCAGACAGAGCTGGAGAAGGTGAAGCCTTAGGAAATTTGGGACTATTATACAAGTCTATTGGTGAATATAAAACAGCAGTAGAATATCACCAAAAAAGCTTAACAGTTGCTCAAACTATTGGAGATCGACAAGGTGAAGGGAGAGCATTAGGTAATGTCGGTGATGCCCTGTGTGCTATGGGTAATTATCAAAATGGAATAGAATATAGCCAACAAAGTCTCAAAATTTTTCAGCAAATTGGCTATCGGGAAGGAGAAGCATCTGCTTTTAATAGCTTAGGATATATATATTACATACAGGGAAAATATAATGAAGCTATTGAACTCCATTGCGAGAGCTTAGCTATTTTTGAACAACTTGGAAATCGCCTAGAGCAGGGTACAATTTTCGGAGACTTGGGAAATGTTTATTTATCACAACGCGATTATCCGAAAGCACTAAATTATCATCAGCAGAGTCTGAAAATTAGTAAAGAATTAGGCGATCAAGCGGGCGAAGGAATAGCCCTGATGAATTTAGGCTTAGTGTATGAAGGTCTTAACGATCGCAATCTAGCTCTTAAATATTATCGAGATAGTTTAGATATTGCCAAAAAAATTGGCGATATCAGTACAGAAGGTGCTGTTTTAAGTTGTATTGGAAATACGCTGGTTAACCTCAAGGATTATGAGGCTGCTTTAACACCCTTAAATGAAGCTCTTGAAATTTGCTCTCGAATTGGAGATTTAACTGTTGAAGCTGAAACTCTAGGTAGTTTAGCAAATCTTTATTACGGCTTGGGTAATTTTGAACATGCACTGGAATATTGTAATCATGCCCTAAAAATCTCTACAGAATTGGGTATCCCGTTAGTGCAATTTTGTCAAAAACTTAAAGAAAAGCTGTTGAACGAATATTCAGAAATGAATGATTCTGGAAATATGTAGTATTCCTAAATCTGTTATAAATTCTCCTCATTCTTTTCCAGTCCGGAGTAGTTTGTATTTAGATATTCGCAAAAAATACCCTAATTTCCTTGCTTCCTCATCATCTAACAAGCCAAACAAACATAAAAGTTATCAGCAAGCCAGATATTCTTTTGAGCTTGCTGCGTGCATTACATAAAAAATATCTGAATCTGAATAAATTATTAAAAGTGTAGATTTGTAAACCTGCGCTTTTGGTAAGTGCTTCTGGTTATTACTTCATAATAAATGTCCAGGAGAAGCCTATGCTTGATAATTTTCCATTTTTGAATGACCATAATCTACCATATCCCGACACGATTCACCCAATTGTGGTACATTTCGTCATCGCAATGGTACTATTTGCTGTTGCTTGTGATGTTATTGGCTATTTCACAGGTAACGAGCGTTTGCATGAGGTAAGTTGGTGGAATATATTTATCGCTACGATTTCCATCTTCATTGCCATTATTTTCGGTCAGTTTGAAGCAGGTTTGGCGCAGCCTTACGAACAGGCGCAATCAGTTTTGAGTTTACATACCCTAATTGGTTGGTCTTTATCAGGAATTCTGGCTGCAGTTACAGCTTGGCGCTATGTTCTCAGACGACGTAACCCGAAGAAAATTCCGTTTTCATTTCTCGGAATGGGTTTAGTGCTAACGGCTGTAGTATTTGTACAGGTGTATTTAGGAGATAAATTGGTGTGGGTTTACGGGCTTCACACCGTACCAGTAGTTGAAGCGATTAAGGAGGGGGTTTTACGATGAACTCCGAACTTATAGAGCAGGTGGGAGGACAATTAGGTGCAAACGGATTACCCTACTCGATTCCAATTCATCCTAATTTAGTCCATTTGACCCTAGGTTTATTCATTATCGGTATTACGTTTGATATTTTAGGAGTTCTCTATCCCCTGCAAAAGTGGGTATTTAAATATTTAGAAATTCCTGTCAGCCGCTCCAACTTTTTTGATGTTGGTTGGTACAACATGGTGGCTTCAAGCATTATCACCTTTTTTACTGTGGCAGCTGGTTTTTACGAAATCATGTTGGCGCAACCACCCACGGGTCTCAAAAGTGCTTGGGGGCTGCAAGCAATGGAAACAATGCTTTGGCATGGAGTGGGGGGCGTTATTTTATTTGCGCTGATTGTTGGTATGACTGTTTGGCGGGGCGTTCAGCGTTTTATTTTGCGTTGTAATGCTGAAAACCAAGTGCAGTGGAGTTATTTAGCTTTAGGTGCTGTAATTATGTTCGTCATGTATGTGCATGGAACTTTAGGAGCACAACTTGCTGCCGAATTTGGCGTCCACAATACAGCCGATCGCTTGTTACGGTTAGGCGACAATCTCAATGCAATGTTGAAGTGAACGAATATAGGGAACAGGGAACGGGGAGTAGAGAAAAGGATTAGAGGAGAAAGGGAGCAGGGAGGAAAGGAGTAGTAACAATTTATCAATCATTACCCAATCCCTAGTCGCCAATCTCCAGTCACAAATCCCCAACCCCCAACAAAGGAAACGAAAAATGAACATCTGGAATTTTTTCAGAAGAATTCTGATACTGATCGCAAGTGCGATCGCTTTGACGGTTACGAGTTTATGGGTCGGTCAGCAGGCTTATTCCTGGTTACCACCACAAGGTGCGGCTGAATCTGTATTAATTGATAATTTAATCAGTTTTTTGGTCACCCTGGGAGCTTTTATATTTTTGGGAGTCACGGGTGTTGTTGTATACTCCCTAATCTTCCATCGTGCTGCTCCTGGTGATACTAGTGATGGACCCCCAATTGAGGGAAATCTAACTTTGGAAATTGTCTGGACAGTAATTCCAGTGATGTTGGTATTTTGGATTGCCGGTTACAGCTATCAAATTTATCAACAAATGGGAGTCCAAGGTTCGGATGAGTTGATGAAGTTACAGGTACCTGGAATTGAATCAGCCTATGCTGCAACCATGGAGTCTCCAAATCAAGCTGTTACAGATATTGATGTCACTGCTAAGCAGTGGGCTTGGATATTTCATTATCCTGAAAGAAATGTAACCAGTACCGAATTACATTTACCAGCTAATGAACACGTGCGGTTAGCTTTACAGTCAGAGGATGTGATTCATGGATTTTATATTCCTGGCTTCCGACTCAAGCAAGATATTATTCCCAACACCACAATTGACTTTGAATTTACTCCAGTACGCGAGGGTAAATATCGGTTAACTGATTCCCAATATAGCGGGACTTATTTTGCCACCATGGAAGCGAATGTAATTGTTGAATCCCCAGAAGAGTATCACAAATGGTTGAAAGCTGCGGCTAAAAATCAGCTAGTTCCGGCAAAAAATCAAGCGGCTTTGGAATACGCTCAAGCCTCTGAGTCTGGATTTCCTAATGGCTGGGCTACTGTTGTTCCCGCACAACCTCCTCTGGTTAATTATTCCGGTGGAAAGGAAGATAAACAATGACAAACATTTCCGTCGATACAGACATTAAAATTTTTGGCGAGACATCCTATTCCGAACCGCCAACACATTGGAAGGAATATTTTAGTTTCAGTACCGATCACAAAGTAATCGGTATTCAATACCTTGTCACCTCTTTTATTTTCTTTTTGGTGGGTGGTATTTTTGCGATGATTCTTCGGGGTGAATTAATGACTCCCGAAGCCGATTTAGTTAACCGTACTGTTTATAACGGTATGTTCACAATGCACGGTACAGTGATGCTGTTCTTGTGGACTTTCCCTTCTTTGGTTGGTATGGCTAACTATCTCGTTCCCCTAATGATTGGGGCGCGAGATATGGCGTTCCCTCGTCTAAATGCTGCGGCTTTTTGGATGGTACCTGTCGTCGGTGTTTTACTGATGGTTAGTTTTGCCGTTCCTGGGGGTCCAGCACAAGCAGGTTGGTGGTCCTATCCACCCGTAAGCGTGCAAAATCCGACAGGTAGCCTAATTAATGGTGAGGTTGTCTGGCTGTTGGCTGTTGCCATATCGGGAGTATCCTCGATTATGGGGGCAGTTAATTTTGTGACAACTATCGTCAAAATGCGGGCTCCAGGGATGACATTTTTCCGCATGCCGATTTTTGTCTGGGCTGTATTCAGCGCTCAAATCATCCAACTTTTTGGATTGCCTGCATTGACTGCAGGTGCGGTAATGCTACTGTTTGACCTCACTGCTGGTACTAGCTTTTTCAACCCAGCAGGTGGCGGTAATCCGGTAATGTTCCAGCACTTTTTCTGGTTCTATTCCCACCCTGCAGTTTACGTAATTATTCTGCCTATTTTTGGTATCTTTTCTGAGATATTTCCTGTCTATGCTCGTAAGCCCTTGTTTGGTTACAAAGTAGTTGCCATTTCATCTATGGTGATTGCTGGGGTAAGTGGTTTGGTGTGGGTACATCATATGTATGTCAGCGGAACCCCTGGTTGGATGCGGATGATTTTCATGCTTTCAACTATGTGCGTTTCCGTACCTACAGGGATTAAAGTATTTGCCTGGGTCGCAACTATTTGGAAGGGTAAAATCAAACTAAATACAGCCATGCTGTTCGCCTTGGGTGGATTAGTAATGTTTGTATTTGCTGGTATTACTGGGATTATGCTGTCCTCGGTACCCGTGGACGTTCATGTCAACAATACTTATTTCGTTGTCGGTCACTTTCATTACGTTCTTTACGGAACAGTAACTATGGGGATGTATGCAGCCATCTACCATTGGTTTCCAAAAATGACCGGAAGAATGTATTACGAAGGTTGGGGTAAATTACACTTTGCTTTAGCATTTATCGGTACTAACCTTAACTTTTTACCCATGCATCCATTAGGATTGCACGGTATGTTACGTCGAGTCTCTTCCTATGCTCCAGAATATACATTTTGGAATGTAGTTGCTAGCCTCGGAGCCTTTTTGTTGGGTATGTCTAGTTTGCCTTTCATTTTCAACATGATAGCTTCTTGGATGCAGGGTGAGAAAGCACCTGATAATCCTTGGCGGGCGATTGGTTTGGAATGGGAAGTTGGTTCACCACCCCCGGTAGAAAACTTTGAAGAGATTCCAGTGGTAATTTCAGAACCCTATGGTTATGGAAAATCTGAACCCTTAACACTGAAAACAGTCGAAGAAATTTCCGTATTCGCCAACGAAACATTAGAGCAAGAAGAATTTGAACCAGAAGAATTTGAATCAGAAGAATCTGATACAGAAGAATCAGAAATATTGTCAGCAGATGGACTTGAACGCGAGTAGTTTGATTGATGATTTGCTTTGATTGATGATATGTAATTGGTCGCTGGTAATTGGTAATGAACTTAATGATCTCTTTCCCAATCCCCAGTCGCCAATACCTAGTCGCCACAGGAGAATAACGAATGACAGGGTCTATAATTTCCGAAGAGTATCAACAGCCTATATATCAAACTGGTGGAGGAGAACACCACCACGATGAAGAAGCTAACAGTATGTTTGGCTTTATTGTCTTCTTACTCTCAGAAAGTATTATTTTCTTGAGTTTCTTTGTCGGATATATAGTCTACAAAACCACAGTACCTGACTGGTTACCCCCAGGAGTATCTGGACTAGAGGTTCGCGAACCTGCAATTAATACAGTGGTTCTTGTCACTAGTAGTTTTGTAATTTACTTAGCAGAACAAGAACTTGCTCGTAATAACTTGAATAAATTTCGTTTCTTTTTAGGATTGACAATGCTGATGGGAAGTTATTTTCTCATCGGACAGGGAATTGAATGGAGTAACCTTGAGTTTGGTTTTACCTCTGGGATATATGGAGGAATGTTCTACTTATTAACAGGCTTCCACGGTTTGCACGTTTTTACCGGAATTCTGCTCCAAGGAATCATGTTAACTCGTTCCTTTACTCCCGGAAACTACGATAACGGTCACTTTGGGATCAACGCAACCTCATTATTCTGGCACTTTGTTGACATTATCTGGATTGTTTTATTTGCTTTAATTTATCTGTGGCAATGATTTTGCAAAAGACAGGAAAGAAAATCGCTCTTTTTTACTCATTCCTGTCAACTTACAGTTGTTTAAAAGTGAATATATCGCTGGTAGAGACGTAGAATTCCTGCGTCTCTACAAATTTTTTGCTCTGTTTTTGTTTTTTTCATTTGCCCAGTATTTCTAGGTCAAAACTCTCCTAGGATAAGGTTTTAACAAAGTATAGAATCCAATTGCTTTTCCCCATTTCCCATTTCCTGAAATAACAATACTCTGCTATTACCACCCAATTAAGCGTCTGATTTTACGGAATTCCCCCATTGACCTTTGAAGTTGTCATAAGTCGACGAAAAAACGTACAAAACACCTTTTTACCTTCAGTGTTTTTAGGTGTGCATCTCTACTGTAAAGGTTGATATTATGACCCGCTTGTCAAACCCTATAGAAAGAATCCAAAATCATTATAAAGTAGTAGTTATTGGATCTGGATACGGTGGTGGAATTACTGCATCGCGTCTTGCTCGAGCCGGACAACAGGTTTGTATTTTAGAACGGGGTAAAGAAATCCAACCAGGTGAATTCCCGAATAATCCTAAAACGGCGTTTAAAGAAATGCAGATAGACTTGGAGGGAAAACATATTGGTCCATCTACAGGTTTATATGATTTTCGCATTAATGAAGATATAAATGTTTTTGTTGGTTGCGGTTTAGGTGGAACCTCTTTAATCAATGCGAATGTATCTTTGCGTCCCGAAGACCGAGTTTTTAGAGATAAATGCTTTCCCCAAGAATTTCGTAATGATGTTCGTACTTTACTTGCACAAGGGTATAATCGAGCAGAGGAAATGCTCAAACCTACACCCTACCCAGAAAATTATCCACCTTTAAAAAAATTAGAAGCCTTAGAAAAATCAGCACAATACTTAAATCAACCGTTTGAACGACCACCTATTAATGTTAACTTTGAAGATGGAATCAACCATGTAGGTGTAGAACAACAAGCTTGTAATTTATGCGGTGATTGTGTATCTGGTTGCAATTATAAAGCCAAGAATACTGTTGCGATGAACTATTTGCCAGATGCAAAAAATCACGGTGCAGAAATTTATACGCAAGTATCTGTGTCTTGGATTCAAAAGCAAGATAATCGTTGGTTAATTCATTATCAATTGCTTGAAAATGGAAGAGAAACATTTGATGCTCCGACAATGTTTGTTAGTGCAGATATTGTCATTTTGGCTGCTGGAGCTTTGGGTTCAACGGAAATTTTACTCCGTTCTGCATCCCATGGTTTACCTCTATCGAAGAAATTAGGTCATGGCTTTAGCGGTAACGGTGATGTACTAGCGTTTGGCTACAATAACGAGGAAGAAATTAACGGTGTAGGTTTTGGTTATTTTCCACCACAGAAAATGGAAGATGTTGGTCCTTGTATCACCGGTATTATCGATATGCGATCGCAGCCTCGTCTGGATAATAGTATAATAATTCAAGAAGGTTCGATCCCTGGTGCACTCTCGGGTTTTCTACCAAGAATGTTTGCAGCTGTTGCTCCAATATTGACCAAAGATATAGATAGTGGTCTTGTAGAATCTCTCAAAGAGAAAGGACGAGAGTTAAATTGCTTTGTTAGAGGAGCATATACAGGCGCTCTCAAAAATACTCAGACTTTCTTAGTTATGAGTCACGATGAAGCGAATGGTCGGATATTCTTATCAGAAGACAAATTAAGAATCCATTGGCAAGGAATCGGTCAAAAAACCCACTTTGAACGCGTTGACGACTATATTGGACAAGCTACCCGTGCTTTAGGTGGGACTAAGATCCATAATCCGATTTGGAGTAATTTATTTCAAAAAGATTTGATAACAGTTCATCCCTTAGGTGGATGTCCAATGGGAGAAGATGCAAGTTGTGGAGTTGTTAATCATAAAGGACAAGTATTCTCACAGACCCAAGGTAAAGAAGTTTATCAAGGATTATATGTATGTGATGGTTCAGTGATTCCCCGCTCCCTAGGTGTGAATCCCTTACTGACAATCTCTGCAATCGCCGAACGTTGTGCTGCATTAATCGCTCAAGACTACGGTTGGAAGATTAACTACAATTTACCTTCTCAGACATTTAAGAGTAAAAGCAAAAATCAGATTGCAAGTTCGTTACAGCGTCCGGGAATTAAATTTACCGAAACCATGCGTGGTTATTTTTCCACTCAAGAGAAAGAAGACTACAAAGTTGCAGCAGCAAAAGGTAAAGAAAATAATTCATCTCTGGAATTTACCCTGACAATTAGCTCCTCCGACTTAGAGCAAATGCTTAATTTAGAGAGTCACTCAGCTAAAGTGGTAGGTACTGTAATTGCTCCCGAACTCGAGCCTAAACCAATCACAGTTAGAGATGGGGATTTTCGCTTGTTTGTAGTCAATTCCAATGATTCAGTAAAAACGAAGCGAATGGAATATTTTCTCAAAGCGATCGCAGAAAGTGGAAAAATCTACAATTTAGAAGGTTACAAACTAATACATGATGACGGAGTTTTGGACCTTTGGTCGGATACAACTACCCTATATATCAGTATCTATGAATGCGACACCTTTAAGCGTTCGTTAGTGGGTAAGGGGATTTTGAATATTCATCTCCAGGACTTCCTTCGTCAGATGTCTACATTGCGAATTACTAACGCCAAAAATATCAAGCAATACTTGCAACTTACAACTCGTTTCGGAAGATTTTTTGCCGGAGAACTATTCGATATTTACGGTAAAATTTTTACTAGACCAACAGTTTTTAATCCTGATGCACCACCTCGTCAAAAACGTAAGCTACGAGTTGATGCACCTCAAATCCATTACTTTGAAGCTCGTGATGGTGCACAATTGAGACTAACCAACTATCATGGTGGAAATAAAGGTCCAGTGATGTTGGTTCATGGTTTTGGAGTATCAAGTTCGATTTTCTCCATCGATACCATTGGGACTAACTTAGTAGAATATTTATTTGAGCATGGATATGATATTTGGTTACTAGATTATCGAGTCAGTATTGAATTACCCATATCTAGCACTCAATCAAATGGTGATGATATTGCTCTCAACGATTTTCCTGCTGCTGTTGAGAAAATCAGTAATCTTACTGGAGCAAAAAGTATTCAAGTAGTCGCTCACTGCTTCGGGGCTACAACCTTTTTTATGTCAATGTTAGCAGGACTTGAAGGGGTACGTTCGGCGGTTATTTCTCAAGTCGCAACTCACATGCGATCGCCAATGATAACAAAGATAAATTCCCATTTGCGATTGCCTTCATTACTGAAAAAATTAGGTTTTAAATCCCTTACCGCCTATTCCGATCTCAAGGCTAACTGCATCAATCGAATTATCGATACAGCCTTAAAATTATATCCTGTTAAAGCTGGTAAAGTAGATACTAACCCTATTAGTCATCGCATTTCTTTCCTCTACGGACAGCTTTACAATTTAGAACAACTCAACGATGCAACATATAAGAATTTGCACGAACTGTTTGGAATCGCTAACCTCAGTACATTTGAGCATCTTGCTCTATTAGTTCGTGAATGTCACCTAGTCAGTGCTGACAGTTCGGAAATTTATGTAGGTCAATTAGAAAATTTAGCAATCCCTATAACCTTTATTCATGGAGAAGAAAATAACTGTTGGTTACCTGAAAGTACGGAGTATACTTGTAAACTATTATCTGACGTCAATGGGAAGCAATTATATAAGCGTTATGTAATTCCCAACTACGGTCACATTGATTGTATCTTTGGTAAAAATGCTGTTAATGATGTTTATCCGCTAATTCTAGAACAGTTAGAAGAAACACTTTAAGTTTTGACGCTCGTAGTTGGGCTTTAGCCCTATTAAATAGACGATAACGGTAAAGAGTATCAGTTAACGAAAAAGCTTATATCAATTTCAAAAAACTGCTACATATCAATTGTTTGAATCTGTTCCCTATTTTCTTATACCAATTTGGAAAAATAATGAGACAGATAGATTTCTGTAGAGACGTTGCATGCAACGTCTCTACCGGGGAATCTGTTGCAATGATTTATCGAACTGGTATTAGATTAAAAAAATTGTAGCAATCTTAAAAGAAATTGGTGTATGAATTAGTCGTCTACTAATCTATCATGAAAACTAATAAAACCACAGCAGGTACAAGCAAAGCAGATACAAGTAAAGCAGAAATCTTAGCTTTGTCGGAAGACATGACGCCAATTGATGGATATGTGGATTTACAAATTCCCGTTGATGTTCTCTGGGAAACCTTTAACCGTCCAAATACCTGGAATTATTGGAATAAGTGTTTTTTTTGGACTTTTAACAGCGAACTAAAACTAGGAAAGCAACTGATTTGGGTCTTTGAACCAATACGCTGGTGGTTTTTATATAAAATGCCTGCGATCGCAACCATAGTCGAACTTGAACCACAGCACAAGGTTACTTGGGAAGTAACAATCCTTCCTGGTTTTTATGCTCGTCATACTTACTATATGAAAGACTTGGGTAACGGTTACACTCGCTTTGGTTCGTGGGAAAAAGCAATGGGCTGGAATTTTCGACTCCTCAAGGGATTTTGGCTGGCTCACTTCACTTTTGTGAAGAATTTTTCCTTAGAAGGAGCAAAGCACTTAGAAAAGGTTTACTCTCAGCAGAAGTCTTTAGATTGGCGATACTTGCAATCGAAAAACAACTGGCGTTCAAAAAATAACTGGAAATTTTTCTTGTCCTTAATTTTACTTCTAGTTGTTTTAGGTAGTGGAAGTTTTGCAACTTGGTTTTACCTATCTTACGTACAACAACAAACGGTGGAAATGGCTCCCGGAGTGTACGCAGTTTTAGGTGGTGGGGGAAACTCTTTGGTAGTGGAAGATGGTAAAGAAATACTTGTGCTCGACCCCAAATTTCCTCCAGGAGCTCAAAGTTTACGTCGTTGGATTAAGCGAAATTTACCCAATAGCAACGTTACTAAAATAGTTAATACTCACTACCATTACGACCATACCCAAGGTAATATCCTCTATCCATCAGCCCAAATATTTGCCCATCGTCAAGTTCCTCCACTAATGATGCTTCGGGATGGAAACTGGTGGAAATCTCATCAGGAATATATTCCCCAAAGTGATAATTTAGTCAATAAAACCGATACATTAAAGTTAAAGAACCAAGAAATTATTCTGACATATCCAGGTATCGCCCATACCCACGGTGACCTTTGGGCTTACTTACCAAAAGAAAATATAATTGCTACAGGTGACCTTTTATTTCATACCTATTATCCATTTTTTGATTTGGGTGAAGGTGGAGTTGCAATTCCCCAAACGATAGCAGCTATTCGTGAAATAGCTCAAAAATATCCCGACGCCAAATTTCTCCCTGGTCATGGTCCCATCGCTACAGCTAGCGACTTACAACAATATGCAAATTATTTAGAATATCTGTATCAAAGTGTTGACAATGCTTACAAACAAGGATTGAGTATCGAACAAGCCAGCAACACTATAGACTTATCCCAATGGCATCGAAGAATATTACCATCATTCCATAACAATAGATTGACCTGGGCGACAGCAAAAAACAACATCCGTTGGGTGTATCAAATAGTTGAGCAAGAGCATAATACAGATTAATCTATATGGATCCCCTCTAATATCATGTCCGCTTAATTACTTATGAAAAAATATGTTTGTAGTAGCGCTTTAGCGCCAATGTTTTTCTATGACGCTAAAGCGCTACTATGAATCTTATCGCAAGTGTTTTACCGGACATGATATGACCCCCCTTGAAAAGCGGGGGAACTAGTCAAAGTCCCCTAAATTAGCGGGGGATTTAGGGGATCTTAAAATCAAATAATATTGTAAATAACTAGTTTGAAAACACCCGTTAGGCGCGAAACAATAATATCGTTTAAAGTTAAACTTAATCGCGCCGTAACGCACCATTGAGATTATTTTTGAAAGCGATTGACGAATAAAACAAAAAATGAAAATAGGTATATTGGGTGCGACTGGTGCGATCGGTCATCATACCGCTAATGCTGTTTTAGAACACGGTCACGAACTGCTAGTCATTCACCGAGCATCTTCTAATTTGGAATCAATTAAAGACCTTTCCTTTACTTCTAGAATCTTTAGCAGCAGAATCGGCGATCTAAATGATAGAGCATCTCTAGTGCAAGCATTCACTGGTTTAGATGCCATAATTAACTGTGCAGCTTACTATCCAACAAAACCGCGTTCTTTGCAAGCTGAAGTTAAAACTGCGGTTTCGCAAATGGAAAATTTCTACCAAGCTTGTTCCCAAACAGATATACAAAAAATTATTTATTTAGGAGCCGCGATCGCATTACCAAAACATCCCCAAAATTTACCTGCTACGGAAGAATTAGAGTATGTTCGTACACCACAAAATAAAAATCCCTACCTGCAAGTCAAGTGGGAAATGGATCGTTTAGCAAAACAAAAAGCTAAAAATGGCTTACCAGTAGTTATTGGTATTCCTTCCATGTGCTTTGGTGAATTTGATTATGCTCCATCCACTGGTAGATTAATTGTAGAAATCGCCAACGGTACAATTCCCGGTTATATCAGGGGTGATCGCAACGTTATTTATACAGGAGATGCGGGTAAAGGACTAATACTCGCTTGCGAAGCTGGTAAACCAGGAGAAAGATATTTATTTACTGGTACCAATATTTCAATGGATGAACTAGTCAAACTAATAGCCAAAATTGCTGGGGTTTCCCCACCCAAAATCGCCATTCCTTTACCAATAGCTAAAACGATATCTAAATTTCAAGAAACTAAATATCAACTTTTCGGTGGAAAATTACCCAAAATCAGTTCATCTGCGATCGCAGTCATGGCGTCTGGTCAATTTTTAGATGGTTCTAAAGCACAAAAAGAATTGGGTTTTCAATCAAAAGTAGATTTAAATGAGGCTATTACTCGTGCAATAAATTGGTTTCGCATAAGGAAATATATCAATTAGTTACCAATTACCCATTACCCATTACCCATTACCAATTACCCAATTACCCAATTACGCCTTACCATAAACCGGAATTACTGCACCACTAGTATCTTTAGCAATTTCTGAGCCCAAAAAACAAATAACTTCAGCTAAAGATTCTGGTTTTACCCACTTATCTGCATTTTCTGTACCCATTGCTTGTCGGTTACTGGGGGTATCAATAATGCTGGGTAAAACCACATTCGCAGTAATATTCATTTCTTTTGTTTCATCTGCGATCGCTTTGGTTAAAGCTACTACTCCAGCTTTGGCTGCACAATAAGCTGCTAATTGTCCTGCTGGTTCTACAGCACCTCTAGAACCAATAGTAACAATCCGTCCATAGTCATTTTCCAGCATTCTTCTCAAACTGTGCTTGCAAACTAGGAAAGTAGTATTTAAGTTTAAATCAAAATCTTGTTTCCAACGGTCAAATTCATATTCATTAACCTTACCCATTGAGAAACCCCCAACCAAATGGATCAGTACATCCACTCGTTCCATACTATTAATTAAATTTTCTACCGATTTTTCTTGGGTTAGGTCGGTTTCAATGAATTTGATTCGAGCAAAGTCTGCAGGTGGAATTAAACTTTTGAGATTTTCGACTTCTTTTGCACTGCGGTAAGGTATGGTGACTTCTGCACCTTTGGAAAGAACTACCGGTGTAACACCGCGACCAAGTCCACCAGTCCCACCAGTTAGTAAAACTTGTTTACCTTTCATAATTTTTTTCTATACATAGATTTTCTAATTGAGGTATCCCAACATAAGCAAATATAATTAGTGTCTGTTAGGAAATACTTGGAAAGTTACAAAAATACTTAGAGTTTTTCTTCAAATCTTACGGGAGTGAAAAGTAAAAAATAATTTATGCCCATATATGTGAAGAATTCTAAATTGGGTTTTTGATATTTTTATGTTAAAAATAAAGTCTTCCAAACAACCTTTGAATACAGGAGAAATTAAACGATAAATAGAAATAACCTTTTATATCCATAAGAATAATTTTGCCCACTAAAATCTGTACGATAACTTAAGGTTTAAACATAAATAGATATTTAAACTTAAAGTTTAGAGATTAAGTTCAAAAAAGTTAATAATGATGTCTTAACTTAACGATAGTGGAACGATATTAACATCTCTCGGTCACAAAAGAATATGAATCAAGAAAAAATACCACTATCAGGAATTTGGGATAGTAATGAATTGTGGTGGCTGCGAGGATTCAAGTTACCTACTTTATCTTGGTCGAAACCGATAGTAAAATACATGGGGCTACCAACAGTTCTTGTGGATAATCTACAAGTATGGAAATCTATTTATCCCAGTATTGAATTTGAGTATCACAGACGAACTAAAACTAAACAACCAGAGCTTGAAATATTTCAAGGAATTAATAAACCTTTACCTTGGCAAAAAGTAGTTAAGTTGGCGTTACAAGAATTAGCGACTCTTCTGGGGCATAATGTTGCTGTTGAGTTCGAACATTGGGTTATCAGACACTTTTTATACAAGGAAATTCATTGGTCGATGAATGCTTGGTCCTATGTTTTAGATCGAGCTTGTCAAAACTTTGATTATGATGAAAAACGAGTGGCTCCACCGGCAATTTTGACAATTATTCTTCCAGAAATTAAAAATCTGGTTATTTATAAAAATATAGAAGAACTGAGAGAAATTGTAAGACGTATTTCTCCTCCTCCCGTTGGTGAAGATAAACCCCTGGGTATATGCAGCGATGCTTTATGGATTCAAGATATTGTTGAAGATGAGTCTATTATTAAAGCATTAAAAATTATTGCGAGTAAAACCAGCCCTCAAGAACGTAAAGAAATTGTTAAATGGGCAGAACTTCAAGCAAAAAAGCTAAGTATGGGAACAAGTTTAATTAATCCAGAAGATTTGAAAGGAGATAAATATTTACGGGTTGAGCCACCTTTATTCGACTTTCCTTCCATACTAGATGCTTCTCTTTTAGAAGATACAAATTTTACAATTTAACTTTAGCTTTCGCGCTTCAGCGATCCCAAATATTAGGATTGCGTATTTGGTTTAGGACATTTTTTGTTATTCGTATCCTGTCTAGTGTTCCCTATTTCCCTGTTGCTAGAAGCAACAATTATGTTCTAATATTTCTTAGCTGTTCTGTGTTTTTTGTTCCCTGTTCCCTGTTCCCTTTTAAGAAAACAAATTTTTTCTCATAATTTCTATTACCTTTTTGATATTCTTTTCTAATTTCTTCAACAAACCAATCAGGTGTTAGTACTTGGGCGTTGGAACCATAGCGTAAAATCCTTTGACGAAACCAGAAGGGATAGTCTTGTTCAGCAACAATTTCAACAAATCTGGCGTTTAAATCGCGTTTGATTACTGTCTCATTTGGTCTGCGGGTCTGATAATTTGCTAAACTTCCGCTCAGACGATAAGTAATATCAATTTTTGCAAAGTCACAAGAAACCCAATGAACATCACTTGAAGCGCCAACATTAATAATTTTATCAATCCGAAAGATACGATTTTGGTCTACATTGGGAAACTCTGTAAACCGCCAAGAATTCCAGTCAGGTACAAAAGCAAACAAATAAAGGCTACCATCATGCAATCTTAATTCCGAGCGATCGATATCCCAATTACGCTCTTTCCCTTTACTGCTTTGATACCGAATTGTATAACGTTTTTGTTGTTCGATTCTTTCTTGGATTTTAGTGACAGTATCTTCTAGTTGGCGATCGCTATAGTCTGCGGGAGGACTAAAATCTACTTTGAGATGGGGTGGTATGTCGCTTTTTTTGATGTCCCCAATGCGCAAAATTTGGGTAGCTTGAGCGGAAAAACCCATATCGGTTAAAAAATAAGCTGCTAATGCTAGAGCTTCTCGCTGTTTGGGGGAAAGAATTACCGGAAAGTTTGCATCTATCAATTGGTAGGGGTGATGGGGTGCGCTTTTAATTTCTATTCCGCAGTCTCTGAGTTTGCGAACTGTTCGAGTTAGTTTTTGAGGTGTATCACCATCAGATTTACCATGATTTTCTAGAAAGCCAGAAAGTAATTGGGATAGGTCTTCTCTTGTTCGTGGTTTTTCGGCTAATAGTTTCAGAATTTCTAGAGCAAAACCTATTTGGTTGTAGTTTTTAGTTTTTTTCGCATGCATGTTTTTCAATCCCGTAAGACAGAATTCATGAATTGAAAGATGATTTAAAACTGTTTTATAACCAAATAATTATTGTTTCAAGTCCATAAAGAAGGATTTTTTAATCTTAAAGAAGGAAAGAAATATCTCTTAATTTTTATTATTCTTTGTTTCACCCGCAAGCGGGATTAAGTAAGTTGAAAGTCCGACCAAATAGGGGTATTAGGTTTAATTCTATTTTGGTTTCAATCCCGCAAGCGGGATTAAGTAAGTTGAAAGTAGACTGACCAGTTAATTCAAAATTAAGTCTAAGGTTTCAATCCCGCAAGCGGGATTAAGTAAGTTGAAAGAGCAGCTACCTTAACTTTGTTAGCGTTTGCTGCACGTTTCAATCCCGCAAGCGGGATTAAGTAAGTTGAAAGGATGATTACCAAGAATTAAGAACACCAGACAGTTTGTTTCAATCCCGCAAGCGGGATTAAGTAAGTTGAAAGGGAAATATTGAATCATCTGCCGCCGAAGTTCAGCTGGTGTTTCAATCCCGCAAGCGGGATTAAGTAAGTTGAAAGAATTACGCTGAACAAGTTAAATAAGTCCCGTTTACCGTTTCAATCCCGCAAGCGGGATTAAGTAAGTTGAAAGAATTAAAACGCGCTGCTAAGGTGGTGTTGCATCATGTTTCAATCCCGCAAGCGGGATTAAGTAAGTTGAAAGTAACGTCAATCAACAACACAAAAACCTTGATTAAGAGTTTCAATCCCGCAAGCGGGATTAAGTAAGTTGAAAGCGGGGATTAAAAGAACAACGCAATTTTGATGTTGCGTTTCAATCCCGCAAGCGGGATTAAGTAAGTTGAAAGAAAGGATGGAACTAGAGAAAAACCTAGTGCTGCCGTGTTTCAATCCCGCAAGCGGGATTAAGTAAGTTGAAAGACTTGATCAAAAAAAATTTCAAATTCGTTATTCTTCCGTTTCAATCCCGCAAGCGGGATTAAGTAAGTTGAAAGCTAGAAATTATGCTTTCCTAAAGTGTGTAAGAGAAGGTTTCAATCCCGCAAGCGGGATTAAGTAAGTTGAAAGAGCCAAGAGTTTTTATGATGCTGGGTTTTATACATTTGTTTCAATCCCGCAAGCGGGATTAAGTAAGTTGAAAGCCGTATGGGCATTCCGTCCTAGCTTTCTAGTTAACGTTTCAATCCCGCAAGCGGGATTAAGTAAGTTGAAAGCCTTCGCAAAAAGGGCAAACCTTTCTTACTATTAAAGTTTCAATCCCGCAAGCGGGATTAAGTAAGTTGAAAGGTGTAAGTAATTTCTTAAGTAACCCGTCGTTCAGCATGTTTCAATCCCGCAAGCGGGATTAAGTAAGTTGAAAGTTATCCGTGCTGCATTAGAAACAGATGGTATTCCCCCGTTTCAATCCCGCAAGCGGGATTAAGTAAGTTGAAAGTATCTAAAACCTAAATTCACAAATAATTTGAAGCGGTTTCAATCCCGCAAGCGGGATTAAGTAAGTTGAAAGAATACTAAGCCCAAGAAAAAGAAAGCTCCCAAGACGTTTCAATCCCGCAAGCGGGATTAAGTAAGTTGAAAGAAAAAGTATTCCAACTCATGCAAGATTCAAAAGATTGTTTCAATCCCGCAAGCGGGATTAAGTAAGTTGAAAGTTGGACAATCAAAAATTATCCCATGATGAAGCAGAGGCAAGTTTCAATCCCGCAAGCGGGATTAAGTAAGTTGAAAGTGTATAGAGGTCGTGGTTATATGGAAGCTAGCAATGGTTTCAATCCCGCAAGCGGGATTAAGTAAGTTGAAAGTGTTATCAATTTCCAAACAACTCAGCTCCAGGCAAGTTTCAATCCCGCAAGCGGGATTAAGTAAGTTGAAAGTCATATGATCGGAGATATTCTTATCCCTGATTTCTGGTTTCAATCCCGCAAGCGGGATTAAGTAAGTTGAAAGTCCGCCATCCAGAACCCAATAAAATAGCTATTTCCACAACCGATTTTGTCGGGGGAATTTAAAATTCCCATTTTAGCGATTGAGAAAATATGAAACATCAAGTAACGAAACTCTGAAAATATTGAATTGTCAAGGTTCTGGCGTTTTGTCGGGACCCCAGGGTTTTCGCCCTCGCTTTCCCCCGTCAAATTTACGCTTCCTGTATAAGATACAGCCCTTACTTGAAATTGTCGATTACAAAAATTCATTTTTTTATTTTAAATCTTATCAAAGCTTTGCTACAAGGGCAGTTCGAGACTATGTAACAGAATTTATACCAACAATAAACCAGTTGTTATCATTTTTTGACTAGGACTTTTTTGCAATCAGCATTATCTTGGACTCAATCGAAATTTTTACAAACCATGAAATTGAAATAACTATGAAATCTAAAACTTCGTGACACAAAAAATTTGAATTGAAATTTCAAACATTCTGAGCAAACATGGTGAAACTTCAAATACAACCACTCTACTCCCAACTTAATCCGGGATTGGGGAATTGTCCTCTTGGCTGCAAACACCAATGTCAAGTATATCAGAAAGCCCCCAATCTTAAACCTCCTGTAGGTAGTACTTGTCCTTTATCTTCCCATCAAGCCCAAACTTGTGCGGAAGTCATGCATGGTGATGCAGACATTATATTTAATACTTCTGCAACTGGGGATGGTAAATCTTTAGGTGCAAATTTACCAACATTACTTGATGATAATTTTCGCATCATGGGGTTATATCCCACCATTGAATTAGTTGAAGACCAAGCCGAACAACAAAAAGGTTATCATCAATTATTTGGTTTAGATCCGACCCTAAGAGTTGATCGTATTTATGGCGCAGATTTAAGCCGAAGAGTAAAACAAGCAGAAGAAAGTAACAAATTTCAAGAGTTATTATTGGCGATTCAACAAAAACCAGTTTTACTTACCAATCCCGACATTTTTCACTATATTACCCACTACCAATATCGAGATTCGGCATATGGAAATGATTTATTACCGTTGATATTAGCAGAATGGCCAGACTTATGGGTGTTTGATGAGTTCCATATTTTTGGGTCACATCAAGAAACAGCAGCCTTAAATAGTATGACATTAATTCGTCGTACCCAAGAACACACATCACGTCCTCGGAGATTTTTATTTACTTCTGCAACTCCCAAACCAGATTTTATTACACAGTTGCAGCAAACAGGTTTCAAAATTGCAACAGTGGAAGGAGTATACACAAATCAAGCAGCTCCAGGTTATCGTCAAATTCTCCAAGCAGTAGAATTAGAATTTGTAATTTTGAAAGATACCGATACCTCACAATGGTTAGAGGAAATCGTTCCCCAAATTCGAAAGATATTGGATAGAGAAAAACGAGGTCGGGGACTAATTATCGTTAATTCGGTTGCTAAAGCTGGTTTGATAACTCATCAACTCGAAGAATTATTACCCAATGTAATAGTAAGAGAAGTTAGCGGAAGGGTAGATCGTCAAGAAAGAAAACAAACAAAAGAAGAATTAAAGAATTCCGAACAACCTGTTTTAGTAGTGGGAACATCAGCAGTAGATGTGGGAGTTGATTTTCGGATTCATCTATTGATATTTGAGAGTAGTGATTCCGCAACAGTGATTCAACGTTTAGGACGTTTGGGAAGACATTCTGGATTCTCTTTATATAAAGCCTTTATTTTAATTCCTGGTTATACACCTTGGGTTATGTCCCGTTTGCAAGAAAAACTTGAAACCCTAGTTGATTCTCAAGATTCTCGAAATTCTCACAGTTCTCAAAACTCTCAAGATTCTCAAAAAACTATTGATCGTAGTCAATTAAACGATGTCATTAAAGATGCTTTTGATTCTCCTAAAGAATTCGAGGAATATCGCAAACGTTGGGGTGGATTACAAGCACAGGGGATGCTTTGGCGTATGAGTCGGGAAAACGCTAAAGTAAGTAAATCTATTCGCGATCGCATTACAGAAGACTTGCAAAATATCTGTTCGCAGAACTTAGAATCTCTAAGTAAGCAATGGTATGGAATGGGAAATAGCGATATAGGTAAAGCAACTCAAGAAGAACTTCTACGTTTTCGGGGTAGTTCGACTCTACAAGCAGGTGTTTGGGATCGTTCTTATCGCTTTTATACCTATGATTTACTCAAACTTTTACCTTATGCATTTGTAGAAGTTACAGATAGAGATACTTTCTTAGAAGCAGCATCAAATGCAAATCATGGTGAAGAAGAATTTCCCAAAAATTATATTCGAGTCTACTTCCAGATTGAGGGATGGGTAGACAAACGCTTTGATTTAACTCTGCATTGTAATCGTAAAAGTAACGAACTTAAATATTGTCAATTAATTTTAATAGATAAATTAAGCCTTGTGGGACATCCCCAATCTGAGGTTATTAACTGCTTACAAAAACAGAAAATCCTCGCTTTTCTAGTTCCGGTTGCGAAAAAACCCAGTAATAGTCATTGGGATGTAAGTAAAACTCTGCGACTCAGTCCATTATTTGGTTTATATCGTCTAACTGACGCTGACGAACAAGCTTATGCTTGCGCTTTTAATCAGGATGCATTGCTTTTAGAAGCATGCAAATGGAGATTGAAAAAATTCACCCGTAACCGATTTGAGTCGTCAATATTTTAATTATCCCAGTAATTTTAAAGAAAATAGAATACTTATGTCCTATGGACACGCTTTGCTAATGACTTGCGCGTAGCGCTCAATCACCATGAGAACCCTATTACAAACTCTACTCCTCCAAACCTTAAGTACAGATACCGATCCAATTCTGCGTTCCTACATCGAAACTGTATTACCAGCTTTAGAAAGAGAATTTTCCCTCGCAACAGCTTTAGGAGGTTCAGAAACAGCACACTATCAAGTTTTATCTTTACTTGGTGACCAATACGCAAAAGATAAAGCACAAAAATGGTCTCAAAGCTCTGACCAAAGTTTGATGGTTCATGTCCTCAATGCTTTGCTTACATCTTGGAATTTAATTCCCCATTTAAATTCTGTAAATCTAAATTCTGCAAATCTAAATTCTGCAAATCTAAATCCTGCAAATCTAAATCCTGCAAATTCTCTTTCAGAGATTGAAAAAAGATTGCTATGTTTGGGAATTACCTTGCATGATTATGACAAACACTGTCGCTCTCAAGTAATTCAACCTCCCTCATCAGATAATATTCCCAAAATTCTTAAAATCTGTGAAGAATTGGGGGAAAAACTAAACTTTAGTTTGTTTTGGTCGGAATGGCGAAACTACCTGTTAGACATTGCTTTTTTAGCCCAAAATACTCAATTTAAACATGGAACAAATATCATTCCTGCGAATTGGTTAACAAGCGGATATAAATTTGCAATTAATGACTCTCGTCGTTTGACTTCACCATTACGTCACCTGTTAGCTTTCGGTGATATTGCAGTTCATTTAACCGATCCGGGAGACATTGATACTGAAACAGGAGGTGATAGACTGCGGGAGCATTTACGTTTTTTAAATATCAATAAAAAACTTGTTTATCATCGCTTGAGAGATACTGTAGGAATTCTCACCAATGGGATTCATAATGCTACCATTCAATTTGCTAAAGAGTTAGACTGGGAACCAATTTTATTTTTCGCTCAAGGAGTAGTTTATCTTGCTCCTAATGATAATCAGACTCCCGACAATGTAGAGCTACAAGAATTTATATATTCCCAAATAAGTGGTTTATTGAGTAGCAAAATGTTACGAGGAGAGGTTGGATTTAAACGAGATGGTAAAGGTTTAAAAGCCGCTCCACAAACATTAGAATTATTAACAGCAGCGGAAATTATTCGAGAACTTCCCCTTATTATCGCTGTAAAAGTCGCGAATCAGAAAGACCCAGCGACCCCCAAGCGCTTAGCAAAATTATCTTTGACCGAATCCGAACAAAAATTTTTAGCAAAAGGAGCAGATTTCCGCGCTGATCGCATTGCTGAATTTATTTTATTTGCGGAAAAGGAACTTTTACGGAAATCTCCTAAATATATTACTTGGATTCTCGATAATTTAAAACTAACCAATAAAATTTTACCCGAACAGACACAATTAGAAAAGGGTGGAGTAAACTATGGCTGGTACCAAGCTGCAGCATATTACATAGCAGAGAATTCTGCGTTAATACCGGAAGAAATTACAGATAAATTATTAGAAATAGCGGAAAAATTAGCCGAATGGGCAGAAAATAATGATTTATTAGCTCAACATCATAATGTAACAAAAGAGGTACTGCAAGAGTATCTCAGCAAATATTTAGAAGTAAAGGGATGGGAAAGCGAAGAATCATCATTTTTGAGTGAATTAGCAGGATATACAATTGCAAAAACAAAAGTAGCGAAACAACCAATTTGCTCTCTCAGTTCTGGAGAATTCATTTCAGAAGACCAAATGGATTCAGTTGTGCTCTTTAAACCTCAACAATATAGTAATAAAAATTCCTTAGGTGGTGGGAAAATCAAACGAGGAATTTCCAAAATTTGGTCCTTAGAAATGCTCTTGCGTCAAGCATTATGGGGTGTACCAGCAGGAAAACTAGAAGAACAGCAACCAATATATTTATATATATTTCCAGCATATGTTTATTCACCACAAACTGCTACTGCAATCAAACTTTTGGTCAATAATATAAAGCGATTAAATATGAGGGAAATTTGTAAACAATGGGTAAGTTCGGGAATGAGTAATGATGGGCTACAAAATTTAAATTGGTTATTAGATGATGAAATAGAATCTGGACGCTATCACAAAAACCAACAAAAAGATAAATATGCAGGGGAAGATTTGCCATTTATGGCGATGACTTACACTAAAACACTTGATAAAACACTCACCGATGCATGGGTAAAACCAGCTTTTTTAGCTATAACATTACCAATATTATTAGGTGTAAAAGTAGTTGCTACCAGTAGCTCATTTCCTCTATACAAAAATGATAGTGACTTTAAAGAATCCGTTATTCTTGATGGTCCTGCAGGTTTTTGGAATTTACTTGGTTTATCAACATCTTTACGAATTCAAGACTTACAAAAAGCAATTCAAAAACTATTAATAGCTTACAGTTTGAATTTAGATACTCGCAGTTCGTCAAAAGATCCAAAATGGCGAGATTTAATTAAAACAGTGAGAGAAATAACCACCAATGTACTCAATATATTTGCTTTAGCGAATCAAGGATTGCGACGTAATGATTCAAAACGAAATCCCACATCAGAAGAAATTCAACGTTATTGGAAATATGCTCAAATCTGGGTAGGAAATGACGACAATAATCATGAATCATGTAGAGACATTCCATGGAACGTCTCTACCGAGGATATTTCACAAACAAATAATACTTACCAAAATAAAAGTGGAGGAAAATATTTAATGCAGCTAATGACAAAATTAGTCAAACAATACAGAACTTTCTATCAAGTAAAATTAGGCGAATCAAGCCATACAATATTACTTCCCCTATCAAAAGCCTTAGAAGTAATATTAAGCGTTCCTCAACAAATTGATTGCGAAGACATTATTTTACAAGGAGCGGGACAACTCAAAGATGCTTTAGAACGTCAAGAAGTATATAAACGTCCCTTAATTGCAGATAAATCTATCGACTACACCACTAGACAAGCACAAGAAATCGCAGCTATTCATACCTTTATGACAACCTGCGTCAAAGAATTATTTCTTCAACTTTACCAAGGCGATCGCGCATTGCTCCAAGAAAACCGCAATCGTATCAAGTCAGGTGTTGAATTTGCTTATCGACGCTTAGCTTTACAAGAAAAATCCCCCTCGATTAATTCCGACTGCTCGTAGAGACGTTCTATAGAACGTCTCTACAGAATCTGAAAAATTTAGCAACCTAAAGGAGAAAAATCATGACCATATTAGAAAACCTCAAACCCAAATTTGCAAATGCTTTTCCCCGTTTAGCATCAGGGAATTATATTCACTTTATAATGCTCCGTCACAGTCAATCTTTCCCCGTATTCCAAACCGACGGAATTCTCAACACCGCACGTACCCAAGCTGGATTAGAAAATAACGAACAAATCAGCCGTTTGGTAATGTTCAAACGCAAACAAACAACACCAGAACGTCTCGCAGGAAGAGAATTACTACGTTCTTTGAATATCACCACCCCCGATTCTGGAAATAAAGATAAATATTGCGAATATAACAGCAAAGATGCTTGTAAGAAATGTCCCGATTGTATTATCTACGGTTTTGCAATTGGTGATAGTGGTTCGGAACGCTCCAAAGTTTACTCCGACTCAGCATTTTCTTTAACTTCCTACGAGCGATCGCACCGTAGTTTTACCTTTAATGCACCCTTTGAAGGTGGAACAATGAGTGAAGGTGGAGAAATGCGCAGTTCAATCAACGAATTGGATCATGTTTTACCAGAAATAACTTTTCCAACGGTAGAGACATTGCGAGATTGCACTTACGAAGGTTTTCTTTATGTTTTGGGTAACTTACTGCGAACCAGACGTTATGGAGCACAAGAATCTCGTACCGGAACAATGAAAAATTATCTAGTGGGAATTGTATTTTGTGACGGGGAAATTTTTAGTAATTTACATTTTACCCAAGCCCTTTATGATGCATTAAAAAGTGATATTAATGCTCCCATTGGCGATATTTTAATTCAAGCTAACAGCGTAGCAAATAATTTACTCAATGATGAACCAGTGCGTAAAACTAATCTGATATTTGGTTCCGAATTAGAAGAGTTAATTGGTGAAGTTAATGCAATTTATCAAGATGAAGAAAAACTTGTAGAAACAATTACAAAACTTTCCGAACAAACCAAAACTTATGCATCTTCATTTGGAGCGTTGAAGAAGAAAGCGAGAAAGAAATGAGTAATGAGTAATAAGTAATGAGTAACGAGTAATGAGTTACTTGTTGGTTAAATCTATTAGTCATCAACTGATAACTGATAACTGATAACTGATAACTGATAACTGATAACTGATAACTGATTTATGCCTTTATATCACTGTCTTTTAACCCTGCACGATAATGTATTTTTCGCAACTAGAGAAATGGGGATTCTCTATGAGACAGAAAAATATTTACATAATTGGGCGTTAAGTTTTGCATTATTTAATGTTGATTATATTCCCCATTCCTATCGCCTTTATGGAGAAAAAGCACAAAAACCAACTTATTTAGACGATAAATCAGAGCAAAATTTATTACATCTAAATCAAGCCAAAATTTACGTTTTTCCAGCACAACCGATAGTCTGGTCTTATCAAGTCAATACTTTTAAAGCTGCTCAGGTTGCATATTATGGAAAATCAAAACAATTTGGAGATAAAGGAGCCGATAAAAATTATCCCATTAATTATGGCAGAGCTAAAGAATTAGCAGTTGGTAGTAAATATCGTACCTATATTATTGCACCCGAGCGCATTACAATTCCTCAATGGATTCGTTTAGGTAAATGGTCAGCAAAAGTTAAGGTCGAAAGCATAAAAATACCTGATTCTGTGATCAAAAAATCTTCAGGTGATTATACTTGTTCCCATCCTTTAAATCCTCTAGATTTATCTAATGATACTGATTTAATTCTATACAATCGAATTGTAATGCCACCTGTAAGTTTAATAAGTCAAGCAAGACTTTCAGGAGAATATTTTCAATCTATTGATAATCAGGAATGGCAAAATTTAAAAAGAGCAAATCCTCAATTACCAAATCAATTCCGTTTACCGAGGGGAACCTTATATGGAGCAAAAAATCTCATCGCAGCCTGATAAATCTTCAAATTTGCATTCATTAGTAGTAGAATTAGCAGCTGCAGAAAGAGGTAAATTTTCACCAACTCTTTCCAGAGCACTCCATGCTTTGGTATTGCGATGGTTGCATCTTGGTTCTCCGGAAGTTGCAGAATTTGTTCATAATACCCAGACCTCCCCCATTGGTATATCAAGATTACTAGGTAATCGTCGCCCTAAAGGAACTCAACCGGGAGATATATTTTATTTCCGAATTAGTCTTTTAGATGGTAATTTAATTGCACCTTTATTAAAAGGTTTAGAACAACAGGAAAGACAACCGGTAATTCTGGCAAAATTTTCCTTCATAATTCGGAATATCTACACCTTACCGGGAACTCATACTCTAGTAGAAGCAACTAATTATGGTGCGATATCTAAAAACTCCAATTCTACAGATATTCAACTAACCTTTTTCTCACCTACAAGTTTCAAACAACTTCAAAATATCCAAACATTTCCTTTACCCGAATTAGTGTTTAATTCCTTGCATAGACGTTGGAATCACTTTGCACCAAACGAGTACAAATTTCCTTCTGTGGAATGGATGGGATTAGTATCTGCTTACGAACTCAAAACCCACGCACTCAGAATGGAAGGTGGTGCAGAAATTGGCGCTCAAGGTTGGGTTCGTTATCGCTTTCGGGATGAGGAACAAGCCAAAATAGCTTCAGTTCTCGCTCATTTCGCTTTCTTCTCAGGAGTAGGACGGAAAACCTCAATGGGAATGGGACAGACGAGGATTGGGGGTTAGGGATTGGCGATTGGGATTCAATACAAACAGCAAAATAAAAACTAGTATATAGAATGGTGTGAGGTTTAATCAAACTTAGAACTAATCAAACTTAGAACTAATCAAACTTAGAACTAATTGAGTGCGATAAATTAGTTATAGTGACTTGTCTTGTGGTAAATATGGTTTGGACAATTGAAGAAGCTCAACAAAAACTAAATGAACTAATTAATGCTGCCAGCCTTGAACCCCAAATGATTTATAATCAGGAGCAACCTATAGCAGCAATTGTAGAAGCTCAATTATTTCAGGAATTTCTTAACTGGCGTAATCTGCAAAAAAAATCTTCAATAGCTGATGCTTTTGCACAATTGCGTGAAATTTGTAGCGAAGAAAATTACACCTTAGAGATTCCTGAACGTCAAGATCGTTCAAATCCTTTTATTGATGACTGACAATATTCATGACTTTTCTCTGTGATACTAATATTATTAGTGAACTAGCACGTCCTAAACCTAATTCTGGAGTCCTGAGTTGGAGTGCAAAGGTCTCATCAATTAATTTGAGTGTTATCACAGTCGAAGAAATTTGCTATGGTTTAGCTGCTAAACCAAATCCAAGAATCGAACAATGGTTTGAGCAATTCCTGGGAAACTACTGTAGTATCGTTCCCATTACGGTAAATATTGCAAAATTATCTGGTAAATTATGAGGTGATTTAAGGAGTCAAGGAAAGCAACGCACGCAAGCAGATATTCTTATTGCTGCAACTGCTAAGACTCATAATCTCACACTGGTAACTCGTAATGTCCGTGATTTTGAAAGTTGTGATATAGATATCTTCAATCCTTTTACTTCCTAAAATCAAGAATTATAAGTAAGTAGGCAAGAAAAAAGTAAACTATCTAAAGAAATATAAGATAATCGTATTTGGCTCGTAGTAGCGCTTTAGCGCTATTACAAACAAGTTATGATTTTTCTTACTAACCTACTTAAATTGGGTTTATAGTAGCACTTCCACAGCCCAGCAATCCTATAAGACTTAAACCTAATAAAACTTAGAACATGATGTTTTTGGAGTCGAAAATTTTTGACTCCCCATTCCCTTCTAATAAAACCAAAAAAATGAACGAACAAAATTATCTTCCCCTTGCATATTTAAATGCTTGGGAATATTGTCCGCGTCGATTTTATCTGGAATATCAGTTAGGAGAAAATGCAGATAACGAACATATTATTCTTGGTCGCCACTTACACCGCAATATTAATAATGAAGGTACATATCTCGAAGGAGATACGATTATCTATCGTCAACAATGGGTATGGAGTAATCGCCTTTTCATTAACGGTATTATCGATGCGGTCGAACAACAAGATGACGAACTAATACCCCTTGAATACAAAAAGGGAAAAATGAACAATCATCTCAATGACCATTTTCAACTTTGTGGTGCGGCTTTATGTTTGGAAGAACGCACTGGTAAAACTATTACCAACGGCGAAATTTTCTATCACGCTAACCGTCGTCGTGAACGAGTTAAATTTACCACAACTCTACGTCAGGCTACTGAAGAGGCTATTCAAGCAGCCAAGGAAGCTTTGAAAAAACCGATTCCAAAACCTATCAACCATCCAAAAAAATGTCGGGACTGTAGTCTCAAAGGTATTTGTTTACCAAAAGAAGTTAAACAATTAAGTTATCAAGTCTAATAAGTTCTCAGGTCTAAATTATGTCCGTACTTTATGTAACTCAACCAGAAGCTGTTTTAAGTAAAACTCACGAAGCATTTAAAGTCGCACTCAAGCAATCTGATGGTAGTTGGAAAAAACATTCCGTACCCGCTCAAACTGTTGAAGAAGTTATTTTGATGGGTAACCCACAAGTCACCGGAGATGCTTTAGTTTATGCTTTAGAATTGGGAATGCCGGTTCATTACCTGTCTTATTTTGGTAAACACTTAGGCTCTACACTCCCTGCTTATTCCCGCAACGGTCAATTAAGACTGGCTCAATATGCTGCACATTGCGATCGCTCGCGCAAACTAGAAATCGCTCAAACTATTGTTACTGGGAAAATTCACAATCAACATAGTGTTCTTTACCGCTATGACCAAAAAGATAATCCCCTCAAAAATAGAAAAAAATTAGTTCCAGAACAAACCACTCTTGATGAAGTTAGAGGTGTTGAAGGTTTAGCCGCAAGAGAATATTTTGCTTGTTGGTCAGCAATACTACCCGACAAATGGTCATTTACCGGTAGAAATCGCCGACCACCTACGGACCCTATTAATGCTTTACTGGGTTTTGCTTATGGACTTTTACGAGTTCAAGTCACAGCAGCAGTGCACGTAGCAGGTTTGGATCCTTATATCGGTTGTTTACATGAAACGACTCGTGGTCAACCTGCAATGGTATTAGATTTGATGGAAGAATTCCGTCCCCTTGTTGCTGATAGTTTAATTTTTGCAGTTATCAAACATAAAGAAATCAAGCCGGATGATTTTACTGAAAGCTTGGGTGCATATCGTCTTTCTGATAAAGGACGTAAAAACTTTCTTCAAGCATGGGAACGCAAAATGAATGATGAATTTAAACACCCAAATTTTGGTTATCGATGTAATTACAGACGTGCGATTGAGTTGCAAGCACGTTTATTCAGTCGTCATTTGCAGGAAGGTCTTCCCTACAAACCATTTATACGCCGATGAAAAAGCTATTTTATTTAATTATTTACGATTTACCCGACACAAAGGCAGCTAATAAACGCCGTACGAGATTACACAAATTGCTTTCTGGTTATGGGAAATGGACTCAATATAGTGTTTTTGAGTGTTTTTTAACCAAGTTGCAGTTTACCAAACTTCAGGTGAAAATAGAGAAGTTGATTAAGCAGCAGGAAGATTCGGTACGAATATACGTATTAGATGCTTTTGCTGTACGTAATACGATCGCTTATGGATCGGAGCAGCCGAAACATAATGAAACAATCATTTTGTGACTTTCTGCTACACTTATTTTTGACGGGAGAAAGCGAGGTCGAAAACCCTGGTGCCCCGTCAAAACGTCAGAACCTTGACAATTCAATAGTTTCAGAGTTTTGCTGCGAGGTGTTTCATAGTTTTGCGATCGCTGTAATGGAGTTTTTAAATTCCCCCAGCAAAATCGGTTATGAAAATACCTTTATTATTAGGTTCTGGATGACGGAGTTTCTAATTACTTAATCCCGCTTGCGGGATTGAAACTTTACAGGATTCTCAAGCTATCTAAGCCTTCATTAGGTTTCTAATTACTTAATCCCGCTTGCGGGATTGAAACAAACTCTTCAAATATACCAATAATCTCACCTTGAGTTTCTAATTACTTAATCCCGCTTGCGGGATTGAAACATCGGTTTTTCAGGATACCTAGGATTAGATATTTACGTTTCTAATTACTTAATCCCGCTTGCGGGATTGAAACACTCTCTCCTGGCCATTCTTTCTCCGACGGTTTACCGTTTCTAATTACTTAATCCCGCTTGCGGGATTGAAACAACGGTTTAGTGATCGCCATATAAAGAAAGGCGGTAGTTTCTAATTACTTAATCCCGCTTGCGGGATTGAAACCGAGCAATGGCCTTTGCCCCCATACCAGCCCCAAGTTTCTAATTACTTAATCCCGCTTGCGGGATTGAAACTTCTGAGTTCCACGGCTCAGAAAATACGTAGTTAGGGTTTCTAATTACTTAATCCCGCTTGCGGGATTGAAACTGTATTGTTTATATCTTTAGACTTTATTGAAGTCCAGTTTCTAATTACTTAATCCCGCTTGCGGGATTGAAACCCGCCATTATTCGCTCGGTTGCCATTAACTGGGAGTTTCTAATTACTTAATCCTGGAAACAGGATTGAAATATCTCTCACCTGTTCCCCGTTCCCTGTTCCCCGTTCACCCTTAATAATACTCACTATCAATATTTCTAGAAGGTGGTGGTGTTGGAACCTTACCAGTATTACGAACATTAACAAGTCGATTAATCATATCAAACCAAAATGGTGCGCCCATAGAAATCGCAATACCACTAACTATCCAACCAACAAATATAAAACCCCAACGCAAAATTCTCTGCGGGAATAAATTTGGTCCACTAAAAGTCCAGCTAATAATTTTTTGAAATAAAGGAAGACCATCAGAATTATTATTTTGTCCTCCCTGTGCTCCTTGATAACTCATTAATGTCTTCACACCTGCTTGGGAGTTTGCTTCCGTTTCAGCTTCAGAACCCCAATCTAGTTGTCTTCGTAAATTTGTTTCTGTCCATCCCACAGGTAAAGAAATATCCGTTAATGCTGAGTCCGTTGATTCTTTGATATTTCTTAAATTAGCTTGCATTTGTTGTACTGTAATTCCAGTACCTGAATTATTTTGATTCAAAACATTACTAGCATTTTGAGTAACGGTCTGACGTAAAATAGAATCTTTTGATAACCTACTAACCATATGGAAAGTATCGGCATTAGCACCTAAAGCCAGTAATAGACCAATCAGTACCGCAACTCCTTTAGCATTACGCTTGTAGACACCGGATGCTCGATCCATAGATTTATCAAATGAACCTTCTAGATGTCTGCGCAATGAAACAATTCCCTCTTCTGTATCAATTACTTTTGTTCGAACTCCCCGAGCTAATGCTGTCAGATTATCAGATAGAGATGGAGGTAAATTTTGAATAAATCTTTCAATCTTTTGATGAGTAGCGTTATCTTTTCTCTTTAAAACTTTTGCGGCTTCTTGATAAATATCTGTACTAGTATCGACTAATTTTATTACTTCATTAATATTAGGTTTTAGTCCTGCCAATAAAATTGTTCTATCAAAATCGGAGAACATATCTTTATGCAGTGATTTTAAACGGAAAATTGCGATTTTTGATAGTTCGCCCTCACCTAAATTTAATTGTAAATTATCTATATATCGTTCTACACTAGTACCTAAATAACTAATTGTTCCATTTAAGGTTGCTTTTTTTTCTTCAAAGTTTAAGACGGCTCTTTCAAAATCTGCTTCTAACTGGATAAATTCTCGATTTGCGTTATTGAGAAAAACTTGAAATTCTTCGTCGAAACTATTTTCCTGACTTAACTTATCTAAAACTTGTTTAATTTCTGTTAAACGTTCTTTTGTGAATAATTCTAATCTCGATTCAACCAAATTTTGCACTAACTCAGGTAGATGTAAGGTATCGAGTAAACTAGAAGCAAAACTTCCACTAGGAATGTAAGAAGGCGCGCTACGTTGCTTTTCGCCAAAAAAAGTTTCGTTTTGACCCATTCCCGCTCTAGGTTTTTTGAACAAACGGTACAAACTTGCAAACAACCAAGTCAAACGCCGTGGTAAGGTAGCCATAAATCCTTTGGCTTCTTGATTTAAACTTTGAATTAATGGATTACTATAAATCTTGTTTGCAAGGTAAATTACTTTTGCTTCTTCCGAAGTGCGCGCGTCACCACCTAATAAAATTTCTATAGATTTTCTTAAATGTTGGGCTCTCCATTGAAATACTGTTGCAATCATTTCTTGAATTTCTGCAGCAAGTAAGCTCAAACTCAAGTAGATAAAGATTAATCCTAATGTGACATCAAAAATTAGGGGTAAATTCACCTTAGTAGCTCCTGTGGGGTATAGATATTTTTTGTTGCTATCGATTATGCAAACTTTCCAGGCAAAATATTTAGTAATAAGAATCTTCGGTAACAAATTTAATAAATATGAGGTAGTAATGTCAAAAAAGATAACTACTCATGGAAAATAATTAATTTCAAGCATCACTAATTTAAAAACTTGAATTTTATATAAAGATAAATTAAGAGTCTTAATGTATTTAAGTTTTCATTTCCAATTTAGATTTAATTTTAAGTTAAGTTTAAATTTAAATTTCAATTTAAAATTTATAAATTTATAAACTTAAAAATTATGAAGCATCAAACGAACATCAAATTAATTCAAACTTTTAGTTCTTTTGCAAATATTACACAGGTATAATGTTGGCTTTTGGGAAGATATAGCAGTCGCCATAATTTTTAGGACGTTTTCCGTTTTTCTGCTTCCCGCTCCCTGTTCCATTTAAACCAAAATATGATGTCCCAAATGAAGTGTCTGTTGCTATATAAAATTTTTCTCTGTCACCACCAACCCAATTTGGTCAAACGGAAGGGACTATGATTACCCTTACGGGACTATGGAATATATCGGTCGCCAAGCAAAATAACTTCTGAGATTATGCCAAAAAAAAGCTTTAGTTGGAGTGATGCAAAAATAACATATCCTGCAATTGCAAAACGAATTGATTTTGCATGGTTCCTAGTTTTACTATCCGCAGCAATATTAATTTTTACAATTGATTTAGGAAATTTACCACTAAGGGATTGGGATGAAGGTACTGTCGCACAGGTCGCTCGGGATATTTGGCGCGCTCCAACAGGCTCGATGCGTTGGCTTTATCCAACCATAGCAGGAGAGCCCTACCATAACAAACCACCTTTAATGCATTTGTTAATTGCGTGGACTTATTCTTTGGGTGGTGTAAATGAATGGACAACTCGTCTACCAGGCGCAATTTTAACAGCTTTTTCTGTACCTTTGCTTTATTCCATCGGGCGAGAAATATTCCGTCAGCGTTTGGTTTGTGTCTACAGCGCATTAATTTATCTGACGATGTTACCGGTAGTCCGTCACGGTCGTTTGGCGATGTTGGATGGAGCAGCATTATGCTTTTTTATGTTAATGATGCTGTGCTTATTAAAAGCGCGTCGCGATCTGCGTTATAGCTTGGGTGTAGGGATTGGATTTGGTTTAATTTGCTTGACAAAAGGAATGTTGGGTATCTTACTGGGAAGCATTGCGATTATTTTTATTTTTTGGGATACCCCTCGTCTACTTTTTAGCCCCTATATGTGGCTGGCAATTTTCATTGGTAGCGTACCTGTCATATCATGGTACGGGGCTCAGATATGGCACTATAGTGATATTTTCACCAACGAAGGTTTAGTACAACAATCCCTCAGTCGTATTTGGCAGCCAGTTGAGGGGAATAAAGGGCAACCCTGGTACTATCTATTAGAAATCTTAAAATATACTTTTCCGTGGCTGATTTTTTTCCCATCTAGTTTACGTTTTACCTGGGCTAATCGCAACTTAAGTTGGGCAAAACTAATCATTGTATGGTTTGGAGTTTATTTGATTACCATTTCTTTAATGAGTACTAAACTTCCATGGTATGTCTTTCCCATTTATCCCAGCATTGCTTTATCCTGCGGAGCCTTCTTGGTCTACTCAGAAAATCTACCTCTACTTACACCTTATCCCCGGAGTTGGTTTGCGACTTTAATTTTGATTGCTGTAATAGCCGCAGGTGGTAGTATTTATTTCGCCTTTAGTCTCACACCCGAAATAGATTTGGCAGTGATTTTTGTCACACTTACCATCACAATGATTTTGACTGCTATTTTGATGCAAAAAGGTGACAAACAGTTTCTTATAATTCTTTTATGGGGAACCTATATCTCTTTAATATTATTAATGACATCAAATCATTGGCTTTGGGAACTTAATGAAAGATATTCAGTCAAGCCTGTAGCTGCAATGATTCAAAGAGTTAATCCACCGACCAAAAAAATTTACACTTCCTTTCCAGAAAATCGCCCTTCTTTAAACTTTTATAGCGATCGCATCATTATTCCCACAGCAGAAAAAGGAAAATTGCAAAAACTTTTGAATATTTTGCAAACAGAAAAACATCCTTACTTACTTCTGGATAAACCGACCTTGCAAAACTTACCTCAAGAATCGATCAATGCGATCGGGGAAACTAATAATTGGATTTTAGTTACAAAAAACACTGAACAAAATAAAATATAGTTTATATGTAGCTTATGATTGGTATCTCCTATAATCTCCTAAGCCTTAAGTAACAAAGATTATAAGAGTAAAAATCTAGTAAAAATTTTCTATTTAGAAATGATGTATACCGCAACGTCAAAGTATTATTTGATATACTCTTACTGAAAACTGTGGAAGAGGCTATGAATCCCAGAGGGAAAAACTCGCTGGGATTTTTTTTGTTTTTCTACTCTTGCTTATCAGTATTTAATTCTTGCTGGGTAGTATTATTTACATCAGTGTGTTGTTGACTAGTAGCTAGTACTCCCAAAACAATAAAAATTCCCACCATAAAGGAAAGCAAAGGACGTTTAAGAAGAACAAAATCCCGTAAAATTCTCGCTATTGGTTGACTTTGGCGGCGCAGAGTTGATGAAATCATTATTCGCTTGAGCACAAACGGGTCTCGAACATAATTACCGCTCTTGCAAACTACTATTCGTTCTTGACAATACGGACAAGTATATAATCCTGTACAGCTTTTAATCGGCTTAGGAGCCGCATCTTTCTGACAAATCGGGCAAGTAAGATAATGATTATCAAATGTGTGCGTATTCATTTAATTAGTCAGCCTCGTCCACTTAATCGCTGTATAACAATATCTATATTGATGTTCCAAAAATGCAGATCTCGATCGATACTGGTCTTATTTATTGAATGCCTCATTTCATATCAACTGATATAGTCTGTCAAATCGAACCCATTTAGCATTAAAGTTTTACAATATTGCAAATACCACAGAACTTTTGGACATTACGTCAAGGAAGACGTCAATATTTTGCATACAGATGCATAGAAGTTCATCATATTTGCATGGTGTAAACCATTGGATATTAAAATCATCTTCCATAGCGTGGAGGCTCAGCATAGCAGTGCTGTACCTCCACCTTCCTTGCTCAAATCTGATAGAGTACTAGTCTTACGCTTGCATTTCAACTCACTATCGTTTAACAGCTGCAACACGAGTATAGCTAGATTTAATTGAAGATGACTCCGCATATCCAAAAGTTTTAAATTTGAAATCTTGAATTTGAAATCCTGAATTCGAAATATCCAAGTCAAAAATATGAACTTGGAATTGTGAACTTTAAAGCAATAACTTGAAATCGCGAACCTTACGAACTTGAAACTATCGATTTGACAGTGTGAACTTTAATTTTGCCCTTGGAATATTACAGCAGATTAAATGTGATTAGTACGACACAATTAAGCTTTGCTGCATCCAATCTCATTTCAAACTCCAAACAGATTCACTTCTTAGAGGCATAAGCCTCACTTAGAACTAACCCCAAAGATTTAATTTACTACTATTTAAGCATTATGCAGATAAAATTTTGGATAATCTATTAGGACAATCTATTAGTTTTATCAAAGTTTTGCATGTAGGAGTAATTCCTTACTTCTATCTAGGGGTTCCTTCAATCATCTCTCACGATCGCAAATAAGAGAGAATTTTTAAATTTTTTATTATTTTTATTTTGTTTGACTCGATCTGTTAGTAAAGTCATGGCTAGCTTTAGAGACAATAAATTCCCGAACTAAGTTTGTCTTCATTGTTCGAGTTTAATTATTTTACTCAAAACCTGTTAAAGAATGCCATCGAGTTTATTAGTTTAAATTACACTACTGCTTTTTCTTTTCAATTTAAATGTGTAACATCTTACATATAATAAAATTAATCTTAAAATATACAACTTAGCTGGTTTTTATTAATAGCTGATACACAAATATTTTCCTATAAGGAGTCCAAGGAAGGTATTCAGTTTTGAATAAATCTTAACTTCATTGAAATTTACGCGTATTTTTACTGATAAATTTAAGTCATAAAAGAAAATAAAAAATACTATTTTATCCCCAAAAAAGACCAAACGATTAAAGAAATATTATTAAATAGCAATGTAGTAGGCTGGCAATTAAATAGAATTTAAAAGAGCTGCCTCAACGATCGTAATTTGTTGGGCAACTCTTATGAATATGTACGACATCAAAAGCAGAGATACATTACTCCATAGCACAGGGCATCTTTGCTTAAGAATGTCACTTTTTTTTCAGATATCAATTGTACTGCTGAACTGCTAGCAAAATCATGTAATATGGTCTGTTTTGAGTTAAAAATGACTAATTTGGTCAAAAGTAAAACACAGATGCAATGGTATTTTTTCTTGAGCCTAAACAAATCATTTATAGTTAATTTACTGGCTATCTACAGAAAACAAGAAACAGCAAGCTGTACATAAAGGTAGATATTAGATATTAGGTATTAGGCAATAGCCAACAGACAAAAAGTCTATTGACCATCGATTTATAACTAATGACTAATAACAGAATCGCATTTAGCGTAATGTACCGTAGGTATTGCTTGGCGTTAGCCATTAAATAATAAATATTTTATGCTGTAGCTTCCATTGCTTCGCCAACTTCGCTATCATCTGAGTCCACTTGTCTCAAACGAATGTGTTTTTTACCTAGGGTGATTATAAATTCATCTCCAGGTTTGAGATTCATTTGTTTTGTATAAGCCGAACCTATTAATAAATTGCCATTAGACTGAACGCTAATTCTATAGCTAGCACTACGTCCCCCACGTCCATTAGCGCCAGCAGAAGTATCTAATTGAATACCTTCAGCATCAATTAGAGCATTTAAGAATTTCATCATATTGACGCGTTCTATACCATTTTTAGTAACGGTATAGTAGCCACACTCTTTAGCTTTTTCTTCTTTACTTAGGTTTTCTAGTTCTTTGACTTTCTTGAGAAGTTCTTCACCAACTAGAGGTTCAATCTTTTTCTGTTTAGCCATCAACTTAGGTCGAAAATGAATTGTTTAACCGGTGGAATCGATTTTATTTTAGCTGACATTTTGCTTTGCGGGAACAATATCCTTTAACTTTTTATATCAGCTTAGCCAAGTATATTACATTCATCGATGTAAATGTTGCATAATTATTAATATTCACCTTAAAAATCTATTTTATATGCTCTCAATCACAATAAATATATATAGTTTGTAAATTACTAGCGGATTGTTATTGTTTAAGATTCCTAAAGTAACTGATTATAGCTAACTCGCATATATTTAATAGTTAAGAGATTATGAATGGTTTTTATATGCTTATTCCAAACTAATAGTAGTAATTGACATAAAGAAAAACAAAGCTTGCCCCAATGAAACTTACCACTAAAGGACACTACAGTGTCAAAGCATTGTTAGATTTAAGCTTGCAGCCAGATAATCGTCTAGTATCTACTAGAGAAATTGCTAAACGACAAGATATTCCTGCTCCATATCTGGAAAAATTATTAATAGAAATGCGTCGTGCGGGTTTAGTTAAATCTATTCGTGGAGCCCATGGTGGATATCAATTAGCACGACAACCAGCAAAAATATCATTGGGGGAAATTTTAGAAGCGGTGGGTGAAACCGTAGAACCTCTACCTAATCATCAAGCTTCTCCCGGACAACCGGAAGATTGGGTAACATTTAGTCTTTGGCAAAGATTGCATGAAAAACTCAAAGAAGCTCTATATAGTATTACCCTTGCTGACCTTTATTACGATGCTCGTAGTTGGCAAGCTTCCCTGGGTGAAGAAGCTAGTTTTGTGGTTTAGTTATTTGTAATTTGTCATTAGTCATTCATCACTATTGATTATGAGATGACAATAAAAAACTATCTTCGTAGCTTCTGCTAGGAAGGTAGATAAAACCAAGGGCAAAATACAAATGACTTCTATTCCTGTTTTAATTTTTGCTGCTAGCTTAGATTACTTAATTGGCGATCCCGAAAGTTGGCTACACCCAGTACAAGTTATCGGATGGCTAATTTCCTACTTGACTAAATTTTCCTTAAAAATATCTTGCGATCGCTCTGCAATCCAGCGTTTATTAGGAAGTATCCTTGGCATTATTATTATTTTCGGTAGTGGTATTATTTCCTGGTTAGTAATTGAAACTGCAGCTTCAATACATCTACTTTTAGGAATAACTTTACAAATTATTCTCCTTGCTAGTTGTTTTGCTCTTAAAAGTTTAAGAGCTGCTTGTGATAATGTTGTTCAACCTTTAATAATTGGAAACATTTCTCAAGCTCGCTCAAACTTGAGCAAGTATGTTGGTAGGGACACAGACAATCTTAGTGAATCAGAAATTTTACGTGCCGTCTTAGAAACAGTAACAGAAAATGCTACCGATGGAGTAATGGCTCCGTTATTTTATGCAATTATTGGTTGTTTTGTACCATTTATCGGTCCAGTTCCTTTTGCTGTAGCATATAAAGCCAGCAGTACCCTGGATTCAATGGTGGGTTATCGGGAAGCCCCATATACTCATATCGGATGGTTCAGTGCCCGTTTGGAAGATTATCTCACCTGGATTCCTTGTCGGTTAACGGTAATCACCTTAGCTTTACTTTCACGCAAGCCTCAAAGGGTCTGGCAAATTTGTTGTCAAGATGCAGTTAAAGACCCCAGCCCTAACTCGGGTTGGAGTGAGTGTGCTTATGCTGCGATTTTAGGGGTGCAAATGGGTGGGACAAATTGGTACCGTGGTGTAGCCAAGCATAAACCACTTTTAGGAAAATCAATTTATCCAATCACGACTGATTCTTTGGCTCAAGCTCTACAAATTACTCGTTTTTGCTTTTTGCTTTGGTTGGGGGGAGGGACATCTCTACTCTTTTTTGCTCTAGGTAAGTAATGATTAAAGTAAAAACTAGGAGTTACTGATTTTACTAAGAAAGAAAAACTCAGAATAAATAGCTTATACCAGCAATAAAGGAAGATATCGGCTTCTTAAAGCCATTAGGAATATAATATGGTATCTCCGGTAAATTACAGATGAGAAATAGGATTACATTACGCTGTTCCTAATCTCTTCCAATTAAGGGAAGACGAACCTAAAGCTGTAATAGGAGAATTAGGGGTAATTGAGCATAATTCATATAAATTTAAACTCATTTTTATATTCCAACCCACTTTGCTTTGATTCCCAATTTGAAAATCTGTATAATTAATGACTCAGTGGTATCGGCCTATGGATACGTCAGTTAAAGTTGTAGAAATTCTTTCCGCCGAAGAAGTTCGTCGTACCCTAACACGTTTAGCGTCTGAAGTTGTAGAAAGAACGCGCGATCTATCGCAACTTGTATTGCTTGGTATTCACTCTAGAGGCGTTCCCCTGGCGCGAGCTTTAGCAAGAAATATAGAGGTGCTTGAAGGAGTTGCACCCTATGTTGGAGCGATAGATATTACTTTTTATCGGGATGACCTTGACAAAATTAGTTTGCGAACACCAGCAAAAACTAATATTCCCATCGATTTGACAGGGAAAACGGTTCTGCTGGTAGACGATGTAATTTTCAAAGGTAGAACAGCCCGAGCAGCCTTAAATGCAGTTAATGAATATGGTAGACCGGAAACGATTAGATTAGCAGTTTTGGTAGACCGGGGTCATCGAGAAGTTCCAATTCATCCGGACTTTATTGGCAAACAACTACCCACAGCAAAAGAAGAAATCGTCAAAGTTTACTTGCAAGATTACGATGGACGCGATGCTGTAGAGTTGATGGAAGATTGAATTAAATTCAGTTAACAGTTGATGGTTAGTGAGTTTGTAGAGACGCGTTAACGCAGTGTGACCGTAAGGTCATAATATCGCGTCTTTAGCTGTATGGTAACTATCACTTACATGACAATATAAGAATTTTGAACTGTAATCTTTTTGATAATCGATAACCCATTCCTTAGTATGCTGTTAGTGTCAGCATATAAAAATACGTTGCAAATTTAATAAAAGCTGTAGCTATCCATTATTGGGTATAAACGCTGTGTTCGACCTTCAGTCTATCCGGCAATTTTATCAACTCCACAAGGAATTCATTGATAATCTAATCTCCGGTGCTTTGCCTGCGATCACACCCTTGATTATTGGTTTTATATGGTGGTTGAAATGGCGACACCGCCAGCGTCGTATTCCTCCGGATATTTTTGCATTTGAAGTAATTAAACCCAAAAGTCCAGATCTGAAAAAGCGAATTTTGGGTGGTGATGATAAAGATGTTTTAGCCGACCGTAACATCCCCTATCAACAAAGGGTAGCAAATTGCAACGTTCGTAGAGAATTACAGCAGCAGCTAGAAGAGCATCGCTGGGTATTAATTTTAGGACGTACCGGAATCGGTAAAACACGGGAAGCAATAGAGTTAGCAAATAATCTTAACCAATTAGGTTGGACGGTACTTTACCTTAAGCCAGGTGAATGGCTAGATATTCCGGCGCGGATGCCCACAGAAATTGGCACTGATCGCAAGTTACTGTTTATACTTGACGATCTAAACCGGAAAATGCATCGCAGTCACCAAGAAATATCCCCAGAAGCAGAGAAAAGTCCGGTAGAAAAGTTTTATGTACCGTTACAAGAACGATTGCTACAAGCTTTGAAAAAATATGAGAGTTTCTGCGGTCAAGAAGAAGTAAGGGTAATTGCTACAGCACGAAATGAGAAACAGTCACAGTTTAAGGAAGAAGCAAGTCCTTGGGAACAACTGCAATGGGATAAATACCCTAAACTCTGGCAACGGTTTAAAAGTTATGAATTACCAATTCCAGAAGATGATGCCATTATTGGGGTGCTTGCAGATGTAGTTAACAATATAGACATTTCTGCAAAACCTGAACAGTATCCTGAATTAGCAAAGCGTAACGATGCCACTTTCAGAAATGTAGTGGAAAATTTGCGTAGGTTAAAAAGCGATCGTTTACCTTTGAATCCAAACACTTACCGAGAAAGCTTAGGAAAGACTTGGGAAAAACGTTATCAGGAAGCAGTGAGGAGGTACCCCGCTAGTCACCATATTTATGATGCGGTGGACTTGATACAGCAATTTGGCATTTTACTAGAACGTTTTACCGTAGGACCGACTGCACAAATGTTAGCGGGTGGAAATTTTTGGCAGAGGTTGCGGCGTTTGTGGCGAATTCGCCAAGCAATTAATTTTTTGGTTGATGCTGAACGTATTCTCACACCCCGTGAGGGACAAATTGAAGGAAAGGGTAAGCAAATAGAAGTAGGGGAATATATTCAGTTTTTACTGAATTTTTTATTGAAACTAACAAAAAGACCATCAGTTTCAGGGGACATACTAATTTCGTTATATAGTTTTGGTAGTAAACTTTCGGAATCAAATCGCCACAAAGAAGCCCTAATTTGTTTCAATAGACTGATAGATTTTAGACCAGAACTAGATTTTATTTGGGTAGATCGAGGAAATGAGTTGGCTGAACTGAAACGATATGAAGAAGCTATTGTTTCATTCGAAAAAGCCATAGAAATTAAACCTGATTACTATTTCGCTTGGTTGAAGCGGGGTTATACGCTGTTTTGGCTAGAAAAATACGAAGATGCCGTTGTTTCCTATGAAAAAGCTTTAGAAATAGATCCTGAGGGAATTTTAGCCTGGTTTCCCAGGGGTGTAGCATTAGCACAATTAGGGCAATATGCAGATGCTATTGCTTCGTTTGATAAAACCATAGAAATCAAATCCGACTACTTAATCTGGTATTTTCGGGGTTCGGCATTGTTAAATCTGGGAAAATATCATCAAGCAGTTGTTTCATTTGACGAAGCCTTAAAATTACAATCAGAGGACAAAAATACTTGGTATTTACGGGGTAAGGCACTGTTAAATTTAGAACATTGTCATGACGCAATTATTTCATTTGACGAAGTCCTAAAATTGCAATCAGATCACGCAAGTGCTTGGTATTTTCGGGGTAAGGCACTGTTAAATTTAGAACATTATCATGACGCAATTATCTCATTTGACGAAGTTCTAAAATTACAGTCAGACGACGAAAATACTTGGTGTTTGAGGAGTTTGGCACTATTTAATTTAGAAAGATATGATGAAGCGGTTGCTTCTTTTGACAAAACCTTAGAAATCAAATCCAGCTTCTCAAGCTGGTATTTTCGGGGTTCAGCACTGTTACATTTGAGAAGATATCATCAAGCGGTTGCTTCATTTGACGAAGCCCTAAAATTAAAGTTAGATGACGGAAATACCTGGTATTCCCGGAGTTTGGCACTATTTAATTTAGAAAGATATGATGAAGCTGTTGCTTCCTTCGATAAAACCATAGAAATAAAATCCGACTTCTCAAGCTGGTATTTTCGGGGTTCAGCGCTGTTAAGTTTGGAAAAATACGAGCAAGCGGTTGCTTCATTTGACGAAGCCCTAAAATTACAACCTAGTGAAGAAGGCGCTTGGTACTTGCGCGGTAAAGCACTATCAAATTTAGAACAATATGACAAAGCATTTGCATCCTTTAATAAAGCCATAGAAATTAACCCTGATAATGCAGAAACCTGGTATTTGCAAGGGGTAACATTGGGTATGTTGGGGAGATTAGATGAAGCGATCGCATCTTTCGATAAAGTCATAGAAATAAACCCTGATAATACACAAATCTGGTTCTTTCGAGGTGTATTCCTGTACGACTTAGCAAAATATGAACAAGCAATTGCTTCCTTTGACAAAGCCATAGAAACCAGTCCTGATAATGGGGAAGTTTGGCATTTACGGGGTAAAGCATTTAGTCGTTTGGAGAAATACAAAGACGCTATCGCCTCGTTAGACAAAACCATAGAAATTGAACCCAATAACCCAGAATTCTGGTATGACCGAAGTGCGACCTTGGGTAACTTAGCAAGATATGGTGAAGCGATCGCATCTTGCGATCGAGCATTAGAAATACAGCCCGATAATGCGCAATTCTGGTACTACCAAGGTGCGTTGCTATACGGTTTGGCAAGATATGAACAGGCTAATACTTCCTTTGATAAAGGTCTAGAAATTAACCCTCACAGTGCAGAAGTTTGGCATCTACGAGGTAAAACGCTGATTATTTTGCAAAAATACGATCTGGCGATTAGTTCATTTGAAAAAGCTGTAGAAATTAATCCCGATGATGCAGATTCTTGGTATTTTCGGGGTTTGGTAATGAGTCTTTTGGAAAAATATGAAGATGCTATAGCTTCTTTTAACAAAGCCATAAAAATCAAACCTGACAAACAAGAATTCTTATATTGCCGGGGTGTCGCGCTGCACAATTCATCAAAATATGAACAAGCAATAGTTTCATTTGACAAAGTGATTGAAATTAATCCAGATAATCCAGGTGCTTGGTATTTCCGATGTGAGGCTTTGGTCTGTTTAGAAAGACATGAAGAAGCGATCGCATCTTGCAAACGAGCTTTAGAAATCCAGCCTGATGATGCATTGCTATGGTACTATCAGGCTTTCTTATTTTATGAGTTGATAAAATATGATGAAGCCGTCACATCTTGTGATCGAGCAATAGAAATCAATTCAAATTGTGCAGAAGTTTGGCAATTGCGGGGTGACGCACTCAGTAATTTGGAAAGATACGAACTAGCGATCGCTTCCTTTGAGAAAGCAATAGAAATTAACCCTGATGATGCAGAAACTTGGAACAGTCGAGGTAATGCACTTTATGATTTAGGAAAATTAGATGATGCAGTTGCTTCGTACAATAAAACTTTAAAAATTCAATATGATTTTTATGAAGCCTGGTATAATCGGGGTCTTGCGCTACAAAATTTAGGCAAATTAGAAGAAGCAGTTTTTTCCTTCGATAAAGTGCTTCAATTCATACTTGATGATTCCGAAATTTGGTATAACCGGGGGGTTGCACTCCAAAAGTTAGCAAAATTAGATCCTGCAATTGCCTGTTACGACAAAGCTATTCAAATAACACCTGATTTCTATGAAGCTTGGTACAATCGTGGTGTTGCATTACACAGTTTGGCCAAATTAGATCCCGCAATTGCTTCCTATTACAGAACTGTTCAAATAAAACCAGATTTTCAAGATGCTTGGTACAACCGTGGTCATGCACTACATAGTTTGGGAAGATTAAATGGTGCAATTGCCTCTTTCGACAAAGCCATTGAAATTCAATCTAATGACCATAAAACTTGGTATAACCGGGGTCTTGCACTACAAAATCTATCTGTCTCATTATTTTTCCAAATTGGTATAAGTAAGCAATTTCCAGTGAGATGGCTTCTCAGAAGAAGAGAATTTTACAAGTAGAGAAAAGGACGTTCTTCACGCCCTTTGCGAACAAACGGATATAAACAAATACTATTCGCCAGCACAGGATAAACTTTATCCTTCGTTAGTACAGCAACTCAAAGCGCGATCGTGACTTTGTCCTGCATCGTTGTCAAGCACAACAAAGACCTCCCACTTGTTCCCATCAGGGTCTTTCACCCACATTTTGTCCTGTACCGCATAGCAACAAGTTGTCTGTTTTTCTACCTTAGTCTCTAATCCAATTCGATCGAAACGGCGAATAGCTTCATCTACTGCTGCTTTTGATTTTACTTGAATCCCAAAATGCTCAACAGCAAGTCGTTCTTGGGAAATATTTTTGACCCTGTTCAATGTCAGATTAACTGATGGTTCTGAAGGTTCAAATTTCACATAATTGGAACGTATTTTGCTGGGATTGACACCTAAAAGAGTTTGGTAAAAAAGCTGGGACCGTTCAAGGTCGGTAACAGCAATACCAATATGAATGCGACGCTCACCTAAAAAGTTAACAGCAGATTGATTATTCATCATTTGGCTCCATTGGTTGATGTTTTTTTATTTCAACCCTATGGACGGAGAGTTTATTGAAAAGACGCAAACAAGAAAATCAAAACATACCATTGAATCAACAACTGGAGCAATTAGCCGACTTAGATTCGAAATCAACTAGATTACCTCGAACATCGAGTTGATAATGGCAACATTCTTGAAATAGTTCTCTGAGCATATGTCGAGCGCGTTGTACTCGTGATTTGATCGCTGAATGAGATAATTGCAGTTCAACAGCTAGTGCTTTTTGAGACATACCTTGTAAATCAACAGCTTCTATTGCATCTCGATACTTGGGAGGAAGCTGTTGGAGAAAAGGATGAATACACTTAGTCAATTCCCTTCTGACTTGTTCATACTGCTCTGATTCTTCATCCGTAAATATAGCTTTTTCTACAATTTCCTGATGTGAAGTATCTCTATGGGACTTGCGATAGTAATCAGTTAATGTGTTACGTGCTATTTGAAATAGCCATGCTGAAAATTTGTCTGCTTCTTTTAAAGTATTTAGCTTTTGATAAGTTTTAATTAAAATTTCTTGAAGTAAATCATCTACATCAGAAGGATTCTTTACTTTCGAAAGTAAGAAATTACGCAGCTGATGGCGGTATTCTTGCCAAAGTTGTTTAAATTCCATAACCGCTACTAAAAATCAAATCTATTTCAGATATTTCTTCCCTTAATTTTATTTACCTAAATTTTCTAGTCGATCGCCAAATATTCAACGTACTACCGGGCTAGCATGGTGATGCACCAAATACCACTTACCACCGAGTAGTTCAAATACATTGGTTGCTAGTGATTTAGCTTCCATTTTTTTTCCATTTACTACCTGCATAACATTCTCAGTGAGAACAATATAAGCAATGTTTTCTCGAACTTCTGTTGAATGAATATCCGTATTTATCTCAATATATGCAGTATTTTGAAATATTTTCTCCCAAGATTTACTAATATCCTTCCATCCTCGCAACACATTCCAACCTGGATGAACACAAATACTCCCAGTACCCTGGGACCAAACCGAACTCATGGTCTTAATATCTTTTTTCTCAAATGCTCGATAAAAAGCTGTATTTGTAGCGAACAATTCAGAATGGTCGGTCATAATTTTTGATGGGGATTGGGGATAGCACTGCGTGCCGCCGCAAGCGGCATATGGGGACTGGGTAATAATTATCCAAAACTGATAACTGTTAACTGTTAACTGTTAACTGTTAACTGTTAACTGATAACTAACCCATTTTCACGTTACCAATAGTTTGCAACAATTGTTTAGCGGTGTAAGGTTTGGCAAGAAAAGCTTGGACGCCGATATCAGTTACAGCATTGAGTTTTTCGGTTGTAGCCAGTCCGCTAACAGCAATGATTTTGACCGTGGGATTAATTTTTTGCAAAGTACGAATAGTTGTAATTCCATCCATTGACGGCATAATCATATCAGTAAGAACAATTGAAATTTCATCGCGATGTTCTGCATACAACGCAATAGCTTCAATTCCATCTTTAGCAGTAATGGCTTTATAGTTGTGAGTTTCCAAAGATGTTTTGGTCACATTACGAATTGAATCTTCATCATCAACAACTAAAATTAACTCGCCATTACCATGGGGAAATTCCAAGTCTGCTTCTTCCTGATACTCCTTAATTTGCTGCGCTGGTAAATATATTTTAAATTGACTCCCGCGACCAACCTCACTAAATACTTGGATAAAACCTCCATGGCTTTTGACTATACCAAGTACAGTAGAAAGTCCAAGCCCCGTACCTTTACCCAATTCTTTTGTAGTGAAAAATGGTTCAAATATGCGATCGAGAATTTCTGAACGAATACCTACTCCAGTATCAGTAATATTAATTACTATATAGCTGCCTTCGCGGGCATCAAGATCCATGTGAGCATAGTTTTCATCAACAACCATATTTTCGGCTGCGATACTCAATTTACCACCATTGGGCATGGCATCGCGGGCATTAACACACAAGTTCATTAGTACTTGATGTAGTTGGGTTGTATCGCCAGAAACCGTCCACAAATTTTGTGGAATGTAAGTGGAAACTTCTATTGATTTGGGAAAAGTTTCTCTGACCACTTGTTTAATTTCCCAAATTAAATGTCTGATTTGTAAGATTCTGCGATCGCCTTCAATTCCCCGAGTAAATGAAAGCACTTGTTTAACTAAGTTAGCACCGCGTTTGGAATTATTAATTAGTATTGGTAATAGCTTTTTACTGCGTTCGTCTTTAAGTTGTAATTCTAGTAACTGAGCAGTCATTAAAATCGGCGCTAGAACGTTATTTAAATCGTGAGCAATACCGCTAGCCAAGGTGCCAATACTTTCCAGTCTTTGAGCACGTAAAAATTGTGATTCTAGTAACTTTTTCTGGGTGACATCGGTATTTACAACTAGGATAGTTTGTGATTCATGGTCGAATTCTCTGACTAAAGTCCAACGACTTTCAACAATAAGATTTTTACCAGATTTTGTTGTTTGGTGTAATTCCCCTTCCCAAGCACCTTTTTCAATTAAAGTATTTTGGGCTGCTTCGATTTGCTGTAAATTTTTTTCATGCCACAACTGCGATATCGTTTTCCCAATTGCTTTTTCTCTCGAATATCCATAAAGATACTCTGCTGCTTTGTTCCAAAATAAAATTTTACGTTCCAGATCGCAAACAAAAATTGCATCGGTTGCTATATCTAGCAATGCTGCTTGGGCGCGGATTTTTTGCTCAGTTTGCTTGCGTTCGATCGCATAACGTATAGAACGTTCTAATAAGGGTGCATTTATCTGGCTTTTTTCCAAGTAATCTGCCGCACCGGCTTTCATCGCTTCAATATCTATTTCTCGATCGCCTTTACCTGTAAGTAAAATAATAGGAGCACTACAACCCATCTCTTGGGCTTCGCGCAATAGGTCTAGCCCGTTGCTAGTACCCAAGCGATAATCTATAAGGTAAACATCAAATTCGTTATTTTTTATAGCAGTTTTAGCAGCTTGATAATTGTCAACCCATTCCACAGAACAATAATCTGACTGGAATTCGCCAAACCAGTCACGAATTAAAATGTAATCGTCCTCATCATCATCTAATAATAGAACTTTGATCGGGGTGTTGTTCATATTGTTCGTCTCTCACTGCTTATAGTGGCAGTTTTACAGTTTCAAACCAGTACTTCCCTATAGTTTTCATTACTTCGACTAAAGAAGAAAAAGTCATCGGCTTGATAATAAACGAATTAGCACCCAAATCATAACTCCGATGGATATCTTCTTCAGCTTTTGACGTGGTTAGAACAATAATGGGGATTGAGCGTAACTGGGAATCTGCTTTGATTTCTCGCAATGCTTCTCGACCATCTTTTTTCGGCATATTTAAATCCAGAAAAATTAAATCTGGACGAGGTGCAAGTTTTTTATCAGTATATTGACCCCGATTATACAAATAGTCCATTAGCTCTTCACCATCTTTCACTATACGTGCTGCATTTGCTAGTCGGCTTTCTGCTAATGCTTCTTGCGTCAACATACAATCATCGTCATCATCATCAGCGATCAAAATTATGAAGCTTGTTTGCCGACCCTTCACTCTGCATTTTCTCCTTTAGATTATGTCTGTAATTAATAAATTATTAAATTGCAACAAAAAAAGACAATGAAAAACTTCCCCAAGGGCTGGGGTATGAGAGGATTTTTGATAAATATAAAATTAAGCTTAAATATTGAAGGGCTAACAGTAGCAATTAATTAACCAGAAGTTATTTAACAATATCAGTCAGTTTAATGATATCAAGCAAATGTTAAATAATATCAACGACTATCGATAACCATATAAAAATATCCATACCAGAAAGACAAAGCAGGTATATTTTAGCTGAAAGTCGTTGCCATATCGTAAAAGCAAAAGGTTATTGGGAGTAGTCTGTTATTTTCAGTTAACCCTCTACTTTTATTGTAGCTTCAATACACTTAGTAATTTAAACTACTAAACAATGTCATTGTAAGTGCTTGTACTAATGCCGAAAATGAGTAATCTTGATTCTTTCGGTCTGTTTATTATCTCTCCCTAGGCAGAATTAAATTACCATTTTTTTATGTCATTTTAAAAGTCATCGGAGATATTAAGAGTAGCTTTTCACTCTATCAAAGTTCTATGCAAACCGTAAAAAAGATTGATTTTTTCATTTTTTTTGCTGCTTTGTGTTTAGATAACTTTCACGAACTTAAACAAGGAAATTATTAATATTTTTTCTTAGTTTGTGCAGACATATTTAAAAATATGAAAAAATGAAAATTTTTTAGTACTTTAGTTTTATTCGCCATCGTTGAAAAAGAAGAAGAGGAGCAGTTTTGATGTTAAATAGAAAGAATTATTTGCGACAGTTTACCGTACCCACGAGCGTTTGTGCGGTTGCACTCTCCGCTTTACTTATCGGAGCTTGTAATAATACTAACCCCGAAGCTAACGCGCCGAATGAAACAACTGCATCTGAGCAAACTAATACTACGGCGTCTGAGGTTGTCAATAAAACCGATGAGTTGATAGGCAAAACTGTAACCATTCGTAGCGAACCTGTAAAGAAAATTTCCCCAGCCACATTTACAGTTTCTGACAACCAGTTTTTTAGCGGCGAAACAATATTAGTCGTCAATGCTTCTGGAGAGACTGCAACTCTCCCAGAAGATACTGAACTTCAGATTACCGGCGAGGTTGGGAAATTTGTAGCTGCTGATATTGAAAGAAAATATAACCTGAAGTTAGATCCGCAACTTTACGTGGACTACGAAAGTAAGCCAGCAATAATTGCCCAGTCAATCGCACAAGCTCCTAAACCAGGTGAGATTACCAATAATCCAAGTCAGTATTATAACAAAATACTTGCTGTCCCCGGCGAAATCGAGGATGTGAAAAGTGATAATACTTTTACTTTAGATGAGGATCGCTTGATTGGTGGTAGCGACTTGCTGGTTCTAGTTGCCGATTCGAAGAAAGCTACAGTTAAAGATGGGGAAACAGTAGTCGCGACAGGGGTTTTGCGTCCGTTTATAGTTGCAGAGTTAGAGAAAGAGTACGAATTTACTTGGGATGCTGGTTTAAAGCAAAAATTAGAAGCAGAATTTAGAGATAAACCAGTACTAGTTGCGACATCCGTATACCCTTCAGCTCTACCCGAGGAGAAAAAATAAGCGAAGTAAATACTATTTGTCCATTGGCTAAGTCTGTTCTTTAAAACTTATGGGTTCCCACTAGAGGAACCCTATTTAGTTAGCTGTTATGTTTATACCCATTTAGCAAACGATCTTAAATTTAAAGAAAAAATTACTAACGAAACAATTAATAGGAACATTAAAAATTATTAGATAACTGGCTTTAAAAATAAGCTCAAATCCTCGATTACGACGGTTAATTAATTACCGTATTTACCAACATATTTATGTTATTTCAGCTACTGATGGGTAACTAAAATTATTTAACCCAAGCTGGAGTTATATAAATTACCTTCAAATTTTGAATAAATTTAAATCAGGAGAGAAAATGTCAATCCCTTTGAAATCAGCTTCTCCCCCCAGCAAACAAAAATTTGCCGGTGTATTTCGCATGCTCGGTCGAATTAGTTTTTGGGCTCATATACTTCTTGGTGGTGCTGCTGGAATTATTATTTTGCTAGTGATGTTGAGTCGTAATTTCAGCAACGCAAACAATTCTTATATTGGGTTCGGAATATTTCTGGCAATTTGTAGTATTTTGGCTGTCGGTTTTCGGATTTATTGGGCTTATCGCTATACACGTTTGGCTAGACTTCTGGAGTCGTCCGATAGGAGTGTTCATCCTCAAAAAGCAGAGGTGATCGAAGTTCTCAGAATTGGTTTATACGTCAGTCTAGCGGGACTCTTTATTGCTTTTTTAGCTACCGAACAAACTGTAATTGCTGTTTTGGCTAAATCTCTGGCTCGACCTGAAGGAGTCACAATTTACGAAGCAAGAATTGGTGTCAGACCGATAGATTTATTTCTTATACTTGCAAACGTCAATATTATGGGAGCTCATTTTCTTGGAAGCGTTAACTCTTTAGGATTACTTGATTGGTTAGATTCTTAAACTATTCAAACAGAGTATAAAGACTTTAGCAACCGCCATTAGCAGGAAACTGGATAGCACAAAAATGTTAAACTGTAGAGCAATTTACTTGAGTTAGATTGTAATTTTTACTGCATTTTCCTACTAAGAAACGGTTACTTTTGTTTGAATATTATGAAAACAGATGAAAATTTAGCAACAACCAACGACGCATCTATTAGAGAAGATTTATCTTTAACAAAAGAGCAGTATCGTAAAAAGATGCAACGTCGCAAAGAAGTACAAGACCAGCGTATGGCGCAAGCTGTACCTGAAAAAGGATTAATTATTGTTAATACCGGCAACGGAAAAGGCAAAACTACAGCAGCTTTAGGAATGATACTACGTTCCCTAGGCCATGGTTACAAAGTAGCCATTATTCAATTTATTAAAGGGGGTTGGGAGCCAGCGGAGAAGAAAGTATTCGGTCCTTGGGAAGAACAAATTCGATTCCACGCGATGGGAGAAGGTTTTACTTGGGAAACTCAAGATCGCGACCGCGACATCGAAAAAGCCCTTGCTGCTTGGCAAAAAGCAAGGGAATATATCCGCAATCCGGAATTCAAATTGGTGTTGTTGGACGAAATTAATATTGCTATTAAACTTGGTTATTTGAGAGTTGATGAAATTTTAACGGGATTAGAAGAAAAGCCAGATAACAGTCATGTAATTTTAACCGGTAGGGGAGCCCCACAAGCCTTAATCGAACGCGCCGATTTAGTAACGGAAATGAATTTAATTAAACACCCATTCCGAGACCAGGGCGTAAAAGCCCAACCTGGGATTGAATATTAGATGGTGACGGGTAATGGGTAGTGGGTACTTTTTAGATAATTCAATATAAAAATATTAGAAAATTTGTTCAATAATCCCATTCCATTACCATTGATTTTTGATTTATGTGAAAAAGGGTCTAAAAAAAGGACTTAAAAAAATAGAGTTGGAAATAATGAGGAATTGACAAAATATTAAAGCGAAATCTCAAAGATTTAGAAAAGAGAAGAGGCAACAATTTTTTTGGTTCATCCCCAAACTGCAATACAAACTAACTAATATTTGGAAAATAACAGCAAATTCGAATAACAGTATTGTTGGCGATTTGCCCACTGATACTTATCTCATAACTTTTACAATCGGAATAAATTAGAAGCATTTGTCATCCCTAATCAGGGAGATACTGGAGTTGGTTTGAGGTTTCTCGCCCTGTAAAATGTTTCTAAACTATCGCGATCACCGACAAAACGCCAATGCCAAGGTTCATAACTTACACCTTGTGAATTATTCAGAGGAAAAGATAACTCAAAATTATATTTTGCTGCGTTGGCTTCTAACCATTTATAAGCTCTAGTATTTTCAAACTTAGTACTGAGATTAGTTGCTGGAACAGCTCCATCCCCGATATCAATCGCATAACCAGTATGATGTTCGCTATGTCCAGGAGGAGCGCTTACAGCAGCCCGTTCAGACGGAGTTTGATTGCGACGCGCCGCAGTACCGAAGAATAGGGGATCTTGATCTTTTTCGGAGCGAAAACCAGAAAGTGGAGCTAAAATCACCCCTTGAGCCCGGGCTGCAGCTGCCATTTCTTTAAATCTCTTAGCAGCAGATGTGCGCATTTTAATTCGTCCGTCGGCAGAAATTGGCATCAATTCCGACGGTGGTGCTTCTGGGTAAGAAAAATGTCCTAGAATCGCATCACTATTTGTTTCGTCTTCGGGATTTTCATCCTCAACAGGTGGAGTAACTTCGGATTCTACAACTGTTTGAGGATTTCTGTTATTTTCTACGAGAAAAAACCAGACACCACTAACGGTAGCCAGCAGCAAAAAACCCACAAACGAACTGATTATCAAAAACGGCGTGAGACGTATTTTTGAAGTCTGCTCTGGATTATCGCGCAATGCTGCCGGAATATCCCCGTCCATTCCAAGCGATGAATTTTCTGGCTCTTCTGGAAACCCAGCATTATTCAAGGGTCTACTCCTGCTTTTAAGTATCTTCATAAAAGATTGTAAACTTGAGAGTAAGAGACACAATAGGTGCCATTTTACATCTTGACTCCCAGAAATACTGATTTTGAATAATCTCCTAGTACTATACTTTAGGCTAATAATATTAGTCCTCGTAGGATTTACCTTAGGACGTAAACTTCCAGTTAAAGTTACGAGGTATTTGGGTCAAGTACTCTTCTGGGTAGGTGTACCTATAAGTATTGTAGCTTTTTTGAGAAAAGCAGAATTATCTGGAGAAGTATGGATTGCCCCGATAATTGCCTATTTAGCTGTTTTTTTGGGGATAATCTTAGTTTTAATTGCTCTAAAAACAAAAAAATGTTTCACTCAAACTCCTCTACAGAAATCAACTGTTGGGAGCTTTATATTAACTAGTATAGTTGGAAACACCGGTTACTTAGGATTTCCAGTGACTTTAAGTTTAGTTGGTGATTCTTACTTTGCCTGGGCATTATTTTATGATTTGCTAGGAAATTTCTTTGCTGCTTACGGTTTGGGAGTACTAATTGGGGCCCGTTTTAGCGATCGTATTCAAGAAAATTGGCAGATTGTAAAGGCAATATTAATTAATCCTGCTTTGTGGAGTTTTGGTTTTGGTTTAGCGTTTCGAGAGTTAGCAATTCCTGACTTTTTTGCCGCCCTTCTAGACATATCAGCTATGATTGCCATAAGTTTATCTCTAGTATTAATTGGAATGCGACTAAGTCAGTTAAATTCCTGGGATAATCTACCTTTGGTTACCACGAGCTTAACTATCAAAATGCTGCTAATACCTTTAATCTTAGGTAGCGCCTTACCAATATTTGGTATTAGCGGTCAAGCAGCAAAAGTGATAGTTTTGCAAATGGCAATGCCACCAGCTTTTGCAACATTGGTAATAGCTGAAACTTTTAATCTCGATCCCAATCTCTGCGTAAGTACGTTAACATTAGGGTCTATATTGTTGTTGGTAACCTTACCAATGTGGTTGTGGCTATTTTGAGTAAATGGGTATTGCTTGGCAATATTTCCCGTTTAGGGTTTGGGAACAAGGATTTCTCCCGGTTTTGAGTTAGTTTTTTCAACTAATTCTGCCGGATTTATAAATTCATAACCCTCAAAAGGTTGATGAATCCAAGGATTATCTAAGAGATAATCAACGTAGTAGTCAGGCGTGAAAACCGAGCAATCTTTATACCAAATTACGGCTGTTCGAATTTCTACAATCGGAGATTCACTATTACTATGCAGCCAGGGTATAGTTTCTCGGAGCGTAACTCCGGAATCTACTAGATCGTCGACCAATAATATTTGGGAACCCAACTCTTTACTAGCCATAGTTAAATGGTTAGAAAATATCAGTTGACCCCTTTGTTGTTTGCCACAATCACTATAGGAAGATGTTGCCAATATTGCCAATGGTTGTTGGTATATACGGGAGAGAATATCTCCAACTCTTAGTCCCCCCCTAGCGAGGCAGACAATTTGATTGAATTTCCAACCGGACTGGTAAATTTGAACAGCTAGTTGTTCAATTTTTTGATGGTAATCTGACCAAGATACGTAAAGGTCTGACATGGGGAGAAAATCAAAAATTACAAGTTCAGAAACTACAAGTTAAAAACTAAAAGTTCAACAATTAAAAATTAAAAAAGCCGAACAAAACTATACATCTTAATATGAGCGTACGACATTATGAGCTATTATGCTTCTGATAGTTTTATTGAAAATGATTCTGAACCAGAGAGTAAGATAAATTTCGCGACAAAATTAGCCTTTGGTACCGGAGATTTAGGAACAGCCATTACAAGCATGATTTTGATTTCCTATTTGTCTCCATTTTTGACAGATGTTGCTGGTTTAAATCCCATACTTGCAGGTCGAACCCAACTGGTGGGTAAAATTTGGGATGCAGTGAATGACCCGATGGTGGGTTTTGCTAGCGATCGCACTCAAAGTAAGGAGGGAAGGCGCTACCCGTGGATGATTTGGGGAGCAATTCCTTTTGGAGTATTCTTTTTTCTGCAGTGGATAGTACCCGATCTTAATCAGTGGGGTTTATTTTGGTACTACACTATAATTTCAATTTTATTTAACGCTTTCTACACAATTGTCAACTTGCCTTACACTGCTTTAACAGCAGAATTGACTGAAGACTATAACGAACGGACTAGCCTCAATAGCTTCCGATTTGCTTTCTCTATTGGTGGCAGTATCGTAGCTCTAGTAATCGCTTTAATTCTGTCTGGTATTTTTCCCAATAACAGTAATCAACAATACATGTTTTTGGGCGGTATTTGCGCATTGTTATCTATAATACCACTATATTTGTGCGTTTGGGGAACAAAAAAACAAGCTCAACGTATTGCCAAACAAAATGCCAATTTAGAAAAGCCAGTTTCCCTGTCTTTTGGAGAACAAATAAAAATAGTTTTACACAATCGCCCCTTCTTATTCGTACTAGGTATTTATTTATGTTCTTGGATGGCAGTACAGTTGACTGCTAGTATTATCCCCTACTTTGTCAGCAACTGGATGCGTCTGGAGAAAATTCATGTAACCTTAGTGCTGCTAGCAGTGCAAGGAACAGCTATGGTTATGCTGTTTTTTTGGAGTTCCATTAGTCAACGTATTGGCAAAAAAGCAGTTTATTTTCTGGGAACTATTTTCTGGATAATTGCCCAAATTGGATTATTTTTTCTTCAACCCGGTCAAGTTGGATTGATGTACGCTCTAGCCGTAATTGCTGGGTTAGGAATTTCTGTAGCTTATTTAATCCCATGGTCAATGCTACCAGATGTAATTGAACTGGACGAATTGAGAACGGGACAACGGCGAGAAGGAGTTTTTTATAGTTTTGTTGTCTTTGTACAAAAAATTTGTTTGGGTATTGCCATTAGTGTTGTTTTACAAAGATTGGGGACAGCAGGTTATATTAAACCCACTTTAGATGTACCTTTACCAATTCAACCTGATTCCGTATTAGAGGTAATTCGTGTATCCATAGGACCTCTACCAGCAATAGTGTTAGTTGCTGGCTTGATATTAGCTTATTTTTACCCTATTACTCGTGAGAAACACGCCCAAATGTTACTGGAATTACGAGAACGGAGAATTAGAAAAAGAAATGCTAACGTCTAGTTCATGGGAATGCATTTTTGAGATCTAGTTTTTGTTACTTGAAAACAATTTTAGTGCCTATTTCATAAATTCATGACATTGACTGACAATCCGGACTATTGGGAAAATCGTTATCAAGAAAACAATACACCTTGGGATTTAGGACAAGCCGCTCCAGCTTTTATAAGTCTGCTCCACTCTGAAAATCCACCAGAACCAGGACGTGCAGCAGTTTTAGGTTGTGGGCGGGGGTACGACGTTTTAATATTTGCCGAGCGCGGCTTTGATGTGATTGGATTTGATTTTTCTGCTTCAGCGATTGAGGATGCCCAAATAATCGCTGATACAGCAGGTACTTCAGCAAGGTTTATGCAAAGAGATATATTCGACCTGTCTGCAGAGTTTGAAAATTATTTTGACTATGTCATAGAACATACCTGCTTTTGTGCGATCAACCCTCAAAAGCGTTTCGATTACGTAAACGTTGTCAATTCTATTTTGAAGCCAGAAGGGGAAATGATAGCGGTGTTTTTTACCCACAATCGCCCCGGAGGACCGCCCTATGGAATTGCTCCTGCTCAAATCAAGCAATACATGCATCGCAGTTTTGAAACTATTTCTTTGCGTCCGGTAATTAATTCTGTTCCCAAGCGGATTGATGAAGAATATCTCGGTAGATTTCGACCGATCCAGTCAAGTGAAACATTTGGGGAAAATTAGAATACGTGTAACAAAATTCATTAGCGGTCACATTTGCAGATAGTAGTTTTGGCTAGTGTAATGATAGTGGACAAATAATTTTTTGTGTAATATCTTGCTTTATTCTAAAATCATCTTTTGAATTACGATAAAGCAAATTAACTGCACAAGTATTGCATAACTTTAACGTAAATATAGTCAAATATAGACATATATCACATAGTTTTTGACTGATTGGCTAAAAATGATCATATCCTCATACAAATAGCTATAATGTTTATTGTCAAATATCCTTTCCCCGATGCTAAGCAAAGACAGGAAATTTGGCGGCGCATTTTCCCCAAGATATACCAACTCAAGATCTGAATTTTGCCAAACTGGCAAGATTAAATGTGGCTGGTGGTAATATTCGCAACATTGCTTTGAATGCAGCTTTTATTGCCGCTGATTTTGGCGAGCCAGTGATGATGAAGCATATTAAGATTGCAACTCAAAGTGAGTGAGTACGTACGCAAAATTAGAAATGACCCTTACAGATTCAGAAATCAAAGGCTGGGTATGAGCAAAAAAATGTAATCGAATAATGGGTTTTCTTTTTTCTTCTCGACCGCTATAAACGATCGTCAACACCTACAACGCGATGTTCATATAAAGTAAAGATAAGTATCAAAAATTAAAAATAAAATGACATCTTTAAGTTTAGAAGAAATTTCTGCTCAATTGGAAAGCTCCAATTTACGCGATCGTATGGTAGCACTGGCAAACTTGCGCGACGTACCAGCAGAAGATGCTGTACCTTTAATTAAAAAGGTTTTGGACGATGAATCGATTCAAGTAAGAGCAATGGCTGTATTTGCTTTGGGTTTGAAACCCACTGACGAATCCTATGATATGCTGATCGAAGTTTTGTCATCCGAAGCAGATTATAGTGTCCGTGCAGATGCTGCAGGAGCATTAGGGTATCTAGGTGATATTAGAGCATTCGAACATCTATCCCGCGTGTTTTATGAAGACACCAATTGGTTAGTACGCTTCAGCGCAGCAGTTTCCTTAGGAAATTTAAAAGATATTCGTGCTCGCGAACTACTCATTCAAGCATTAGATAGCGATCGAGTCGTCATGCAACAAGCAGCGATCGCAGCTTTGGGGGAAATTAAAGCGGTAGATGCTTTGGAGCACATTCTTCGTTTTGCTCAGTCAGAAGATTGGTTAGTAAGACAGCGTTTAGCAGAAGCTTTGGGTCATTTACCTTCTCCCAAAAGTGTGTCTGCTTTGAAATACTTAGAAAAAGATAGTCATCCTCATGTCAGAGAAGCTGCGGCAATTTCCCTGAAACTATTAGAAGAAGCAGATAAATCTGGAGAAAGCACAAGTCACAATTAAGACTTAACAAGGAACAAAATTTAGAAGAAACTCTTGATTTTGAAAGAAATTCTTTCTTTTCTTTCCAAGTCTGATATGGCGTAAGTACAATTTTTTGTCTGATTCACAAACAATATAGGATTTACCCACAGAGCTATATTTTCTCGATTTTTATTTGCTAGCCAGAAATTTTTCCCATTGTGACTATGTAAAAAAATACTCCTACTAAATTATTGGATTGATAGAGTGGTATTTTTGGGAGAAAATTAATTAATCTTCCTTCTGTAGGCAATTATTCAGTTAATTATCGAGTTTAAATATCCTGTATCAAAGCAGTTCGCATAAGGTGATTGGTTCATGAATATTGAAGAATTTTTTGATTTAAGTGTTGGTAAATGGTTTGCTCATCGCAGCAGTCACAATTTAAATGCTCAGGAATCCCAAGATGGTAAATCTGATGTTTTTATTGAAAAGCTAGCGACATCAGATCCAGAAGTTATAAGATTATGCGAACAACATCAAGTTTTATCTAGTCCTAATACTTTTGGCGTCAAAATTAACTGGAACGATACCACTAAATTAAATCAAAAAGATACTGGTTCTACAATTTTGGCATTTGTACCCGATGAGAAGAATAACAGTGAAGGAAAATTATTAAGTCACTCTAAAACTGGGGATAGACCGGTAGTTGGACGTTACCTTATGGGTAGTGATGAAGCTTTAAGTTTAACTATCCACAATGGAGCAATTTCAACTGAAGAGCGAATTTGGTTTGTCCATAAAAACGTCCGAATGCGCGTAAGTAGAGTACAAAATTCCCTAGGTTTAAATATCGCTACCTTCACTTCAGAAATTCGTATGGGTGGTACTCCCCCAGATGCAGAAATCTCTCAAAAGGCAAAGTTAGCATTTTCATAGACTAAAAGAAATATCCTACTCTGCATCATAAGTATTTATATCCCTATGAAATCATCGGAAAGGGTTTAATTTGGACGGTTAAAACCGTCCATTAGCAAAGACTGAAAGTTAATCTGCTGTTTTATAAACACTTAAAACAGATATCGATAAGATTAATCTACTTGGTTGGTCCCATTCCTTTTTTAGTACTCTTTGTCCTTGTTTTCTTTGCATCTAGCAACTTTTTGATTCTAGTTTCTATCTCATTTGCTGTAGTTTGTACTAAAGCTTCGATCTGAGATTGATAATTTTCAATTTCTGTTAACTTATCGCTCAATGTCTGCAAATTTTGCAGTGTTTCATCCGGAATGCTATGGGTATTTTGACTACCCAAGTTTGCAATCATCTCCTGGGAATTATGACTAGTTTCCTGTAGTTTCGCCAACATATTTTCCAGTTCGGAATTTTTTCCCTCAAGAGCTTCTACCTGGCTAACTAATTTGGTGACAGTTTCTAGCCTTTCTTCTAACAATTGTAGTTTTTCTGATTGTCCTTCAATGTTACTTTTCAGGATATTACTGATCACTTCTTCTCGGTCAGAGTTAGCACTAATGGAAGCTTGATGAGCAACTTGTAAGTTGTCGAATTCTGATTTCAAACTTGTATTACTTTGAATTAAAGCCTCAATTTGGGTTTTCAAACTTTCATAGGATGAGTTTAAACTTGTATTTGCTTGGGTAATTTCTCGTTCTAATTTTTGACTTGATTCATTTAGAACTGTAATTTTTTCAAGTAATTTACTGTTTTCAATTTTATCTTTATTGATATTTTTTTGAATTCTTGTTAACAGAACCAAAATTACTACGATTATTAATCCTAAAACTCCAGTAGAAATTAGTGGTAAAATCTCTCTTACTTCATAACCAGAAAAAATACTTAAGTATTCTTGCATAATCACCAATATTAATACTTAAAACAAGTATCATAGTAGCGCGTACAAATTAATCTGTAGAGGTAAAACTTTACTATTTCAATAGAACTTATAATCTTAGCAAAATATTTTGAAAACCTAATATTTTAATATTTAGTATCATAAAATTCAATTTTTTCTTATTCAGAAAGCCCTGAATAAATATTATTAGGACTTACGCACTCGTTACTTTAGGGCTCAGCAAAGCGCACCATAGGTATTGCGAGTCCCTTCGGGGCTTACTTCCATTTATTTGGGATGGACCGCACCTACCGTGAATACTATTTCAGAGCCGGAAACGTTTTACTAAGCTCGCGTTAAAATGAATGTAATTACGTTGTCATTACGTAATTCCTGATTATGTTCTCAAATTACTTTTAGTTTTTATTTAATGATTGGAAAAATATGATTTGCTTTTATAGTTATTTATTATTAGTTTGCTTTTATCATTGAAAGGCTTGATATTTGCTGTTTTTCTCAAGCCACACCATGGTCTAAATTTGACAGTCTAAATTTGCAAATAATTTGCTAGAAATTGGGGAAATGGTAAAACAATTAAAATTAGTAATACTAATGTTAGTAATCCCCAAAAATCACGCATGTTATCCAAATCAGTTACATCATCCAAAGCAGGCTCTTCAATTAAAGGCATAAATAGCAAAATTAATGCCCATAAGAAAAATTCTGGTTGTCTCCAAGCCAAGGAGCGAAGAATAAGTAATAAACGGGCAAATTGACCTATAACTATTGATGTTCGTTGTCCAAAAATGGCATGAGCGATGTGACCTCCATCCAACTGTCCTACTGGAATTAAATTTAGTGCTGTAACAATCAATCCTAAAAATCCTGCAACAGCTATGGGGTGTAAATCTATCGCTGATGTTATTGTTAGGCTGCTTCCTAAAGCTAACTTAGCAAATAATCCCAATAAGATTGAATCGCGGGGGTTCAGAGCATCAAAATTAAAAAGTCCAGCATTTTCCCCAAAAGGAACTACCGAAGAATTCACTAATCCCCACAAAAGTATGGGAATAGTTACAATAAATCCAGCAATAGGTCCAGCAATACTTACATCAAATAAAGCTTTGCGGTTGGGAACTGGACCGCGCATTTGAATGAATGCCCCAAAAGTTCCTAAGAAAAGAGGCATCGGGATAAAGTAAGGTAAAGTAGTACGAATTTTGTACCAACGAGCAGCGAAATAGTGACCTAGTTCGTGAGTACCCAAAATAGTCATTAACCCCAAAGCATAAGGTAATCCTCCAAATAAAGTGGGTTCGCCGGCAATTCTTCCTCCCACTAAATTAGTAGTCACTAAAGTCGCCAAGAGCAATAACAGAGCCATCCCCGGTCTAGTCAATTTTTCCGGTTTGCCAGAAACATTTTTAGCAGCTTGAGTGTTGGGGACTAAAACAAAGATTGGTTTACCGTTAAGACCTTCTTGGAAAATCAGCAAGAAGCGATCATCAAATTCAGCTTCGATTTTAGCTTTTATCTGTTGGTAAGCCTTAGTTGGATCGGTTCTCAACTGACCCCGACAAATAATTGCTTGGGGTCGATACTCAATATTTTGAACGTAGTATATAGACCAGGGAAAACATTTCCGCAACTGGGTCTCTTCTAATCTCTCAATAGGACGCACTGGTGTTATTTGGGCGGTAGAGTTTGTTGCTACTCGTTTTTCTGCTGATTCCTGAGATTGATTTTGGTCATTGCTCGGAGGTATACGCCCCCACCGAAATAAAAGCCAGTATAACAAAGTACTGACAACGAAATAACAAACTAATATTTCTGGCAGCGATGTATTTGTTGTTGTTGATATTGCACTTAAAATTACTGCGGGTAACATTAATGCCACCCATAATAGCCAGACCGGTGTTCTGGTTACCCTAGCAACACTTTGTCGCATCACCAGATAAGTAAATAATCCGAATAAAAACAGAAATAAGATAAACGAAAATGTCATTTGAAATTGGGTTGTTTTGAAAAGGTGATAAAGAAAAAAATTTTGACTAATAAAATCTATCTGTAGTAAAAGGTTTACTATCGACAGAAACACAAACCTCTATTTTCTTTTGTTCGATCTTTAATGGCAGCATCAATTGATATTTAGATTGATATTTTAAAAGTTATGATGTATTGCTACCAGCAAATTTGTTTGCAATTTAATTCCACAAGTTGAACTTTACCAGTTAATTTTTTTCACAATTCAATCTTTTTCACAAGTTAATTTTACTTATGCCTCCCTTATCTCAAGAGTCCAGTCAAATCTCAAAATCACCACAAGCTGTTTTCGACAACATTTTTGCTTTTTCACCTAACAGGGACACTTTGGGTGGGACTTCTTATCTCATTTTAGAAAAAGGCGGCAATATTCTTGTCGATTGTCCCGCAGCAGATAAGGGGAATGAAGATTTTTTACGTTCTCATGGAGGTATCCGCTGGTTTTTTATCACTCATCGCGGTGCAATTGGTAAAGCTGCTCAAATTCAATCAAATTTTGAGTGCGAGGTGATTATTCAAGAACAAGAGGCTTATTTACTACCATCTGTGAATTTAACTACATTTTCTCAAGAATTAACGATTAATTCCCAGGTTAGGATAATTTGGACCCCAGGTCATTCTCCAGGTTCTTCTTGCCTGTATTATAAAGACTTTGGTGGCGTACTGTTTTCCGGGCGTCATTTACTCCCCAACCAGCAAGGAAAACCAGTTCCCTTGCGTAATAGCAAAACTTTTCATTGGCCCAGACAGTTAAAAAGCGTTCAAGCCCTACAAACAAGTTTTACATCTTCTACTCTTCAATATATCTTGCCGGGCGCGAATACTGGTTATCTTCGAGGTAAGCGAATTATAGGTAATGCTTACCCCGAATTAGCGAACTTGGATATTTCTGACTTGCTTTTAAAGCAGGCGGTTGTATAAAAACTTATTTTTACCGGGAGACAAATGATTTTCCCCAAAAAATAATTCTTCCCCTAGTAAAACTTAGTGGTTTCCTAAGTGTAGAAGGGAAGAATTGTGGTAGATTGAATCGAATTTTTTATTGAACCTAAGACAACTCTCAAAGAGTTAGAATACTTGCTGCATGTTATCAAAGCCAAAATATTAATTGGCAGATAACCAGAATAACCCCGTTTCTCACTTTAAAATTTTTACTCGCTAAAAATTTTGATTAAATCTAAGCTGCTCCTGCGATCGTTAACTGTTTAGTCAATAATTTTACTGCTGCTTGATATTGAACATCTGCTGGGGTTCCTACTTGTTCGCGAGAGATTTGCTTTGACTCAATTTTTTCATCCGGCTCGATTCCAAGCTTGTTAATATCCCGATGATTGGGGGTTTCATATTTGGCGATTGTTACCGCCATACCCGAACCATCAGATAATTCAAATAAAGATTGAATTAAACCTTTACCAAAAGTGGTTTCGCCGACTAATTGAGCACGACCATTATCTTGAAGCGCACCTGCTAAAATTTCGCTTGCACTTGCAGTTCCTTTATTTACTAGAACTACTAAGGGGTCATCAGTTAATGCTGGTCCAAAAGCATCAAAGCTACCCAAAATTCCTTGTCGATTGACTGTGTAAACAATTGTACCAGAATCTAACCACTCACGAGCTACATCAATACCGGCTTGTAACAATCCTCCAGGGTTATTCCGTAAGTCGAGGATATAGGCATCGGCTCCCTCATTTTCCAAACTAGAAATAGCTGTAGCGAGTTCAGCAGAAGCATTAGCATTAAATTGAGTGAGACGAATATAACCGATTGGCAATCCATCAGGTGATGATTTTAATTTTGCGATGACTGGATTGAGTTCGATGCGATCGCGCACCAAACTAATTTCTTGGGCTTGTTCCCCATCTCTCTCCACTAATAAAGTTACTACCGAGCCAATGGGACCGCGCATCTTGGCAGCAGCTTCATCTAAAGTCAAGTCTTTTGTTGACATTCCTTCAATTTCGAGGATGCGGTCGCGAGATTTAATCCCGGCTTTATCTGCGGGCGAATCAGCGATAGGAGCAACAACCTCGATCTCCCCAGTATCAGGATGTAGGGCAATTTGCAGTCCTACACCAGTCAACTCCCCAGAAGTGTTATATATCATACTTCGATATTGCGCTGGGTTTAAAAAACGGGTAAAAGGATCGTTAAGACTCGCTAACATTTGCCCGATTGTCTGATAAACTTCTTCTCGATCTGGAAAAGATTTGTGAAGAGCTTTTCTTCTTACCGATGCCCAATTTTGATGATTGAATGTATGGTCCAAGTAAGATCTATTTACTATCCGCCAAGCTTCTGATACTAATCTTTGTTCCTCGCTTAAAGCTGTCGCTGGTTGACAAAAGCTACAAAAAGCGAGCAAAAACGCCAACAGCAGCGATAATCCAGCCCGAAAAACTTGTTTGTGCATGAACCCCATTTTTCTTACAACTCTTAACCCAATTTTGACCCATTAAAAGGGTAAACACCTTTTTGTGATGCAATCTATCTCTCGATTATGTTACTTTTTTTATAGAAATGACGCATAATTTTTAATTAAGTTGTTTCTTCAACTAGTTGACAATTTGCATTGTTCTCTGAAAATTTCAGGCTTTGCCCATAACGTTGCCAGTTCTGGCTGCTGGTGCGAAGTCAGCAATAAATTCTCTTTTTATGTAAGTATGAGAGTGTGAAAGAATTCTTAATACTTTCACATTTTCTCAGCCAATCAGTCAAAAAACTGATAACTAAAATCCCAATAAACTTAAATATTGGGAGATCTATCAACCGCATTTTTATTTCGGGAAACCAAGATTGTATGGCCAACGTTTACGACTGGTTTGAAGAGCGCTTAGAAATTCAAGCGCTTGCTGATGATGTAACCAGCAAATATGTACCTCCCCACGTCAATATTTTTTATTGTCTAGGTGGAATTACCTTAACGTGTTTTTTAATCCAGTTTGCCACTGGATTTGCAATGACTTTCTATTACAAGCCAACTGTGACAGAAGCCTATACTTCCGTACAGTACATCATGACGGACGTTAATTTTGGTTGGCTAATCCGCTCCATCCACCGCTGGTCTGCCAGCATGATGGTGTTGATGATGATTTTGCACGTATTTCGTGTTTATCTGACTGGTGGTTTCAAAAAGCCCCGTGAATTAACTTGGGTAAGTGGTGTAGTCCTAGCCGTAATCACCGTTTCTTTTGGTGTTACCGGTTATTCACTACCTTGGGACCAAGTTGGCTACTGGGCGGTGAAGATTGTAAGTGGCGTACCAGAAGCTATTCCCGTAGTAGGAACTCTAATTGCTGACCTGTTACGTGGTGGTTCTAGTGTTGGTCAAGCAACTCTAACCCGTTACTATAGTGCCCATACCTTTGTACTGCCCTGGCTGATTGCAGTATTTATGCTGATCCACTTCTTAATGATCCGCAAACAAGGTATCTCTGGTCCTTTGTAATTTTCACTTTCAGCGGTTCGGTAACATTTAGCAATAATTTTCAGTTTCAATCAAAAGACAATTGTTTTACACTTGTGACAACAAACTCTCACAACAGTAATAACCTTTGTCCACAGTCAAACTGTAGATGTCACCGAAAATTTGGCGAAAATCATCCAAGGTACTACTGAGTACTTTGAAATGTTAGCGAAGTTTGCGAATGAAGTTTCTCCCCAACATCATTGATGAGGAAAATAACTTTATCCGGATGCTTCTTTACGCCAAGGCTGTGGTGAAAGCTAACGAACCGAGACTTCTGTGACTAAACCTTAGTAGGAGAGCACGTTACTAAAGATGGCAACTGTAAAAAAACCCGATCTGAGCGATCCTAGTTTAAGAGCCAAACTGGCGAAAGGCATGGGCCATAATTACTATGGCGAACCTGCATGGCCGAACGATCTACTATATGTGTTTCCCATAGTAATTATGGGTTCTTTTGCCTGTGTAGTAGCTTTGGCAGTACTAGACCCAGCAATGACAGGAGAGCCAGCAAATCCTTTCGCTACACCTTTGGAAATTTTACCGGAATGGTATTTATACCCGGTATTCCAAATTTTGCGCTCCGTTCCTAACAAACTTTTAGGAGTACTGTTGATGGCTGCGGTACCCTTAGGTCTAATTCTCGTTCCATTTATTGAGGGCGTGAATAAGTTCCAAAATCCATTCCGTCGCCCAGTAGCAACCACAGTGTTCCTATTTGGAACCCTAGTTACTCTGTGGTTAGGTATTGGCGCAACCTTCCCAATTGATAAATCTTTCACCTTTGGGCTGTTCTAAATTCAGTCTTTATGGTATAAAAGTTTGACGCCTGTAAGTTTCAAAAGCATATACAAAATACACATATGCTTTTGAAACATTTTAACAGGCGTCAATTTTAATAATTTAGGATGCATTTATTCTGAATTTAGATTTTGGATTTAAATAACTTTCCAAAATATGAAATCGATAGGTTAAAACAGGATCAAACCTTCTTTACCATTTATATTTTAATTGCGGTCAATGCTTAGCATAGTGCAGCAAGACCATCTAACTGTAAAAAGTGAACTTAAGTATCTCAACCAAGTACAACAATGGTTTGAAGATTTTTGTTTGCAAAATCTATTAAAACTTGGTTGGTCAGAAAGCCAGTTGTATCGCCTTAATCTTGCTTTAGCAGAAGGCTTTACTAATGCAGTTCGTCATGCCCATCATGCCTTACCACCAGAAACAAAAATTGATATCGATCTTTGCTTATGGGCCGATAGGTTGGAGATCAAAATATGGGATCACGGAAAACCTTTTAATCCAGATGCTATTGCCGAACCAGAACCTGGCACTTTACAGGTGGGTGGGTATGGTTGGTTCCTTCTTAGACGCTTAGTGGATCGCGTTGCATACGAACGCGGTACAGATGGCAGAAATTGCTTGCTAATCGTCAAGTATGGTTTAGCGGAATGATATTGTGTCTAAATTACAATGCCAAATAACCGTGTAATTAGAATTAGATCGGAGTCAATAAATTAATTTGTCATCGCTTAGCATGAATGATGATAAGAATGAGTACTTGCCTAAAGTAAGTTGCAAGAAATTAAAATTAAACTTACTGAATTATTAATCTACAAACTATAGCACTGCGCAATTAGGTTGGACATTCATAAATGCTCAAACCGATAGTAATCCTATTTGACTTGCGAACAGATAAATTATCTAGAGATATGCGACGTGTTCCCCTACGGTAATGTTAACGGGACTTAAACAAAAAACAGGCAGGAGAAAGCCTCAAATCCAGTCATGACAAAAGATTAACTTCAAAGCCCTTGCGTATCACTCTTAGCGTGGCGTGGCGCTGGCTAAAAGCAAATATATTAAGAAAGCAACTGATTGGCGTAAAAACATTGATTTATAAGGCTTTGAGGATGTTTTTCGAGCAAAAAAACGTCTAAGTCCCGTTAGTGTTTTATTATCGGTTGCTATATTTTCTTTTTATACATAATCCGCAATGAAAGGCTGGAGAATAGCTATCAATATTTTCTTTGTCTTTTTCTCATAATCAAAAACTAAGACCGCAATAATACTATTACTTAAGTGTATTAAAAAAAAAACTTAATCTAGTGAAGTCAGCATTCGAGTTCAATATTTGTTCTTGTTAAAATTTGGCATTAGCAATTGGATACTTCAATTATTTGAAGTTATTTTGAAAAAATAAATTGCAAAAACCTCAAAATTATAGGTTTTGGAATTTAGCAATGTCCTGACCTTATCACCTAGTAGAACATATTTACTATCAATTAAATCCACAGGAAAGTACTAAAACTGATTTGGAAATTAATATAAAAAACTGTAATGACACCAGTGTAGAGAATATAAAAAGATATGTTAGCTAGTAAAGTAGAAAAAACTTTAAGAAATTATCGAAAGCAAGCTGCTAAATTTACTAACTCCGACCCCAAACATTTATTTATATTTTTAGAAATTTTCCAGCGCGAAGGTGGTATTCAATCTTATGTTAAAGATATATTCAGGGCTTACACTAGTGTAAATACGGGGTATCATGCAGATGTATTTTTACTGCGAGATGATTCTACATGTCCCAATCCTTATAAATCTGAAAATTTAAAATTTTATTATTTTAACAGTCGATATCCTCAAATCGGAAGATTAAAAATCACTACGGCTTTACTTCAATATCTATTAAAACAACGACCTCAACATGTTTTTTGCGGTCATATTAACTTAGCAGTATTAGTTCAAAGCCTTTGCCAGCCATTGAGTATTCCCTATACAGTTTTGACCTATGGTAAAGAAGTATGGGAACCCCTCCCTAAACGATCGCAATCTGCTTTAGCAAGCGCTGCAAAAATTTGGACAATTAGTCGCTATAGTCGTGACAACATCTGTAGTGCAAATGATATCGATCCGTCAAAAATACAAATGGTCCCTTGCGCAATTGATCCAGAAAAATTTACGCCCGGTGTCAAGGATCCAAAACTACTTGATAAATATGGTTTGCGCAATAACAAAGTATTAACTACTGTTGCGCGACTATGGTCTGGAGATATTTACAAAGGTGTGGATGTCACCATTAGAGCTTTACCCCGGATATTAAAAGTATTTCCAGAAGTAAAATATTTAGTCATTGGTCGTGGTGACGATCAAGAAAGACTAGCTAAGCTAGCTCAAGATTTGGGTGTTGCAGATCGAGTGGTATTTGCAGGTTTTGTTCCCACAGAAGAATTAATAGAGCATTATCGACTCGCAGATGCTTATGTTATGCCTTCCCAAGAAGGTTTTGGTATTGTTTATCTGGAAGCAATGGCTTGTGGAATACCGGTAATTTCTGGCGATGCCGATGGTTCTGCCGATCCATTGCAAAATGGTAGACTGGGATGGCAAGTCCCCCATCGCGACCCTAATGCAGTTGCTGCAGCTTGTATAGAACTTTTACAAGGAAAGGATCGACGCTCTCAAGGTCAATGGTTACGGGAAGAAGCGATCGCAAATTTTGGTATTACTGCTTTTCAAAAGCATCTGCAATTGCAGCTTTTCCCTAAATCTTCAGTCGAAGTTAAGTAAATATTTATTATCTGGTTATAAGGCAAATTACTTAGATATTCTGATTTTCTTACAATTTGAGATGATTAAAAATCATCAAAAAATGTACTGACGGCGAGGAAATGGTTATGACTAACCCATAAAATCGTTATCCTAGAAGGAGAACAGAAAGATACTTAAAAAATGAGCTTTAAAACCTCACAGTTGAATTTTCAGAGCATCCGACCCTGGGTGACTCTTCTAGTCATTATTTGGTTACTGAGTGCTTTGGGCTTAGGTTGGTTAGTAAATTCTTTGTTGATTTTATTTGGATTTTTATTGCTAGCACCCGTCCTGGCTTTTTTTGGCTTGCGTTGGTGGTTACAACGCAGTTTAGTAACCGACAATTGTCCTGTTTGTTCCTACGAATTGACTAGCTTAAAGCAAACAGAGCTACAATGTCCCAACTGTGGCGAACAACTTGTTGTAGAAGAAGGACATTTTCAGCGTTTAACGCCGGAAGGTACCATTGATGTCAAAGCAGTAGAAGTTTCTACCCCATCCGAAGAATGAACAGTCGTGAATGATGAGAAAGCTTAGTAAGATCTATTCATCATTCATGCTTTATCGCTTGGGTGTTTTTTGTTGCGAGATTGATAGTGTATAGCTATACTCTCCTTGAGATATATCGCCGACGTGAAGCGAGTACCGACCAGGATTCCAGTAACCAGATATTTCTGGCTTATCCCCAGAATAATTATCTGCTAATACGCAGAAGCGCCCTCCAGGACCTTCAATTAATAGAGTTGGTTTTCCTGTGCCTTCAACTGTAAATCGTAAGTAAGGTAGCGATTCTGCGATTTGAATAATTTGATTGGGTTTTGCAGTAATGAAACCACAGTTACTATTCCGGTCGCCACCTGATTTACCATTGACAACTAATGGGTCTGGTTTCAGTTGAGAATCAAGTCTGATAACTTGTGCACTTGATGAATTTCTACTGATAAGATTTAAAATAGTAGATATGACTGCGATTAAAACTGCTGAATGAACCGGTTTATTCATGTTTTCATACTTTTAAATTTATTCGAATAGATTTATTTGAATAGGTTTGATAGAAGGATGTCTGGATGAGTAATCATAATTTGCAGACGAGATGAATAATTTGTAGTTCCAAAAAAGAATGTATAAAGTTTTATCTTTTTGGGAAAATAACTGGGAAAATAGGTATAGCAAATTTGAAATATAAATAATAGCAGTATTTTGATATTTCGATCGTATAGAACGAAAAATAATTGTAAAAATAACCAACTTTTCAAGACAAAGTTGTATATAAAACAAATAGTTTAAATAAAATCGCACAAACTATTACTATTAATTGTGGTCAGAATCCTGGTATTTGATGTCACAAATGTTTTATGTGAGGTGACTGGTATTAATGAATTCCAAACATGAAAACGATTTACAGTATCGCTTAGAAAAACTAGAAGCGGAAGTTAATTCTTCTTCAATCAACCCTTCCCCATTGCCAAAAATAGTTTCAACTGATTCTTCAGATCATAGATCGCCCGTGAAAAAATTCTTTGTTTGGTTTGGTTCTCTATCCAGAATCAAGAAAATAGGAGTTGTAAGTGTTTTAGTGGTATTTGGTTTTGCAATCTTAGAAGCAGCTTTAAAGTTAGTAGCTTCTGCAATCGCCTTTACGCTATTGGCGGTGCTAGCATACCTAGGATACAAATTTATTGTGCCGAACAATATTGAACGTAGGCAATAACACATCAAGATATTATTGAAAGGGAATCGTTTGATGGCAACTCCAGCTACAAGGAGAACTGGTAATCGTTCAAGTCACGGAATTGAGCAGGACAGTATAGGTACTTTCCCCCTAAAAACAAGACGTTTTTTGGCTTGGACGGCAGAAATTACCATAGTAGTTGTCAGTGGGTTAATACCTTTTGGTATTGGTGCGTACATCAATGCTAAAAGTGATATGAATCGAGTACCACTCAATCCTCCAGTGACGATCGCGCGCAGAGAAGTAGCACGTCCATTGGCTCTTCCTGTGAGTCTGGGTGTTACTAATGTCGCTTGGGGGACAAATGTTTTATGGACCTTAAGTTTAATCGCGCCTGTGGTTGTTTCTGGTTGGCAATTATATTTATTAGCCAAAACTGGTAGCACTACTCCGAAGCGCTGGTTTGCTGTCAAGGTCGTCAAACAAGATGGTGGCATCCCAGGTTTTCAAGCTGTATTTATGCGAGAATGTATTGGTAAATGGTGTTTACCGGTATCTGTTGCTTACTTATTGTGGCGAAACAGCTTGCTTTTCCCGAACCTAGGTGTTTTTACAATTTTGGTAAGTGTAATGATACTGGGGGAAAGTAGTGGCTTTCCTTGGCGCAAACAACGACAACGGGCACTACATGACAACATTGCAGGAACATATACTATAGACGCGCATCAATCCTTCACACCTGGGCTGCTAGATGATGACACTACTACTAAGTCTCAGTTGTTGGAAGAAGATGAAGAAGCAGCAATCGAGTCAATTGTGATTACACCAGAACCGAGAAAAAAAATTAGCCTCTGGCGACGGATGCGGCAAAATCCAAGCTTGACCTTATTTTTAGTGTCACTTATAAGTATATCTGCCGTATTAACAACACTTATATTAACTCAAGTTTATATCCAAGCTCAAAAAAATCGTCGCGCACATCTCAATGTTAATGCACGCCAGTTAGATATATTAAGAGAAAAATTAAACCCAGAATCAAATACTTCTTTAAGAGAACGCCAGCAGGCAATTTTAGCGCTGGGAAGTCTTAATGACCAACAAGCAACTAAATATTTAGTTAACTTACTGATTGAAGAAAACGAACCTATATTACTAAATAATATTAAACGTTCTCTGGAATTAATTGGACCGAAAGCCATACCCCACTTATTGCGCCAAAATCGATCTCTTGTTAAAGAATTAGATTCAGCAAATGGCGATAATTCGAACGTTCAAGAATCGCCAACAGTTAGCTTACACAATAACCAACAGGCTATTAATAGAATTTTAGCCGTTTATAACGGTCAAACAAATGGAATCGATTTAAATCGGGTTAATTTAGGTCAAAGTGGTTCGGGGAAAACTTCCTTCTTTAATCTTGTTTTAGATCGAGCCGATCTATGGGGAATCAACTTTAAATATGCAAATTTAAATCAAGCTAGTTTCCGAGGTAGTCGTTTTCGCGGTCCTGGGGAAGATCGTCGTTGGAATACTTTTGATGATTGGATAGCTAATTTTAGCGAAGCTGAATTGACAAAAGCAGATTTTAGTAATGCTAACCTCAGTCGCGTATTAATGAATCGTGCGGATCTTAGTCGTGCGAATCTCCAAGGGGCTAATTTATCTAGTGCTCGTTTGGTAGAAGCAAACCTGAGCAGTGCAAGATTACCAGGAGCAGACTTAAGACGTGCAGTGCTAGAAAATGCCAGTCTTACTGGGGCGGATTTAGGAGATGCAAAACTCAACGATGCGGATTTATTTTCAGCGCGTTTGGGTAGAGTAATTGCAACGGGAGCAAACTTTTCCTTCGCCAATTTAACAAAAACAGATTGGCAAGGGGCAGATTTATCATCCACAGATTTCCAGGGAGCAAATCTCAGTAATGCTAATCTAAGCGCAACTCGTTTAACTACTGCAAGATTACGAAACGTTAATTTACAAAATGCCAATTTGCGCAATGCTAATTTGCAGAATGCGGACTTGCGAGGAGCAAATCTAGTAGGAGCAGATTTTCAAGGAGCTATTTTGTACCCCCAGAGGCAAAATCCATCTGATGATTTTGTTCAAACACCGGTTACGGGTTCTGAATCAGCAGTTGTTAAGGGAGTTGACTTTAGTCAAGTGAAAAATAGTTTGAGTTCCAGACAATTGGCTTATATTTGTACCCAAGGTGGTCTTCATCCCCGGTGTCCGTAGGACATAAGTCAAAATTTAAAAGTCAAAAGTTATATCATGTCCGCTTAATTACTTACGAAAAAATATGTTTGTTTGTAGTAGCGCTTTAGCGTCATAGTAAATATATTGGCGCTAAAGCGCTACTACGAACCTTATCGCAAGTGTTTTACCGGACACGATATTAAACGCAGTGTGTCCCTAGGACATAAGTCATTAGCGCCTAGCGCAGCAAGCAGTAAGGACGGACCACCGTACCTAACTCAGGTAAAATTTTGACTTTTGCTGTGTTCACTTTACATGAATTATGGGAGTTAAATTTTCCGGGATTCCGGCTATGGCGATCGCATTACATCCGAGTTTGTAAGCAAAATCAATTGATTCTCCAGCGCCTAAGGCGCTATAGAAACCCACTGCAAATTCAATTGCGGCTTGATCTCCAACAGCTTGATTCATTCCAATTACGTAGGGAATATGTTGGGAAATTGCTGTTGCTTGTACTTCGGAATAACAAGCATTAAGAATCACGCATTCAACTTTCTGGTTAGATTTTGGGCTAAATAACTCGAATAATCCTGCCAGTGCTGCTGTAGATACGTACTGTAATTGTCCAGTTTGGTTTTGAAATGCTAAACCATCATCGCCACCACCATGACCGCAAAAATGAACAATATGTGGTTTAAAGTCTAATAAAGCTTGGGAAATATCTCGAACTCCCACCGCCCAACGTTGTTGTAAATCAAATTTTTCTCGCTTTCTTGCTCTTTGCAAGCCAGCATCAATTTCTCGTACTTCTTCATCTAATCGTAAATGTGAGGTAGTTTTGGGATTGGCAGCTAATACTAAAATTGTTTTGATATCAGTAGCAGTAGAATGAGGATGACCTAATGCAGTTCCTATCATATTTTCAAAACTAGCAAGCTGTTTTTGTTGTAGTCCAATTTCTTTATCTTTTAGTTCAATTTCTTTATTTTTTTCTGATAGCTGATTTAAATAATGTTGTTTCTGCTCTGCTGGAGACAAAGTTTTAAGATAATTATAAGTTTCAAAATATTGCTGGTTTAATTCAGATTTATCTGCTTCCGGTGCGACTTTGGCGCGGATTAAAAATTTGTCTGCTCCCCGTTTTTCCATTGCTACGAGTTCTAAATCTGCATCGGGGTTCTTTTCTGCTAATTCTTTAAAAGAAATAGCTATCGCTCTGGGGTCAACACCTTGATTATGATAAAGGTCGAGGGTGTCAACTATTGGTTTAATAAAATCCCCAAATTCTCCATCCCCAAATACTTCTTCCCTGTTATCAGGTTTGCGCCAAGGTTCCGGGTTATCATCGGTGGGGAGACGCATATAAACGTACTCACACCTGACACCACGAAAATTTGTGTGAGTAGTAATATTCCAATCCTCAATATACGCCCCGGTAAGTGTAGCGCCTGTAAAATCCGTTGCGTTTAATTGGGTTTGGACTAGCTTTGCTCTCGATAAATCGCTATCCTGCAAATTAGCTTTACTTAAATCAGCACCGATCAAACTAACATCTACTAAATCTGCTCCTTGCAGGTTAATTCCTCGCAAGTTTTGACGCTCGAAATTTTTCTGACGTCCATTTCCCGTAATTAGTACCTGACGGAGTTGAGGATACTTCAAATAAGTGTTACCTGGACGCGCATAGTCAAGTTTTTTAACATTTCTTAAACAAGTACGAGTCAAAGTAGCATTTCTAAAATCAGTATTTTTTAGTGTAGCGGAAGTAAAATTAGCATTAGTTAAATCGGCATTGCGAAAACTTGTACCCCCAAACGCCGCAAAAGCAATAGCAATATTACGGATAAAAGCATACTTTTCATCTCCTTTCATTGCTCGCCAACCAATGTAAGCACTAACTAGGGCTCCGGCGATAGCGACGGCTCCGGCTCCGGTGAGGGCGACGGCTCCGGTGAGGGCGAGGGTGAGGGCTCCGGTAAGGGCTCCGGTGAGGGCGACGGCGACGGCGATGACTCCGGCGACGGCGAGGGCTCCGGTGAGGGCGACGGCGACGGCGATGGCTCCGGCGACGGCGAGAGCGAGGGCGACGGCGAGGGCGACAGCTCCGGTTCCTACTCCGGCTCCGGCTCCGGTGAGGGCTCCCGCTCCGGCTCCGGTGAGGGCGACGGCGAGGGCTCCGGCGAGGGCGACGGCGAGGGCGACGGTTCCCGCTCCGGCTCCGGCTCCGGTGAGGGCTCCCGCTCCGAAAGCAAATTGTATTCCTCGGCGAACTGCAGCGACAAAGAAGATTATTGTTATTATTATCGTAAGCCAGCTAATTACTTGATTCTCTAAACTTTTATTATTAAACATGAATGATGCCAAGAAACCATTAAAGGCAAATAAAAATCCCGACAGACCTGCGAGCAATAACGAAACAAGCACCAAGAAAATCGCTTGACGTTTTTGTAACCCAGCCTTAGCGTGGCTAAAGTTTGCACCTTTTAAAACGGCATTGGTAAAGTTTGCGCCGCGAATATCTGCATGGCTAAAATCAGCGTTCGTCAGGTTTTGTCCTTTAAATGATTTTCCCCGTAGATTTCGACCAGAGTAATCTAAAGACATAAAAGCAAAATTTTTAAAATTTAAATAATTATTATTTAAATAATAATGTGAGTTGCTGGTTATAAATACACTCGGTTTTTAATTTTTTCCCCAACTTATTCAAAGTTTCCCTAATTGATTTAGATGCACAGTGGTCTGTCCCATTGGTTTTGAAGGATATACGTCTAATCCGCCAGATTTTCCATGTAGGGTTGACATTGGGAATGTTATTTAACCTACTATTTATCTATCTCAAATAACTTGCTTTCGGCACTCACACAATGGTAGCTTCAAAGACTATTGTAGGAGATGAACGGAATTGAATGAAGATGAAACGGTCGCTGTCTTTATTGACTGTTAGCTCAACTTTACTATCTTTTATTGCACCTTCTTTTATTGCACCTTACCAAGCAATTGCAACACCACCAAGGACACCAGATAAAACTGTTAATTGCGATGTTCTTGTTGTTGGTGGCGGACTTTCTGGGGTTGCGACAGCTTACGAAGGATTACTAGCAGGGAAAAGGGTTTGTCTCACTGAAATTACTGACTGGGTAGGAGGGCAAATTTCGGCTCAAGGTACCTCTGCATTGGACGAACGTCCCACTCAGCGAAGAAGGTTATTTTACTCACGAGGTTATCTAGAATTACGCAAACGAATCAAAGATAAATATGGCGGACTCAACCCTGGTGATTGCTGGGTAAGCGATTCTTGTTTTTTACCCCGTGATGGTCATAAAGTATTAAATAAAATGCTCAAAGACGCCGCCAGGGAGGGTCGGGGTAAATTAAGGTGGTTCCCAAATACGGTAATTAAAGACTTAGAAACCACTTCAGATGGAAAAATTATTAATGCTGCGATCGCAATTCAACATAAGCCAGCAAAAGGTGCAGCACCTCTGAATACTTCACCCCTGTCCCAAACAATTGAAGATGCTTATAACTACGATGATTCTTCTAAGTTTGCTAAAACAATTATTCGCTTCACTCCAAAACGAAAACAAAGCAATTCCCCCAATTGGTACATCGTTGATGCAAGTGAAACTGGGGAGATAGTTGGTTTAGCAGATGTTCCTTATCGTTTGGGAATTGATGAGCGTTCCTATTTAGAACCATCTTCTTCTAGTATCAGTAACGATCCTTACTGCACCCAAGGTTTTACCTACACTTTTGCAATGGAGGCGACTCAAAATGCCCAGAAGCATGATATGCCTCCATTTTACATGCAGTATTCCCCTTATTACAGTTATGAATTACAGCGACTCGCCAGTTTTCCCCTAGTATTTACCTATCGTCGCATTTGGAGCCCCCAACAAGGAGCACAAATGACATTTGGAGGGATTAATTTTAGTACTCCCACACCCGGCGATATCTCAATGCAAAACTGGACTTGGGGTAACGATTATCGTCCAGGGACTTCCCAAGATAACTTAATTTATACTCGCCAACAACTTCAAAGCTCCGGACAATTAGTACCTGGTGGTTGGAAAGGAGGATTGCGAACTGAAGCACTACGTAAAGCTGAGGAAATCTCTTTAGGTTATTTTTATTGGTTAGTAGCGGGAACTACAGACTCCCAACTTGGTGAAGGTGTGAAAAAACCTCATCCCAACCATCGTTTTCTTTCTGGTTTAAATTCTCCCATGGGAACTGCTCATGGTTTGTCCAAATATCCTTATATGCGGGAAGGAAGACGAATTATTGGACGCCCGAGTTGGGGACATTCCAAAGGTTTTATGATTTGGGAAATTGATATTTCTCGCCGTGATTACAACGATGAATATTACCGTAAAACCCTTTCACCTAGCACCTATCGCAGCCTTAGAACTGCATTAGCAGGATTGGAAACTACTTCTGTGATTCTTGGAAGAAAAGATCCAAGTAGTGTCGCAAGAAGAACCCGTTCTACTATTTTTCCCGATGCAATTGGTATTGGTCACTATGCAATTGACTTTCATCCTTGTATGACCAAAAGTCCCCCTGAAGCAGCTGGAAATACAGAACGTAAGGGTGAACGTCGGGGTGCAGGACAAGCTTACCCATTCCAAATTGCTTTACGGGCAATGATTCCTCAAAAAATTGATAACTTGTTAGTAGCTGGCAAAAGTATTGCTACTAGTCATATTGCAGCTGCAGCTTATAGGGTTCATTCCTTTGAATGGTCTGCTGGTGCTGCTGCAGGTACAACTGCTGCTTTTGCACTCAAAAATAATATTGCACCTTATCAATTGGTAGATGAATTACCAAAAATTGAACCGAAACTGATTGAATTGCAACGTCTTTTAAATCAAAATAATAATCCGACTGCGTTCCCGGATACTTCAATTTTTAACGAAAAATGGGATGATTGGCGGTAGTAATAGTTGTCGATTGTCGGTTGAAGTTGAATTTAATAGGTGACTGTTGACTATTAGTTGGTGGTTTTTTCCAAAATTATTTTTTCTTTGGTGCGGTACAAATTCTTGAACTAACTGATTTAATTCACTCAAAATCAGCAGAATTCAATAGTTTGTATTTTTTCCATTAAAAAATAGACTTATGACATTGAAACGAAAGTTGTTATACTTTGGAAAACTTGTTAAACTCAACCGACAATTTAAGTCCACAAAAAGATGACATTAGCCATCAAATATATAGTGGACTTTAGACTAAACTATTTACTTGTGTTGTATTAGATTTGTTGGCTAACTGTTTTATGGTGAAAAGACTTTCTGCAGTGGTTTATGGAATGGGGACGGCTCCAACGATTGCTCCTGAAAGATCTGGTCAAGTCACCCAGAAGCCTTACCCCAATTATAAGGTTATTGTTTTGAATGATGACTTCAATACATTTGACCATGTGGCTCAATGTTTAATGAAGTATATTCCGGCTATGACTAGCGATCGGGCTTGGGAACTGACTAATCAGGTGCATTATGAAGGACAAGCAATTGTATGGATAGGACCGCAGGAACCGGCGGAACTTTATCATCAGCAATTACGCAGAGCTGGTTTAACTATGGCACCTTTGGAAGCCGCTTAGAATCCTATGAGCAAACCCACGGATGGTAGACTTGTCTGGAATCATTCCACCCATCTCCACGGTCTTATTCCCATCCTCGAAAGATTATGTAAACATGATGGAATTCAAACTGTGACTCCTGGAGAAATTAGGCGTGTTAAGGGTCATGCTCCTAAAATGCTCTTGCGAGTATCTGTTCCCATCCGGGGTGGCTTTAAAGCGATCGCGCGGCAAGGAAAAACTGTGCAAGAGGTGTTTATAGTTACAACTTTAGATAAAGGTGAATTAGAAAATGCCATTGCGATCGCTATGCGACATTGAAAGTTGCTTATGGGTAATTGGTAATTGGTAATTGGTAATTGATGTTCAACCTAGCCTATATTTTATGTTGCGCGAGGTAGAAATTATTGCTTTCTTCTTTTTTATCGCACTACGTAATAAGGTTAGAATATTGGTAAGTCATGTTTGTCGTAGACGCATCAAAGCTATGAGTTGTAAGCTTATGACTCATGTGTAATGCTACATTTTCTGATACGGAGTTTTTTTGCTCGTCTATTCTTCGATTTGATGATGTACTGCGAATCTGTGTAGGGGTAAACTGACAATACAAGAAAAAGTTAAGAAGTATGACAGAGCAGTCGTAATTCGTAAAGTTGTCACTATTATTTCTGATTCGGGTAAAAATAATTTTTCAATTCCAAAAGCAAAACAGTAGACAAGCCAATAAGAAAAACTCATTCTAAACAGAATAACTTCTGTGTCTTCAGAACTTTCTGCTTCTGATTTATTTTCCCAAAGTATTAATAAACCTACGATACAAGCAACAAAGGAAATAGCAACAAAAAATTCATGAATGATAGGACTTGCCAAACACATTTTTGATTATCCCAATGTTTTCTATTAAAAATCAGTGTATATTACCGAGATTTTTAACTTCAAAATATATTTACAAACTTACATAGAAAAATTAGTTAACTGTAAACAATTACAAATATTAATAAAGTTTTATTTCACCTAGTACCATTAAATTGAAAATATTATGAGACTTGGAAGTAAGTAATATCATAGTGTTCAAGTGATTCAGCGATGAAGTCACTCGTACTTTCTGCAAATTTTTTACAAAATCTTAAGATTAAAAATGGGTTCATAAGTGTGATATGTCCTCAGCGAGGATCTGTTTTTTGCTGTTAACTAAGATGAAGTAGCCTAACAGTTTCTAGCTTTTGATAATTTGCGATATTTCTTGATGTAAGTGAGTCACTGTATGTGCAATAGTGATTTGAAAATAGTAAAAAATAAATGAAAATCGATAGGATAGACCATCTTGTCTTAACAGTGGCAAATATTCAAATAACTTGTGACTTTTACACTCAAGTATTAGGAATGGAAGTTGAAAAATTTGCTAATAGGAGATTCGCGCTAAAATTTGGCAATCAAAAACTAAATTTGCACCAATTAAATCAAGAATTTAAACCACACGCAATAAAACCAACTCCAGGTTCAGTAGATTTATGTTTAATAGTCAGCAATTCTATGTCAGATGTCATTAATCATCTGCAAAAGAACAAAGTAGAAATTATTGAAGGTCCAGTGAAGAGAACTGGAGCAACAGGAGTCATAGCATCTGTTTACATTCGGGACCCAGATCTAAATTTAATAGAGCTTTCTAGTTATGACATTTGAATAACTAAAACTCAATAGAATTAAATTTTATGTATCGTAAATATCTCTACAGGTTCTCTTAATTTAACTTGTAATAAAATTGTTATTTATAGAGCATATAAAATACAAAATCATTTTGATATTTTTTTATAAATTTAATTACTTGAATAAATTATCGGTTATTAATACAAGCACAGTGAAACTTCTGTATGTACAAAAGCAATTATGAATTTACATAACATAATAATAACCCATATCATGTATAAATTGAAAGTTATCTATCTTTATGTTTATTTTTTAGTTTGAAGTAATATATATAACTTTAATTATATTTCATAGGTTTTAGTATCTAATTCACTACTTTTTTATTCCAATCGTTATTTGCGTAATATATTTTTTATGAAATTAATACGATAATTTGGAATAGTTGTAAATCAATGGAGTATGACTCAATATATGTCTGCTATTAAAACAGATGGTAGCACAAAAAGAGTCAGAGATTTATTATTTGTTATTGGGTCGACATTTGTTGCAGTTTTTGTTGCTATTTATTTAATTTTATCTTATCAAGATAATCTGTACTCGGGAATAAGTATTAAATATCTACTCCACACATTAGCGGCTACTACAATTATTTTTGGAGGTATTATAGTTGGTATTAGTGGTTTCTATATTTTATTGATATTGCTGTCTGAAGATAAAAATATTTTAGGAAAATCCACTCTTTCTAAATTTAATATAAATAAAAATATTGAATTTGAGTGTAAATGTGTTGAGTCTGACTTAGAAAAAAATATTTCTCGTTTCTCTAGTGCAATTGAACATTTGGGTCACGAACAAATAGAAACGAGATTAGGAGCTATTTATGCATTAGAAAAAATTACTCAAGATTCTGATGATGATACTTGGACAATATTAGAAACTCTTGCAGCTTTTATCAGAGAAAATGCTCCCATAATAGAGTTAGATGAAGTTATTGAGGAGTTTTCATTTTCTAGTATACCTACAGATATTCAAGCTGCTTTAACTGTAATTGGACGGATTAATTTAGAAACAAATCTAGAAAATCACAGAATAGATTTGCGCAACACCGATTTAAGAGGTGCAGACCTTACAGAAGCTAGTTTGCAATACATAGATTTTACAGGGGCTAATCTGCAAGGAGTAATGTTTTATGGAGCAAATCTTTCCGGTGCGCATCTCACAGCTGCGAACCTTTCAGAAGCAGTTTTGTACGAAACTAATTTGCAAGAAGTCAGTCTCTATGAAGCTAATTTAACAGGAGCGATCGCTAGAAAAGCAAATTTACAGCAAGCTATACTTCATAAGGCTAACTTAGAAAAGGCTTTACTTTACGAAGCTAATTTGCAGGACGCAACACTTTACGAAGCAAACTTACAAGAAGCTATGCTTTACGAAGCCAATTTAAGAGAAGCTAACTTGGAAGATACCAATCTTTATCGAGCGAATTTGATTGGTGCGAATTTGCGATCGTGTAAGTTGATTGGAGCTTATTTAGAAGGAACAATACTTAGTACTGCTGATATTACTGAAGCTAATCTTTTTGAAGCAAATCTACTTGAAGCCAATTTTTGTGAAGCTAATCTCAGCTATGCAAATCTGGTTGGGACTAATTTAAAAAAAGCAAAACTTGACGAAGCAAATCTTTCTGGTACGGACTTAACGAGAGCTGAAAATATAGAACAAGCACAAATAGAATCAGCATTTGGAAATAGCGATACTATTCTCCCAGAATATTTAGAAAGACCAAATTGGGAAGAAAAAAATGAATAATAAGTAATAAGTAATAAGTAATGAGTAATAAGTAATAAGTAATGAGTAATAAGTAATAAGTAATAAGTAATGAGTAATAAGTAATGTTAGCGCAGCTAGCGTCAGCGTACCGTAGGTATTGCGCACAGTAATGAGTAATGGGTAATTGGTAATGGGTAATGGGTAATTGGTAATTGGTAATGGGTAATGGGTAATTGGTAATTTTTACTCTTAATTCCTGACTCCTGACTCCTGACTCCTGACTCCTGATTCCTGACTCCTGACTCCTGACTCCTGACTTCTGACTCCTGACTCCTGCTCGCTGTAAGCGCGGTCTGTCCTGACTTCTGACTCCTGATTCCTGACTCCTGACTGGTAACTGAAATTATTCGATAAATATTTCTACTGAATCTCCCAATTCTATTTGCAGTTGTAATTGAGCATTACCGCTATTCACTGCAATTTCTACCCAACCATGGCTACCAACTAAAGAAATTGCTTCTCCAACCATTACATCTGTATAAGTATCAAACCCTTTGATGACTTTTTCAGCCACACTTATACTCCAGCTTTTACCTTCCAGGTAATTTCCAGGAATATTAGTTACTGAATTACCAAAATAGTCTATGTATTGAATACAACCTAAAAACCCATTTTTCGTGCTACTACATTTAGGTAATTCCAACTGGATTAAACTTGCTGGATCGATTTCTTCTCCGAGTTGCTTTAGGGGAACTCCACTTGCAAGATGTGCGCCCACGGGTGCGAAAATATCTCTACCATGAAAAGTATTACTGATTTGCGATCTAACAGTAGTACGCCAGTACTTTGGATTTGTAAGTTCTACAGCTTTGTATATTCCACTTTGGTTGATTACTCCACTTAATAAACCGTTGTCCGGAGCTACAAAAAATCCTTCAGCAATTTCTACAGCTATTGCTCGTCTTTTTCCTCCGACTCCCGGATCTACCACTGCTACATGAACTGTTCCTTTAGGAAAATAACGATAAGCATTCATCAAACAAAATCTACCAGCAGCTATGTTTTGTGGTGGTATGTGGTGAGTTATGTCTATTACTCGTAAACTTGGACCGATCTGGGCGATCGCTCCTTTCATGACACCAACATACTCATCACGAAGACCAAAGTCACTCAGCAAAGTTATAAGTGATTGTTGCATATGCGATAAAACTCGAACATGCGAGAATTTTCAGAAATATAATACTTGGCTCGAAATAAAAAACAATAAATAGCAAGTAATAAAAATAATAAGTAATAATAATAAGCTGACTATTTTGATTAAAAATTTGAAATCAAGTAACTATACCAACTTGCTTGGGTTTCATTTTCTTTTTTCTCAGGAACCAGTAAACGCCAAGTTTTACCTTCTTTCTGTAGTTGTAAGTAGACATTAAATGATTTCTGAGCTTGAGTAATTTCCCGTTCTGGTAACTTGAAAATCAGATCGTATGTCCCACTCAGCTTATAAGTCGGTAAATTATCTAGCTTAAACAGTTTTCTTTGATCGATATGGAGATGATTGATATCAAATCCCCGAGTATCTAAATTCAATTTTTCACTGAGTTGCTCTTGGGTATGTTCCAAATTAAATCCGATCGCTTTTTGCACTAAATCGGCGCTTGGTCCAATAGAAGTATTATTACAAGCGGTTAATAGCAGTGTTAGTAAACAAATAATTAGCCCCCGTATCATTTATATTAACCCTCAAACTAAAGATACATATCAAAAATACATAACAGTTTTATTTGAGCATAATTTTACTTGTAATGAACTACGCGTTGCCGCCTACGGCTGTTCACGCATTAGCGTGCGGGCAAGCAACACGTTTCTGACGCTTCATTTGAGCGACTTGCTTGTTAGCGGAGCGTGACCTTCGGTCATAGCTTCCGCACCAAGTAGAGGTCTTCTCATCTACGTCTGTAGAGGCACGTTCCATACCCCTGTCTTGGAAAATTGCTCCACTTGGGGAAACCCCAAGACCGCATTTTCCGCTTGCATAATTAAGCATCACCATTGCAGCCGCTACGTCCCTGTCGCAACGATATCCACATTTCTTGCCCCGCACTTCGTGAACGCAATGGTGTTCTCGCTCAGACAATGTTTTCTTTTTCTGATGACCGCAATTAGGACAAGTTTGAGATGGTTTTACTTTTCTGGTTGGGATTTCCACGTAAAACCCTCCGGCTTCGGTAACTTTATACTCGATCAAATCTTTTAAGTTACCAATACCAACATCGAGCAAAGACCTATTTAAACCAGACTTTTGACGTTTATTCTTGCCTTTTGACTTGCGGGTCATCCCTTTAAGACTTAGCTTTTCAGTTGCTACCAGGCTATTACAGCTAACTATCTGTGTAGAAACTTTGTGTTGCCAATCTTGTCTTTGACGAGCTACTTTTGACTGTATTTTAGCTACAGCTTTATTTGCTTTTTTCCACCGACGAGAAGCTTTAACTTTTTTCTTAAAGTTTGGAGAACGCTTACGACGACTGGTTTTAGCAATTTTATTGATTTTATTCTGAGCAGTTTTAACAAATAAGCGGATTACTCACTACGTCACCATTAGAGTCAGCGATTGCGTGGTGAGTACCAAAATCTAAACCAATTGCATCTTTATCAGTCTGATATCGGGTAGGTGTGCAACCAACAGTGATTGAAGCGTACCATTTACCTTGCTTAAAAATAATTGTACAAGTTTTAGGTGTCCCCCAATCACGCGCTTGACCACGCATTTTGATGTTACCCAGGTTAGTGATTTTCAGATAACCATTCTTCCCGTTGGTACAAGCTTTCCAACCAGATTTACAAGGATAAGTCCATCCTTTATATCTACGGCTGGCTTTAAATTTTGGATATCCCGATTTAAGTTTAAAAAATCGTTTGAATGCAAAATCAACACGTTTAACAGTGTCTTGCAATGCATGACTACCAAGTTCTTTATACTCTTCCCACTGCTCTTTGAATTCTGGTAAACAATTTTGCTGATCGTAATAATCAACAGACTTACCAAATTTTTTATAAGAAGTCCTACGATTCTCAACGCAAGCGTTATACAGGTCTTTGTGTAACCTACGCCAGTAATGCATCTTATCGTTTTGAGTTTTTGACGGATAAAGTCTAAAAGTAATTCGTTTGGTAGCCATAACACTCGACCTGTATGTTACTCTTACATAGTAGCAAATTGAAAGCATATCGACAACTATGAAACAAGTAACTACGCGAATATCAGACAGGGAGTACGAGCATTTAACGAAATTTTGCCAACTAACAGAAAGAACACAATCAGATGTAATCCGTGAAGTTATCAGGAGATTGTCAATCAAAGGGGCATTGAACCCCCTTGATTGACGCGCTATCCTTCCCCATTCCGCTGTGCTGAGAATGGGGACTGCCGCGAAATACGTTCAAGATTTCATTGGGATTAGGGACTTCCAATAATAAAAATAACACTCAGGGCACACGTCGGTGCGCCCCTACAATCAAAAAATAATCTTAAATAGATTTTTCTATTTCTGCTTGCTATTTACTTTATCAACCCAAATAAAACAAAACCAAAATTCCCACCAATGAGGTTAATACACCCAAAATTGCTCTTGGACTGACTCTTTCACCCATTCCAATTGCGATCGGGATAATAAATATTGGACTTGTTTGTAATAATGTTGAAGCAATTCCAACTGCAGTGAATTTAATCGCGACTTGCTGTAACCATATCCCCAAATAGGTTCCACAAAAAACTGCAAAAAACACAACCGCCAAAATTCGCGGTGATTTCCAATAGGGAGTTGTTAATGTTGTTCTGTTTCGGGAATTCCGAGCTTGCAAATATAACCAAGGAAACAAAACTATCACACCAGCACTCAATCGTAGTAAAGCAGCCCATAATGGACTAATACTAATATCTTCATTACTTAATGCAATACGAGAAAATACTGCTCCAATTGCATTTGCTAAGGCTGCTACAAACCCCAAAGTAATACCTTTACGCAAATTAATTTCTGTTCTTTGTTGTGATTCGTCCAAAATATCGTCACTAGATTGTGTCGTACGCTCTGTAACAACCCAAGCTACTCCGATAACGGTTAAAACGATCCCAAACCAAGCAATTATTTTTAAATTTTCGCCCAAAAAAATCAGCGCCAATATTGCTGTTATTGGTGGGGAAAGTGTTTGCATTAGCAACGTACGACGTGCTCCCAATGCATTCATTGCACTCAGAAAAGCTGTATCTCCTAAACCTATACCGATCGCACCACTAAGTAACAATAACCAGAAGGGAAGAAGAGGAATATTAGTAAGAAATTCATTCCTCCACAAAATTGTAACTACAAACAGGATTATAGAAACAATTCCTTTTATTAAGTTGATTTGTAATGCGGGTATGCGCTCTCCTAAACGACTATAAATCGCCGAAGCTACAGCCCACAGACAGGCTGCAACTATTGCTGCGAATTCACCTTTCAAACTTCAGCTAAATGAATTAAGATTCTATAAAAAATAATATCTAATACTTTTATATTGGTCAAATTATCCCATAATAATAATATAAAAATGAATAATTAATTAGCACTCAATCGGTTTATCTGCTAATGTTTGAATTTCAAAAAAAAATAGTACTCATAGCCATCAAGTGCTAGTTATAAATAATATTTTTTTTAGCACTCACAAGCTTTAATTGCTAATTTTTATGTCACTCTAAATTAGGGATAATAGAGAAAAATAAATAAATTTGAGTGCAAAAAAAATAGTTTATCTCGCAACAAAAAAGATAAATATTTAGGAGTCGCAGCATGAAATACAGTTTTGATATTGTCGGAGTTTCGTCAATATTGCACTTTTTTCATCATCAACAACAATCTTGGGACAATTCGGATCCTCAAGGGGTGGAATATGTAGGGAGTCACATTTGCTCTTTGGATGCAGTTCTAGAGTCTGTAGAACCTGTATTACCAAAATGGGGCTGGAATAAGGATGAAGTAGTTACGACGGTAATAAAATTTTGGATGAATAACTCTGAAACTATTAATTATTGGAAATCGCGATTAACTGATGCAGGAACAAATAATTTACTTGTAGCTAGGGTTGCAGATACTGAGGCTTTACGTGCAGAACTGGATTCGCTTCTAAATAAGGAATAATAATTCTCATCTCACATTAAAAGAATATGGCTCAATATATCCTATGGAGATTGGCTTAAAAAGGCTATTTGGAAAGTAGCATTATTAATTCTGTAGTTATTTTTATGTTCTCTCCATGAAAAAAGGGGTATTAAATACCCCTGTTTTGCAATAATTATCATTTTATGAATGTTCACTCGGATGGGGAAACATATGCTTGGGGTTGACTGCTTTCATTCGAATCAATACTTACAGGACCAGAACCAAAGTAGTAAATAAACAACATTCCACCAATCAAGCCAATATTCTTGAGGAAGCTATTAAGTTCTGATGGATCTGCAACGGGATTATGGAAAACTAAACTTGCAGGGATTAAAAATACAATCAGTAAAATTGCTCCCCAACGTGCTTTAAAACCAAACAATATGGAAAGTCCACCTACTAAAAGACAAAAGATACTACCTGCAAGCAAGAGAGGAGCTACAGGTAATCCTCGTTCAGTCATCATTTTGGTTAGTCCTGCAAAACCAAATATGTGACCTACTCCAGAATTCAGAAAAATTGCTGCGAGGAAAGCTCGACCAAGTAGGGGAAGGTATTTTTTGAAACCCATAGTGCACACCTAGTTTAGATAACAAGTTTTGCAATATTTTGCAACATTTTGCAATATTCAAATGTAGGGAAAATCTAAATGCAAAGAAATTTTAAAGTGAAAACAGTATTCGATTAAGTAAAATTATTTATTTTTTATAAATCTTATTTTCCTAGATAGATTTTTTTAAGATCAATTTTTTTTGGATTTTTTAATCTTTATTGTTACAAGTGGTATTATTAATTGCTATTCTGGACGCACCTTCTCCCTCGAAATAGCACTTGAGCCAATTGAATAAGACTCCCATGCGGTTACGAATTCCAGGAAGATAGAAAAGATGTACGTAAAGCCACATCCACCAAGCTAGGAAACCTGTGAAAGTAAACTTTCCTATTTTTCCAACTCCCCCATGACGACCAACAATCGCCAAGCGCCCTTTGTTATAATATGCAAACTTCTGAGGTGATTTACCGATTAATTCCCGCACAATATTGTTTGCTGCGGTTCTACCTTGTTGAATAGCTTCTTGTGCTACGCCATTAAAATCTTGTCCTTGTGATTCTACATATGATAGATCGCCAACTGCGTATACATTTGGATATTGGCTAATTTGCAAAGTCGGTTTGACAATAACTTTTTCTCTATCGGCAGTTTCTATACTTTGTCTAATAATAGGTGTTGCTGCAAGAACACCTGCTGTCCAAATTACTGTATTAGTAAATAAAGTGTTTCCATCTTCTAAATGTACAGCCTCTTGAGTAACTTTGCAGACTTTAGAATTAAAGTTAACTTTTACTCCGCAGTTGCGTAAAAATCTTGCAGCGTATTTCCCTAAATGTTGGGGATAGCTGGTTAATAAATCTTCTCCTGATTGCAGAAGTATTACTCTGGCTTGTTTAGGGTTGAGACAAAGATAGTCTTTTCTTAAGGTGCTATCGAGTAATTCTTTTAATGCACCAGCTAACTCAACTCCCGTTGGTCCTCCACCTACAATTACAAAGGTTAATAGTCGCTGACGTTTTTCTATATCAATAGTTTTAGCTGCTTCTTCAAATTTACTAAATATCCAATTCCGCAGTGCGATCGCTTCTGGTAAAGTCCTCATGGATAGGGAATATTCCTGCGCACCAGGTACGCCAAAATAACTTGTTTGAGTACCTGTTGCAATTACTAAATAGTCATAATTAATCCCCACACCTTTGTGATGGATAATCTGACGCTCAAAGTCAATTTTTTCGACTTCTGTTTGTACGAAACGTACCTGAGGAAAATTCCGAAACAAGCGTCGCAATGGATAAACTACCTGATGAGGATAGAGTACAGCAGTCGCTACTTGATAAAGCATGGGAATGAAGGTGTGATAATTATGACGATCTATCAGTAATACATCAACACCGTTTTTTGCTAGAGTTTTGGCTGCTTCTACCCCTGCAAAACCAGCACCGACGATCGCCACCCTTCTCGCTCTTTCAGATGCGCCCATGTGTTATCTTCCTCAGTACCAGCAGTCTAGCTCGTAAGCGGTTTTGTAACATTTTCTATACAAATATTAACTACCCGATCAGGCAATTACTATGAATTGTAAAAAAATCTGACTTCGGACTTAATTTTTCAGGACTACATTCAGTAAAATATAGATGATTTGATACTATAAAATTATACTATTTGTTTCCTACGTGAGTTAGATTTTTAAACTCTGCACTCATAAAATAATATAATTATAGCTAAATTTTATATAATTATAATTAATGGCGTTAATGGCGTTTAGTATTAAACATTCTTTTGATTCGATTCAAATCATAGTCAAGAACTTTGCCATTGGTATAGAGTTGGTGTCCTACAAATAACAAGGTTGATGAGATTAAAATTGCGAGTAAATTTACCGGAGCAGGAAAATTATTCGTAAATAACATAATGACAATTCCGATCGCAATTGGAAGCCATCCCCAATTACGATTAATTCTATTTTGTAGTAGTAAAACGACTCCGGAAATTAATAGAAGTAAGCTGGGAATACTGACAAGAATACCAATCCTAATATTGGAAGAAATAATGATTATTCCGGCTACCATCATAGCTAAACCAATAAATTTCATCTTTGGATCTACTGATGACAAAAATGATGTTGCAGGAGGTTTGGACTGAATTATGGTTGAACTCGGAGCAATATTCTCTGGCTGATACTGCTGTTTATATTGGAAGATAAATGTTACTTTATTTTCTCGGCAAAGGTCTATTCTGTCCCCGAGTCTCAGGGGATAAATTTTATTGGGCTCAAGGGGAACATTATTGAGAAATGTGCCATTAGCGCTACCAAGGTCTTCTAAATAGTAGGTATTACCCTGGATTTTAATTGCAGCATGAATTCTTGATACTACGTCTGCGTGTGCTATTTTAGAAAGGTTAATTTCCGGGATAAATTCTTCGTTAACTCTACCAATACGGATAATATTTCGATCTGGTACTAGATCGAAGGAAGTATAAGATTGAAGATGAAAAAGTTCTAAATTTAAACTGAGTGTTTTGAAAATTTTACGCTTGCTCATGATTGACTTTAATCATTAGAACTGGTTTGAACACTACATTTTATATAACTAAAGTTTTTTCTTATAGTAAATATTGATTTTGGAATAACATGATAGATAAACTTCAACCAAGTTCAATTAGGTTTTTAGCAATCAGGTTTTTGGGTAAAACAGTATAGTTTTATACATATTTCATGGAACTATATAAGGCAAAATTTTACAGCAAAAACAAAATTATCTACCAAATTATCTTAGTTATTGGAACAGTTATTTGTTAGTAGTCTATCGGTTTAAGACGATATACATCTTCTCCTTCTGATAACTCAGCATGATATGCTAACACTACAATAATTCACACCGTCTATACACTTAAAAAGTAAGCGGGTTTAGAAATTAAATTTGAGTTTTTGGATAATACAAAAATTGCGTAAAATTATTGAAGTTTCAAGTATTACTTAAAACTCAATTATTACATCTGGCCGTTATTTACGATGTTATTTGCCACTTTGTGACGATCGCAAGCACTGGGAATTGACCTTTCTTTTCTCTTTTAAAAAATTAAGGCATCAAGTATATGATACTTTCAATTGACACTAAACGCTCGCGATCGCAAGCGGTTTTTTTTAACTTTAAATTCAATATAAGTTGGTAGAAGTCCCCAAATATAAATTTTTGTTAAGTTGGGGAAGTGAAGAATTTTCAATTTTGCTGGGTAAATGTAAATGGAACTAAAGGTAGAGTTAATCTTGACCTGAAAATCAAATGAGGTGCAATAGTCAATGGATGATTGTGATTGGTTGTCGGGTCTATATTATTCAAGTTATTATGAAGCGCTCCGGACTACATGGGAATAGATTTAGCATGGGAATAAATTTAGCGAGCGAGTCGAAACATATGGCGCGATTAATTATTTTTAAGTAGTCCTAATTAGCTAGACGCGATCGTGTAGTTTTTCGCTACTATCACTATAGTACTTGTAATTACTTCAAACTTCTGTGTCTGTATGAAGTTCAATATTCCAAGCTCTTAAGGAATTTTACCAACAGAACAAAGATATCATTGACAACTTAATTTTTAGTGGTTTACCAAATATCGTATTACCATTTTTCCCTTTTGCTTGGTGGTTGAAATGGCGACACAGACAGCGCAAAATTCCACCCGTTCTGTTTCCATTTGAGGTGATCGACCCGCAGAGCGATAATTTGAATAAACGTATTCTTGGTAACAAGGATGACAATCCTTTGGCTGACCGAAATATTAAATATCAGCAACGAGAGCATGACCTTCATGTGACTACAAAATAAAAGGAACTGCTCCAAGAACACCGTTGGGTATTAATTTTAGGTAAGTCGGGGTTGGAAAAACACGAGAAGCAATCCCATCCTATGACCGACTTTTACTAACGTAACGCTGCGCTAACGGAGGATGTTGAAGGAAGACGGAAGAGGGAAGATGTCAATAAGCGCGTTTTCCATAAACGCAGTGTAAGCCCGCACTTGCGTGATGTGCGTAGCCAAAAAATCTTCCATCAAGCATTGCTGACGCAACGCTACGCTAACCGACCCCGAAAGGATGCAAGCCCCGTCCTTCCAGGACCCAGAAGGTTAGAGCCTACGGCGTCGGCGAAGCCTCTGACTAACGTCACGCTATAGCTTCGCTACCTACGGATCCGCTAAGGGAGGAGTACAAGCAACTTCGGCAACATAAAACCTTCTTCCTTCTTCCTTCTTCCCTCTTCCTTCGCTGTGACAAAGACAGTAGAAATTAAACCTGATAAGCACCAAGCTTGGTACATTCGCGTGATTGCATATGCTGATTTGAATAATATCGAACTGGCGCTTCAAAATTTACAAACTGCGATTAATTTAAATCCAGAATACCAAGAAACGCAGAAACTGATGCTGGTTTCGATGTTATTCGTGAAAATAAGGAGTTTAAGAGGTTGGTAATGGATAACGGGGAATAGGTCAGAAGAAACAAGAAAAAATTTACTGATTTTTTTAAGCACATTCCCAGCAATTATAAACAAAAATCACCAAACTATTTTTATATATGAATAATCTGCAGACTTGATTATACAAGTTGTGAATAGATTTTAATTCGCATATATTTTTAAATCAAATAATATCTAACTTTTACTAAATTTATACATTACAAAGTTATCTCAAACCCTTGAATATATGAGCTAATAACCAAAACTTACCTTATTTTGTTATAATTTTTTGAACTAAAAATATATGGTATTTAGTCAACAAATATCACAAAATATTTAGTAAAAAATTTATCAATAAATTTAGCAATAATTTTTCTGTGCCATATTATAGCGTTACGTAATTAGGTTAGGACGTCTATGAATGCTACAAGCTATATGTAGCCAGCTTTTAACTTTTAACTTGCGCGTAGCGCTATACGTATCAATAATATGACCTAATATCGAACAGTATTAATCGGAACTATAGATATTAATTATTAACCATTTGTCAGAGATATAAAGTTATTAATATGAGCGCTATTGTTGTTGGGAAATCCGGCGATCCTCACTACACGACTATCAAAGAAGCGATTCAAAATGCTCAATCTGGCGCTAGGATTGTAGTAAATCCAGGGTTATATAAAGAAAGTTTGATTATTGATAAACCTCTGGAAATACTAGCTGTGGGAGAGGTAAAAGATACTGTCATTTTAAGTACTGATGCTCCTTGTATTTTAATGTCAACAGACTCAGCTACTGTCAGTGGTTTTACTTTACAAGAACTGAAGATAAATCAAGAGGATCATTCTCCTGCTGTTGAAATTCCTGCAGGTAATTTAATACTAGAAAATTGTGATATTACATCTAAGTCTTTTAATAGTGTAAATGTCTGGGGTTGTGATGCAAATCTTCTGATCCGGAGATGTCGGATTTATGATGGGAAAGGTAATGGTATTTCAATTAAAGAAAATGCTCAAATTACTATAGAAGATTGTGAAATATATAATAATTGCGTTGGAATTACCGTAGTTGATAGTAATAATCTGACAATTTATAGATGTCGAATTTATGATTGCAGAGGTAATGGTATTTCCATTAAAGATAATGATGGAGGTATTATTGAAGATTGTGAAATATACAATAATGCTTATGCTGGAATTTCCCTATTAGATAGTAGTAACCTTACCATTAGTAGGTGCCACATTTTTGATGGCAAAGGAAATGCGATCGCGATTGAAGAAAATAGTCAAAGTATTATAGAAGATTGCGAAATTTATAATAACTATTATCCTGAAGTTGTGATCGCTCGTGGTAGTAACCCCATCATTCGTAGATGTAGAATTTATGATGGGAAACAAAACGGGATTTTAGTTACCAAAAATGGTCAAGGTACCATCGAAGATTGTGACATATATAGTAATGCTTATGCCGGAATAGTAATTAACGATCGAGGTAATCCAACGATTCGCGGATGTCGAATTTTTGATGGAAAAGGAAATGCGATCGCAATTCTTGAAGGTGGTGAAGGTATTATCGAAGATTGCGATATTTATAAACATCTCCATTCTGGGATTAAAATTACCAATCATAGCAATCCCATGGTTCGTGGATGTCGGATTTTTGATGGGAAAGGTTATGGAATTTCAATTCTTGAAAACGGTCGTGGGACTATAGAAGGCTGTGATATTTACCGTAATACAAATCCAGGAATCTTAATTAATAAGCAAAGTAATCCTAGCATTCGTAGATGTCGTATTTATGATGGTAAATCCTACGGTATATGGATTACAGAAGATGCTCAAGGGACTATAGAAGATTGTAATATTTATCAAAATAAAATGGTGGCGGTAGAAATTGATCGTGGTAGTAATCCAACTATACGTCGCTGTCGTATACATGATGGGAAAGATTTAGGAATCTGGATTAAGAAAAATGCACAGGCTACAATAGAGGACTGTAAAATCGAACGCATACCTTGTCCGGGGATAAAAATCGATTCTAAAATTAAGCCGACAATTCGTCATACGAATCTGAATACTCACAAACCATTTTATTTAGGACTTTTAGCGATTCTGATTTTACCTTTGCTTAGAGGTTTTCTTGTTAGTTCTATGGCTTTCATTACTGTAGCCTTAACTATATCCGTACTTGTATTTTATGTATTTCAAAAAAGGGGATTTAGTAATATTGGCAGCGGTTTTTTTCGAGGTGGCTTAATTACTTGTATTATTACTATGGCAACCCATATGGGTAATATTGTTGTTATGCCTGCTTTAGTTGTATTTTTATTGATATATTCTGCTTTTACGTACAATATCTTAAAGTTACCTTTGCAAGAATACAAGCTGAAGAAACAATATCGTCTGCGTTAGTGATTTCGATTGCATGGGTTATGTGGTTCGATCTGGGAATAACTTATAGGTATCAGCACAGCATCGCGATCGCTTCCCTTAAGTCCAATTAAAATAGCAATATGTATATCTAAATGCTGACTAAATGACCGGGGAAGACCTGCTACATACAATTAAACAAGCAGTAAAACAAGGAGTAACAGAATTAGACCTCTCTGGTAGTGAATTGACAGTTGTACCACCTGAGATTGGACAACTTACTAATTTACAATCACTTAATCTTTATAATAATCAACTCACAGCTTTACCATCTGAGATTGGAGAACTTACCAATTTACAATCACTCAATCTCTATAATAATCAACTCACAGTTTTGCCTCCTGAGATCGGGAAACTTACCAATTTACAATTACTCGATCTCTACAATAACCAACTGATATCTTTACCGCTTGAGACCAGGAAACTCACCAATTTACAATCACTCAATCTCTATAATAACCAACTAACAACTTTGCTACCTGAGATTGGACAGCTTACCAATTTACAATCCCTTAATCTATATAATAATCAGCTAAGTATTCTACCAAGCGAGATTGGAAAACTTACAAACTTACAATCTCTGGACTTAAGCAATAATCAGTTGACTAGTTTACCAAAAGAATTTGGACAACTTAACAACTTGCTATTTCTCTACTTAGAGTATAACCAGCTAGATACTTTACCAGTAGGGTTTGGACAACTCAAAAACTTACTATTTCTTGATTGCTATAATAATCAGCTAAGTGGTTTACCAGAAGAAATTGGACAACTCACTAATTTGCAATCTTTATATTTACGTAACAATAAGTTAGCCAGCTTATCAGAAAAAATTGGACAACTCAATAACTTGCTATTTCTCGACCTTGATGGGAATCAACTGAGTAGTTTACCAGCAGGAATTGTTCAACTCAGCAATTTACAATCTCTCGATCTACGCAATAATCAACTGACCAGTTTCCCACAAGAAATACTCAAACTTAGCAATTTGCAATCTCTTCTCCTTTATAATAATCAACTTAGTTATTTACCTGAAGAAATAGTACAACTTAGCAATTTGCAATCCCTCGATCTAGGAAGAAATCAACTGACTAGTTTACCCGAAGAAATTGTTCAATTAATAAACTTACAATCCCTCTATCTGAGTAGAAATCAACTCAGTAGTCTACCAGCAGATATAAGAAAACTTACTAAGCTTGAAAAACTAGATTTACGTGGAAATCCAGTTCCCATACCACCAGAAATTTTGGGAGAAAAGGAATTATGGAGAGATCCGGGAGATATAAATGAAATCTTTGATTTCTATTTCAGCGTGCAAGATCCTAATGAAACAGAACCGCTTTACGAAGCAAAACTTTTGATTCTTGGGGAAGGAGGAGCGGGTAAAACTTCCCTAGCGAAGAAAATAGAAGATGAAAACTACAAACTTAAGTCTGATGAGGAGTCAACAGAAGGAATTGATGTAATCCAGTGGAAATTCCCACTACCTAACGGTAAAGAATTTCGCGTCAATATCTGGGATTTTGGTGGTCAAGCGATTTACCACCAAACCCATCAGTTTTTTCTCACCAAACGTTCTCTCTATGCTTTAGTGGTTGATACCCGCAGAGAAAACACCGATTTTTACTGGTGGATGAAGGTTGCAGAACTCTTAAGCGATGGTAGTTCAATTCTGATTATTAAAAACGAAAAACAAGACCGTCAATGTGAAGTGAATGAACGTCAGTTGCGGGGAGAATTTACCAATTTAAAAGAAGTTTTAGCAACCAATCTAGCTGATAACCGTGGTTTAGCAAAAATCAAAGAAGAGATTCAAAACCAGATCGTCAAACTTCCCCATGTTGGAGATAAATCACCCCTACCAAAAATTTGGGTGAGAATTCGTTCTGCTTTGGATAACTATTCTCGCAATTACATCACTCTTCATGAGTATTACCAACTTTGCGAAACTAATCACTTAACCGATCGCCAAGACATGCTGCGCCTAAGTAGTTACTTACATGACCTGGGCGTTTGTTTGCATTTTCAAGATGACTCGACCCTCAAACACTATGTAATTCTCAAACCGGAATGGTCTACAACAGCAGTTTACAAAGTTCTAGACAATAAAACTGTTAGGAAAAATCTGGGATGTTTTACTCAAGAACAACTTACAGATATTTGGAAAGATGATGAATATGCTGACATGCGAGATGAATTGCTGCAATTAATGATGCGGTTTAAACTTTGCTACCCAATTCCTAACCGTCCAAAACATTACATTGCACCACAATTACTTGATATCGAACAACCAGAATACATTTGGGATAAATCTAATAATCTAATTTTGCGCTATAAATATGAATTTATGCCCAAAGGTATTATCACTCGCTTCATTGTAGAAACACATCCTTGGATCGAACAACAAAGACTTGTATGGAGAAGTGGGGTTATTCTTAACAAAGATGAAACTCGCACCGAAGTTATTGAAAATTATAATCAACGGGAAATTAAAGTTAGCGTATCCGGAAATCGGAAAAAAGAATTACTTGCAGTTATTACCCACGAACTAGAAAAAATTCATGCTTCTTTTGAGCGTTTGGAATATGAAATTAAGGTTCCTTGTAATTGTGAAGAATGTGTAGGGACTGAAAACCCTTATGTTTACCCTTTAAAAGAATTACGCAAACGTTTAAATAAAGGTAGATTTCAAATTGAGTGTGGAAATAGCTATGACATGGTTGATGTCCGCAGATTGATTGATGATGTAAATTTGTTACCTCAGCCAGAAAATTGGGAATTTCAAGTGCAAAATACATCTTTACAAGGGGACTTAGAAAAAGAGAGAGATTTAAACTTAAATGTGAAACGAGAAGAAATTTTAGAAAACCCACAAAAATTAGGCGAGAACCGGGGTAAAAAACTTAAAAAAATCAGAGATGCAATTATTAGCGCTTATCCAGATAAAGCTGATTTAGAGATGATGGTTTATTTTCAATTAGAAGAAAATCTAGATTCAATAGCTGGAGGAGAAAATACCAAGCAAATTGTTTTTAAATTAATTAAATGGGCTGAGTCGGAAAGTAAGTTAGAACAATTAGTTAAAGGTGCATGTGAGGACAATCCTGAGAATACAGAATTAAAAACTATCAGAGAAGACATTAATTGGGAATGATAGTTATTTTGACAGATATAAGATTAAGGATTAACCGGCGAATATTCCCCAAACTTCCAACACCAAGGAGTCGCATGACGAATTTCTAATACTTGCTGAATATCAAATTCTACTAAACGTTCTGCTCCAGAAAATTCACTTAAATTATTCGCATCCCAAATTACTTGTGATTTTCCTGTAAGTTGTAAAGTATGACCTCGTTCAAAATCGACAAACAAAATTCCAGAGTTGGGATTTTTTACAAAGTTACCAAAAGTCTGAAACATATTATTACCCGCATAATCGGGAAATATTAACTTATTATTATTCATCAATTGCACAAAACCGCGATTACCCCCTCTATGGGAAGCATCCGCACCACTTTCGGGGTTGAAGCTAGCGATAAAAAAGGTATCAGCTTGGGATATCCAGTCTCGGTCGGAATTACTTAAAGCTGTTTTAGTTAAGATTTGAGATTGACTTGGTGATTCGGTTGTACTTGTTTCCAAGTGACGTACTTGAATATATTTAGGACAGTTGAAAAATACCTGTTGAATTTCTAAATTGATTATTCCTTTCCGCTCTACTTGGGCTTTACCATTGAGACGCAAGCGGCGACGATTTGTTAAATCGATTACTAATAATCCGACTTGAGAATTATTTTGCAGGTTACTGTAGAGTAAATCGTTAATTGGGAAACTTGGATGAACTTGTGCTGTTTTTTCGTTCAAAACTCGTACAAAGCCTGGCTCTCCTAGTAATAAAGATGCCCATACTCTACCTTCCACATCTACACTACTAGCTATTGCTAACTGTTGCGTGGGAAGAAATTTTTCGGCTGCAGGATTGATAAAGTTACGGATACCACCAGATAACCGTTCGGCTTCCGAGCGTACTCCCACTTTGGTTTGAACTGCTATTTCTCCGTTATGGAAAGACATTTTATTATATATTTTACGTTTTAGTTTTATTTTTTAGAAACCAGATTATTTGTAAGTATAAATTTGAATGATATTATCTAGCGATCGCTGATAGGGAGCCATCATCACTACACGTAGATGATTATTTTCCCTAAGTATATTAATAACATAAAACTTACCGAAAAACCGATGCTCATATAATTCCGATAGTACATCTATTCAATTCGCCAGAGACTGTAAGTCTCTGTGTAATAGCACACACAACTACTCTGAAGAGGAATAGAGATAATGATCATATCAAGTAGTATTCTTTTTCATATTAAACTCCTGAAGCAATACTACGAGCCTTACCTTCGCAAGGAAAATTTTTATGTCTGCGTGAAACATAACTAATCTAGTTTTTGTTAAAAGATTAACGAAAATAAAAATTATGACTCTTCTATTTTCGAATATTCAGTATAAAAAAAACATACTGCTTGTTCGCTACTGACTCTTGTTTTCTGTCACCCATTTTCTACTAATTGATAAGCGGAACACATTTTGTTTTAAATCAGTCTTTGATTTCAGCATTAGTCTTGTCCTATATTGTGTCCGTTCGATCGCTTCTAAAAATATATTCCTTGCAGTTGTGCTTATGTCCTGAGGAAGGCAAGAAATTGTCAATAACGCCGTAGATTTATCTTGGTTATAAGGCTTAACTATCAACTTTATTTAGGTGCTCTATCGGACCGGACATTGAATGTAATTTGCATGACTTAATGTATTTACACCATTCCTCATCACAAAGCAGGAGACATCTATAATGCTCTCAACAGAGTTACCAGAGTCTCAGGAAAAACTACTATTTGACTGGAAATATCGACAACTCATTGAAAAAATTGCTCGTAAATACACCCAAAATAATTCCATTCATTGGGAGGATGCAGCACAAACGGCTCATTTCAAGATTCTTCAGGGGTTAAGAACAGGAAAATTTATTCGAAAAGGAGCAGAAGAGTTTTACCCTTGGGCTGCGATCGTAGCTCGAAATGCGGTGATAGATTTTGTACGTGGAGAAAAAAAGCACAATCGTCAAAGTTTAGATCGTAAAATTCCCGGAACCGATGTTTCACTCTTGGATACTATTGCTGACCAATTTGACTTGTGGGATGCTGTAGAACGGGCAAACTTGATCGTAAAAGTAAGGGAAATTATTGAAAACCTGGCTTTGAGTTATCCCAAGCGCGAATATATAAAATTGTGGAAAGGACTAGTTCAAGGTCAAAGTCAAACCCAACTTGCTTCTGAATTGGGAATTACTCAAAGTCAAGTTTCACGACGTCGTAAAGAGTTATTACATCAAGTAGCAGAAGAATTAGGACTATTCAAACCTGAAGTAATTAAACAAGAACAGCACAACCTTCGTAAGTCTCAAGCAGCTAGAAAACGCTCCCAGACCCAGTGGTAAAACTAGTACCACTGCGTGGAAGTCACAAGTTAAAAGTCATTAGCGGATCCGTAGGTAGCGCAGCTATAGCTAGAGCGTGTCCGTGGGACATAAATCAAAAGTATTATCTAGCTTTTAAGCTTTATAAATGGTTGTTTTATTTCCGCCGACTTTGCTATGACATATTTTGTAGATAAATATAGTACTACATAACAAAGTTAGGACCTAGGTAAATCTGGTAAGGCTATAATACACAAACTTTTTACTCCTTACTTTTTACTTCTTACTCCTTACTTGCGCGTAGCACCGTAACATTTGTAAAGATTAAAGAAATTTGTCATATAGTCAAGGAAACCCTCGTTAACAGTAGTAGAAAGCTTCTATAACTGTGTCTGGAAGTATAAAAAAATGGGTAGTAACTCTCATAAATATAGATTTGGAAAACTTAAACGTGAAAAGCTCAAACCAGAAGAATTTAAGTTTGAAGACCTTGAGCTTACAAGTACTGAGATTGAAAATATTGAGCCTAAAAATGTTGAGCCTAAAAATGTTGAGCCTAAAAATGTTAAACCTAAAAATGTTAAACCTAAAAATTTTGAACCTAAAAATTTTGAACTTAATCGACAAGAAATATTAAGTCGGAGAACCCCAAAACCCGGAGAGATTTGGGAAGTCAGATCCTCAACAAAGTCTCCTGTTGAATTTTCCAGACATCAGCAAGACATACTTTACTCGGAAATCGCACAAAACTTTTTAGCAGGGAAATCACCACCGCGTTATGTACTTATTATTACTGACATTGAATACAATGGAAAACTTGAAGAGCAGTTGCAGATAGTTTCTATAATGTTGCTATCCGAGGAAATTCAATATTTAAGTGATGTCGATCTGTTGATACCTTCAGAAATTTCTGGTTTGGGACGAGATATGTTAGCTCAAACTTGGTTACTTGAGGAGATGCTGAGTTGTAATTTACTCAAACCGGTTGGTAAGCGTCTGTCTCGTAAAATTTACGATTTGTTGTTGGATGTTAGCGATCGCGAACAGGGAGTTGAAAAACCTCCTCCTAAATCAGACCTTGAAGAGACACAATTAAAAATAGGAACTAGAAAAACTTCTGAGAGTAAAGAGATTCAAGCTTTTCATCAACGTGAATTAGGGTTTTGTGATGTGTTGAGTATCCCTGTTGCAGCTTACCGTAGTTATTTAAAAAGTATTAGGTTTACTGAAACGCTATTAAATGAAGTATTTGAGATAGAACAAGAATTACTAGAAATTGATGATTAGTATTGATTATTTGTAAAATTAATGATGTATAAAATTAATAATTGCTAAGATTGACGATTTCTAGAAAATTGTGTTCGCCCCACGCATTGCATTCGCGTAGAGTACATCTACCGCTTATCGCACCCTTAGCAAAAGTGCAACATGCTTATTTTATATATTTTTGATATGTATTTTTGAATTTATATATTCTTTATTTAGGTATTCGTCGTTTCAATGATTTACTTGCAACCAATCCCTATGTAAGTTCAACCGCGATTCAAACCGTTGGAAGCAAAGGATATGATGGTTTTGCGATTGTAGTTGTTACATCATGTCCAGTCACATCCTGAAGGTTAATTAACAGCTATTAGTTGCATTCATCCCACGGCTCAAAGCCGTGGGCTTTCTACTCCGATGCTGTAATTTCTACACCACCTCACTACTAGAACTACTGTGATGTTGATTGATAATAGTTGACCCTTGCTGTAATGCTTCCAACCTATCATGGACTTGGTTTTCCAGTAAAACTTGTCTTAACACTTTCAAGCGTCTCAGTCTATCTTCAACTTTTTCACTAGCAGCAACTAGGAAGATTGCACGACGTTTTTCTTTTGCTTCCTTGACCATATTCTCAATCGCCAAAGTAGCAGTTACACCCACGTAGGGAACATTCTTGAAATCCAAAATTAATACATCATAATCTTCAACAATAGACATGCGGCGAGATATTGCTTTAGCCGCACCAAAACTCATTGGTCCTCCCAATTGAAATAACAGGATTCGACCTCTTGCTTGTTTGAGTAATGTTTCTTCTTCAGGATCTAAAGATAACTTACCATTTGGTGCTGTGATTGCTTGTACTCCATCGGCTTGAATTGCACAAAGTCGCTCGAGAGTAAATAAATTAGCAACGAAGACTCCCACTCCGACAGCAGTAATTAAATCGACAAATACTGTCAGAAATAGTACTAAGTACATCAACCCGGTTGCTCGCCAGGATATCATGTGAGCGCGTCTGAGAAAGCCCCAGTCAATAATATCAATACCGACTTTAATTAAAATACCTGCTAAAACTGCATTGGGAATATTTTCAATTGATAGTAATTTTCCTACACCCAAAACAATAAATAACAGAACGAATCCGTGGATAATTCCAGACAAGGGTGTCTTACCACCAGCACGAACATTAACAACAGTTCGCATGGTTGCACCTGCACCAGGTAATCCCCAAAATAAACCGGAAATTAAGTTAGCAATTCCTTGTCCAATTAGTTCGCGGTCGGAATCATGTTCGGTGCGGGTAATATTATCAGCTACCAAGGATGTCAACAACGAGTCAATAGAACCCAGAATTCCCAGCATTAAAGCATAACCAATCATTTCTCTAAATTGATCTGGGCGAAATACTGGTAAATGCAGACTTGGTAAACCACTGGGAATCTCACCAATGGTTTGGATATTACCATTAGGGAAGAAGAAAACCGAAATCGTTGTACAAATGATTAGTGCTAATAAAGGTGCTGGTAATATGCGGTTTAACTTGGGCGGTGATGCAAATACGATCGCTAAGGTAATAAACCCTAAAAATGTTGCTTCTGGGTTTGCGGTAGTTACAAAAGTAGAAAAGTTTTTGACAGAATCAATTACATTCGCAGAACCCTCATGTCCAAAAAAAGGTCCAATCTGCAGTAGTAAAATAATAAAACCAATTCCAGACATGAAACCGGAAATTACGGTATAAGGCATCAGGGTGATATATTTACCCAATCGCAGCAATCCGAAGATAATTTGGAATAACCCACCCAACATCACGACCGTAAAAGCCATTGCTAAACCGAGATTATTATCGGGATATTTAGCAATCAAAGCCGTGAAAACAGTTGCCATGACCACCGTCATTGGACCAGTAGGACCAGAAATCTGAGACGGGGTTCCACCAAATAATGCTGCAAACAAGCCTACAAAAACAGCACCATAAAGTCCTGTAATTGCTCCTGCACCGGAGGAAACTCCAAATGCTAGCGCCAGTGGTAAAGCGACAATGGCTGCAGTTAAGCCACCAAATATATCTCCGCGTAAGTTCCTAAAATGTAAGCCGTTAACTAATCTAATAGAATTCATAAGTGCGATCGGGAATCAATTAAGTAGTTGGACTAAGAAAACCAATCAATCTTTGGGAAATTAGCCTCAGAATAAGTCATCAATAAAGGTGACAATCCCAACAGAAATGGAAATTTATGTTTTCAGCACAAATTTCCAGCACAAACTTCCAGCACAAAGTTCCAGCACAAAGTTTCTAACACAAAGTTTCCAGCACAAAAATTCCCCATCCATTTGCAGAAAGGAGACAGCAATAGAACTAGCAAGCAACATTTATCTAAAATTACCCTTGTAAAAACTGGGACTTTTTGAAGATGAACTTTTCGAGGATTAACTTCTGGCTAAAACCAGTGATATCAAAGCCCAGAAAAAAATCTGACAAACTAAAAATGCAAAGCTGTGGAATCGGCTAAACTCGTAGTTTTAGCCATGCTGCAAAGGTAATAATTGTCAGCATAACTCAGGGAGCAATAAGTATACTGTTACCTCATAACTTAATTAATAATCTAAGACTGTGTCATAAATACTACACTGTAAGGATATTCTTATTTTACTTGAAGTATAAGGACTCATAGCATTAAAAGTAACTAAAAATTACCTCGCACATAAAGTAACTAAAAATTACCTCGCACATAATTAAGTGTCAATAAAAAAAATATTAATAAAATAAGTATTGATAAAATAACCTGGGTCACACTTGAGTCGTAGGTAATGGGTAATGGGTAATGGGTAATGGGTAATGAGTAATGAGTAATGATTGATTCCGCAATTCAGAATTCTGACTTCTGACTTCTGACTTCTGAATTCTGACTTCTGAATTCAGCCCGAAGGGCGCGGTAATCCACCACATTAATTTTGATATTTACAACTAATATGAATTCACTTCAGTCTTGTAATATTAAGAGTTTCAATAACCGGCTTAAATCAGGTTTGTGATTGTTATCACGAATTTATATTATTTCAGCTTCTAATTCAGATGAGGTGCAATTTGTAGAGACGTAGCAGAGCCTACGGCGTCGGCGTTTGAACGCATCCTAGCGGATGAAGACCGCAGGTGCAGTTCAGCCTCTGCTACGTCTTTCAGCTTTTTGGGAGGGATAATGCAGCTAACAGGTAACCCCATGCTAGAGGCTTACACCGAAGCTACACTACCTATGGTTCCGGTAATAAAAATAATAGGACAGAGCAGTAGAAATTCTAATCCTTTTCTTCCAAGACTTCTTGTAATAAAGGTGCAAGTTCTTGGTTTAAGCGACCGGATTGAACAAATTCGGCGTAGGTATTTGCTTCTACCGCCAATAATTCATCTTTTAATTGTTCGCTCGCAAAAGTTTGTAACCTAGGATATTCGTCTTGTAATTTATCAATCTTTTCTTCGAATTGCTTGAGTTCTCCTCTAATTAAAGTTTCTTGGTAACGGCAAAATTCTTGGTCAAGTCCGGGACGTTCGTCTACATCATCAAGGTATCGTAAAACTCGTTTGAGTGCTGACTGATGTGCTACTAACTGCAAATATTCTTGACGTAAGGGTTGATCGCCTAAAAGATTTAGTTTTTCTAATAAAGGTTTAGTTGTTAATCCCTGGACGAGCAAAGTAAATAAAACTACACCAAATACCGTATAGATAAGTTCTTCTCGTTCGCCCAACATAGTGGGAACACTAAGGGCTAGGGCAATAGATACAGAACCTCGTAAACCGCCCCACCATAGTATCGTTTGTTCTGCTAAACCAATATTACTTTTCGCAACAGTATTACTAAAAAAGCCCAAGCCATAAACAGAAACCAAGCGTGCAAATACCATTCCAATAATGGTGACAGCAATAATTCCCAAATTATCAGCCAGAGAAGAAAACCGTAATTGGTCACCAATTAAAAGAAATACGATTGAATTAACAAAAAATGCAATGAACTCCCAAAATTCACTGACAATCACTCGAGTACGGGGGTTCATCCCGATGCGGGAACCAAAATTTCCTAAAATCAAGCCGGTGGTAACTACCCCAATAACTCCAGAACCGCCTAATTCTTCAGCAATTATGTATGTACCATATGCTGAAACCAAAGTTAAAGACTGTTCTACTAACGGTAGATCGAATCTTTGTGTTAAGTAAGAAATACCAAACCCAATGAGACTACCTACAGCTAGACCAATACCAACTACGGTTACTAATTCTATCAGCACCGGTTGCACTGCCAATTCTTTTGTTCCTAAGGGAAGTCCCACCAGGAAACTAAAGGCTACAACCGCCATGCCATCATTAAATAAGCTTTCCCCTTCCATCAAGGTTGATAGGCGTTTATCTACTCCCAATTCCCGAAATAAAGCCGTAACAGAAACTGGATCGGTCGCAGATAAACTCGCTCCTACTAGTAAGGCTGTAGTTAGGGGAACCCCAGCTATTTGGTTAAGACCGAATGCTACACCTACAATCGAAATTAAAACTCCCAAAACTGCATAAAGACAGATCGGAAACAGATCTCGCTTGAGGTTTGACCATTTTAGATTCCAAGCAGCTTCAAATAATAAAGGTGGTAGAAAAATTGCCAGGATTAGTTCAGGAGAAAGGTTAACTAAGCGGACATCTAAGATCGCCAAACCTAAACCAGCAATTACCAGCAATAGGGTATAAGGAATTTGACGAAACCAACTAATAGCTTGCGGTAGTGTCGCAACACTCAGGGAAACTGAGAGTACCAACAAAAATTGTTTGAGATTTGCTTCAATAGCGGCTTCACCGACCGCAGATTCTAATGTCATGGCGAACTATTTGTAAACTTAAACAGGAGTCTTATTGTTTATTTGGTTCACTATAATGCACGTCTTAAGTTTAGGTATTGAGTCCAAAGACCCAAATCTAATTGTTTGGACGTGGAATATCAAGCCTAAGCGCAGCGTAGACGTATTGCTTCCTTATGACTTAGAGCCTTATGACTCAGATATTTATACAAAACCTTAACACTCATCTTCCCTTATTTTTCCCGATTACTTTTTTCAATTGAACTTAAACAAGTAAAACAGAAAATTATTAACAAGGAAGCAAAAAATTGGACATAACCTTAGATACTTAGGTAAGGGAACTCTTAAGTACGAAAACATACTGTTTAGTATTGTTAACTTAATTGCCCTCAACCAAAAATCACTAGCCCAGAGTGTTTTAAACCGATTATTAGACAAATTGAATACAGATAATCACTCCAGTTTGATTATGATTGCGAACCTATCGAGTCAGTTTTGGTAGCTGCATCTTAATTTTTATTATGAATTGCACCTACCTATCTTCCCCATTTATTCCCGATCAATTTCTAGATTGAAAATAACTCAATAGCATAATCTTTTATATAAGAAAATGATCCAAAATATTACTCCACTGATGACAGGAAAAGAATTTTGGGAAATGGCAGATGAAACGAAATTGAAAGGGGAGTATAAAATCAATGACAATCTAAAATGGATGCAAGAGGTTACACAAGATGAACTAAAACAGCTCTTTGCGGAATATCGTGTTTTTACTATCTGGTTTGCAGATGACTTATCACTTTTGACTGCAAAACTACCACATGGCAAGCTAAAATCCATGATGGCTGAACTCGTTCATGAAGAATTGGGAGAAGGTAACCCTAAGTATTCACACCTCACCATACTTGATGAGTTTATTGTCAGTTTGGGTGTCAATCGAAACGAACTCGACAAACCCACTATGCCTGAAAATATTGCTTTGCTGGAAGAGCAGCGACGACTACTCCTCGACAAACCTTCCACCTATGGAGTTGCTTTGCGAGGGATGGGTGGTGAGTGCATTTGCCAGACATATTTGACTGTGATGCACTATTACTTGTGCCAAAACCCCTACATCAAAGCAAACAAACCATCTCTTGATTGGCGGTGGTGGAACATCCATACAGGTGAAGTTGATATTGCACATAATCAGATGGTCAAAGCTTCAATTGACGAGTTAATACAAGAGAAACCAGAATCAGTTAATGAATTAGCGAGTGGTTATCGCCACGCAAAAGAGTTTCTTGAAAAGTTCTGGGAAAACATCTATGCTTTAGTACGCAGCAACCAGAAAAATAAGTCTTGATATACGTTGGATGCCAATGATAATATCGATTTCACAAAGTTAGTATAGATATAAAATTACCTGCCAAATTATGAGGAAAAACTATTAAATCTAATAGTTTAAGGCGGAAGCTAGTTCGGGTTAAGGATGTTTATTCAAGAATTAATGGTTGACACAGAATAGACATACAGCAGATTGCAGGTAAATGAGGTACACTAGCTCTGGTGCGTCAACGGGTAAAATGAAAGCTTACTCCATAGACTTACGAGA
>NZ_LMTZ01000095.1 GCF_001456025.1 Mastigocoleus testarum BC008
CTATTGACCAAAATTTTCTTTTGGTGAGGAGAACTTCAGAAATTTATTTCTTGGTATCTCCAACGACCCGCACTACTATTCCTGTGACCTCACCTTTAGTTAATGTAGTTGGATTATTGCGATCAGTTGATTGAGCATAAGTGGGATTTACTGATGCTGTTAAGATAAGTATTGTAGCGATAGATATCGCAACCTGTTTGCAAATCGCAATCGTTTCTAAAAATTTACTCGGTTGCTTATTAAGTTTTATATTTTGCAGCATGGTTGATTTTACGTATTTTGTATTTATAATTAACTTGTAGTGGAATATTGTTCGTATAGACGCTATTTGACAAGAATTTGTATCAAATATAAATATTATTTAAGACTCAACAATCTTAGATCTATAAACTTAAAACTTGTATAAACTTAAAAGTTGTAAACTATAGCAGTTTCTACTTGAATAAAATACATCTTGTATTTCTAAATATAGAGATGCGTTCATCGTTACAAAGCGTGTCCGCAGAACATAGATGCATCTTAACTTTAACCTAGTGGCTACGCTAAGCTGACGCATCTTGGAGAGCGTATTATAATCAAACGAGAACCACTACATAATGATATTAAAACCAAATTTTTTCTCATCAATAATTACATATAATGAGCGTTACCACTTGTTTAAAGAGTTGAATTGTAAATTTTGATTAACAGTTATTTTAATTTCAATAAAATAGAAAAAACTTTTAATAAATAATAAACATCATGAGATAAGAAAAAGAGAAAGGCATATGGAAATCATCATAAGCCTATAAAAATAACGTACTCAAAAGCTTTTTTTGAAGTTGTACTTAATTCATGATGTGAGGATTTCTTTGTAGTAAAAGTTGTAAGAATAATAGGTTTAAAGGTACTGCGAATACAGGAATTAAAGACAGAGTTAAAACCTGAGTTAAAACCTGAAAATAATAAGCAGCGGATGCAGTTATTAGATTGGAGTGAGGAAAGCGCAACGTTAATATGACTGCAGTCAGTCATTAGGCTCAATTAACTTAAAGCCCCAAGGTTTTAATGCTGTGATCGCGACTTCTTCATCTATACCTTCATAAGCTTCCCATTCTTCGGGATGCTCTTTAGGATGTCCATCACCTATATTACCTGCTACTTTAATAATGGGAATATCTACGGATAAATCAGCATAGGTGCGGATGCTAATCGTATCACGCTCCATTGATATGGGTAGGACTAATTGAACTTTGTGTCCTACAAACTTTGCTTTCTTCTGTGAGTTAGCAACAGATTCGCGTATTAAACAGATATCACCAGCTGTTCCCCAAGTAGTTTTGTAGATATAAAGGAACGAAATATAAGTTTTTGGCTTGATGGCTCTTTTGAGAACTTTCACGATCTGTAATTCCTGTTCTTCGTTTCTGATTCAATCATTTAATTATCGCTGGTTTGAAACCAAAAAATGTATAAAAAATACTATGAATTTCAATTAAGCTCACTTTTACATATTCAGCAGATAAGAGCGTTTGGAAGCTTTTGCACTTGGTTTGGAATTTTTATGTGGATTTAATTACATGAATATAATTTTAGGTTAAGTGACGATAAAGTTAAGGTAAATTCCACTTGTTAAATTTGTTGTGACTGATTTTGCTACCTTAAACTTCAGTGGTAGTAACGAATAACTCATTAAGGAAATTGATTGTCATATAATTTTCTAATCCATACTTAGAGCTTTTTGAAGTATCTAGCAACTGACCAAAGTTCAAAACCTGACTTTTCATAGGTGTGACGTGCTGGAGCATGACCGGGATCGCCTCCAGTCTCAACCATTGCAATAGACATGCCAGCATCTTTCATCCAATCCAAAGCAAATTCTATCAGAGCGCTGCCAATACCGCGACCTTGAAAGTCTGGATCGACAGCAAGCATATAGATTTCACCCATCCTGTCTTCTGAGTGAAGTTTCACGGCGACAAAACCTACTGTTGCTCCTACATTGATCGCAACCCATACATTTGTATCCTCTGCAGCACAGACATCCTTCACGGCTTTTTGCTGGCTCACACGCCAATTATCAGGATAAAATGCTTGGTATACATCAGTATTCATGGCTTTCTGAATAGAATCAAAGACTGGAGTCCATGCTCGAAGTGAAAGACGAATAACGGCATCAAGGTGCTGTGGGTCGTATGGTTCAATACGCATGTTGATATGACCTCTAAAATATACAGAATAATTTTGGGTAAAAGTACTACCAGTAAAGTACCGAAGAACAACTAAAGATAATTTAAAACCTGTAAGAATTATTCACCAAGAGAATTTATATGATGTCTGCTTAATTAAATTACTTATGAAAAAATATGTTTGTAGTAGCGCTTTAGCGCCAATATTTGTTTACCGCGCTAAAGCGCCACTACGAACCTTATTACAATTGTTTTAACGGATATGATATTACACTTCATTTGAATTAGTAAAAGGCAAATGAATTAGGAGGCTGTACTCTTGCATAAATGTTAAATAAATTCAAGAACTAAGATATTCATCAAATCTTTCCTGTAGTTGTTCTACTGTTAAATTTTGAGTCCAATATTCAACCATTGCATGACCAAAAGCCCAAGCATTGCGATATCCCCTTTGGGGATGCGCGAAGCTATCCGGGGATTCGGAATTTTTCATCAGGACAGGCCATAATGTTAGTAAATCAAATTTGAGTTGCTTTTCACCTGTATCTAATAGTAGAAACAAATCATACGCCATTTGCAATTTACCAATAACTATAGGTAACTGTTCTACTGGGATTTTTTCTGCTAGCGCATATGCCAAAGTTGGGGAACCTGTTGATAATGTGGAAATAAACTGCAGCACAGGACTTTTCAGTAAAGCTGTGACTCCTTGGGTTGTAGTCATTTGGAAAGTATAGCGATCGATTATTTTGGCTGCTGCAACTGTACGGGCTTCGAGATCCCGCAAAAATCGAGCCAAACGTAGTTGCTTTGCTGGCGCGATCGCATTTATTAGTCCCAAAGATAGTTCATCTACATTCCAAACTTGGCGATTGGTTTTTATATCATAGGTAACAACCGGTAAAACCTGCTGGGAAAATTCCCCAAGTAATTCAGCCCGATATTTCGTAGCTTCCCGAATTGCAATTTCTTTGGGACGTCCCCCTTCTAGCCAGTTGTAGGGAGGTTCCCATTCCCGGATCGGACGCAGGCGATCAACTTGAGTGACAATGGTAATTACAGGTAAATCTTCTACTTCCTCCTTCATCTCCTTGAGAAAGTCTGCATCCATTTGTAGTGCTGGATCTAAAGCAGGTGTAACTAGTAACAACAAATCTGCGGTAGTTGCATAATCAAGTACAAGTTTGCGGAAATCTGCATTATTAATTTGCTCGTAACCGGGAGTATCCCAAAGTGTCAGGGTTCCACCGGTGGAAGTTTCCCAGTGATAATTTTGAATTTTATCGGTACTGGGTAATACGTCAACTTCCGCTAATTCCAATTGAAATAATGTATTGATTAAACTACTTTTTCCCGCTCCAGTTCGCCCCACAAGTAAAATATTTACTGGTTTTTGTTCGACGACCTCTACAGGTTCGGCTTGCACCAGAATTTCTTTCAAAGTTTGGGTTTTTGCTTTTGGTAGACTTAACGTGGATCCAGAAACTTCTACAAATGGTAAGTTATCCCCACCATAAAGTGCTACAGCCTGCTGACAGAGATTACGCAATGCAGCTTCGCGCAACATCTGACTTAAATTTACTAGTAATTGTTGACTGGCTTGATCCCCATAATTTTGACTGACCCGTTTCGCGATCGCGGCGATGGGATTTAAGAACCACTGGGCTAAATTCCAAGTATTCCAGAGTTTGCGGGCTGATGGTTCTAGTTTTTGGTAAACTTCATAGGCGCGATATGCTTGTCCTACCGTAACTTGATTGAGGACTGGTGATAATTTCTGCATCCACCGGTCCATATCATCTACTGTACCCCTGATTAAACCGTAGGCTTGGGGGACGTAAATATTTAGCAGCGGATATTTGACTTCCGGGTGGTAAATATTAGCAATTGCAACGATTAAATCTTGACATCTTTGCCAAAAAGTTTGCCAGTCTTCCCAAATTGGTGCATCTTCTCGCGTTGCTTGGAGAATTCTTTGGAGTGTCTCTTCTACTTGTCTGACGTTGTCATCTCCTGCTATTTGGGCTGTATTCTCCGCCAAAGACTCGATTTCTTCGTTAACCTCGGCGATTACAGCTTCTACCTCTTCGAATTGCGAACGCGTCCATTTCACCAGTAACCAACGCCAACCTACCAAGACAAGGGTGAATATCCCCCAAATCCAGTTAATTCCCCATTCGTGAATTTGCAAACTTGCAGATACTAATATAAAAATCACGATAGTTGCAAATGGGGTTGCTAAGGTAATCCATTGCCAAGGTTTTAAGCTAATCATTGGTTTTGTAGGTGTTTAAATGAGATTTCCTATCACTATTTTCAGTCAATAATTCTTTGACGGTAAAGGAAACTCAGGGAAATTACAATCATTCAAGTTGTTAAACTAGGGGTTTTGCCATGTTAATTCGTAGAGCTTCAAAATCAGATTTCGAAAGTATTTGGAGTATTTTTCAAGTTGTAATAGAACCAGGTAATACATACGTATTTGCTCCTGATACTAGTCGCGAAGATGCTTTTGATTACTGGTTTGAAACAGGTATAAAAACATTTGTGATTGAAGATGACGAACAAATAGTTGGAATGTATAAGCTTGTTACAAATCAACGGGATCTTGGTTCCCACGTTGCAAATGCTTCTTTTATGGTTAATCCAAACCTTCAGGGTAAAGGGATTGGAAAACTAATGGGATTGCACTGTATTGAAGAAGCGAAAAAAGCCGGTTATCTTGCGATTCAATTTAACTTTGTTGTAAGTACGAATAAACCCGCAGTCACCTTATGGGAGAAATTGGGATTTACAATTGTAGGAACATTACCTAAAGCATTTAAACATAAAGAATTGGGATATATTGATGCCTATGTGATGTATCGGTGGTTGGAATAGAGATTTAATTTGTAGCACCATTCCCTAATATACACAATATTCAGTAAAAATTCTTAATACACCTTTTCATGATGTAATTTTTCAAGCTGGAGGACTCTAATAAAAGATGATTTTGGAAAAATTTTTCTACAAAGCGATCGCATTGTACTTAAAAGCATTGTCCCAAACATAGTCAATTACAGCTTTACTATCATCTAAAGAAAGCAACTGACAATACCCTTGCTCATCATAAGTTAGTAAAGGTACCTCAGGGGTATTTTCTACTTCATTACAGTTTTGGTGAACTTTACCACGGATATTTGCCAAATTATCCAAAGGACCGTGAATATCAAAATTAATTGTAGTGCCTAACTTTTTCTCCATCCATTCTTCAACGCGAGAATCTAGCTGTTCGGGAGTCAGGGGAACTGGACTAGTAAGGAGGTGATAATACACTAGAATGATTTCCTTGCATTCCTCCTCTTCAGCAAGATCTATCAGCATTTGAAACACACCATCATTGTTAGCTAAGTTACTAAAGAAAAGAGTATCACTGACCTTTTTCTGAAACTGTATTTTTTTACTTTTATATTTACTATATTGTTTAAAAGCAAATCCACCCAAAGCCATTCCTAAAGATAAAGTTGCGACTAAAACTGGCATTAAATCACGTACTTTAGATTGCTCTATATCTAAATCTTCAACTAAAGGCTGTGCATTTAAAAATATTAGAATTGCAGCTATAAGTAATAAAATATTTGGTAATGCTCTTAATATTAACGGAATTGCAGCCCCTATAGCAGGAATTCCAAATAATAGTCTATCTTTCCAAGTCATACTAGTAGTAACATTAGGAAATAGTAAATCTATATCTGATTTTGGAATATCTTTATAAAAATATAAATACATTTTACCTGGAGTGAAATTCAAGTCTTTGACTTTAATCTTTTTCCCATGAAAGTAAGCTGCTTCCTTGAATTTAATAAGTAAAACAATTCGCTCAAAAATTTCAATTGTTTTTTCTTGACGCCAAAACAAGAACTTCTTAATCGAAATTTTCTTAATAGTGTCACCCCGGTAATAACATAAGCATCTATCAAAATCATCAAAATTAACTTCACTTTTCAAATTAATTAGGGATTTTGTCTCTAATGCTTTTTTAATAATTGATCTAGGCAGGCTAATATAATTAGCTCTTTCTAAGATATGATGAAATTTATTTACCACTTGCGATTCCATTTCATCATATTGCTCTGGTGTTAATTTATTTATAATTTTAATATCTGTATTAGGATTAAATTGTACATAATTATCCTTTATAATTTCCATAGTTTGATGAAAAGAAAAATGATAATATGCTGACAAAATATGACAGAAATCTTGAAATTTTTTGGTGTCAAAACTATTTAATTGACCATCTTCAAGGCAAAGTCTAATAATATCCCGGCGACGGTAGGGAATAAACGCTTCTCGATTTTCGTAAGTTGCCATGAATTGGTTTTTATCAGAGTCCAAGTGGTGATTTTTTTATTAAAAGCTATATTTGTATATCATCTACTTCTTTGAGTTATTAAACAAATTTGTTTACACAAAACTTTAATTTGTAAAGCTGATTGTGCAAGGTTTAAGACAATACTTCTGAGATATTTCGCTAAGATGTATTTTATTTGTATAGAGGTAATATGACCTATCCGCGTTTAGCTTTTCTGATTTTACCCTATACCCGTCATGAACTACCTGGCTGGGGTTATCTTTTCAAAGCTTTTAAAATTTCTACTGTTGAACATCATTCGTTGTGGAAATCTGCACCTACTAAGACAATACGTCATTCTTGGCATAATCACCTAATGAAGTTGGATCTTTCCAATTGGTCCGAACGTCATACATATTTTCTTGGTCGTTTTTACGACCTCGATCTCCAATTAGCTATGAATCAAGTCTTGAAAGCTGGCGATCGCCTGGTAGATATTGGCGCAAATATTGGGATGATCACTCTACATGGTGCTGCATTAGTAGGTGATTCCGGTCATGTTGATAGTTTTGAGCCTAATCCCGAGTGCTGTCAGAGGATCAGAGAATTCTTAGAGTTGAATGATATTAAACATGTCAAAATTCATGAAGTTGGATTGTCAGATGTACGGGACACTTTAACCCTCAGTATCCTTCACGAACATTCAGGTATGGGTACTTTAACTATACCTGAAGGTATAGAAGATGAAGTGATTTCTCAAAAATTTGAAGTACCTGTTTCTATTGGTGATGATATTCTCAAGGAAAATTCAAAACCAATAAAATTTCTCAAAATTGATGTAGAAGGATTTGAATACAAAGTTCTAAGGGGATTAGAACAAACCCTGAAAACTTGGAAACCTGTTGTGGTGACAGAAGCATCTTGGAAGCCTGTTGTCAAAACAGTAGAATCGAGTAATTCTATGGATAATATGGGGATGAATCCGCTGGAAATTTATCATTTCATGAAGCAACTGGGATATTTACCCTATGGTTTGACAACAAAAAGACGTTGGTTACGACATCATTTGGCTTTAATTCCAATTGGTGAAGATAATATTAAAGATTCTATCTTTTCAGATTTTCTTTGGTTACATCCAGAAAGTTCGGGTAAAGAAGCTCTGGAAAAATTTATTTCTTGAAAAGCAACATACAAAAAAAATTACGCATCAACTTCAAATAAACCATCTTGCCATATAATCGCTTCAATATCGCACTCCGAAGCAATTGACGTTTGGAAATCTGGTGCGTAGTTCTTTTTTATGAAAAATATGTGGCGAGAATTAGTTTTTATATATAGACGCTATCTAAAAAGATGGATTGCAAGACTCTTAATAATGCTATTAACAGCATGTCTTGTGGTAATCGAATCACCTGTTGGTGCGAATGTTCCTTCCAAGGGAAACTTATATAAAGGAAGATATCAAAACAGTAATTTGATTGTTAGTCAAGCAGATGTAGATAAACTTGCACAGCAAGGTCAAAAACTATATCAAACAGGAGATTTCGCTTCCGCAGTAAAATTATTACAGCAAGCAATTAATAAATTTGAATTATCTGGAGACACCCTACATCAAGCAATCAGCTTGAGTAATCTTTCCTCAGCGTATCAAAAACTTGGATTGTGGGAAGATGCAGATTTGGCTGTTGCAACTAGCTTAAATTTATTGCAAAGGTTAAATAGTTCATCAGAAAATTTAAGATACATCGCTAAAGCTTTAGATGTTCGAGGACATTTAGAGTTAGCTCGGGGACAGACACAAGTTGCACTTACAACTTGGAAAGAAGTAGGTGATATTTATAAATCCTTAGATGATACTTATAGTTTGATAAATAACCGTATTGGCCGGGCTCAAATTCTACAAATTTTAGGTCATTTTCGTCAAGCAAATCAAGTTTTAAATGGTTTAGAAGAAATTGTTAATAGTCAAGCAAATCCCATTTTAAAAGCTAAGCTATTACGCAGTTTAGGTAATATTGTAGCAGTGATTGACGACTTAAAAGAATCAAGCAGACTCTTAGAGTCAAGTTTAAAAAATGCTCAAGACTCAGGTTCAAATACAGAGATTAGTAAAACTTTATTAAGTCTGGCAAATTTAGCACGTATTCAACACAGAATGCCAGTAGCCGTAAACTATTATAAGCAAGCTATAGAAAGGTCTAATAATTTTGATATACGTCTTCAATCTCAACTAAATTTACTCAGCTTACTTATCGATGTAAAACAATATCCTGATGTCTATTTATTAATATCTCAAATTCAGCCTGAATTAAATTATTTACCCATTAGTCGTCCGGGAGTTAATGCCAAAATTAATTTTGTGCATAGCCTAATTAAATTAAGCAGTGAAGCAGGAGAAAATAGGAAATTATTTAAATCAATATCTTCATCTAAACCTGCTCAAATATTAGCAAAAGCAATTAAAGATGCTCGAAAATTAAAAGATAGACGGATAGAATCCTATGCAATTGGAACTTTGGGTGAATTATATAAACAAGATAAACGATTCTATGAAGCTGAAAAGTTAACGGAAAAAGCTTTATTTATTGCCCAAACTATTCATGCATTAGATATTACTTATCAGTGGGAATGGCAAATGGGACTTTTACTTCAGCAGAATGGGAAAACTCAGGACGCGATCGCTCACTATAAAAATGCGATTGAAACTCTTCAAGGGTTACGTAAGGATTTAATTTCAATTAATACAGATATTCAATTTTCTTTCACTCAAAGTGTTGAACCAGTATATCGAGAATTATTAGAATTACTCTTACAAGAAAAAGTACCTAATTCAGAAAATCTTAAGTTAGCTCGAAATACAATTGAATCACTACAATTAGCAGAACTTGATGATTTTTTCCGTTCTGCATGTTTAGAACCTTCAGAAATTGTTGATACATTAATCGAAAAACAGGATTTCCATAGTGCTGTTATCTATCCGATTATTTTGTCAAAAAGCTTAGATGTAATTTTGAAGGTACCAGGTGAACCCGATTTACTTCATTATAAAACTGCCATCAATAAAGAAGAGTTGGAGAGTACTGTAGCTAAGCTTAGGGAATATTTAAAAAATGTCACTCGTACCGCTGATGTCAAACGGTTATCGGGGAAAGTTTATCAATGGATGATTAAACCCTTTGAAACCGAACTAGCAAAGAGTGGAATTAAAACCTTGGTTTTTGTCTTAGATGGAGAACTAAGAAATATTCCTATGTCCGTTCTGTACGATGGACAGCAAGATAAATATTTAATCGAAAAATATGCAATTACTATAACTCCTGGATTACAACTTTTAGATACTGAAATCCGACAGAAACTAGCACTAAATGTTTTGACAGGTGGAGTAGATCGAGAAATTTCCGTGGACGGTAAAACATTTCCTCCACTTACTAACGTTGAACGAGAACTAAAAAATATTCAGTCAGAAGTATCAAACAGTAAAATACTTGTTAATCAAAAATTTACTGAAGTTAATTTACATAATCAATTACAAACCATTCCATTTTCAGTTGTTCATTTGGCGACCCACGGTGAGTTTAGTTCCGATCCACAAAATACCTTTATTTTGACCTGGAATGAGTTACTAAAATCAAGAAAATTTGATAATCTTTTGAGGGAAACCAATGGATACAATAGCTTCCAAGACCCCAACAGTATCGATTTACTTGTCCTTAGCGCTTGTCAGACAGCACAAGGTGATCGAAGAGCAGCTTTAGGATTAGCTGGGGTTGCTCTTAAGGCTGGTGCGAGATCTACGATCGCAACACTATGGTCAGTGGATGATGAATCTACAGCCGATTTAATGAATAAATTTTATAGTGAATTAAAAACTGGAGTAAATAAAACCGAAGCGCTTCATCAGGCTCAATTAGCTACTTTGGATCGAGAAAAACGTCCTTATTTTTGGGCTCCTTTCGTTTTGATGGGTAATTGGCTTTGATGGTGTTGGAATATTCAATTGGTTGACAGTTAAATGTAAACTATCAGCTGTCAGCCATTATTAATGATTCATTATTAAGGACTTTATTCCAATGTCCACAACACCAACTCCTCGTCAAATTTTAGAAACTCTACTCCCCCATCTCAGAGTTGCAGCTGGTTATGCTCGTTTTCTCCAACCAAAAATTGCTGCACTTCCCGATAAGGACACCACAGATGGTAACTTTTTTGCTGCAGCACTCACTGATGCAGATTTAGCAATTCAGAATTTTGTGGAAGTCGCAATGTTAGGTAGTTTCCCAAATACTAGATTTTATGGCGAAGAATACCAGAGTTCTCCTAATACTGGGTACTTCCGTGCAATTGATTTAGGAGAGCAAGATGACTATTTAGTAACTCTTGACCCAATTGATGGTACTAAATATTACATGGATGGGCATTCTAATTATCAAATCATTCTCACCGTGTTGAATGCAGATGATTATGAAGCGGTACTAGCAATTTCCCCTGCACAGAATATTTATTTCTATGCTTTGAGGGGTGAAGGTGCTTTTAAGGGTCAGCTTGACATGAGTTTAGAAGAATGTTCTCCCCTGACGGTAAGCTCAAATCCCGAACCAACTATATTGTTGGGAACGAAAATGGGCGCGTTAGCACCAACACTTAAAAACAAATATCAAGTAATAGATCCCAATGTTGATTATTCAAGCTCTGTGCAAGTTCCCAACTTGAATGGTATGTTCGTTGGTCTATTAAGTGGAACAGTGAAACAAAGCGGTCAATTTATTGATGGTGGAGCATTGGCTTTTTTAGCAAGGGAAGCAGGTTTTATTGTTACGACTTTAGATGGTTCGCCTTTACCTCCTTTGCATACCTGTAAAAATTATTGTTTACCTGGGTTAGTAATTGCTACTTCTAAAACAGTTCATCAAGATTTACTTGAAGCCACAAGCATAGTACAAATGCGATCTTAATTAATAAAATTAATCGGGGGAATTTTCTTTTTTTTTGTTACCCATTACCAATTACCCATTACCAATTACCAATTACCAATTACCCATTACCAATGAACGATCAAAACATAATTAAACTCGACCAATTCTTGAAACTCATAGGTGTAGCCTCAACTGGAGGACAAGCCAAAATGATGATTTTTGATGGTGCTGTCAAAGTAAATGATGTCGTTGAAACCCGGAGAGGAAGAAAATTAGTATCGGGTGATAAGGTAACAGTGAAGCAAGAAATTTCTATTAATGGTGTTACCTCATTTGATGTGGCGAGTTTTATCAATTAAAGGAATGTAAAAACTTCTTACTTATTACTTATTACTTATTACTTATTACTTATTACTCGTCTACCTTCTCGAAGACGATTGTACTATGGGTTACTAGGGCTGCGATCGCGCCGATAGCAGCCAATTGAGGTGCAAGCAAAGCCCCAACAACTCCCAAGGTCAGAGGTATGTCGATTAAGGTTTTGCCATCCTCGTTCTTGATAATGATACGGCGTATGTTACCTTTACGGACTAACTCCTTGATTTGGCTCAGAAGTTTATCACCACTTACTTTTAACTCTTGGGTATGGATTTTTTTTTCGCTCATTTCAATGTTCTTCAGCTCAATATCACTAATATAACAATCCTAAATGACAGCCGAAATCAAACCCCTTGAAATCAAACACCCGCGAGAAGCAACATCCCCAAATCAAATCTTAGGAGAGCTAAGTCCACCTAATAAAATCAACCACCATGGTATTTTCAAATCGGGAATCAGCGACGAATAATTTCTAAGTGCTGGTAACGCAGAAGGTAGTACAAAGCGAAGAGAACGGAGCGATGCAGGAAGATTTCCATCCCGATCTGCTATTCCATAATGCTTAGCTAGTTCGGCGACAATTTGTACCCGTCCGGTGTGACGCATTATATTTGCATTTGGTTCGGAAGCCAGCATAGCGATCGCTCGTCCTGTTAGTAGAGGAGTTTCCCAATTGTAGCGATCGCCAAATATTCTACTTTGAGGGTCGCTCATATTTTTCTCTTTAATTTCATTGGCAATGCTGGAAATATGCTCTGTACCAACAATACCAGGCCAAATTGAAATGGAAGCGACATTATAGGATTTTAATTCGACAGCCATATCAGCAGCTAAGCGATCGCATGCAGCTTTTCCCGCACCATATGCTGCACCAAAGATATAAGACATCCCACCCCAAGAGGAAATAGTGCAAATCAAACCTGAGAGATTTTTAGTCATCATCCGAGCAGCAAAAATACTGGCGACGTAGTGACTGCGAAGACCAACGTTATTTCCTGCATCCCATAAATTTGGTTCGCAATCCCAAAATGGTTTTCCTTGAGCGTCTCTCAATGCTCTGACGCCGGAATAAGCATTATTGACCAATAGATCTAATTGTCCACTTTGCTCGTCCTGAATGCGTTCGAATAGTAAGCGCACCTGCTCGTCATCGCTATGGTCTACTCGAATGGGAATGCAAACACCACCGGCAGACTCAACTGCTGCTTGGGTATCATTCAAAGTACCTGAGATATCGCCATCGGAATCAGAATCACTGAGGCTGCGTCCTGTAATGTAAACAGTTGCGCCTGCTTCACCCAGCCCAATTGCAATTCCTTTTCCAATTCCCCGCGTAGCACCTGTCACTAGTGCGACTTTACCTTCAAGATTTTTCACTTGTGCTTTTCTAGCTGCTTAATCATATGTCTGTCTCATATATATTAGACTTCTTTGGGAAAATATACCTTAAATATAAGGTTTTATATGCTAAATTTTGAGGTATTCTAGATAATATGGGATTGTTTTTGTTAATACCAACGTGTAAAGATTCATTGCGAATAAAGCAGGTAGTTTGAAAGTGGTGATAAATTAATAATTGAAGCTTGAGAAGCTTCCCTGGCAGAGACAACAGCCAACGTTGTTTAGTTCAAATTAGTTAAGAGGTAAAAAAGCTGTTTCATCATCTGTCTCGTAACCCAACTGCAACACCCGACGCGAAAACTTATATTTCCTCATGTTGTTGAATAGGGGGCAATACAACTGGATTATAACTCTATTTCTAGGTTTAAGTTATTCATTCAGTGCAACCCCATTTATAAGGATTAGAAAGAGGAAATTACTAAGTGATTAGTAGCTTGGGTGTTGTTGTTTTAAAATTTAGTTTATAAAGATAAAAATTTAGTTATTAGAGCTAATCGCATCAATAATATTACAGCTTTAATCGACAAATTTAGTTAATAAATTCTATTATTATTAATTTAATTTGGATTCCAAAATATTCAAGTTATTAATCTTTATAGTAGTTCGAAATATACTCGGTATTCATAGGAAATACTTCACTGATTTGTGTTGTTGTAGCTCACACCTATGCCTACCGTAAAATTTCTGTTGCCTGTTTCCTGTTCTTTCTACTCCATATCTAACTTAATGTTTATTATTAGTAGATTTTGGGAATTCTGGAACTGTAGCGCACAGACGGAAATTTATTCATGTGGGTGAGCCTAAAAGAGTTAATGTGGCAATGGCGCGGTGTTTTAATTGCTTCTCCTAGTGTTGCTTTGTTATTGATTGGATTGCGCTTGGCTGGGTTGCTACAATCTTTGGAATTGGCTGCTTGGGATCAATTTTTTCGCTTGCGCCCCTCAGAAACAGTTGATTCGCCCATTACAATTGTTGAGATGAACGAATCAGATATACGAAAGCTAGGATGGCCTTTATCAGATGCAAAGCTTGCTCGTTTATTATCGGTCATTAAACAACATAAACCTAGAGTTATTGGACTTGATTTTTACCGCGATTTACCAGTAGAACCTGGATTCGAGGAGCTAGAAAAGGTTTTTGCATCCACGCCAAATTTATTTGCAATTCATAAGGTGATAGGTAGTACCGTTGGTTTCGGAGTAAATCCACCAACAAAGTTAAGGGAGTTAGGGCAGGTAAGTGCTTCTGATATAGTGGTAGACCAAGATGGTAGAGTAAGAAGAAATTTATTATCTGTTGAAAATAAAGATGGCGAAATTACTTTGGGTTTGGGAACGCAGTTAGCTTTAAGTTATCTGGAAGCCGAGGGGATTAGTTTAGAAATTATTGACGAACAAGCTAGTAAACTCAAACTTGGTAAAGGAATTTTTATTGAATTAGATGAAAATGATGGTGGTTATATCAGAAATGATATTGGTGGTTATCAGATATTAGCTAACTTCCACAATCTTCGTGCTGGTTTTCCCACAATTTCCATGAGTCAGGTTTTAGAAGGGAAAATAACAGCTAAATTTATTCGCGATCGCATAGTTTTAATTGGACCAACTGCTGAAAGCCTGGGGGATTTTTTTTATACTCCCTATCGCGACAGGAGTAGTGGAGTTTCAATTCACGCTGATATTGCTAGTCAAATAATTAGCGCAGCTAAAGAAGGTCGTCCGCAAATTCAGGTGTGGTCTGACACCTATGAATACTTATGGATTGCAATCTGGTCATTGGTCGGAGCTACATTAAGTTGGGCGCAGCGCTACAAAAAACAAACTCGTTGGTCCCATCTGTCTAGTAGCTTGATTATTTTATTATTGGGGACTTGTTTGCTTGGTGGAAGTTATTTAGCTTTCTGGAAAGCAGCGCTGTGGATTCCTGTTGTCCCAGGATTTTTAGCTTTATTTGGTGGTGCGACTACCGTTACAGGAATCGTTGCTCGCGACTCATCAAAAATGCGGCAAACTTTTGGTCGTTATCTCACAAATGAGGTGGTTGCAACTTTGTTGGAAACATCAGAAGGTTTAAAAATTGGCGGAGAAAAGAAACATGTGACAGTTTTAATTTCTGATTTGCGAGGATTTTCCGCTATGTCGGAACAGGTTTCTCCAGAAAAAGTATTAGAGATTATCAATCTGTATTTGGCAGAAATGACTGATACTATCAACCACTACAAAGGTACGATTAACGATTTTATGGGCGATGGTATCTTTGTGATGTTTGGTGCACCGGTTTCATTTGCAGATAATGCACAACGCGCTGTCAGCTGCGCCATTTCTATGCAGTTAGCAATGGATGGAATCAATCAAAAATTATTACAAATGCAATTACCACCTTTGGAAATGGGTATTGGTATCCATTCAGGGGAAGTATTAGCGGGAAGTATTGGTTCTTATCAGCGCGCTAAGTACACTGTCATGGGTAGTAATGTTAACCTTGCAGCTCGGATTGAAACTTATACCGTCGGTGGACAGATACTTGTATCTCAAGAGACTCTCGACGCAGTGGGAGAAATTATGCGGATTTCTGGAGAATTGCAGGTACAGCCTAAAGGATTCACCAATCCAATTACAATTTATGAGGTGGAGGGAATTGGTGGTAAGTACAACTTGTTTTTGCAAGATAAAAAAGAATCTCTCAAAGTTTTAGCAACCAAGATACTTGTAAAATATCGAGTGACTCAAGGAAAACATATTTCCGATAAAGTGTTGCAAGGTTGGTTAGTCAAATTATCGTTGGATAGTGCTGACATATGCACGGGAGAACCATTACAAGTTCTCAGCAATCTTCGGGTTCAACTTGCGACAGATGACGAAAAATTAAATCATCAACAAATATATGCCAAAGTAGTTAAAGTATTGGATGAAAAGCAAAACTATTTTCGTCTTCGTTTTACTGCATTACCTACAGATATTAAAGTTTGCTTTCAAGATTTGTGTGAATGATATAGGATTCCTACAAATATGAATTTATCACATGGTTTGTAGTTGTGCTTTAGCGCTGAAGCGCAACTACAAGCATTTTTACAAGTAATTAGGCAAACCTGATATTATTTATTGGATCCCTTTATGTTGTAATGGAGTCTTAGCGATCGCATCTAAACCAACAGATTCCAGTAAGCTTTCCCAAGCTGTAGCAATTTCCAAATTCTCTGGTTGAGAAACTTTGAGTGCAGCGAGATTCGATACAGCCTCAAACCAATATCCGGATTCGCTATAAAGTATAACTTGTTCCAAAGATTTTGGTTTATCTAGCTGATTTGTCAATTTAGAATTGGGTGAAATTCGGCGTACTAATCCTTCTACAAAAGGGTTTTTAGGACCAGTTTGTTGACAAACTATTGATATTACAAATCGGTAATCTTGATCTATTTCTAACCCTGGCTCTGTTTTAGCTAAGGTAAAACTAATAATTTCTGGAGTATTTGCTACATTTACTTCCGTTTGATAAATTCCCTCTCCTTCCTCATTTTCTAAAGTGAATTCCACAGCTTTGGCTGAAGTTGGAGGGATATAAACCATAAAACTTGGGTGACTTGATGCTGTTAATCCCAGTTTTGAGGATGGTAATAATGGTACTAAAGTTTTATCAATAGTTTGACTTTTAACTCCAAGAGAACTTATTTCCTCTGACGCTTCGCACATACCGTTATCCCGTCTACCACCTCCAACCGTCACTTTAGGTTTTCTTTCACCTTTACGAGGTTTAAAGGTTACTTTTGACTGCTTATTGGTAGTTTTTTCAGAAGTAGCACCCTGTGCTTGAGCTTGTCCTATACTGTTGGGAATAGAACCGCATTGCAGTGACATCGTGGTTGCAAACAGTACAAGCAAGCGAGTGATTCCGATCTGATTCATATTAAATTTATATTTAAATTTGTGTTGCTATATAGCCGTCCAAGAACATAATTCCCAGAATTAAGAAATAGATCACAGATGTAGAAATTATCAACAACTAAATTTCATCAATGTAGCTTTAGTTATGAATATTCCTTATTTTTCATTCCCAAACTTCTTATTTTTAGTTACAGGACTTACGCAATGAAGATTTGTCATTGCGACCGAAACGTAGTGTAGGGTTAGCGCAGCGTCTCCGTTTAGGAGATAGCAATCACAGCGTCTGGGGGGGATTACGTCGCTAACGCTAGCCCGCAGCGTAGCTGTTAGCAAAGCGTGACGTTAGTCATACGTAATGACGGAAATACGTTCATTTTGCGTAAGTCCTAAGTTAATTAAAGCCAGTTACCAACAAGTACAAAAGGTGCCCAATAAAAAGGATGTTTAAATCCACGCTGTCCGAGTAATGAAAGTTGGGCTTGACGTAATGCTTCTGCTTTGGAGACATTCGGTTTTGCCAGTTGTTTGTAAAATTCCACCATGAATATTGAAGTTGAGCGATCGTCTACAGCCCATAAGCTAGCTACAGTACTGCGCGCACCCGACCTCACCGCTACACCTGCAAGTCCTAACGCAGCCCGTTTATCGCCTTGTGCTGTCTGACAAGCACTTAAAACTAACAATTCTATGGGATTGTTACTGTATTTCTCTCGGTTTTGCAGTAAGTTACCCAATTGTTTAACATTGATGCGATGATCCCAGGTAAGAATAAAGGTATCCTTAACCCTACAACTAAATTGACCGTGGGTAGCTAAATGAACTACAGGAAATGGTGTATTACTAATATTCTTTTCTAAAGCTTTGGTGGTAAATTTCTGATTGAGCAGTACTTGAGAAGAAATCTTAGACTTAATTTGATTAATTTCTGTTTTTACTCCAGGAAGTGACATAAATCCTTGTCTGGATTCACTTAAGCCACCAAATAATACTTTTAAGTTTTTATGTTTTAAAGATTGAGGAGCAAATAGTTGCAATCCTGGAGTTACTGCTAAATTATATTTTTCGATTAAGTATTGCTGACCGTCATAAAGTACCGCCATTGGCAGATTTTTCATGGAACCGTCAAGCATAAAAGCCAAAGTTTTCACACCATTTGCTTGTAATTCTTTTTCTGCTGGCTTAATAAGTAAATCGTAAAATTTTTCGGCGATCGCTAAACGTTCTTTTTTTAAGGATGTACGTCTCAAAGAACGTCGCATTTTTTCAATATTAGTTTCCAGTTCGCTTTCTGAAATCTTGCTACTGTAATGAGTTAGAGTTTGATTCGGTAGAGAAAGAACTACCTCCAAGCGATCGCGTAAAATGATGGGATAAATTACTGCTGCTTGCGGATCTACCTTATCGATATCAAGTTGAGTTGAACTCCCGGTTAAGTAAGCTTCTCGAAAATAATTATCTAATTCTGCTAATTGCAAAGATTCTATGACTCGGCGAGCTTTTTTTAAATTGCTTTGACTTACTTTTTTTCCAGATTTAAAAGATTTAGAGTTAGAGTTTTCGTTAGATTCGCCTTGAAGCAATAAATCAACTAATTCCCGATAAATTGGCTCTACGCTTTCACGAAAATAAAATTGGACATTGACATTATTGGCGACTAAATCATTACTAATTACACTTAAAGTGGCTACAGCATTACTATATGCTGAGACTGCTTTATCGATCTGATTTTGCTTTTTGAATAATCTTCCTAATTGCCATTGCCAATGATAGGAAATATCAGCAGCATTATTTGCTTGTGCAAGTATCAATGCTTGTTCTGTGAGCTTTTGCGCTTCTGCTAACTGCTGTGTTCGTTCGTAAAGTTCTCCCAAATAACCCAAAGCGTAAGATTCTGCTCGCGAATCCCGGATCGCTTGAGCTTCTGCAATTGCTTTGGTAAGAAGTTTAGCGCTATATTCATTTCTCTTATCTTTATCTATATCCTTATCTTTAATTCTTACCAAACTTTGGACGAAGTTAACTTTTGTATATATCGCTTGACGACTCGGGGGTAAGTTTTCAATTCCTGGTTCGATTTTCGCGATTAACTCTTTAGCTTGATGCCATTTTTCCATATCTATCAACAGACATAATTGATTGAGTTGCGCCTGAAGTTTATTAATTGGAGATTTTGATGCGACAATCGCCCGTTGATAATATTTTAGTGCCTTTTCTGACAATTCATCATCGCGAGCATTATTACCCAAACTAAGTAGTACCGCAGCAATATCATTTGGAGAATCTAATTTTTCGGCGATCGCTAAACTTTGCTGTAAAGCTTCTTCAGATGCTTGTAAGTCTCCCAATAACCTCAGAGTATTACCAAAGTTAAGCAAGGTAGCTGCTTTGAGCGAAGAGGGTGATTCTTTCTTCAAGCTTTGATTTACCTCTTCTAAAGTAACCCTAGCACGAAGATAAAGCCCCAATCTTCTCAAAGCTTGAGATTGATTTATTAGACTGCGGATATAACCGACATTATCTCCTACTTCCTTGTACTTTTTGCTCGCATTAACCCAAATATTTAATGCTTCCTCTGTCTTCCCTCGAGCAAGTAAAAGACTACCTTTGATATTTAAAGCTGCAGCTTGTAAAGACTTTGCTTTTACAGTCTCTAGATTATCTAATAAATTCAGACTATCTTCGATTGTTTTATTAGCTTGTTGCCAATTTCCTAACTTTTGGTAGGCTAACGCTAGATTACTCAGCACGATGCTCTGATTGAGAATATCGTTTGTAGAGCTAAAAATTTTCAATGCTTGCTGCCATTTTTCTATAGCTTGTATAAAATTTCCTGTTTGGTAATCATTTTTCGCTGTTTCTACTAATGCAGATGAAGAAATTTTTATAGTTTCAATTTTTTTAGCTTCAACAGCTACGACTTCTGATGTTTGCGCCGCTAATAAAAAATAAAAATTAGTTAGGAATAGAATAATTAGTGTAAAGGAAACTCCTAAACCCAATAATCTGAGGAATTTCCTAGTAGAAAAATAAAGAATAATTACCTTACAGTTAGTCGCGACTGAAATTATGTTTTTTTTTTAACCCTATAAAATAAACGCATCTATATGTAATGTTTTTTTGTTACTTCAACTTTAAGTCTGTTATAACCCCATATGAAATAAAAACAAAGAGATGCGGTGTTGGCATACAGAACTGTGCCCTAGAGTAATAATCCTAGAATAATTTTTTGCTTGAGATACGTTAGTAAGAAAAATCATAACTTGTAATAGCGCTTTAGCGCTTTAGCGCTACTACTAGCTAAATACAGATATTTTATATTTATTTACATAGTTTACTTTTTTCTCGCCTACTTACTTATCCTTTCCGTTTACTTTGGAATGATTGAAAAGGTGATTTAAAAATCTCTGAACCTTTGTTTATACAAAATATATAATTCCGATGCTAACGGATTTGATATTATTTGAGAAAATATTTAAAGAAGCAAATTGCCACAGCAGAAATAAACGAAAAATTCCAGAAAGTATTCAATTAATATCAATTCCCAGTCGCCAGTCTCTAATCCCTATATGCCGCAAGGCGGCACGCAGTGCTATCCCCAATCCCTACAACAACGGCAATAAAAGCGTGACAAAATAATAAACTAGAGGTGCAGTAAAAATATAGCTATCAGTACGATCTAAAATTCCACCATGACCAGGAATTAATTGCCCAGAATCTTTAACTCCAGCATCTCGTTTTAACATCGACTCCGTCAAGTCTCCTAAAATACTGGCAATACCAATTGTTAATCCTACAGCTGCACCAACAATAATTGGGTGCGGCCATTTTAATAAATATGCTCCACATATGGCAACAAGAACGCTACCAATAACTCCAAATAACGCTCCTTCAACAGTCTTTTTCGGGCTAATGTCTGATAAAGGTGTTTTACCAAAAAACTTACCCACAATATAAGCACCAATATCAGCAGCCCAAATGCATAAGAAAGTTAATAATGTGGCTGTTAACCCCCTAGGTAAAGCAGAAACTTCAAAGGACTGGGAAATATTCGGATCTAACTGCGGTAAATAACCTCCAAGGGGCAGATTGCTGAGGTTTGCACCGTCAATACCACGCATCCTTACCCAATAACTGGGCAAATAACCCGTGTAAAATAATCCTAAAACCGAGGCAGAAATATCAGCAATTGTTGCCATTTTGGGTTGAAACAGCAAATAAAAACAAATTAATGTACCGCATACAGGCATAATCGCATCAGCTAAATTACCATCAAGGGTACAAATAATTAGCAATAACTGACTTACGAACAGAGTAGTTTTAGCCGCAGGAGCCATACCTTTAGCTTTGACTAAATTAAAAAATTCTCGCTGTCCTAGATAAATAATTACTGCAAAAAGTATGGTAAAGTACCATCCTCCCAAAATAGTTGCAATTAAAGCCAGTGTAATAGCAACAATTCCACTGATAATCCGAGACCAAGGCATACACAAAAAATAAGATATAAATTATAGGGGCTAGGGTTAGTCTAACCACAGAGCCTGCGGTTTGAATAAAGCCTTTAGCTGCCCTTACAGTTCATTTGTTCGGCGTACTTAGGCTTAAACTACTGCAGCGAGGTGCATCATAGATATTTCAAAGCGTTGACTCCCCACAGTTTTACTCGCATAGTTATTAATTATGAATTATTAAGTTTCACAATTTAACATCGGGTAACTATGATTTATTTTAGACCTATTCATTCTAGCTTTTCGCCACTGAGTATAAATACAGGATTTAAAGCAGCAAAAGTTTGAGATAATCCGCGTGTTTCCAAGCGATTAACTGCTGACTGGACGATTTCAATATTTCGTACTTGGAGTTGAGCAAAAGTCTGGGAAATCGCATACAAATTTTCCAAGTTAGTAGCTGTGGCGACTAATCTCCCATGGGGAGGTAAATAATTCCACGCGACTTGTAAAATGTCTTGAATGGGTCGTCCTCCTTCGATACAAACCCGTCGGGGAAGCTCCTTGATTTCGTGCAAGCAAGCAGGAGCAATACCTTCAACTACTTTCACATTTTTAACCCCGAAACGATTGCAATTATGCCTAATCAGATCGGCTACATCCTCATCTCTCTCAATCGCGATAATTTTTCCCTTTGGGCAAAGTAATCCTGCTTCTACTGGGATGGTACCAGTACCCGCACCAATATCCCATAAAATGGAATCAGGTTTTAGTCTTAGCTGAGCGATTAACAACAAGCGAATTTCTCGCTTGCTTAATGGAATTCCCGGTAAACGTTCAAATAATTCATCTGGAATTCCAGGGGTAACATAAGGCCAAAGTTCACAAGGCATATTCGTTATAAGTATGAAGACTTTAAGTCATATTCAGGTCTGCTAGAATCCTGAAAAAACTTAGCATATCTTGACTAACAATAGCTACTTATAACTTAAAACTTCCTAGCTTCAATACACAAAAACTTTCACTGATTCGGCATTATTAAGTAGTTTTGCATGAAAAAGCTTGTACTCAACCTCCTCTTTGTATAGTTTGTGGAGTGTAATTCAGGGTTCAAGATGTGAACTGCTCCTAAATTATCAAAACGATATCAGAATATTAATTTTGGTGTTTATAGGTGTCAAAGAAAAATAGATTATTAGAAATTTAACGTGTAACTTAAAGCAAATTATTATCCCCAGCATCCTGCAAGGGATATAAAAATTATTTATTGTATAGATACATACCTGGAATAATCTATCTTATTTCAGCATACCTTGAAACTTCTGAATTAATATTCTCTAATTCTGGTTCTGCTTGGCTCAAATGTTGTTCTAAAATTTCCAGGTTACGAATATTAGACTTGTAAAAAGCATCAAACAGATCTCCTACAACAGGTATTGTACCAACGATTGCTTCTAAACCAACATTGAATATCATCTGTCCCAAATCCCGAGTAGGGATAGACAAACGAGTCGCTAAAAGTATGATGTACGCTGAAAATGCTGCACTGATAAGATCTCCTGCTCCAGGTATCAAACCGATAATAGGATCTAACCCTATCCGAAACTTTGTTCCTGGAAGGCGTATGGATGAATCCATCAAGCGGCTAAGTTTCCGAACGCGGTTAAGAGTTGCAATACGTTTAGAAATCTTCATTGAGTAAGTATCATTTGATGTGAATATAATTTCATGATTTTAGGTTATTTATCTTCTATCCGGATAAATAGGAAATAAAAATAAAAATTTTACTAATAATTTAATCAAAATCATCCTAAAGGATGACTACAGGACTTAGGAAACGAAAGCGGATCCGTAGGAGCGCCTACTAGCGCTAACATCAATTCTCATTACTATTCACATTCCCAGCAACGTACGCAGATAGAGAAAACAGATAAAACAATACCAACTTCAACCATTACCTGAAAAGCTGCAGGTGTTAAAGTAAAACCCCAAATCAAAATGATACTTCCAATGAAAGCTCCTGATAAACGATAAACTTCTTCCTGGATTTTTAAGCCGAACGCGATAAAAGCTAAACCTAGTACCAGAATTAAGATGTAGTTCATATTCCCAAAGCCTTCAGATAAAATATATAAAAAGTAAATTGAAGGTGGAGATCAAAAATTAACTTAATATTCTATTCTGCAACTCGAAGGAAAAAATCGGTGCAATAATTGTGAAATAGAATATAGTACCTTCACCTAATTTACTTTCTACCCAAATTCTACCCCCCATCAGTTCACTTAGTTGCTTGCAAATAGACAAACCTAAACCCGTACCACCATATTTTCGACAGATGGAAGAATTAACCTGAGAAAAGGATTGAAATAGACGATCTAGACGATCTTGGGGAATCCCAATACCTGTATCTTTCACTGCAAACTGGATTTCGTAAAGCTCCTTACCTTCTTGGGTTTGTCCAATTTGATGACTATTGAGAAAAACTTCTACTCCTCCTTTTGAAGTAAATTTGATCGCGTTAGCAATCAGGTTAAGTAAAATTTGCCGTAATCTGGTAATGTCACCCACAATCATTTCAGGTAGGTCCGGTGAAGGATTGAAGTTTAAAGTTAATTTTTTATTCTCAGCTTTTAGCGAGAGCAAAGATATTGCTTCCTGAATACAATTGCATAGATAAAAAGGTTGTGTTTCCAGTTCCAATTTACCAGATTCAATTTTGGCGAAATCTAGAATATCATTCACAATCTTAAGCAAAGAATTGCCGCTAGTATGAATAGTCTTGACAAATTCTTGTTGCTCCTCTTCTAATTCCGTCTCAAGCAATAGATCGGCGATTCCCATGACAGAAGAAATTGGAGTACGAATTTCATGACTAATAATTGCCAAAAATTCTTGTTTTGCAAGTTCTGCTTGCTTGCGTTCAGTCATATCTCGCAAAATATAGATATAACCTCGGAACCTTTCTATTTCTGTTTTAATTTTTGCACAGGAAAAGGCTACAGGAATACTTTTACCGCTTTTCGTTTGACATATAGCTTCTACTTCCTTAGTGAATAAATCTGAATTTTCTGTATTATAAAAATTATTTATTTGCAAGCTATCAAATTTTGGTAGAACAACAGAAATATGTTGCTCTAAAAGATCTATTTCTTTAGATTCCAACAGCATCTCTGCTGCTAAATTAATTGTCTTAATTTTCCCAGACGGTGTTGTTACTAATAAGGCGTCAGCCATTGATGTAATAACTACATCTATATATTGTTTAGAAGCTGTCAACTGTTTGAACAACAAACTAGTTTCATTTGCTCCTTGAACTAATGATTGTTCTAAAATCATCCGTTCTGTTGCATCTGAAATCAATAATATCAATTTGCCGTTATCAAAATTATCTGTGAAATTTGGAAGAATACAGATATCAATATACAATTTTCTATCTGGAAAACTTTCTATTCCTTTGATTTCAAATTTACTTCGCTTACCCTGAATAATTTCATGGGCAATATTATCTAAACCGACTAGTTCTGAAATAATTGTTCTAACATCTCTTCCTAAATACTCCTGAGGTAAGTTAATCAGAAGTTTATCATCTGTTAAAGATGTCTCAATTATTTTCCAGTCTTGATTAATTAATAGATAATCTTTGTCACATGCAGACAAAAATTTTGTCAATAAATTGTTCATCTTTAATGTTATATTATACTGTTAGCTAATAACTGGAATATTTCATCAACATTTACCCCTGTTTTTGCTGAAGTCAAATATGTTTTTAAAATCATGGGATTATTTTCAAATTGATATTTTTTTTGAATCCGATCTAAATATTCAGTTTCGATTAAGTCTGACTTATTAAGAGCTAATATTGTATAACTTTGAGGATTAACTTTTAAAAAAGCTTCAATACGGTCTTTCAAATGCTCGAGAGTATCTTCACGAGTTAAATCTGCAACTATAATCCCTCCTTTAGCTCCTTGGAAATAACTAGGAGAAATAGCTTTGTATTTATTACTACCTTCAATATCCCAAATAAGTAGATTCAGATCTTGTGAATTTACTAATTCTTTTGGATATGCTTTAACAAGTTTACGAGAAATTTTAACTCCCACAGTAGAAAGATATTTATCGCTGAATTGTCTATCAACAAAACGACGAATTAAACTGGTTTTACCAACACCGAAATCACCAACCAAACAAATTTTACGAGAGATAATAGACATGATTAACAACAATAAAATTCAGTATTATTAGCAATGAATTACGTCGATTTAATCGAAAGTTCAAATAAAATAGTTTTAAATCAAATAATTAAATATTTTAAATATCATGCGAATTATCTTGAATGATTTTAATATTGCTTGATTTTACTAACTATTTTGATTAACTATTATTTTCTGTAACCGGCTCAAAAATGACACAACGTCTCATCCAAGAGGGTTGTTCTTTTGTTACCCCAGGTGGTAAATCAATTCTAATTTTCTCCTGTAATCGAGATGGATCTATACCTCTTTGGAGTAACATTTTTTTGACATTTAAAGCTCTTTTAAGTGCAATTGTTTGAGAGTTTTGATTTGCAAGAGAGTTACTGTAACCAATTATTTTGAGCTTTGTTGTAGGATATTTATTGAGAAATGATTGGACTTCTTTCAGTATGTCATCAATATTTCTAGGTAAAGTCGCTGAATCTGATGAAAAGTAAATTCTTACTCCAACTTTTAAAGGTTTAACTTCAACTGCACTTGAGACAAATTTTACTCCCGGGATTTGCTCGAATGCTGCGATAATTTTTTTATTATCAGCAATTTGTCTAACACTACCTTTGATAATCACTTTATCATCAATAAAGTTAGTAGAAACGACTGTACCAGACATTTGATTCAAAATTTTGGTAACTCTTTCAACTTCAGCCTTCGCTAATATTGGATCTATTGGTATATCAACAGGAATAATTTTATTCTCAATAGACCAATTAGGTACTGCAGCTTTTGTAATTTGCTCAGCTTTTTTACGAAGCCATTTGTTTGGTAATTTCCCAGTTAATTTTAGTTTTCCTTGGTTTTCTTTCACGTGCAAATTATAAATCGATAACTCTGGAGTAGAATCCAACGCAACCCTTATTTTGTCTTCTGTAAAACTAATAACTGCACTACGATATTCCCAAATTCCCCAAGGAATCCCGATCGCACTTAAAATGGTTAAGCTTAATATTAATAATGGAGATAATTTACTTTTTTTACTTTTATTACTTTCATTATTTTTATAGTTGCCTAATTTTTCTAAACTAGCGTTAATTTCTGATGGAATAATTTCTAAGTTCCCATCAAATTTTTCTATAGATTTACCATACTTCTTAATAATAAAACAGAGAGTAGCTCGCATCTCTTTTATGAGTGATTTAGATGGTTCTCCATTTACAATTATTGCAAGATAACAATATCCTGCTACTTCTAAAATAATTTTGGATGCACCATAATCAATTTCACCTAGTTCAGAAATTTTTCCATTTTTAGTTATACATTCATTTGCAAATTCACGAATTGCAGTTAACATCCCAGCAACCATATCTGACTCTAAACGTTCTTCCTGTAAAGGTTGAATTTCTGAAATTAATAATCCAGAACCTTTATGGATCAAAAAGATTGCTTGAATGCTAAAACCGAGAGATTCTTTAACAATTAACTCCGCTTCTGAAACTCCCTGTAGTTTAGCTTTAATCTTACGGTTAATACCTCTGAAACTAAGGTTTTCTTCAATCTTCTCATTAATAGATTTAACTGTTTCTATCATATATTTGGAAATAGTGTTTCCAATTACAGGATAAAGTGCATCAACAATTTTATCTTGCTCTATTTCAATCTGCTTTTTTATAGCTTCTCCTATTGTTGGTGCGAGAGCATTTGCAAGGTCTTCTAAACTAACATTCTCCAAAGCTGATGGAATTACAGTCGATAATGCTTCACCCATATTGACTGGGTGTTCTTTTCCTCTAGTTCTAATTAAATCATCAATAATTGGTGCGATCGCTTGAATAATATCTTCTTTAGATATAGATATTTTACGTCGTATAACTTCACTAAATAGTGGTAATAATAAATTAATTAATTCATCATTATTATAAATTTTATTTTCTAATTTTAGAATACTATTTTGAATATTTTCATAACGAGTATTTAAGTCTGATATTTCTGGTCCAAATAATAGTTTCTGTAGCTTTTTAAATGCAATATTAGATTCTTCTTTATTAGTTATTTTAGAATATTTACCGTGAGAGTCATATTGATTATATTTTAAATCGGAGTTTGGTGTTTGGTTATTGATCGATTCTAATTCATTATGCGATGGGAGTTCAAAAATATTTGATTTATCAATTTCATCTAATACACTAATTTTACTTAATATATTATTATCTAAAGGTTGAGAATCTGAGATAAAATGTGATTTCAGGTCTATCGCAGCTTCTAGATAATCTGTTGGTATATCATTTTCAAGAAATTGTGAATTTCTATCTACAGTATTGATATTTGCTTCCACTTCAGTCTCAGACAATTCTAAATTTATTACAGGCTTAGTTTGTATTGAAGCATGGTTAGACGAATGTAAACTAACTGTTGATAAAACATTATTTGATGACAATGGTTCTGTTGAATCAACAATTTTTAATTCAACTAATAATTTAACAAAATCTTCTAATTGCGCAGTTTCTTTTGAATCTATATCCATATTTGGAGAAGTAGATTCTTCTACTTGAGTCATATTTATATACCAATTTATATACTAAATATTTAAATATTGAATAGTTAACAGTTAACAGCTTAACTGCCAACTATTTTGATTTAAGAACTCAAATCGTTAGATCTATGAGAACGACCCAATATATCAGAAAATTTTTCTTCGTTTGCTTTCAATATTGGAGTTGAGTTATAACCATTGATTTCATCGCTTGCTTCTCGTAACATTGGGATAAATTCTGTTTCTTTTAAGCGCATTCCCAAAGCAAATAAAGTTTCAGCAATATCATCTTTAGAGACTTTAGTTTTACTTAATTGGGAAAAATGTTTTTCCATTTCTTCCAAAACTAAATCTCTCAGTGCTTTAATCTCATCTTCTAACTGCATTTTTGTTTGGGATCCTTCTTGACGCACCGAAGTTGTTTGAATATCTAATGCTTCATCAAGGGACTGGATACTGCTGGAAAATTTACGATTTAATCTATCTACTTGCTGACGTAAATCTACAGATTCTTCTTGAGTCGTCAAAGCTATAGATTTTATTTTTTTATCTAATGCTTCTGTTACAGCTTTTATTTCGATACTAAAACTGGATTTGAGTTGTTCAACCTGGGAGTGCATTTCTTGCTGTAAGCGCGATATATCTGATTCTAGTTGAACAAAGCGGTTTTCATAGTCTCTAATTTGTGCACCAAAAATGATATCTCGGATTTGGTCAATATTACCGAGCCGTTCGCGTACTTCTTCCCTGGTTTGAAAAGTCATAGATTATACTCTTATGTTATCTTTAGTAAGCGAAGATTAGGAGGTCATGGGGATCGATGCACAAACAATTTCTGCATCGAAGATTAGAACAAATCAGACCAGCTAAACCGCTCGCTGCTTTCTAAGCTATAGATTTAGTATTCCCACTTTTATCTTATATGTTTCAACAATGCCGTAATTTCTCTAGGGCTATTTTTTTAGTAATAAATAAAACTAGAAAGTAATAAACCTAGGAATTAACACTGGGAAGAAAATAAAATTTCATGATTTTTAATAAATATGGAAAAATCATTCACTCTTATATTTCCACAAAGTATGACGTAGCGTACCGATTAAAATTGATCGACAGAGTTATCTTTGAGATTTAATAGTAAATCTTTAGTTGAAGTTTTGCAAATTTATTATCTTATTTAAGATTAAGAGATTATCATGTCGCATTCACAGCCAAATTTTTATACAGATCCAATAGAAGAAATTAAAATTTGTACTCAACTTAAATATACGGGGAAATTAGAAATTAAATCTCAGAATAAACAGAAATGGAGTTTTTACTATAGATTTGGACGCATTATTTGGGCGACTGGAGGAACTCATCCTCATCGGCGTTGGCGCAGATTAATGACAAAATATTGTCCTCAAATTAATCTCGATAGAATTAAGTTAACTGCTGAGCAAGTTGCTCTTGAATATTGGGACTATAAATTACTTATAAATATATATAAAAGAGAAGAAGTAGAACCCAGACAAGTAGATGCGATCGCTAAAAATATTGTTGCAGAGTTATTATTTGAAGTTATACAACAAGCAAACTTCAGTTTTATTCGTTGCGACCGAAAACCTAAAGTTGTACTCAATGTCCCAATTAATTTTATTAGTACTAAAGTTTTTTTAACACGTATGGAACGTGAATGGGAAGATTGGTCTGACGCTGGTTTAGCTTCCTTTTCTCCTAACTTATCACCTATGTTAAGAGAACAAGAGTTATTCAAAAAAGAGATTAATCCAGAACTATATACTAACTTAGCTCCCTTACTGAATGGACAGAATACCCTCCAAGATTTAGCTTTAAAACTAAATTCTGATGTTCTTAAAGTTGCTTCAGATTTAATACCATTTGTTCTCAAAGAATTAATTATACTTAACAAAATTTCAGATTTACCATTACCTACTGAAGCAAAAAATAAAGAAAAGAAAAAACCTTCCAATTCTATTTCATCTAAGAAATCTAAACAACCTTTAATTGCTTGTATAGATGATAGCTTACAAATATGTAAAACCATGGAGAAAATCATCACATCAAATGATATGGATTTTCTTAAAATACAGGATACAATCCAAGCCTTACCAATTTTAATTCAACATAAACCTGACATGATTTTCTTAGATTTAATGATGCCAGTAGTTAATGGATATGAAGTTTGTTCTCAAATTAGAAGAGTATCTGAATTTGCAAAAACACCTGTCATTATCTTAACCGGTAGTGATGGATTGTTTGACCGAATTCGTGCTAAGGTTGTTGGTTCTACTGATTTTATAACTAAACCTATAGTTACAGATAAAGTCATGGCAGTTATACGTAAATATCTGCCTAAATCTATAGTTAAAAGTAATTCGACTAATAAAATGCAAAAACTGTAAAAATTGATTTTACGTTCGTGCAAAGATGACATATTCATAATCATTTCTATCTCAAGATAAGAAATTAAAAACTTATAATCTAGTAAAGAACAGAGGATATTTAGTGTGTTTGTGCAGATTTGGGTTATCCCTGTATCTCATTCTCTTTCATTAGATTTTAAGTAAGTATTTCCCTTGCTACATTTAATGTATTATTTATGATTTACTAGTATAGTATTTTACTTTTATTTGGCTTTGACGAGTAAAACTACAGTTAAATCAATTAATATGGTAGATAGCATGAGCCAACCATTAACTATTCAAGAACTAGTAATCGTTGTTGCGGCGAAAAACCAAAACCCTTCTATTTTAAATCCAGATTTTCTCAAATATAGCGGTATTGTCCCTGCAGAATGGGAATTTGCTGGAAAGCCAGTATTCAGCAATAATTTTACGCGTATTAGCTTTAAAAATGGTGTCAGCATTGTAGGTGAACCTAATAGAGTGATTTTTGCCGAACCAATTGCGGATAAAACAACAGCAACTGTTTCAGTTGCAAAGATTGCTCAAAAATATGCTCAAGTATTACCTAATATGGATTTTCAAGCGATAGGGATTAATCCTAGAGGCTTTGTTGCTTTTACTATGGAGGATGCAGCTCGCAACTTTATTACCAAGCATCTATTATCTGAGGGTGCTTGGAAAGAGGAAGGGGAAGTACCCATGCAAGCATCTTTAAATTTGGTTTATAAATTACAAGATATTCCCGTTGCTTTAAATATCACTCAAGCTGAGTTGCGTCAAAAAGATAAAGCTATTCCAATTGTGATTTTTAGCGGTAATTTCAGTCATCAAATTACTGGTAATAACTCGGAGGAAAAACTCAGTTTCATTACTCAAACTATTGAAAATTGGTTTAGTGATGTTACCACTTTTTCCAATTTAGTTAACAATAAATTTATGGCAGGCGTAGATAGTAATATTGCACTGACAAAAATAGTTCAAGGAATTCCTGAAGCTAATCCTGAAGGATCTGATATCTTTGCTGTTGGTGCAGGAGCTTAGCTAAGAATTTACAAATAATGTTACAAATTGTTTTTTGTAACATTATTTGTAGTAAGGGCGCACTTTAATGCGTCCTGAAGATTCAAATTAAATTATATCCCTTCATAGTTAAGGTACTACAGCGCCAGTTATCAACGCAGTAATGTATTCTGGTGCAGCTAGATGACAGTAATGTACGCCCTTTCTTTCGGGTCCAATGGAGACAAATGGTGGTACAGTTCTGGGTACAGGTAGGGATTTTGCTTGCAAGTGGAGCAATCCGTCATTACCTAAATACGCCAAGTCTGGGGGAAATGGGTTTAGCCACTCTGGACCATTAGTAGCAACTATATCAGGTTCAAGAATAACCTCGTCTTGTTCGAAGGCTAAATTCTTTATATTCCTGATTTTCAGTTTAGAGAAGACTTTTTTGAGGATCCGCTTGTGGATATTACGACAGCTGGACCCAGATACTGCTGCATCTTCCCCATAAAAAAACTTGATAGCATCAGCGCTCTTCATTTTACAGGAAATAATCTCTGGATAAGTTCTCCCAGTATTTGGGTAAGTTCCGTAGGTGACAAGTTGCTGCGTTGTCAACGGTAACATATCACCATCAGGACTCTCGAAAGGGGTAGCAAAAGAGTTTACAAATGAGTTGAAATCACTTTGCACCACATTAATAGCTTTGATTTTGGTTTGAGCAATAATTTTCTGAGCGTATCGACAAAATCTCTTGGTTTTTAGGCTTGAGTAAAAGTGATTGTGGCGAGAAAAACTTGAATTGTCATCATCAGCACGGACAATTTTGAAGAAGGGAAAAGGGAAAGAAATGACAATGCTAACCGCGATCGAAAGCATCAACCAACTTTTCTTCTTCGGAATTATATGTCGTGCTGGCATATTTCGACTTCCTGGCTCTCTATGAAATGATTAAATCATGAAGTTTACATCATTAGTCTGAGCATAATAATTCTCAATATTGGTTTACTTAATGCCTGTAACTAATATCAATTTCTTTTAAGATTGCTACACTTAGAACGCGGTAAGCTGAACCCTTATAAAAGGGAACAGGGAATAGAGAACAGGGAACAGAGTTTATGCAAAAAACTTGGATTTACAGCCGATTTGTAAACCTGATTTTATCCTAATATATCAAGCGATTAATTCTTTCTGCTGTTTGTATAATCCCTTAAACAAACGCTGCTGGACTTTATGATCGACAATTGGTTCGGGATAACTAACAGCCTGACGCTCCAAAGGTGTAATATTACCAGTTAACAAACATCTTGTATCGAAAGATCTTAACTCAGAAACCCATTGACGAATATATTCCCCTTCTGGATCGAATTTCTGGGCTTGGGAAGCCGGATTAAAAATCCGCACTGGTTTGGGATCCATTCCACTAGAAGCACTCCACTGCCAACCACCATTATTAGCAGATAAATCCCCATCAATTAATCGTTGCATAAAATATTTTTCTCCCCATTGGGGATTAAGTAGCAAATCTTTAGTTAAAAAACTCGCCACAATCATCCGACAGCGATTATGCATCCATCCCGTTTCATTTAACTGACGCATTGCTGCATCGACGATAGGATAACCAGTTTTTCCCTCACACCAAGCTTGAAAATGTTTTTCATTGCTCTCCCAAGGAAAATTCTTGAAGGTATCGCGATAAGCACCTGAAGCTAATTCAGGGAAATTGTACATCGCATGTTGATAAAACTCCCGCCAAGCAATTTCTTTTTGCCAAGTTTCAATATTAGCTTTTGTTTCATCGCTTCGACTATTCTCTAAAGCTTCCACTGTTGCTTCCCAAACTGTGCGAATACTAATTACACCAAATTTTAGGGCTGGACTTAGTAATGATGTTCCTGGAACTGCGGGAAAATTTCGTTGTTCTTGATATTCGTTAATCGCACTGTAACAAAACTCTTCCAACTGTTCTTGGGCTGCGATTTCTCCTGGAGCAATAATTAGTTCTCCTTCCCATTCATATCCTAAATCCTTCGCTGATGGTAATTCTACAGTTCCATTTTGTTGAGCAATTTCCTGTTCGACTTCTGTCAAATTTTCCAAGGACGCCAAATTTTCTATATCTTGTGGAAATACTTTTGGTTTTTGACTCCAATTTCTCCAAAAAGGTGTGTAAACCGTGTAAACTCCACCGGAACCACTGCGAATATCTTCTGGTGCGTGTAAGAGTTGATCCCAATTTTTACTTTCGGGGTATTCAATACCCTTTTCTTTAAGAGCGTCAATTACCGTACGATCTCGTTCTTGGGAATAGGGTTCCACATCCCAATTCCACAATACAGCACGAGCGTTTAATGCTGATGCTAACTTGGGTATTGATTCTGTAGGCTTCCCGTAAAGTATTAGTAATTGACTTCCTGCTTGAGTGTATTTTTCTTGTAGCGATCGCAAACAGCCAATCATATAAGTTACCCGCACAGAAGCAACATCATCTGCTTTGAGAATATTTGGGTCTAAACAAAATAACCCAACAACTTTAGAACTTTTAGCGATCGCCTTTGCAAGTCCCGTATTATCAGCAAGACGCAGATCTCGACGATGCCAAAATAAAATTAAGTTAGACATAACTTACATAGTCCTTTTGTACTACATAAGTGACCATCCTACCAAAAAGTTTTACTGCAAACGCGACTAAATTCTAGGAAATTAAATTCTATGACCTCAAATTCTGAGAAACTATAGCAGGAGTCAGGAGTCAGAAGTCAGGAGTAAGGAGTCAGAAGTCAGGAGTCAGGAGTCAGAAGTCAGGAGTCAGAAGTCAGGAGTCAGAAGTCAGGAGTCAGGAGTCAGGAGTCAGGAGTCAGGAGTCAGGAGTCAGGAGTTAAACCTGCTTTACCCCCAAAATAGGGGGTAATTGGGGGTTTTCTAATTTATCTCTCGACTTAAAATCAAAAAGGATACTTTGAGAACATCCTTTTAAAGTTAATTCAAGAGCTTTTAGTTTTTTTGTTCAGAAATTGTTCTACAAGTCCGTTAATTTGTAATCTCAACTCTTCCCGAGTGGAACCTTTGAGTAAATAACGAAAAGCAAACCAAACCACATAGCAACCGCCAATTAATTCCAAAATTGGTTCTACTAAAGGTATCTCATTTAAAGCCGAGAATACAGCAACTAAGATTTTGAGTAATATAGCAACTGTGACGATTAAAACAATACTAACGATGGGAGTCTGGAATTTTTTGTAAGTTTCACCGACACGAGTAGGTATTTCTCCCAAAAAATCTGCAATGTTTTTGGCAATCAACTGCCGTTTGGTGTCAGACTTTGATTCAGAGCTTGAATCTACAGGTTGGGTCGCTAACTCAGAGTTCCCAGCGGAAGCTTCAACGATTGAAGTATCCTCTTGTGCTGCTGTTTCAGCTGTTTCTGGCTGTTGTGATAGATCTTCCATGATTTTCCCTGCTTTAAAACTGTCGAGATAATTTTTTATTTGTTCATAATTTTTATTAGCATTTTTTTGCTAAATTTTTCACTCTTAACTGGAAATTATTTATATGTCTATCAATAGGTGTAGTTAGATGATTTTTAGTTAAATTCAATTGACAGATAATTAATTTTATAGTGTTCATATAATTAAAATAAAAAACCCAGATTCTCAAAGAAAATGGGTGTTAACTGTATGTAAAATAATTGTTTAAGTATTTACTCTAGCAATTGACATGTATAATTGATGCCTGAAAAATAATATTTCGTAATTTAACAATTTTTAATTATCTCTTGATTTTATCGAAGCAAATTGTTGATGGTCCTGTTGGTTTACATCTGATGGTAAAAAATGACCGTGCAAACCATAACTTACTAAGCCCATATATTCATAAAATACCAGCATTGCTTTTCGACTTTGGACTAGTGCTGATGGAACGGGACTAGAATGTGGAATTACTTCAAATCCCGCACTTTTGAAAGTAAGTATGGAGCGCAACATGTGGGGAGGATCTGTAACTAACAGAATTTGCTTAATTCCCTGATTTTGTAATATTGATGCAGTGAATAAAGCGTTTTCTTTAGTAGTTCGAGAACAATGTTCTTCTGCTAAGGCTTTATCGGGGATTCCTTCTTCTTTGAGTTGTTCGACTATTTCTTCTCCGTCTCCAACCCCACTAGCAAAAATTAAAGGAGCGCGTCCCATTTCCCAAAGTCTAGCTGCAACTTTAACTCGAGAGTAACGTAATTGTTCTCCCCGACCTAAAATTACAATTGCATCAACTTTATTACCTGGATCGGGTGGGATGAATGTGACTAACCCTTTATTGGCGATCGCAACAGTGAAAGGTAAAGTTGCACTGAGATAAATAACTAATATAATTGTTCCAAAAGTACTCAGTACGCGTTTTAGTCGCAGCCTAGGAATGAGCCAGGGTAATAAGATTAAAGCTGATATGAATAAAATTACTAAGCTTGGCGTCATCAATAACTTTGCCATCATCGATTTGATAGCTAGCCACTGATTAATCGGACGGCTAATACATAATAATTGATTAAACATTGAGGTTAACTTATCAAATTAATACTTATCAAATAAATACTTACCAAATAAATACTTACCAAACAAATACTTATCAAAGCGATAGTAATCTTAAATAATTCACAAACGTAAAATGTGTAAAGGAAAAATTTCCAACTAAAAAAAATCTAAATGTATTCATCGCCATAAATAAAAGTACTATTGGAATTTCTCTACAAAATATATATTCAAAAATAAAATGTGATTCCTAGATTATTTACCTACGATTTTAAAATAAACTTTAAATCCATGTAGTTTTGTTGCGACTACTACTATTGATTAAATCATTTAAAATTCTAAATATAAAATTTAAGATTCCAACCCATAATTTAATCGTAATTATCTAAAAAGTTTAGTGAATAACAGTTTATATAGATAGTAAAATATAGCTATTGACAGAAACTCATATAATATATGGTTCTTCAAAAGTAAAAATTTTTCAGCAACCGAGGTAATTGATGGCAATTCTTAAACTAGAAGATGGAACCTCCTATACAGATTTGCAGTTAATAACTAATGAGTTAGCATCTTTGAGGATCGCACTTAATTATTGGAGTGTAGGAGACGAACCACATTTACGAGACTTACTCGCAAAAGATAGTCTTACCGAAGATGAAAAGGAAGTGGTACTCCAAGGATTGGATAATTATTTCGAACAACTCAAACAAACTGAAGGTTATCAATCTCGGGATTTGATTGCTTTACACCCAGGTATACCCAATTTAGATAGTTTGTTGTCAAAATTTGAGCGAACACATACCCATGCAGACAACGAGGTTCGTTATATCATTGACGGGGAAGGGGTTTTTGGGTTTGTACGTCCAGATGGAAGCCAAGTTGAGTTAACTATCCAACCAGAAGAATATATTAATGTTCCAGCAGGAACCGAACATTGGTTTTATTTAACACCAAACCGTCGGATCAAAGCAGTACGCTATTTCAGTAATACAGAAGGTTGGGTTCCAGAATATACAGGTACAGAAATTCGCTTTAGTCAGAATCAGTTGACAGTGAACAGTTAACAGTTAACAGTTAACAGTTAACAGTGAACAATGAACAGTTGAAAGGTATTGATAGCTTTAGCCCATAAAGGTGTGTGGTGTTAGCTATAAACTGTTAGCGAAGCGTGCGCGTTCCTAGCGTAAGCGTACCGTAGATATTGCGCATTAACTGAACAAAAGTGGATCGGATAATTTTTTGTGATTTTGACGGGACAATTACTGTTGAAGAAACCTTTGTTGCAATACTGAAAAAGTTTTCTCCTAAAGTTTCTGGAGAACTAATTCCCCAAATGTACACCAGAAAATTAACTTTGCGACAGGGAGTACGACGAATTCTCGAATCTATTCCATCTTCATGCTACGCCGAAATTCTAGATTTTAGCCGAAATCGAGAAATACGACCGGGTTTTGAAGCATTCTTAGATTTTCTTGAAGCTGAATCTGTACCGTTGGTTGTAGTTTCTGGAGGACTCAAAGAAATAGTAAAAACAGTTATGGGTGAATTGGTCAACCGAGTTCAAGAAATTCATGCGATCGACGTGAATACCACAAGTGAATATTTGCAGGTGTTTTCGGAATTTGAAGGGGGAACAGAATTAGTTGCAAAAGTACAGGTGATGGATCGGTACCCATGTGATGAGAAAATAGCAATTGGTGATTCCTTAACCGATCTCAATATGGCGCTACAGACACCAATGGTTTTTGCACGCGATCGCCTTGCGAAATATCTAGACGAACAAGAAAAAAGTTATATTCCCTGGGATGACTTTTTTGAAATCCGCGATTATCTCAAAAAATTGTGGAACTAGAGTCAAATACCCCAACTAACACTACGATTTTAGTTGGGGTGGGACTTGCGAAAAACCATTGAATATTTTTCTATGACCAATACAAGTTTTGTCGATCCTCGTCTAGAGTTAATCGCAGCAGCAAGTCACTTTTATCAGCAAGGTTGGATGGTTGGTACTGCGGGTAACCTTTCCTGTCGGATACCTGATGGTAGCTTTTGGATTACAGCCAGTGGTAGATCTAAAGGTGAATTACAATTGGGTGATTTTATTCGTATGCACCCAGATGGAAGAATAGAACGAGAAGGATCTGCTAATAACTTAAAACCCTCAGCCGAAACTTCCATCCACCAAACTATTTATAGTTTATTCCCCGATGCGATCGCTTGCTATCACGTTCATTCCGTGGAAGCAAATTTAGTTTCTGGATTTACTAATTCAGATAATCTATCACTACCACCTCTTGAAATGCTAAAAGGATTGGGAGTATGGGAAGAAAATCCTAATTGTGAAATACCAGTATTTACCAATCATCTCCAAGTACCGCAAATTGCAGCAGAAATTGAAAAGCGCTTTAGTAAGACATCTCCACAAATACCAGCTTTACTAATTCGCAACCATGGTGTCACTGTTTGGGGAAAATCAACTACGGATGCTCGTAATTATACAGAGTTAGTCGAATATATTTTTCGTTATATGGTTGCATATAAAAAATAAGCTAACGAAAAAGTTATTAGCATAGTGATTTCTACAGGAGCTTGTTGTCAGAGTCTGAGATTATTAATTTCTTCGTGACCGACTTCGTCGGAAGGAAGAAGGAAGACGGAAGAGGGAAGATGTCAATAAGCGCGTTTTCCAAAAAAATCTTCCTTCCTTCCAACAGGAAAGGATGCAAGCCCCGTCCTTCCAGGACCCAGAAGGTTAGAGCCTACGGCGTCGGCGAAGCCTCTGACTAACGTCACGCTATAGCTTCGCTACCTACGGATCCGCTAAGGGAGGAGTACAACCAACTTTGGACGCGCTGCGCGTTCAGCTTGCTGCGTGCAAACGGCAACATAAAACCTTCTTCCTTCTTCCTTCTTCCCTCTTCCTTCGCTGTGACAAGTAATATTTTAAAGTATCTTTCTCCAGGCTCTTACAATAACTTGTATTAAGTATATTAAGTCCTGTATCAGTTTTATCTGCATTAAATCCTGTTAGCAGAAGGATATTTGTAATAATAATTTTGAACGAAGTAAAATTTTATTGTTTTTGAGTGTAATTTAATACTTTTAAGTATTATCGGTTTATCTGAAAACCGTATTAAAAAATACTTGAAATGCCTCTTACAAAACGTTGTTTAGCTGAATTAATTGGTACTTTTTGGCTGGTACTTGGTGGTTGTGGTAGTGCAGTACTCGCAGCTGCTTTTACCGCAGACGCAGCCAAAATTAGTGAAAGTACTTCTTATCCTTTAGGAATAGGATTAGTTGGTGTATCTTTGGCGTTTGGATTGACTGTGATGACAATGGCTTATGCTATCGGTCATATTTCTGGTTGTCATCTCAACCCTGCTGTTTCTATCGGTTTAGCAACAGCAAAGCGTTTCCCCGCAAGGGAACTACCTGGTTATATTGTTTCCCAAGTTTTGGGTGCGATATTGGCTGCAGGTCTTTTATTTGTCATTGCTAGTGGGAAAGCAGGGTTTGAACTAATTGGTTCAAATCCCCTCGCAACCAATGGTTTTGGTCCAGAACATTCTCCCGGAGCTTATTCACTACTTGCTTGCTTTATTGCTGAATTAGTGTTGACTTTTATGTTTCTGTTAATTATCTTGGGGGCTACTGATAGTCGTGCACCTCAAGGTTTTGCTCCTGTTGCGATTGGTTTGGGATTAACTTTGATTCATTTAATTAGCATTCCCGTAACTAATACTTCTGTTAACCCCGCACGTAGTCTAGGTCCTGCGGTATTTGTTGGTGGTTGGGCGATACAACAAGTGTGGCTATTTTGGTTAGCACCTATATTGGGTGCATTTTTAGCAGGATTATTCTACTATTACGTTTTTGAAGTTTCTCCACGGGAAAGAAATTTATCAGAAGCGCAAGGTCAGTAAATCTTGAATTTATAAGAGTTTAGCTTATCGAGAATAATCAAATTTTTGTTGCTTGAACCCGTGGTAATTAAACTTAAAAATTAGTAAGCCTTGCTAAGGGTATATTTTCTGTTCCCTATTTAATGTTTCCTATTTTTGCTCTCTATTCTCTAGCTTGATAATTAATTAGGATCTGCTGAACGACTCCAAAAATTTATACATGTAACTTTTAAGTATCTAGATTATTCTGACTTCCTCTATTGATTCCCAAAGTTTCCCAACAAATTTTTTAGCTAACGCTACGTTATAGCTGAGATGCGAACAGCAAACCCTAATTTTCTAATTCTCACTAGGAACGCGCTCTTTTACCCTTTCTCTTTGGTTTTTACTACCTACAACGCTACCTGCAGCATACCCCAATAAAGTACATAAAATAGGGGTAAAAAGATTATAAAATTCACTATCACGCGAAGAACTTTGAGTATCAGATGTTTTTTCTTGAATTATTGGTTCATTATTAAATACTCCTTCTGTTTGAGTATTTGAAGTAGAGCTTTGAGCGACTAATTGCTGTGAATATATAATTTTAGAACTTATAAATTGAGAAATCGCAGCAGATTTAGAATTAATACCTGTCACGATTACAAAAGTTGTAATAACAAATGCAAATCGGCAATATTTAATCATTTTGAGCTATTTAGGTTGTTTTTAGTGAATAGAAAATGGCGCGTAAACTATTACTTAATAGCTATATTTTTTAGAAAAAATTAAATCGATAAATAGTTATTTAATTGCTAGAATTCTGTCAGTATATCACCATTACTAATACATATTTTGGTACGCAAAAATCAATACTTTTTTTTACAAAATTAAATGAATTGTAGTGAAAGTTTCTGTGTAATTAATTTGAGTTACGGTTAGTCATACCACATCCATTAAACCCAACCGAACTCTGAAGATGAAGGTAGCACAGGTATAAAAAGAGTGTCAGTGTAGCTCTATACTTAAAAGTAAAATTACCATAGCTAATTGTTAGTGAAGCAGGACACCTAAGTACCCAAACCATGCTATAGCAATCCTAAATAATTCGTGTTAGCCGGATCAAAGATGAACGCGGTACCGTAGGTAAAAATAAATATTGTAGAGACGTTGCAGAGCCTGCGGCGTCGGCGTTAGCCTCTGCAACATCTCCTAAGAAACTTACACTCGAAAGCTTATAAAATCGTACTTTTTGATTTTGTGAGCGTGAGTTTATTTTGTGTTTTGTGGAGGAGAATACCCAACCCCTCCTTACCCGCTCTACAGAAATCACCCGTTCATAAATCAAATACGATTGCTATAACAGTTAACTGTTAACTTTCTTTCTCGCTCATCATATGCTTGAAACGCTGGTCATTAAGAATTCCTTCAAAATCCGGATCTGTTGTAACTTCTTGACGATATTTGGGGTTGATTTCAACTGCCTTTTTGAGATTATCTACAGCTAAACTAACTTTGTTCTGAAATACGTAGCAAATTGCTTTGTTATAGTAAGCACTGGCGTAATCTTTTTGAATTTCCAAAGCTTTATCAAAACTACTCAAAGCTTCTTCATCTCGTTCCAATTGAATTAAGACATAACCCCGTTTATCCCAAGCTTTAGGAGAAGGATTAAGTTCAATTACTTTATCAAATGAATTCAATGCATCTTCATAACGTTCTAAAACTTCTGAAGCTAAACCACGATTCATCCAAGCAATACCGTTATCTGCTTGTACTTCAACAGCTTTATCAAAGGATTTAAACGCATCTTCGTGACGTTGTAATTTTCCGAGTAAAACCCCTCTATCAACCCAAGCTTGATGATAATCTTCTTTTACTGCTAATGCTCGATCAAAAGCTTTAATTGCATCTTCATAACGTTTTAATCTTCCCAAACTCATACCCAAAACAAACCAAGCTTTCTCGTTTTTGGGATCAGATTTAACTACTTTACCAAAAGTTGCGATCGCGGCTTCATATCTCCGCAGCTCCATGAGTGCGAGTCCGCGATGATACCAAATATTGGAATTATCTGGTTGCAGTTCTAGAACTTTATCAAAGGAAGCGATCGCATCTTCGTAACGTTTCAATTCCCAGAGTGCCATACTCCGGGCTTCCCATCCATCTATATTATTAGGTTGAAGTTCTAAGGCTCGATCGTAAGCTGCGATCGCTCCTTCATAGTTTTGCTGTGCAAAAGCTTGATTCCCTTGGTCAATAAATTCACTGGGATTTAAGAATAGTTGCGGATTACTTGCTTGTAATTTTTCTAATGGTTCCGTTAAAGTTTGAATTTTTTGTGTTAATTCTGCGATCGCGCTTTCAGCGATTTGCGTGGGGGAAATTTCCGCCAGTTTTTGCAAAATTTGTTGTTTTTCGCTCTTAGCATCGGATTGTATCAGTTCTAATTGTTCAGCTAAAACAGTTTCTAGTTTATCCAGTCTTTCTAAGGTTAGATTCTTACGCGCTTGGACTACATCCAATAAAGTATTAAGTTGGTTGCTAGACTCGGTTTCCAACCGTTTCAAACTTTGAATAGTTTTATCTTTCTGGGCTTTAATATTTACTGCAGAACCAGAAACACTGTTAGCAAATTCAGTTTGTAAGTTTTGCAAGTTTTGCAATGTTGCATCCCTAAGGGACTGAATTTCTGAGAAGAACGCTGCGATTTGACTCTTAACTTCATTTTCCGATTTTTGCAGATGTTGCAAAGTTTGCTGTCTTTGTTCGTTGACTCCAGATTCGGAATTGGATATGCGAGCAACAACCTCAGTTTCTAGGGTTTGAATGTTATTTTGAGTCTGTTCAGTTTGTTGTTGGATTTGAGATTGTGCATCTGTTAATTGAGCAGTAATTTCTGTTGCTAGTTGCTCTAAATTTTGTAACGCTAATACTTGTTGCTGTTGGGCTTTCTCCCTCGCGCTAGCTTCCAAATCTGCAAGTTGAGGCGCAAACTCATTTTCTAATTGTTGCAGATCAGTAATAATTTTATCCCTTTCCTCTTGGGCTTTTCCTTTGAGTTGGGAAAGTTGAGAAACAAACTCCGATTCAGTATCGGTGAAACTTTTAAGAACTTCTAGTTTCTCGGTCTGCAAATCAGCCTTTAATTGGGAAAGAGCAGTTGTAAATTCATTACTAGACTGTTGGAAATGCTGCAAAGTAGTATCTTTTTCTCCTTGCATGTTTTCCAGTAGTAATTCCATTTGCGGTGCAAATTCAGATTCCAATTTTTGCAGATTTTCTAAAATCAAATCTCGTTGTGTTTGCACCGATGCTTGCATCTCACCAATTTGAGTTGCAAAATCTGTTTCCGACTGCTGTAATTCTTCAAATAAGCTATCTTTGCGTTGACTGATTTGTGTTTGTAATTCTTCAACTTGAGGAGTTAAATCTGCAGCCAAATGTTGTAAGGAAACTAAAGTCAAATCCCGTTGTGTTTCTGCTGCAGATTGAAGTTCTTTTAATTGATTTGTAAAATCTGTTTCCGATGTTTGTAATTTTTCGAATACCTTACCTTTCTGCTCTTGTAATTCAGTTTCTAGTTCTTCTAGACGTGGAGTAAATTCAGTACTTAATTTTTCTAGGTTTTGAATAATTGAGTTACCGCGCTCTTCTGTATTTGTCTGTAATAAGGTAACTTGAGTTGCAAAATCTGTATCAATTGTTTGCAGTTCTCGTTGAAAAGAACCGACCTGCGTCTTAATCTGATTTAATGCTTCTTCTTTGGATTCAGATAACAGTGTAACTATCTCTGATAGTTTTTCTCGCTTGACGTTGATATCTTTTTTCAAACTTTGCGCTTCATCATTTAACTCATCCGCAATTTCTTCTGCTTCACCAACGAGTTCTTCAACTTTTTTATTTGCGCTAATAATTCTAGTTTCTAAATCTTTCAGTTCCTTCAGGTGTTCTGTAACAATACTTGCAACTTCTCGCAACACTGCTCGTCTTAAAAATATTAAAGCTGCGACCCCGGCAGCTAATATCAAGCCCAAAGTGACAAGTAAAATGATAATTATTGGGTGAATTTGTGCCTCGACTTGTCTTCTCAATTCTTGTCTTTGGATTTCCAAGTCTTGGCTATTTGGAGTCGTTTGGGCAATAATTGTTTGGGAAATCTGGGGTTGATTCCTATTTCCAGAGCTTTCGCTAATTGCGTATGCTTTATTGATTCCAACAGATATTAAGCACGTAGAAAGAAGAATATTGCTGAACGACACCAATAAAAATATCTTGGGAATATAGCGTTTCACAATTCACTTCCTTTATCTGTTGGTTATAGACAATTACTTGGACAGGTCACCTCCCTAATTTGGGCAATGACCCCATAAAGCATAAGCTATATGGCAAGTAATTGCTTATATTAACTTTAACAATTTTGCTAAATTTCTTGTACTTACATTCTTGTACTTACACAACTTACTCAAATTGACATGCTAAGCACTGTATCCCACTCTTGTAAACTGAAAATACCTACATCAGTGGGAAAAACTGGGTTTTGTGTCCGACATCGTACAGCTGAAGTCTATATCCGCGAATAATATTTGTGAAATTTGTGAACAATCGCAACCAATTTCTTAATCCTTGGGTTACTTGTCCTAAACCCAATCCTGATGCACAATTACGATTATTTTGCTTTCACCACGCAGGAGGTGGAACTCTAAGTTTTCGCAATTGGGCTGATGAGTTATTCCCTGCAATTGAGGTATACCTAATTCAATTACCCGGACGTGAAAGACGACTAATGGAAAGTGCTTTCACCAGAATTGAACCTTTAATTCAAGAGCTAAAACCGGCGATTATTCCTTACCTGAAGCAACCTTTTGCTTTTTTAGGGTATAGCATGGGTAGTTTAATTGCATTCGAACTAGCTCGTAGTTTGCGTCGCGATCGCTTCGCGCATCCCCAAAGGGGATATCGCGAAATATCTCCTAACCATCTATTTGTTTGTGCTCGTCGCGCACCTCAACTTCCTCCAACTAAAAAACCAATCTACGAATTACCAGAGTCAGAGTTTTTGCAAGAATTACGTTGTTTGGGTGGTACTCCTGAAGAAATCCTTGCAAATAAAGAACTAATGGCGCTTTTTATCCCAACGTTACGGGCAGACTTTGCAGTTATTGAAACTTATAATTATTACGATGAGCCACCTTTAAACTGTCCAATTACCGCATTTGCTGGGTCAGAAGATACAGAAGCTAGTCGCGAAGAATTAGCAGCTTGGAGTTCACAAACTGCTGCTGACTTTAATTTACATATTTTACCAGGTGACCATTTTTTCCTAAACTCTTCACGTTCTAGGTTGCTGCAAATAATTGATACAGTATGTCATCAGATAAATCTTTAACATTATATGCTGCAGTCAAATACCTTCTGAGTCTCTTATGGCGAATTTCCAAGATTACGATCCCAGCGATGTAGGTCAAGTTAATGGTAATATTTTTGGCTTACCTTTCGATTATGAGTCTGCAAAACTAATTATCTTTCCCGTACCTTGGGAGGTTACTGTTTCCTATGGTGCGGGAACTGCTAATGCACCACAACGAATTTTGGATGCTTCTCCACAATTGGACCTGTTCGATTTTGATCACTCTGATGGATGGAAACAGGGAATTTTTATGATAGGTATTCCCCAAGATGTTGTAGATAAAAATGAATATTACCGAAACCAAGCAGCAAAAATCATTGAACGATTAGAACAAGGTCAATCCCTAACTATTGAACCAGATTTAACCGCTGTGCTTACAGAAATTAACCAAGCGAGTGAAGAAGTTAATCAATGGTTATATCAACAATGTCAACAAGCTATAAGTGATGGGAAACGAGTTGCAGTTATTGGTGGAGACCATAGTTCCCCGTTGGGATATTTCCAAGCATTAGCTGCCAATTATCATGATTACGGTATATTACATATTGATGCTCATGCAGATTTACGGGATGCTTACGAAGGATTTAAATTTTCCCACGCATCAATCATGTTTAATGCAATGGAAATACCGCAGATATCAAAACTAGTACAGGTGGGATTGCGAGATATTTGCCATGATGAAGTGGAAATGATTGAGCAATCTAACGGTAGAATCATTGCTTTCTACGACTCAAAAATTAAACAAAGGCTTTACTCTGGAAGCAGTTGGATTGAACTATGTCGAGAAATTGTTAGTTATTTACCACAAAACGTTTATATCAGCTTTGATGTGGATGGTTTAGATCCAAAACTGTGTCCAAATACCGGTACTCCGGTTCCTTCTGGATTAGAGTTAGAGCAAACTTTTTGTCTATTTCGGGAATTGGTAAATAGTGGGAAAAAAATTATTGGGTTTGATGTTTGCGAAGTTGGTGATGCACAATGGGATGGGAATGTAGGAGCGCGGATAGTTTATAAGTTAGCGAATTTGATGGATTTATCGCAGGAGTCAGGAGTCAGGAGTAATATCATGTCTGGATAATCAGTTATGACAAGAGAAGCACTTTGCAATACTCCTGGCTGCAAATATTACTCCATCCGGTTAACTTCAGCTACGACGATTAGATTTCAATTTTAGGGTAGACCACAATCTGTTTCAGTGCGTCCGTTGCAACGCGATTGTTAGGCTAAAACAAACTGAACTTTCCAGTTTGATATGAGAATAAAATATGTTGACACAACAATAGATTCCTACTTAACGCCTACTCTTTGGCTTATTTTTTTGAGGGGATGAAAGCTTTAGCTCTTCAGCCAAAGGCGTTATAACTATTTCATCAATTTCAATCGGTAGTTTATAAAGCAAAAAATCATACTGTTTTTCCCATTCCTGGGATAAAGTATCATCTCCTTTTTCGATCAAAGGCATTAATGTTTCATCAATTCTCTTGATAAGATTTTCTTCAAAGAAACACAACAGCTGATTGTATAGGTCGTTTGATACTAAACGCGCAGCCTTACTAATCTCAAGTCTAATATTACTAAATAAGTCCCATGATTTCACGTCATAATTTTCTACTGCGGCTATATATTTCTCTGAGTTCGAGTGAACTTTATAGTAGCAAACTGCAAGAGCTAGAAGTTGCAGTTCCCATAGTGACTTAGAAATGTTCTCCAAAAGATTTATTTGTGCATCAACTATATTGGCTGATCGTTTTAAGTCTGCCTCATACTCCATTTTTGCTCGGAGCTTCCTTGCATCAATTCCCTTGAGAACATGAGGAATAAAAAGACCACTTACTCCCGCTGTAAGTATTAAAAAGATTACTCTATCCAGGAAATTTTGATTTAGCAATAAAGTCTTTAGGGTATCTAAAAATTCCTGGCTAAATTTCATAAGCAAGTTCCAAGCTGGAAATCGTTAATATAAGGATATCGAGTTCATTGGGGATAAAACTATTTTACGGAAGATCTCAAGCAAGACTTCAAGAGTTTTGACGATCATTTCATTTAAGAATTCATTTAAGAATAGTGAGAGAAAAGGGATATTTCCAAAATTCACTGTTATTTGCTTTTATCCCAGCAATAATTGGGAAAAGAACTCCAAGTACTCCCAAAAGAGCTAGTAGCGGTATTCCAATGAATACAATAGTTAAACAAGAAAATATTGCACCATAAATTAATGATGAGATTAACCAATTAACAGCCATTTTGCCATGAATATCTAAGATTGGTAATTCATCTTTTTTGAGTTGCCAGATGATTACTGGTGCAATAAATCCTCCAAATGGAATTATATAACCACCTAATAATGACAAATGTAGAAACATTGCCCATAGGTTGGCTTCTCGCTCTTGATTTTGCATTGTCATTAAAGAACCTCTACAAAATTGATGGATTTATTTTACTTATATTAAGTACTTAAAAAAATCAGCTATTATGCTTGCCTGGGTGATTTCTTGGCATGAGTCCAATGGCTTTATTATGGAACGATATTTAACAATTAAATATTAATAAGGTTAGCTTTTTGTTGTTTTTCAAATAAAGCATAAATTAATGAGACAAGCATAATTAGGATTTCAGCCCAATAAGTGCAGTAAATTAATTCACACACCAGATATTTCACTGCAAAACTGGAACGCACAAAATAAAGCATATTATTTAATTATACAGCAATGTAGTTAAGAGGATTGATGCGGGTTAACCGTGTAATTCTTAATAATTTATAGCAAGAATGTAAATTTTTTCGTAAAATAATACACTGCCTCAAGTATCCATTAACTTGAAAGGGGTGTATAACAAAATTATTGGTATATTAATCCAAAGTTGTACCAATCCAAAGTGTTGTGGCAAATTCCCCTACCGATCAACAATTGATTTATTAATAAATATTTTGCTTGCAGTATCAAAATCTGATGGTAATATCATGTCCGGTAAAACACTTGTAATAAGGTTAGTAGTAGCGCTTTAGCGCGATAGACAAACATTGGCGCTAAAGCGCTACTACAAACATATTTTTTCATAAGTAATTAAGCGGACATCATATAAATCATAAACCTGCTATCGTACCACAGGTTCGTGAGATGAAAAACCAGATATTTTGTTAATCAAAAACGAGTTTTAAATTGTTACGATAAATTTATTTGTCTCAAGACAATAAAACTAAATTATCTCGAATAAAAGTGACGATATCCTAATTTGTACGCCTCACTAGTGCACCTGAATGCTACGTTTAATAGGCAATTTATGTTAATTGTATAGTTGATTTACACTATCTTATACGATACAGATTGAATTGTACTCCTCACAAATTCCTCACTTTTTTGTTTTAAATCTGGAAATAAACAAACAGACAAACCCTTGATATTGTGAGTATAACTCTGCCTAAAAGCAAAATGTTACTTTAAATTTATATCAATAATTTTATAATGCTTACACATTAAAACATCCAGTCCAATTGCCTCCTTAATTATGGAAAGCAACTCCTTCGAAAATTGGCCAACCTTGGAACAGATTGTTGATGCTACTACAGCTAAGCGTTATCGCACTCCTTTAAAAGTGACACCAGATACATCCGTTTTTGAGGCAATCACCTTAATGAACCAGGGAGATTGCAGTTGTGTTTTAGTTGCCGATGGGATGAAGTTAGTAGGGGTATTCACAGCACCAGATATAGTCAAGCTAATTGGGGCAGGAAAAAATTTATCCCAGATCAAGATTAAAGAGGTGAATACAAAGCCAGTTACTAGTCTGACCCTTACTGGTTGTGAAAATATTTTCACCGCCTTATCTTTAATGCACTCTTCACAGGTTCCTTACTTAACGCTACTGGATCGCCAAGGTCAATTGCTTGGTTTAGTTACTCAAGACCAAATCCAACAACAAGCAGAAATTGCTCTACAGCAGAACAAACATAAATTTCGAGCGATTTTTGATAGTACATTTGAATTTATGGTGCTGCTAAGTCCTGAGGGAATTGCGATCGAAGCGAATCAAACTGCATTAAATGCTATTGCTGCTCAGCGCTCGGATGTAATTGGACAACCTTTTTACAAAATCCCCTGGTGGGCTGATTTTCCCCAACAGCAGCAGCAATTGCAACAAGCGATCGCCAAAGCCGCCAAAGGTGAATTAGTGCGTTTTGAATCCAAACATATTTGGACTTCGGGAACATTTGCTTTTGTAGATTTTTCCCTCAAGCCCTTTTTTGATTCAGAAGGTAAAGTTGTGATGCTAATTTTAGAAGGACGGGATATTACCACTCTCAAGCAAGCTGAATCAAAGCTCCAGGTAAGCCAAACCAAATTTGAGGCATTGGTTACCAATATGCCAGGGATGGTCTACCGCTACTTTCCTAATACCCCAGAGTGCCCACATCATTTTACCTATGTCAGTGAACATTCCTACCAATTGCTAGAATTAGCGCCACAGAAGATTGTCGAGGATGCCGATACATTCATAAATTTGATTCACCCAGAAGATTTACCATCTTTCTTGACTTCTGTAACTCATGCTGTTGAAAACTTTTTACCCTGGCACTGGCAAGGACGAATCACAACCCCATCGGGAATATTGAAGTGGATTGAGGGCAATTCCCAGGCGCAAAAAACATCCCAAGGAGATGCCTGGGATGGGTTGTTGATTGATATTAGCCAACGCAAACTCACCGAGCAGAAAATTGCTCAACAAGCCGCTTTAATTGATATCGCTACCGATGCAATTTTTGTCCGAGATTTAGACAATTGCGTCTTATTTTGGAGTGAAGGAGCTCAACGCTTATATGGTTGGACTGCTACAGAAGCTATTGGCAAAACTGCCCATGAGTTGTTTCATACCGAATCTTCTTCTCAACTCGCTCAAGGTCTTAGTCTTGTTCTAGATCGAGGTTTCTGGCAAGGTGAGCTAAAACAAGTTACTAAAAATGGTCAAGAAATTATAGTTGTTAGTCGCTGGACTCTAGTGCGGGATGAATCTGGGCAACCCAAATCTATTCTTGCTGTTAACAGCGACATCACCGAAAAGAAAAAATTGGAGCAACAGTTCTACCATTCCCAGCGCTTAGAAACCATTGGTACTTTGGCTACTGGCATTGCCCATGACTTCAACAATCTTCTTACCCCTATTCTTACCATTGCTCAATTGCTTCCCCTTAGATTCTCCAATATCGATCAAAACACTCAACAGCTCTTGACAATGGTTGAGAATAGTGCAAGGCGCGGGGCTGATTTAGTTAAGCAACTTCTTTATTTCAATCGGGGAACAGAGGGTAAGCAAGTTACCATCCAATTAGAATACTTGCTTGAAGAAGTAATTAGTATTGCTCAAAGTACCTTCCCCAAAACCATAGATATATCCAAACAAATTCCAAAAAAGAAACTGGGGCTAATTTTGGCTGATAGTACCCAAATTCATCAAGTATTCATGAATGTTTTGATCAATGCACAGGATGCAATGCCTAATGGCGGAAATTTAACCATAAAGGCGCAAAATCGCTACCTAGATGAAAATTATGCCCGCATGAATTGGCAAGCCAAGGTTGGTTCCTATGTTATCGTTACAATTTCTGACACCGGAGTCGGTATTCCACCACACCTAACAAAGCGAATTTTCGACCCTTTTTTCACTACTAAAGAATTTGGTAAAGGTAAAGGACTGGGACTGGCTACTGTAGAAGGTATTGTCAAAAGTCATGGTGGCTTTGTCAAAGTTGATAGTCAACTGGGAAAGGGTACCCAATTTGAGGTGTTTTTACCAGCTGTAGAAGGAACACCTTGCTTGCAAAACTCATCAGAGAATCTACTGCCAAAGGGCAACGGTGAGTTGATTCTGATTGTAGATGATGAAGAAATTATTCGACAGACTACAAAAACTTCTTTACAAAACTATAACTATAAAACTCTTCTTGCCAAGGATGGAATTGAAGCGATTACCATCTATGCCGAACACAAAAAGGAAATCAGCCTTGTTCTCATGGATCTTATGATGCCGAATATGGATGGATTAACAACTATCCGCGCTATTCATAAGATTAACCCCCATGTTAAGGTCATTCCTACCAGTGGACTTCCTGCGGACCCTGGAAAAACTTTCCCCCCCAATATTAAAACTTTTTTGTTGAAGCCTTATACCATTGAACAATTATTAAATGCTGTAAATTCACATCTTTCACCAAATATTTCTTAGCAAATCTGTCTCGTGGGAAAAATCTGCATGAGTTACTTCCCATACCACCGCTACCAAATTCTGCGAGTTTTTCAATCAACTCTCCAAGCTGACTAATATGATGTTCGCTTAATTACTTATGAAAAAATATATTTGTAGCAGCGCTTTAGCCCCAATATTTGTCTATCGCGCTAAAACGCTACTACGAAACTTATTACAAGCGTTTTGCCGGACATGATATAACACTTCCTTGAAATTAATTAAAATAGTGGAATCAAGACAAGATTATTTACTTATCCCACCAAAAAAGCCTTGAGGGTTCAAATCGCATGATGACGCAAGCTGAAGAGAAAAAACTTTATACGCCCGAAGAATACCTCGAATATGAAGTAAACTCAGAAGAACGTCATGAATATATTGGTGGTGAGGTTGTTCCTGTGACTGGTGGAACCCCAAATCATAATCAAATTGCTCTCAACCTTAGTGGTACTCTAAATTTTGCACTTAAACGTCAACCCTATCGAGTTTTCGTCACAGATCAACGAGTTTGGATTCCAAAAAAACAGATTTATACTTATCCTGATGTGATGGTAGTTCAAGGTGATTTGCAATTACAATCGGGACGGCGAGATACAGTCACCAACCCGTTAATAATTGCTGAAGTTCTATCAGATTCCACTAGAAACTACGACAAAGATAAGAAGTTTTTGGCTTATCGAACAATTCCTGGCTTTGTTGAATATCTCCTCATTGACCAATATACGATGTATGTCGAGCAATATTTTAAGACAGGTCAAAACAGCTGGACTTTTTCAGAATATTATGATGTGAATGAAACAGTTACTTTAAATTCAATTTCCTTAGATTCAATTCCCTTTAGAATAACGCTTGCAGATATCTACGATAAAGTTGATTTTGAAGACTGTTGAACCCAACGCTTAGGATCTAGCCTATAATAACCTTGTAATAAACGATAAAGAGCCGGACGTTTTTTGATTAATTCCTGTGGTTTTTCAAAAAAAGTTTCAGTTGCTACAGCAAAAAATTCTGCAGGGTTAGTTACACCATATCTATCTAATACTGTATCTACTCCTTTCTGAACGTCTTCACACAGTTGCTTGTATTCTGCGGTCATCACCTTAGACCAGGTGGAGTAGTCTGATTTCCGTCGCAAAATTGGAACCCCTTCAGCTTGACCATCTTCTTGATCTAACTGATGAGCAAATTCATGTAATACAACGTTATGTCCATTTCCCCAGTTGCAAGTATCTTGTTTTACCTGCTCCCAAGATAATATTAATTGGTCAGTTGTCCATGATTCTCCCAATCTTGCAACTAAACTTTCTTCAACAATATGATTTCCGGTGACAGTGGTTTGTTTTACTATATAAGCAGTTGGATAAATTAAAATTGAACGCAATCGAGGAAAATATTGTCCTCGTTCGTTAAGAAGTAGCAAACAAGCATTTGCAGCAATTAACAGTTTCATTTCTTCTGTTAAATGTAATCCAGCACAACCAATAAATTGTTTTTCTGCTAAAAATACTTGAATGTGTCCCTGAAGGCGTTTGCGTTCCCCAGGGGAAAGATAAGAATAAATGGGAAGATGGTCGTCAATAATAAAATTCCAAAGTCGGGGAAAAGAACGACGTTGCAGACGTTTTCTGGCTTTTTTTACTAAAATTGGGCTTATTAAGATCGTTATTGCAATAAGGAAGCTGACAAATAAAACAATAATTGCTTCGAGCATCGATTTTAATTATTTTATATTGCAGTGCAATTTCGAATTGCCATGCTTTATTTGCAAATTTAACAATTATTGCGAACTATCGTCGATATTGTATATCGAGTGGTCATATATTGTATCCCTATCTTCATAATATTTGTAGAAAAAATTTATCCAGATCGAACATCAGAAACTGATGATGATAATCTCTGTAAAAAAACTAAATATTATACCGACGGATTAATCAAAATATAAATTGACATCAGGAAAAACGTAACGCAATATCTATAGCCGTGATAGCCCATCAGACGCATACAGTCCCAATACAGTTGAGATAAGAAGACTGAACCATTTGGTAGAGACCTTTGCAGAGGCTAACGCCGACGCCACAGGCTCTGCAACCTCTCTACACGCCCAAAACAATTATGGTTTAACTTTAACTGAACTGTATTGCATGCAGTCTGATATCAAGTCCGCTTAATTAGTTACTATATGACCCTATTGAAAAGACGGTGGTTATTACCTAATAACCCTTTTACTTATTACTGTGCGCTTACGCTAACATTACTCATTACTTCGCCCCCACAGATGTGATAACTGTTTAGCCGGACGTAATATGACCCTACTTCCTTTTGCAGGAGGTGAGAAATAAGGTAAAGCAAAAAGACTCTATAGGTAAGTCGTAAATCTTATAACTTGTTTTCGAAAAGTTCAGTGTGTAATATCCATGAGGAAGAACTGCTAACTTTGGTTTAACTTGTAACAATCATTAACTGTATTCCACTAAACTACACCTGCTTATACTTATAGTTATGAAAAGAAAAATATTGTTCGCAAGCTCGATCGCGACTGGAATCATTGCTTTGACATCACAAATATCACCTGCACGAGAATTACCAAACCTCAAACAAAATATTCCTTATGCGAAAGCTAGAAATATGCTAATAAATGCTGGTTGGAAACCATTATTTAATAAAGAACAGGTAAATAATCCTAATAGAGGAATAACAATAAATAATTTCATTGAAAAGAAAGGATATACCGAAATCGTAGATTGTTCGGGTACCGGTTTAGGGCTTTGTCTTTTTCAATTCAAGAATGCTGATGGAGAAAAATTATTTGTTACCACTGCAAACAATTTTGAAGATAAAGAAACTGTTTTTGGTTGGCGAATTGAGCAACAGTCAAAAACATCAGTAAAAGTAAATACAAGTTGTGTACCTCATGATAGTACATCCCGTATTCTGTCGAGTCCAAAACCAAACGATATCCATCCTAATTGGAGTGGTGACAATTATGTTGGTAAATCTTGGAGTTTCAAAGCTAAAAATGTTGTTAAAAACAACACGGTGACTTATTTAAAAGGTGATTTGTACTCTCCACAAGGAGGACTTATAAATAAAGATATTTTTATCATACAAAATGAGTGGGAGTGTAAATGAATAGTAACCTTAGCACTATATATTATGTAGCATTTTTAGTTGGCTAAACTAACTAGGATTTAATAGTTGAAAATATTATCGAATAAACATGTCCCCAAATTAGCGTAAAATAAAACTCCGTAAGGCATCTACCAACTCATTCGCCCCATGTTCTGCGATTACCTCGTACAAATACTCACAGCTCGCGTATATGATGTTGCCCAAGAATCACCCCTTGACCACGCCCCAAATTTATCGAAACGTTTAAATAATAAACTTCTGCTTAAAAGAGAAGACATGCAATCGGTGTTTTCTTTTAAACTCCGGGGAGCCTACAACAAAATGGCACAACTACCCCCAGATATCTTAAAACAGGGTGTAATTGCTGCATCAGCGGGAAATCATGCCCAAGGTGTCGCCCTCGCAGCCAGTAAACTAGGTACGCAAGCTATTATTGTGATGCCAGTAACTACACCCCAAGTAAAAATCAATGCCGTCAAAGCTCGGGGTGGAGAGGTTGTTTTACATGGAGATACCTATGATGATGCTTGCGTCCATGCTCGCGAACTAGAAGCAGAAAAGGGTTTAACTTTTATCCATCCCTTTGACGATCCCCATGTAATTGCCGGACAAGGTACAATCGGCGTGGAGATTTTGCGTCAGTATCAGCAACCGATTCATGCAATTTTTGTTGCTATTGGTGGCGGTGGTTTAATTTCGGGGATTGCAGCCTATGTTAAACGGTTGCGTCCGGAAATTAAGATTATTGGGGTTGAGCCTGCTGACGCCGATGCGATGTATCAATCCTTGCGCTTGGGTCGTCGAGTACGTTTACCTCAGGTGGGTTTATTCGCCGATGGTGTAGCGGTGCGACAAGTTGGGGAAGAGACTTTTCGCCTGTGTCAAGAGTTTGTAGATGACATCATTCGGGTAGATACTGATAATACCTGCGCTGCCATTAAAGATGTATTTGAAGATACTCGGTCAATTGTGGAACCAGCTGGAGCACTAGCGATCGCAGGGGCTAAAGCCTATGTAGAACGGGAAGGAATTGAGGATAAAACATTGGTTGCGATCGCTTGTGGTGCAAATATGAATTTTGACCGCTTGCGGTTTGTTGCCGAAAGGGCAGAATTAGGGGAACGTCGAGAAGCAATATTTGCAGTAACAATCCCAGAGGAAGCGGGAAGTCTGCGTAAGTTTTGTGAATGTATCGGCAAACGTAACCTCACAGAATTTAACTATCGCATCGCTCATGAGAGGGAAGCCCAAATTTTTGTCGGGATCCAAATTCAAAACCGTGCTGATGGGGTAAATATTGCCGAAATAATTAAAAATAATGGTTTTGCAATCATTGACTTAACCGATGATGAACTAACCAAAATGCATTTACGGCATATGGTTGGCGGACGTTCGCCCCTCGCCCATAATGAGCTATTATATCGATTTGAATTTCCCGAACGTCCCGGCGCGTTAATGCAGTTTGTTGGTTCCATGAGTCCCAACTGGAATATTAGTTTATTCCACTACCGCAATAATGGTGCAGATTACGGACGAATTGTGGTTGGGATACAGGTTCCACCAGAAGAAATGAAAGAATGGCAAGCATTTTTAGATACTTTGGGTTATCAGTATTGGGATGAGAATAAAAATCCCGCCTACAAGTTGTTTTTGGCTTGAGGATAGGGATTGGGAGAAATGAGTAATAAGTAATGTTAGCGCAGCGGGGCGCGTAAGCGCACAGTAATGAGTAATAAGTAACAAGTAATGAATAAGAAGTAATGAGAAAAAATTACCAATTACCAATTACCCATTACCAATTACCAATTACCCATTACCTAATCCCCAATCCCTACTCCCCAGTAATCGAAAGACCTTCAACCCAAATTCTGGGACAGACTCCTCCAGGGGTTAATTCTGGTTCTTTCTCGACAAACACAATCGATTTCATAACTTCGAGGAAGTCTCCTGCGACGGTTGCAGAGTCAATACTGGTTTTTACACCTTTATTCACTAACCAACCATCAAAGGGTAAGGAAAAAGAACCTTGCAAGGATTTGACTCCAGCGTGGAGAGCTTGCAAATCGTCAATGAAAACAACATTTTCCGCCGTATCTAAACTAAATTCTTTTTCTACAGTTGCGCCAGCGTAAACGTGATAGAAGTTAGGACTAACTGTTACTTTAGCCCCAATGTTAGCGTTTCCTGTGGGCTTAGCATTCATTCTTTTCGCCGTACCCGCGCTGTGAAGGAAGTTTTTTAAGATTCCATTTTCAATTAAGGAAACCTTACGAGTGGGAGTTCCTTCTCCATCAAATGTTTCCGCCCCAATATTTGCTGGATGTAAAGAATCATCGCAGACTGAAAGTAAGGGGGAAGCTATTTCCTTTCCTAGGTCGTCAGCCTTCGATAAACTTTGATTATCCAAAATACTTTGGGCATTGTACAAATTAGAAAAAGCACCGAGCAAGCTTAAGAAAGCATCAGGGGAAAAAACAACGGTGTACTTACCGGTTTTGATTTTTTCGTAGTTTAAGTGGCTGATGGTTTTATCTGTGGTTTCTTTGACACAACCATCAAGATCCAACTCACTCAAACTTTTACTCAATCTAAAAGCACCTGCACTCCGGGGTTTTTTCCCTTCTTCTTCGGTTTTACTGTACAAGAAAACTGAAGTATAGGAATGGGATTCGCTTCTCATTGCACCGTCGCTATTGAGATAAAACTTATCGATACCTCTTTGCGCTAAACGGTTATATGGAACGCTTTCAATCGCCGGATGAGCTTCAACTACATCCTTTTCAGCTTTTAATAGTTTTTCAATCAGTTCTGAAACAGAAGCAGGTTCAGCTTTTTCCTCTTGCCTAACGTCAATCTTAACGGTAGCCTCAGGACTAAAATCAGGTACATTTTCTTTAACACCAAAAAAACTTGCTTCGTAAGCAGTTTGTAATGCTAGTTCCAATCCCTTGGAATTCACATCGGTGGTGCTAGTAACGCCCATGGTATTTTCGTCGTTCCATACCCTAACCGTTACACCAGAAAGATTTGAAGCTTTTACCTGTTCTGGTTCGCCTTTATCTACTTGAACGCTAGTTTGGTCGGTAACCGCACCATAAATATCAAACTTCTTAATTCCCAGTTTGCTAGCACTTTCTTTCGCCGCAGTTGCAATTTCTTTAATACTCGCCATAGTTTAAAAAGTCAAAAGTTATTAGCGTAGCGTGTCCGTAGGACATAAATCAAAAGTTGTAGAGACGTTAAATGTCACGTCATAAAAGTCGAAAACTAAAAAATATGTCTGTGTGCTGGATCGGTATTACTGAGAGTTTCCAAAAATGATTCGTACCGTATTTTGTACCCGTAGGGGCGCACAGACGTGCGCCCTTAAAATCTTTAATACGTCTACCCTTAAGATTGATATATTTCCGCTTTGGAAAATCTTCAATCCAGCACACACAAAAAGACACAAAAATCCTTAACGTCCGCCAACGGTGATTGAATCAACCTTGATATGGGGTTGTCCAACGGTTGTATAAATACTACCGCTCACAGAACCGCAGAAACCCGGAGCTAAAGATAAATCTTGGGAACACATAGAAATTTTATTCATAATTTCTTTTGCTTCCCCAATCAAAATTGCTCCCTTCAATGGCTTGGTCACTTTGCCATTTTCAATCAAATAAGCTTCATCTACACCGAAGTTAAATTCACCGGTTGCACCAACGCTACCACCACCCATTTTCTTGCAATAAATGCCCTTATCGATGGAAGCGAATAAATCTTCGTTCTTGTACTCTCCGGTAGCGATGTAAGTATTACGCATCCGGCTAGCTGCAGCGAAAGTGAAATTCTGGCGACGTCCGCTACCTGTTCTGGGATGTCCGGTACGCATGGAACCAGCCCGGTCTGCTAAGAAGTTCTTCAAAACACCCTTTTCAATTAAAAGTGTTCTTTGAGCTGGCATTCCTTCATCATCCATCTCGATGGTACCAAAAGCGTTGTCGGAACGACCTTCGTCCCAAGCAGTCAAGCTTTCGTGGGCAATTTTCTCACCTTTTTTATCTGCAAAGGGAGTAGTACCCCGCTCAATTTGGGTGGTTTCTAATAAATGTCCGCAAGCTTCGTGGAAAATAACCCCACCAAAATGATTCGCCATCACAATGGGATAGTTGCCAGATTCTACGTAATCAGCGTAAAGCATTTTACCTGCAGACTCTGAAATTTCGTCGGCTGCTTCTTGATAATCCCAGGTTTTTAAGAATTTGGGATCACTAGTGTTACCAGCGCGTTGACCGATAGAAGTACGGTGAGCGCCATCAGCACAAAGAAGATTGAATCCTACCGATTGGGTTAGGCGAATGTCGCGAGCAAAAACTCCATCGCTAGCAGCAACTAACACTTCTTGCCAATCTCGGAAATATGAAGCACGTCGGGATTGAATGTGGGATGCTTTTTTACCCAGGGTACTTGTTGCATCAAGTAATACTTCCCCCATCTCTTGCATGCTGCTGCACAAAGGTAACCAGGCATCTTTACCGCGTTTGGTGCTATAGTCCCTAAATAATTCCAAATTAATTTCTGGAATGAAAGCATTTGGTCCGGGTAATTGCAGACCCATAATATCTAAAGCTTTTTCCAAAGCAGCTTTTAAACCAGCGAAAGAAATGTTATTAGTACTGACATAACAATCAGCCTTACCGCGAAATACTCTCACACCAGCACCGGTGGAAAGGCGTGGTGTAATGCTAGTAATGGCGTCATCCTCTGCAAGGCAGCTAACATAATTAACACGCTCTAGGAAAAATTCCACGAAGTCCGCGCCTGCTGCACGTCCTAAGCCCAATAAAGTTGATAAAGGAGCTTCCCAGGTTTCGTCAAACCTCTCTGTCGCCGAGGAATATTCCAGTGTGGGGATTTGCTTGGATAGGATAATGGTATTTGTTAGCATATTTGCCTCTCAAAGATGGCTTTACTTAGGAAGTTGAGCGAAAATTTAATATAGTACTTACTCTAACAAATCCCAGAAAGTCACAAGAAATTTACGGGAGTTTGGAAGCCCAGTGGTTTTAACCCTGGGAGGAAAAACGACACGGGGTAATTTATTACCCCTTATATTGCTTTTAAAAAGAGTAGGAATAACCATCCTTTTTATGTATTGGAGTACAAAACTTGTAACTGATACCAGCTACCCTACCTGCTTTAGTAGCTATATCAAAACTTCCACTTTTGCGGCATAATAATCTACCAAAATATGTACCTATTTTCTTACCTTTTGTGACGACAGCTTTTACGATATCGCCGGTAGTAAAACCAAAATGTATTTGTTTCCTACCTCGGTGTCTAGTTGGGAAACCAAACTTATTCGTTCCGCACATCTGACGAGTTCCGTGACCATTGCATTTAATCCTTAGTGGTTGGTTTGTTTTTAAGACTAACTTTTCTACATCACCTACACAGGCGGCATCAATCCAATGTTGTTTTTCTAGTTTTAAGCGAATTCGGTTGTATTTGGTTTGAGCACCGGTAGCTGTTTTTACGGGTAATAATCCAAACAAAACTTCGACTACCTTGTTTCTAGTTGAATTAACTGCAGAGGCATCTTTTAGCGGTTTATTAGCATTTGATTTGATTTTCTTCAGTAGTTCTGGCTTCTTTCTCAGGAAATCTTCGACTGGTTTATTCCCTTTCTTCTGGTTGCATTTTTCGCAAGCTAAGCATAGATTACTTACTCGGTTGCTGCCTCCTTTTGAGCGGGGATGGATATGTTCAATTTGGAGGGGTACATCTTTCTTTCTGCAATAAGAACATTCTCGACCCCACTTTTCTAAAAGATATTCCCTGACTTCATAGCCTTGCAGATCTCCTTGCTGGTACTCCACACCAGATATTTCTGGATTTTGCATTTTATGCATATCAAATTTGACTTTTTCAATCCAGATTTCTGCTACTGGAGCGAAAATAATCAAGCGTTTTACCCAGGTTTGAGTTGTTAAAACTCGGTGCATTAAGCTTGGAGGAATCCAGCCAGGCGAGCGTTTGCGGTTATCGAACCGAGCTTTACGATACCGGGTTTTCCTATTGCGGCGAGATCTTCTCAAACTTCTTCTGGATTCTAAAGTTTGTTTAATTTGGTATCCGCGATGCTCTACTTCAGCGCCCCAGATTACATTTTCTCCTTCTGAAACTGCGATGCCAGTAAATCGGGAACCAGGATCGATTTTTACTGTTAAAGGTTTGAGAACAGTTTCTGTTACAGCATGCTTCAGAATTATGGTAAAGGGATAGTTTCTCCAAACGGCTGCTTTTCCTTTTTCCAGTAATTTTCTTGCCCTACGTGGCGTTACTGGGTTTACTGGTTTTTTGTTGGTATCGACTACAAATACGTAATTTTGCATTGCTGCTTTTCTCGTTGGTAATGTTAGCTTCGATAAGGTTTAAAGGCGGCACATCCAAAAAGCACTGACTTAACCCATTGGGTCTATTTAACTTCTTGATTTCAGAGCAAGAAACTAGCTACGCATTTCTTGGTGAGAACTTTAACACTTCCTTGAAACGTAGTGCCCGGAGCACTTAATCTGGTCAGCTAGACCGCAGAGCGGTCACAAGAAGCGTGAGAGACTCCCAGTTTTTAGGCTGGAAGCCCAGTCACTTTAGTGCTGGGTTGCTGACTGTTGAGATCGATTTGCAAACAGATTTATATCATTATTAGTCGTGATGGCAGCTAAAGCTGCGCGTGCAGATCGCAAGTTATACCAATTTCGGAAAATAATAAGACGGATAGATTTTGTAGAGACGTTGCATGCAACGTCTCTACTGGAGAATCTGTTGCAATGATTTATTGAATTGGTATTAGTTTATTTATCATCTGTAACATAACTTGAGAAATGCATTAAGTGTTGTTTGGGAACTTGCTGCAAAAGTTATAAAAGAGTTTACACAATAGTTCGTTTATACGGGAATAATCTACTATATATAAGAACAAATATACTAAAATTCTGTATTACCACTACATGGGAATCACTACTCAATCCTCCGATTCATCATCCATCTTCTACTGGTAGCCCGAGTTTTTTGTGAAATTCTGGACTATATTTTGCTTTTTCCCAATTTTTGGCTTGCTTGATTTGTTCTGGTGTTATATTTCTGGCTTCATATAAGCTTTCATCCCAGAACTTGGCATCATTGAGGTTAGCATCACTAAGATTGGTATAAAGCAAGTTGGCATTTTTGAATTTGGCATCGATAAGTTCGGCCCTGCTAAGATCTGCACTGCTGAGGTCAGCACTGCTGAGATTAGTGTACATGAGTTTGGCATCGGTGAGGTCAGCACTGCTGAGGTCAGCACTGCTGAGGTCAGCACTGTTGAGGTAAGCACTGTTAAGATTAGCACTGCTGAGGTTGGCATAAGTCAGGTTGGCATTTTTGAGTTTAGCACTGCAAAGCTTGGCAAAAGTGAGGTCAGCAGTGCTGAGCTTGACAAGAGTAAGATCGGCTCCACTGAGGTCAGCAGTACTGAGATTAGCAGTACTGAGGTCAGCAGTACTGAGGTTCGCACTGTTGATATTGGCACCACTAAGGTTAGCGCTGCTAAGATTGGCACCGATAAGTTTGGCACTTCTGAGATCGGCACTTCTGAGATCGGCACTTCTGAGGTCAGCAGTACTGAGGTCAGCAGTACTGAGGTTCGCACTGTTAATATTGGTACTACGAAGGTAGGCCCCACTAAGCTTGGCAAGAGTGAGATCGGCACCGCTAAGGTCGACACGACTAAGGTTGGTACGAATTAAATAGGCACCACTAAGATTGGTATAGCTAAGTTTGGCATAAATCAGATTGGCATCACTGAGGTCAGTACCACTGAGGTCAGTACCACTGAGGTTGGCTCCACTGAGGTCGGTACTACTGAGGTTTCTTTTTTCAGTTGGCTGATTAACAATTTCCCAGACTAAGCGCCATTTTTGATCGAGTTTTGTCTCAGAGTCGATGATTGTATTGCTCAGATCGGCACCACTAAGATTGGCACCACTGAGATTCGTATTGGTAAGGTTTGTATAACTGAGATTTACATTAGTCAGGTCGGCACCACTGAGGTTGGTACCGCTAAGATCTGTACCACTGAGATCGGTACTACTGAGGTTTCGTCTTTCAGTTGGTTGATTAACAATCTCCCAGACTAAGCGCCATTTTTGATCGAGTTTTGTCTCAGAGTCGATGATTGTATTGCTCAGATCGGCACCACTAAGATTGGCACCACTGAGATTCGTATTGGTAAGGTTTGTATAACTGAGATTTACATTAGTCAGGTCGGCACCACTGAGGTTGGTACCGCTAAGATCTGTACCACTGAGATCGGTACTACTGAGGTTTCGTCTTTCAGTTGGTTGATTAACAATCTCCCAGACTAAGCGCCATTTTTGATCGAGTTTTGTCTCAGAGTCGATGATTGTATTGCTCAGATCGGCACCACTAAGGCTGGTATTTCTGAGGTCAGCACCACTAATATCGGTACCACTAAGATTGGCACCATTAAGATTTGCACCATTAAGATTGGCACCATTAAGATTGGCACTACTGAGGTCGGAAGTACTGAGATCGGCTCTACTAAGATCGGCATTAGTAAGGTTTCGTTTTTCAGTTGGCTGATTAACAATTTCCCAGACTAAGCGCCATTTCCGGTCAAGTTTTGTCTCAGAATTGATTAATGTATTGCTGAGGTTGGCACCACTGAGGTTAACAGTACTGAGATTGGCTCCACTGAGGTTGACAGCACTGAGGTCAGCACCACTGAGGTTTGTACCACTCAGATTAGCATTAGTGAAGTTTGTACCACTGAGGTTTGTACCACTCAGATTGGCATTAACTAGGTTGGCACCATTGAGGTTAACACCAGTGAGGTCGGTATTAGTAAGATTCCGTCTTTCAGTTGGCTGATTAATAATTTCCCAGACTAAATGCCATTTTTGCTCGAATTTTGTTTCAGAATCGGTTATTGTATCACTCAGGTCAGCACCACTAAGATTGGCATCACTGAAGTTGGTACCGCTCAGATTAGCACCACTGAAGTTGGTATGACTCAAATCGGCACCACTGAAGTTAGTATTACTGAGGTCTGCACCACTGAATTTGGCATTACTGAGATTAGTATGACTGAGATCGGCACCACTAAATTTAGTATTACTGAGGTTAGCATGACTTAAATCAGCACCACTGAAGTTGGCACCACTGAAATCGCCATTGTCACTTAGGAGATTGGCATTACTGAGATCGGCACCCGTGAGCTTGGCTTCTCTGAGATCGGCACCCGTGAGCTTGGCTTCTCTGAGATCGGCATAAATTAGGTCGGCTTCTTTGAGATTGGCATATCTGAGGTTAGCGCCAGCGAGATTTGCATACCTGAGGTTAGCGCCAGCGAGATTGGCATGAATCAGATCGCTATTACTGAGTTTTCGTCTTTCAGCTGGTTGATTAACAATTTCCCAGACTGAATACCATTTTTGATCGATTGTTGTCTCAGAGTCGATGATTGTACCACTGAGGTCCACATTACTAAGGTCGGCACTACTGAGGTTGGCTTTAGTCAGGTTTGTACCGCTAAGGTTGGCATTAGTGAGATCGGCTTCTACCAGATTGACATCACTCAAATTGGCTCCGCTAAGGTCCGTACTGTAGAGTTTTCGTTTCTCGGCTGGCTGATTAATAATTTTCCAGACTAAGTGCCATTTTCGGTCGAGTTTTGTCTCGGAGTCGATGATTGCACAGTTTAGGTTTGCACCACAAAGGTTGGCACTACAAAGGTTGACACCGCAAAGATTGGCATTACTAAGGTTTGCATCTCTAAGATTGGCATATCTGAGGTCGGCTTTTCTCAGGTTGACGTTACTAAGGTTAGTAGCACTGAAGTTCGCTTCTTTGAGATTGGCATATTTGAGAGTGATGCTTTTCAAATCAGTATTCGATAAATTTACCCTTGTCAGAGAAACTGCATCTTCATTCAAATCTTGCAGAGCTTGATTTCTGGCGTAACTGCTTTTTATCCCATCAGCTGCGTCGATCACCTGCCAAGCTTCATAATGTTTTCTTTGTTTTCTGTCATCAATTTCTATAAAATAAAGAATGACAGCGGCAAAAATGCTTATACCTTCAATATTTCTTAAAGTTGTCGCCCAGAACTTTTTGATTTCCGTGTCTTTTTTGTTACCTTCTGGTATTACTAAATACATAATAAATGCTAAAGCAGTAATACAGATGGGAATGATAGAATATTTGATTATTATTTGCCTGATTTTTTTTTGCCTGATTTTTTGTTTGCGTTTTTGAAACCAATTTGCGAATCGTTCGTGTACCGGTCGTTTTTCTGAGCATTTATTGTTATTAGTCATTATCCAAACCCTTTACAATGACAAATGCAAAGATGAAGTATCATTACAGCAATTTTCAGGCGAATAGATCGCAGTGAGCGAAACAATCGATGGTATTATCTTTTATGATGTAATCCATGATTCCAGTCATAGCCTGGTCTAGAGCTTCATAAGTACAAGTCGCCTTAGAATGTAAAAAATGCTTGAGTTTCCACCGGCACAACTCAACTGTAGATAGATCTAGCGAGTAACGTTCCAAATCTTTTGGATTAACTTCCACCTTTGTTTAATTTGTTTCCCGCAGCCACTTTTGATATTTTTTTGTATTTTCTAATGCATTAAACAAAATCTGCGCACAGTAGCGGATAGGTTGAGTAATAAAACTACTAAGTGATATTAACTGCTTGTTATTTGAAACGCTTGTATACAAGGAATCAAATTCGAGATGATAATACTTTTGTGTTGTTGTTTTTAAAGCGGGATGCAAATCATAATCAGTTATGTTACCAGGAATTGCTTGGGTAAGATTGGCAATTTCTTTAGTAATTTATTTAATAATTTCTTTGATTTTAGCAGAATGGAAAAATCTAATTGAAGTTCAAGCTATTTATCCAAAAGCTTCTGCTTTTGGCAACTTCACTGTGTTTAATATAAAAGAAAACAATTATCGCTTAATAGTTGATATCATTTACAAAACTCAAAGAATTTATATTAAATATGTCCTAACTCACGCCGAATATGATAAGGATAAATGAAAAAATTACCCGTACTTTTAATTCTGAATCTTACGGTAAACTGCTAGCTGAGTATCAACCAAAAACAATTACTACCCGAACAAGCTATCAAACTAGCACAAAGCTTAGAACATCATCCCAATCGTACAGCAGAAAAGGAGATGCTGTTGGAACTGTTGGTGACATTAATTGAGAAATTTGAAGAAACTCATTACCCAATACCCCAAGGTACTCCCCATTCGATGTTAATACATCTGATGGAGGCACGGGATCTTACTCCAGAAGCATTAGCTGGGGTAATTGGTTCTAGGGAAGTTGTTTGGGAAATTGTTAATGGCGCTACCATCAATAAAGCACAAGCAGAAGCTCTTGCAGAGTATTTTCGTGTGGATGTGAATTTATTTGAATAGTGAATTGCGCATAGCACTATATTTCTATGAGGAGAAAATAATGCCACTTTGGGGAGGGATAGAAGCTGGAGGAACAAAATTTATATGTGGTGTAGGAACTAAACCTAATGATATACGTGCAGAAATTCGCATTCCAACAACCACACCACAAGAAACAATACCTCAAGTAATTGATTTTTTCCATCAGCAAGAAAAACTTGAAGGTACCTTGGAAGGTATTGGAATTGGTTCCTTTGGACCTTTAGATCCAAATCCTGCTTCTCCTACTTTCGGCTATCTCAAGCATACACCCAAACATAATTGGGTAGACTTTGATTTTGTGGGTGCAATTAGGCGCGAATTCAAGATACCAATAGGTTTTGATACCGATGTAAATGCTGCAGTTTTAGGTGAGTATCGCTGGGGAAATGCCCAAGGATTAGATACTTTCATCTATATTACTGTTGGTACCGGAATAGGTGGAGGAGGAATGGTTAATGGTAAATTAATCCATGGTCTGCTTCATCCTGAAATGGGACATATTTTTATCCCTCACAATTTAACAGAGGATCCCTTTACCGGTTGTTGTCCTTTCCACAATGACTGTTTGGAAGGATTAGCATCTGGACTTGCAATTGAAAAGCGTTGGGGTAAAAAAGCAACTTCTCTTCCACCGGAACATCCAGCTTGGCTTCTAGAAGCAAACTATTTAGCTCTTGGTTTAGTAAATTTCGTTCTCACTTTATCACCTCAGAAAATCATTATGGGAGGTGGTGTCATGAATCAAAAACAGCTTTTTCCACTTGTACGTTCTCAAGTCCAGAAACATCTTAGTAGTTACTTAAAAGTTCCAGAAATCCTCAATGAAATCGAAGATTATATCTTACCTCCAAAATTAGGTAACAAAGCTGGTCTTATGGGAGCTTTTGCTTTAGCAGAACAAGCTGCTCCCTAGTTCAATTCCCCTCCTCATATCATGTCCGGTAAAAGACTTATAATAAGGTTCGTAGTAGCGCTTTAGCGCAATAGACAAATGTTGGCGCTATTAGCGTTAGTGTGTCCGTCAGGACATAGCGCTACTACAAACATATTTTTTCATAAGTAATTAAGCGCTTATCATATCAGTTCTTCAGCTACAAGACCTGTTATCCTCAAACTCTGGAATGGGAAATTCTGCACCCTTTAAATACTCGTTGAAGTGTTTGCGAAAATAAGTCCAAGATGTTTCATTTTCGGCTGCAAGAAAACACCTGGGAGCTTTCTTATAAACAGGAAGTCGCGAAGTAATTAATTTTTGAAGTACGGGTGACATTTCTTCAAAGTCCCGAAATTTGCTAAATGCAGCGCTGTAAACAAGTTGTCCCGGGCGATCGCCCATTTTCATCCAAGGTAACCACGGTCCAAGACGAGTCCAAGTACCGGAAAATGATTCAGTTGTAGCTTTTGATGTATCTGTTGCTTCTTCCAGGGGAACAGTAAACTTAAAAAATTCTCCAGCTTGGTATAGTTTCTCGGGACTGTAATTTTTAAATTTTGGATCGTTCCCCAAAACATTGGGATAGGTAAGGGGAATATCGAGTACGAAAGTAACATTTTCACCATTGATAAAAACTGGATACTCTCCTCTCACAATATTTTGCACTGGATTATTGGCTATATGAACAACCGGTACAACTTCCTGTGTCCAAGGATTTTGCCAATTTTCTAGTATTTCATTGGTTTGGGGATCCAAGTAAAAGGTAAGCTCGCGAGATGTTAGATACCATTCTCCCCCATCATCCTGGAAACAGCGAGCAACATTCATTCCAATGATATTAAAAAGCTTTCGTTGTCTTTCCTGGGGTACAAAAGCGTAAACAGAACCTCGCCACTCTTTATATATATTCTTTCTATCAGTAGAACAATAACTACGTATCAGTTCTTCCGTCCCCAAACTTTGCAGATCGGACGTTGCAGTATTATTATTCGTTTCTTTTGAAACCCTTGCAGAAGCCGTACCTGCAGCGATAAAAATTGCTAAGAAGCAAGAAAAAGCTTTGACAAACTTCATGGAAAACTCGTAATTCTCATCAGATATACCCTGAGAAATAAAATGATTTTTATTCTCAATCCTAGAGATATTACAAAATTTATCCGTCGAGAGAAAAGTATAGCAGGATGTATTTAGCTATATTTTTGCAGGACATTTTTTGTTCGCCATTCTCTGTTCCTTTTGCAGCAGAATATACACAATTTGGGAAAAAAGAAGGAGCCAAGCGCTCCTACAAAAAAACTTAAAACTATACTGGTATTTAATCGTTTCAATGATTTATTCAAATACTAAGAGTTAAGAATATTGAGATTAACTTGTTGAAATTTAACTTCATTTAGCAAACAGTCTTTAAATATATGAGGTAGATTATTTAATCGCTGTTGTTTTTGTCTTTTTATCATTAATGAAGTAAAAAATCGATAAGGAACGGTTTCTATTAAAGTCATATCACCACGCAGAACATTGAATAACTGCGGGAGATAAGCAAAAACATCATAAACTATCAAATTTAACGTATATTTCCCATAATCCTGGTTGGGTTTTTGAAAGTTGGGGATACTGCTTGTTTTTAATGCTTTCGTATTAAACTTAATAACTCTAAACAGCCTACCTCGCTTGTCAATACGCCATTCACGAACAAATACTTGATTTGAAGAGTTAGTAATGAGGAAAGCTAATAACATCATTACCGGACTCAATACTATAATTAGGAATGAGGCAAAAATTAAATTGAAAAAGTAATCAAAAAAGCCAAAAAACCAATTTAATCGTCCCTTGTGTTTTTGATTTGCTGGCAGTTTTAAATATATGGGTTTACCTGCTTGTTCGCAAGCATCAGCCCAAAATAGAACCTCTTTTCCCCCTAATTTTGGATCTATACAAACTAGATTTACTGAAGAATGTTTTAAACACTCAACTAACCATTGTTTGCTGTGTACAGCAGGTAGATTGACTTGTTCAACTTCATCCACGGGTTTAACTAATAATTTACCCATACGCCACTTCAGCGCACAAGTGGATAAACTGTTGTTTTCGAAATAGTCTATCATGGTTACTCTATTTCAATTTTGCAGGCAGTATTTAGATTAGGGATACTGGTCCATTACTAAAGTTTGAAGAATTATGGCAAAATAACTTACCAAAATTACGCTCTCATATTTTAGATAAATTGAGTCAGTTAGCCCCCCTATATATGTCTTCATGCTCTGAGGTTAGTATTTATGTTTATTTTTACAAAAATAAATATACTTCGAACGGTAGACTCTGGAATGGGATCGAAGTTCAAAATAAAAGCTGCACTGGTTCCGACCTAAAATGCGATCGCCCTCGGAGTAATTGATATTTGAAAATATCCCAATTATGCAATTTTTTCCTATATTTCCAATTATTTACCGTATTCTCCGCCCCAACTTCCCTGATTGTCTTTGGGAGGGGAATAACAGTTCCCGTAACATCGCACTTACTTTTGATGATGGACCTCATCCCCAATACACTCCAAGACTCTTAGAAATTCTCGAATATCACAAAATCCCTGCAAGCTTTTTTTTATTGGGAGCGTGTGTCGAACGTTCACCACATATTGTTAAAAAAATTCATGCTTCGGGTCATTGGATTGGTTTACATGGCTATACTCATCATAATTTTCCATTCCTTTCAGAAACAGAACTTCAGCAAAGTCTAGAAAAAACTCAGACTGCAATTTCTAGTGCTTGTGGATTGCGATCGCAACAAATACGAGATGTTCGTCCACCTAACGGTTTTTTTACACCTAAGACTCTAAAACTACTACAAAAGTGGAATTACCGACCGGTGATGTGGAGCGTGGTACCGGAAGATTGGGTTAGACCTGGAGTTCTGACTGTGACACAAAGAGTTTTAAAATTAGTCAAGCAAGGCTCAACGATCGTTTTACATGATGGGTTTTGTGGAGGAGAGGATGTTGCAGAAATAGCGAATACCTTAATTCCTCAATTATTAGAAAGGGAATATAATTTCGTCACAATTGATGCTTTATGGGAGGAAAAAATAAAAAAGGTTAAACGCGATCGATAGATGTATTTACCTATTTGTATATGTAGATATTCGTATAGATGGAGAAATTCAGCTCTAGAACTAATTTCTAAAGCCTTCTAGAATTTCTCTACACCCGAAATTTGGATCGATAACTTAGATTAATTATTGCTACACTACTTCGAATTTCGCTACATTATAGTGTTTCGGAAAAATCCTCGCGCAATTTCTTTTTTTAATCCCAAACACGTTTACCGTTTTCGTCTGTGCGCGCTTGTCTGATGACGTCTGAAATCTCCTCTGCATCTTTGACGTGATGCAAGGCTTCTTTATCACCTTCTGTATCTTCCACAACGAAATATGTCGGAACAGTCACATGGTCTCCAGTGATATCCGGTGCATCCACTGCTACCTGCTTTGCTTTTTGATCTAGATTCTTCGATCCATCAATACGATCGCCAGGATTTATGGGTAAATCATTTCCTTTACTGTCTATTTCCTGCTGCTGTTGTTGTTTTTGCTCTGGAGCAACTTCCTCTGGATTAAGTGGTTGTTTATCTTCTAATTGACGATTTTCTAAAGTTAAATTTTGGTTGTTATTCATAGGTTTAATACTTAGACTATGTTTGTTTCGATCTAAGATTAATCCTAAAAAAACATATTGAATATTCTCTCTATCAAATGGCAAAGATAAATAAAATAGTTTTATACCATAAGTTATACTGCGATCTATTTCTAGTCCTTTTCTATTTCTAGTCCCTTACTTCGCCAAGCAGACATATCTCCTTGTAGGTGTAAGATTTTTTTAAAGCCTGCTTGTTTAAGGGTATGTTCTGCAATTTTAGCTCTAAAACCTCGTTCGCAATAAACTATAATTTGCTTTTTTGCTGAGGATTTGATTCCATGTAAACGAGATGGTAGTTCTCGATATTCAATATTTATTGCTCCTGGAATATGACCTTCTGAATATTCTTTTGCTGTGCGTACATCTAAAATTATTGGTACTGCATTTGTGTTAATGACTTGAGCTAATTCAATTGGAGAGATTTGTTTAGTTTCTGGAAGTATCTCACTACAAGCAACAGTAGTTTTATAAAGACTCAACCCTAAAAATATTATGACCGACCACCTGAATATATTCTGATGTAATCTCATTCAATTAAAATTATCTTTCAATCTTATTTTTCATCTTTACTTTTTTATATTTTAAGACACGCTGTAAGATATCATAATAACGGTCAGTTCTTGTAAATATCCTTGCTTATAGTCCGGTCATCACTTGCGCTTTGTCTAACAAAGTAAGTAAAATCTTAGATTCAATCGGTACAGTCAACTTTTTATCCCCATGGGTTATTAGTATTTCAACCATACCTGCCAATTTATCTGTAATGGTAAACAATATGAACTTATAGATATAAACTTTTAAATAGTGATGGGTGACTCCACATAAATATTAGGTTCTTGCATCTCAAACTCTATTCCATAATCTTTTAACTGTAAAGAGACTTTTTCATTTGCTATCTCTAATAAGCGTTTTCGTAATTCAATAGAATTTTCACTAGATCCTAAAATGAAAAATGTTACTCTTGCTCTAGATTCTTTAGTTTCTGAGCTATGACTTATAAAAATACTAGTACTACCTGGATCGATTCCAGTAATTGCATCGGTGCTTTCCTGAATAACTTGTTTTACTAAAGCCTGTTCTTTATCTATTAACTGTTTATTAAAGTCGAGATAGAGTAAAACCATTACTTTTTTACCACGAGTAATATTTTCAATCTCTAAATTAGCTAATGTGGAATTAGGAACGATAATCAAAGTACCTTTTGCAGCAGTTCTAATTTTACTAGAACGTAGTCCAATTGACTCCACTCGACCAAATAAACCTTCCGATAACTGACTAGAAGAAGGTATACGGATATATTCACCAGGAATGAAAGGTCTATCTAAGTAAAGTACTAAAGTACCCAATAATTGCTCTAGTGTTTTCTGTGCTGCAAAAGCAACTGCTAAACCCCCAATTCCCAAACCAGTTAGAGGAGCAATTAAATTCATTTTTCTCATTCCAGCAAATGCAAAAGCAGCAATAACACCAATTGTGATGTTAACTACTGTTTCTGCAATTACTACTAAGTCATCAATCTCATAACCTAGTTTACGTAAAAAATGAATACCATAAACTCTAAGAAATTGACTCCATAAACGTGAAAATAACCAAGCTATAATGATAACAATTCCTAAATCCATCAAAACACGAAAAAAATCATAGAATGCTTCATCAGAAAGTAAAAAGTCTAACCAATAAGAAATTGAGATGAAAGCAACTACAATCTTAATTAAGCCACTAATTGGATCTACCGATTTTTCATAGACATCCATAATTTGTGATGTCGCAAAACGAGAGATGAAAAACTTTATAATTGCAGGAACATATCTTGCAAGTATTAAAGAAATGATAGCTAAACCCAAAAAAATTAATATATTATTAACACCCTGACCTTCTAAGAAAGATATTATATCTTCTATATATTTCATGTTTACCCCTTAAATTGTAATAGGTGCATCAACATAAATTGTTGAGTCATCTAGTCTAAACTCTATACCATACTCTTTTAGCTTGGTGTCAATCTTTTGCTTAGCTTTATCGAGCAATTGACGCCGTAATTCCATTGATTCTTCACCAGAAGAACCTAAGATAAAAAATGTTATTTGAGCTTGATTAGTACTTTTAAATGCAATATCGGTATTACGTGAATCTAGACCGAAAATATCGCTAGTACTTGCCAAAATTACTTGTCGAATTAATGCTTGTTCTTGTGATTGAATTTCTCGGTCAAAGTTTAAATTGATAACTGACATTACTTTTTTCGCTTCCGTATAATTCTCAATATTCATTTGGGTTAAAGAACTATTAGGAACAATTAATACTGTACCTTTTCCGGAAGTTCTTATTTTAGTAGAACGCCAACCAATTGATTCAACTCTGCCAAAAATACCATCAGATAAACCAATGTAGTCATCTATTTTAAACGGTTGATCTAGATATAAGACAACTCCACCAAGAAATTGTTCCAAAGTTTTTTGAGCCGCAAAAGCAATAGCTAAACCACCAATTCCCAAACTTGCTAATAAGCCAAGTATATTAAATTGATGTAGCTGTGCAAAAATTATTATCCCAAATACAATAATTGCTAAGTTAACAATTACTTTCCCTGTTATAATTAGCTCGCTATTAGCCTGTTTACCACTGTTAACAGCTATATCCAAAAGATACACATCTAGAAACTTTTCAGTTATTTTAGAAGCAAGCCAACAACTTATAACTGTTAAGATAAAACTAATAAATAACTCAATTATCGGGTAATTTTTAGCGACTGAGATTGATTTAATGATTATTTCTATAAAAATTATTCCGCTAAAAATAGCTATTAACTTATTATAGGGAGTTACAACTTTTTGAATAGTTTCACTTATATTCGGAGAAACAAAACTGGCTATGAGAAAATAAAACAGCGGTAATATGAATTGCGAAACTATAGCTACCACAATAGTAGATAAACCTAATAAAATTATAATTGTTGTACTACGATCTAATATTGAAATATCAAATAATAAATCTGCCATGAAATTTTTCCTATTACTGAATATTAATATTCATCAAGTCAAGCACATGGGTATATAACAGATTTCTTCACACCTGTAACTTTCAGAGTATTTATTTGAACAATGAATTAATTGCTTAAAATCTATATTTACTTATTACTATTACACCAATAGTAATATTTTTATCTGTTATCTAAATCACAGGCTTTATAAATAAAAAAATTAAACAACTATAAGAATCATATGAGTGGTATCTATTACCAATAAAAAGCCTGATTCTTTTTAGAACCAGGCTGGTATTTATACAAAATTACTATTATCGAAATACAAGACTTAATGACTTAATAACTTAATTCAAGATAATGTTTTGCAAATATCAAAGAGATTAACTTCCTATGTTAACCTTGACTGCTTTATTTTTGTCTTCGGTCATTTTAGGTAATGTCAGACTCAAAATACCATTTCTATAATTAGCGGTTACCTTAGTATTTTGAATTTTCACTGGTAAGGGAATTACACGGTGGAATTTACCGTAGTGCAATTCACTTTTAGTATGACCGTGTTTCTTACTTTCTGTTTCTGCTTTACGTTCTCCATTAATAGAAACTGATTTTTCTGTTGCTTCAATATCCAGATCTTCGACTTTCATTCCTGGAATTTCTAATCTAAGATAAAATGCACTATCAGTTTCAATTAATTCGGCAGCAGGAACCTTAGTAAAATTATTTACATCATTTGACTCTGTTGAGACCAAGTCATCAAGTAAGCTGTGGAAATGATGTTCTGGATGTAAATGATGTAAACGATGTTCTATATCGTCAATCTTTCTCCAAGGGTTAAAGTGAACTAATGACATACAGTTCTCCCTCAACTTACTAGAATTTTTTCACAAATTCAGTGTTCTACTGATTGCTTTGATTCCTATATTAAATGAGGATTTAAGGTAATGTATACTCGGTTCTCTCGCTGATTAGTTAATGATTACCGAACATTAATTGCAACCTTAAATGTAATTGTCAAAATCAAAAAAATAAAAATCAAAAAAATAAAAATCAAAACAATCTTTAAAACAAACTGAAAATATTAGGGTTAACTGTTATCTCTCTAATACCGTCAACTCTATTTATATTGAAATTATTTTAAAACGACAACACCCGATATTCTACTTCCTTGATGATTTCCTCTTATTCATCAATGTTTAGGTTTGTACTGAATTTATAACTTTAACCTGAAAGTAAAGCACTTTAACCTAGAAGTGAAGCAAAAATTCAGTTACATTACCCCCTTCGCCACTTTGAAGAAATCTAAGTTTTCGCTTTGGGTGGGTGTTGTTGTTCGTTCGGTGGACAGATAGTAAAACAGCTCTTTTACCTCTTAACTAAGACAATTCAACTAAACTACTTTGGCTGCTATATCTGCCGGAGAAGCTATTTCAGCTTTGATAATCAATCTATCACTATCAGCAAATTGGTGATTTACATCGCAAATAATCTTCACTTTTCTTGTTTTTTCTTCTCGTTTTTGAGGAGCGAAATTTGTCCATTCATTCCCAAATTCACCTTTACTGTATAGGTTTTAATAACCAAAGTCGCATAACCGCACCTGTATGGACGGACACCACTACAGTTACAAAGATTAAATCTGCTTAACATTTCGTTACCATAGAAACATCGAGAGAATTAAAAACCTCTCAAGGCTGAAATACAATGTAAAAGCCATGAATAATACAATTCGTGTTGGTAATCTCTTTGGAATCCCTTTTTATATCAACCCATCCTGGTTTTTAGTTTTAGGTTTAGTGACTTGGAGCTATGGTGGTGGACTGATGGCGCAATTTCCCCAGCTTGGCGGGGGAGTGGCTCTAATATTAGGTTTAATAACAGCATTATTAGTATTTAGTTCTGTTGTCGCTCACGAGTTAGGACACAGCTTTGTAGCTATTAGTCAGGGAATTAATGTTAAATCAATTACATTATTTATATTTGGTGGATTAGCAAGTTTAGAAAAAGAGTCTGAAACTCCTGCTGGAGCCTTTTGGGTTGCGATCGCTGGTCCTTTAGTTAGCTTACTCCTGTTTGGAACCCTTACAGCTATTGGTATAACAACTAATCCATCGGGACCATTGGCTGCAATTCTTGGTCTTTTAGCATCAGTTAACTTGGCATTAGCGCTATTTAATTTGATTCCAGGTTTACCATTAGATGGCGGTAATATACTCAAAGCAATTGTTTGGAAAGTTACTGGTAATCCTTACAAAGGTGTGACTTTTGCAAGTCGAGTTGGACAAGTATTTGGTTGGTTAGCGATCGCATCCGGTCTAGTTCCTCTATTGTTATCCGGTAGTTTTGCTAACATCTGGAACTTATTGATAGGCTTCTTTTTACTTCAAAATGCTGGTAATGCAGCTCAATTTGCTTCAATACAGGAAAAGCTTACTGGTCTAACTGCTGAAGATGCTGTAACGAATAATAGCCCAATTGTTTCGGATAATCTTAGCTTACGAGAATTTGCAGACGAACAAATTTTAAGTCAAAAAGATTGGCGTAGGTTTTTGGTAACGGACGATAGCGGACAATTGTTAGGTTCAATATCGATTGACAGTTTACGAAATATTCCTACTGAATTATGGTCAGAAACTCGAGTAGTAGAAGTCATGCGACCAATTGAAGAATCTACAATTGTGCGTTCGGGTCAACCGTTATTGGAGGTTATTCAATTACTCGAACAACAAAAGTTATCCGCACTTGCTGTAACTCGCGACAATGGAGCATTGGTTGGAATTTTAGAGAAAGCAGCCGTTATCAATCTACTGCAAAACAGAGTAAAAGCTAATCCTGCATAATTCTCTGGAATTTTCTGAACAATTGATTTTCTTTAATAGAAATATCCAAAATAAACCCGTTTTCGTAGTGCGAGAGTTGAGCTATAGAACGGGGTTATTTTCATTTATAGCGGATTGCAAGTAAGTGAGGTACAGCCAAAAAGCTAGAAATTATATGTAAAGCAGCTTTCACTCCTGACTCCTGCCTCCTGACTCCTGACTTCTGCTATGATTATTTCTATTTAGAATATGTAATCTTTTCTAACTGCTGCCAATTTTTCACAATAATCTTACCTCCTCGCTGATAAGTAACAACTTGATTTATTTTTTTGAACAAGCGCACGCACTCTTCATAAGTAATACCAATGCTTCGAGCTATTTGATAATAGGGAAGGTTAATATTTAAACAATCCCCTTGAACTGTGGTGTGAGTTCCATCGCGATGAGCGTAATATTGAATCACGCGTACCAGACGCACGATCGCTCGCTCCGAAATTAGTCCATGTACGGTGTTGTGGAGCTGTTGTAGACGTTGATTAAAAACAGAAAGTATGCGCAAAGCTATTTCTGGATGATGGCGAATTACTTCTAATAATGCTTCTTTTTCTACTGTCAATACTTGTGAGTCTACCTGAGCGATCACTGTAGCGGGTGAAATTCCATCGCCAAAAATAGCCGGAGCTGCAAAAATTTCTCCTGGGGGAATCAAACGTACTAATGTTTCTTTCCCATTGGTAGCAGTTTTTTTAATTTGTAATATTCCCGTACTTAGAGCGTGAAGTTGAGGTGGAAGGCGATCGCCCTCATGTACGATAATTTCATTGCGCTGATAATCTCGAATGCAACTATGAGGTACAAGATACTCTAATTGAGCGGTTTCTAAGTCTAGAAAGACCGAAATTTTGGCGATCTGTTCAATTGAAGAGTGACCTCTGATTAGCATCTGTTGAAAAATCAAACAATAAAGTAAAAAAGAATTTAGGACAGACCGCGCTTACAGCGTTAGCATAGCGGGGTGTAAGCACAGCAGGAGTCAGGAGTCAGGAGTCAGGAGTCAGGAGTCAGGAGTCAGGAGTCAGGAGTTAGGAGTCAGGAGTCAGGAGTCAGGAGTTAGGAGTCAGGAGTCAGGAGTCAGGAGTCAGGAGTCAGGAGTCAGAATTCAGGAGATAGAATTTGAACCTGCATCATACCTAAATTTTACCTTTTAAGCTGTACCTCACTTACTTCCAATCTGCGATATCTATTGACTTAAGGTAGAAAAACTCAAATACTATTTGTGATTTTGAAAGAAAATTTGATCGGTTTCGCTCCATATTTATGAGCTAGCTCAGAGACACAGTAAAAATTTAGTGAGAAAGTGAATATAACTTCAAATGTAAGGGTGTGAAATTTCCTTATATCTTTAGTTGATATCTGTAGTGGAGATGAAATAAGCCTTCATCTTCTTTATCTCGAACTATTCTCGATTTTTTGTTTGTATAGATACATTTAGGAATCAAATATATGACTAACACTATTAATTCTCCCAGTACTTACTTTACAACAACCCTCAAAGATACAATTGAATATTCCCAAACCAAGACAATTAGCAAAGTTTTGTTTAAAGATAACAACACTCAATACACTCTACTTTGTTTAGCTAAAGGTAGAGAAATTAAAGAACATACTTCAACTCGCAACGCAACAATTACAGCGATCGAGGGACTAGGAATTCTTACCTTAGAAGGTAGAGAAATTATCTTGACCCCAGGTGTGTTTATATTTCTACCAGCTAATACCATCCACGCGGTACGAGCTACAGAAAATCTTTCCTTTATGCTTACCCTTTCAGAACATCTCCAAGCAAAAAGTGGTGTCAGCCAAAAAACCGTTGATATCGTTAAGTCTACTGCTCCGATGCTCAAAAAACGCGGTAAACAAATTACTACGCGGATGTATGAAATCATGTTTCACAACCATCCAGAAGTGAAAAAACAGTTTGATATGTCCGCACAAGCTAATGGTTCTCAACCAGCAAAACTTGCAAATGCAGTTTATGGTTATGCTAGTCACATCGATAATCTTGAAGCATTAAAGTCCACTGTGGAAACAATAGCCCACCGTCATGTCAAAACTCATGTTCAACCCGAACAATATGCCATTGTAGGAGAAAGTTTATTACAAGCAATGAAAGATGTATTGGGGGATGCTGCAACTGATGAGGTGATGACAGCATGGACAGAAGCTTATGAAATATTAGCTGAGGTTTTTATTAAAAGAGAACAGCAAATTTATTCATCATCACCTGCAGTTTTGTAAAATTACTCGTCAATGTCGCGACTATTGACTGTTCATAAACCCAGTTTAAACTGTATTTGAACTTGATTTCCGTTCATGTTTTGCTAGCACAGTGTTTATTTGCTTCAATAAAACTTCTACAGTAGAAGAATTATCTAAGACTACATCTGCATTTTTTACTTTTTCTTCTAAGGGTATTTGACTGCTAATTCTGGCTTTAGCTTGTTCTAATGTAAGATTATTTCGTTGCATCAACCTTGGTAATTGCTGTTCTTCATTGCAATATACAACCCAAATTTCTGTTACCATATCGGTCATTTCAGCTTCGAATAGTAACGGTACAACTAAAACTAATGTTTCCGAGGTTGATTCTTCAATACCTTGAATAAATCTTTGCTGGACATAGGGGTGAATTAAATTTTCTAGCCATAAACGTTCTGTTGGACCGTTAAAAATAATTTCCCCGAGTTTGTGACGGTTGAGGTTTCCATCATCAAGCAAAATTTCTGTTCCATAACGTCCTACGATTTGTTGAAAAATTGGCGAACCTGTTGCGACAGCTTCTCTTGCATAAATGTCTGCATCCAAAACTGGTAAATTATAGGTTTTCTCTAAATAGTTCGCTACAGTAGTTTTTCCTGTTGCGATACCTCCGGTTAAGCCAATAATTCTTTTGTTCATCCTTGTGTTGTCAGTTAACAGTTATCAGTTATCAGTTATCAGTTATCAGTTATCAGTTATCAGTTACCAGTTATCAGTTACCAGTTATCAGTTATCAGCTATCAGTTACCAGTTACCAGTTATCAGTTACCAGTTAATGCGCTGTCGTGCACGCTAGAGTAGAGCCTGCGGCGTCGGCGTTAGCCTCTAGCTGCGCTACCTACGGATCCGCTAACAGTTTATGGCTAACGCCACGCCCTTACGGGCTACAGTTATCAGTTATCATTTACTCCTTACTTATTACTTATTACTTGTTACTCATTACTCCTTACTCAAAGTTTTCACACCGATAAAGTTGATAGGGTACTCCAATACGGTAATGTTGTTTGGGATCTATGGTGCAAGGAATTTGTGAGGACAAGTTGGTTTGCTGGGGATAGTCGCGACGTCTAAGACCTGGCGCAATTACCCACAAATTTACCTGTGATTCCTTTGGTGGAGGTAACTCAGCTAGTTTTTGCCAAACTGCTTGAAATCCCTGTTTTTGAGAAAAAAATGCAAACTTATCGGCTGTTGAATATTTTTTAGTGGGTAAATTTTCTTTTCCCAAGCGATCTACTTGTAAATTTCCTTTTACTAAACCTCCTGCTGTTAAATCTTTTGTTATAAAATCTCTTGTTGTTAAAGTTGAATCACTCGATACATAAGTAATTTTTGATTTTTTTTGTTCTTTTTCTGCATCTAGGGCTAGAGCAAAACTTAATCCTAGCGCGACATCTTGGTTATCTCTATACCCCATGACTACTATTGATGGTATTGATACTTCTCGATCTATACTTTGAGCGAATTCACTGGGAAGAAAGGGTTTTTTAAAGGCAAAGTTATTAATTACGAATAATGAGCTTATGACTCCAATTAGTAAAACTAAATATCTTGTCAGCGCTACAGAATTTATTTTATTTACAAAACTTCTCAGCTTGTTGAATTGAAATTTATTAAATTTAAACTTGTTGAATTTTTTATTTTTACTGGTATTTTGATTTTTATTTAAGTTTCTAGTCGCGCATAAGCTAGCAGATATCAGGGCGCAAAAACTGGGAAAGTAAATAAAGTTGTAACGGGGTATTGCTGTGATATCTTTGCCCAAAATATATGCGATCGCAAAAAATTCTAAAATAATAAATATTGAATAACTTAAAAGTGTAACTGCTGAAAAATAGGTTTTAGGTGCAGATAATAACTGTTTTAAACCCCGGAAAACTTGCAAACTTACCCAAACACCAAATAAAAGCATTAATACACCGCAGGCGATCGCTATTGGTAAAGGTTGATTTTCTACTGGTAATACAATTAACATTACCAGCCATCCTGCCAGGGTTTGATAAATTGGAGCAATATGGACGGGAGCATGGAGCCAGCTAGTATCTGCACTAGTAAAATGTTTGGTAATAATTGGTAGCCAAGGTAAAAAACTTAAACTAGTTGCACCAATTGACAAAACTAACGCCAGTAAAATTTTACGTTGAGGAAGAATATTACCTTGTTGTTCCTGTGGTTTTTTAGGATATATTAATTTTCCATACATTAAGACAATAAAAGTCGCAATTTGGGCAATGAACGCCAAAATACAAAAATAGTGGACATAAAACCCAATGCTGTTAACAATTGTCCATCCCAACCAGACTGAAAATTTTATCTGATTCCGTTCGATGATATCCCGTTGAATTTTTATCAACCCCAACAGTGATATTGAAATCAACAGCATTGGTAAGGTGTAATGTCTTGCTTCTTGGGAAAGGTAAACTCCAAAAGGTGAAACAGCCATCAAAGCAGCAGCCATTAAGCCAGCTTGAGTAGAAAAAGCAATTCTATTGACAGCATAGATTGGTATAACTGTAAGCACGCCAAATATGGCTGGGAGGTAACGTAATTGTGTGACTAAATCTTGCTCCTTAGGAGAAACCCAACTTAGCCACTGATACATTCCACAAAAAAATAATGGGGGATGGGTAGATTGATTGGAAAGATTTTCGGCAATTTGAGAACAGCTTCTCCCTGTTTCTAAACTCAAAAAATTTCGCCAATTCTCCAAAGGTAGTGCTACATCTAAAGGTAAATCTTGATAGTTTTTACCTAAACTGAAGATGGCTGTAATAACTTCATCCATCCATAAAGGCTTTAAATCCAGGTGCCAAAATCGTAAAATTGCAGCAAGTAAAACTAAAAAAGTTAAACTTAAGTAATGTAGGAAATATTTTGATTTTAAATTTGTCATTATTGATTTATAAACTCATTTATTAGATTAAGTCTGATGTCTGTTTTAAAGTATCCGTAAAGGTTGTAAGATTTTTGTTCTTTCCAAAACCCCTTGACAAAATAGATTTTTATTAAACTCTATTGATATAAACTGATTGAATAACAAAATTTGTTATTACAAATACATACTAATTAAGTGTCAAATGTACCCACCATTTTCTAGCGAGGAATGAGAAATTAATAACGAACAATATGGCAGCTCAAATCTCAAATTTCAAGGTTAAAGTTTAAAGTTGAATCTATGTCAGACGCTAATTTTACTGATACAGTGCCGACTGAGCCTCTAGATACAGAATTATCTGCGAGAGAAAACCTTGCTTCTCCCAGGGAACAAGCCATTAATAATATTCGTAATAGTTTGCGTCACGGGCAACAGCAAATGGTAGATTGGCAAGGTGGACCTTTAGCTGTTTCGGCTGTTCCTGGTGCTGGTAAATCTACCGGAATGGCTGCAGCCGCAGCTATTGCGATCGCGCGTCAGTATCAGCGTTCTAACAGTTCTCGCCCCAATGTTCGCCGACAGTTGGTGGTGGTGACCTTTACTCGTTCCGCTGCTGCCAATATTAAAGCTAAAATTCGTAAATATCTCCGCGACGATTTATCTCTACCCCAAACAGGTTTTGTCGTCCATACTTTGCACGGTTTAGCCCTCAACATTGCTAGTCGTCACCCCAATTTATCTGGATTAGAACTAGACCGTCTTACTTTAATTACTCCCAACCAAGGACACCGTTTAATTCGCACTTCTGTGGAGCATTGGATTACTAATAACCAATCTCAATATTACCGTTTAGTTGAAGGGATGCAATTTGACGGTGAGGAAACCGAAAGATTGCGTCGTCAGTCAGTAATCCGAACGGAGGTTTTACCGGATTTGGCGAGTACGGTGATTCATGAAGCAAAAAGTTCTGGATTGTCGCCAGAAGATTTACAAATTTTAAGCAGACAAACTCAAGATGAATATGGAATTTTAAGTATAGCTTCTGGGTTATACGACCAATATGAAACCCTGATGCGCGATCGCGAATTTATTGATTATGACGACATGATTTTAGCAGCGTTACGGGTATTAGATAATCCCAGCGCCCGCAGAATCGAACAAAATCAAGTTTTCGCCGTATTTGAAGACGAAGCTCAAGACTCCTCACCTCTGCAAACCCAGTTATTGCAGATTTTGGCGACGGAGGGATTGGGGACTGGGGACTGGCGATTGGGGACTGGGAGTGGAGAGCAGGGAGACGAGGAGCAGGGAGCAGGGAGCAGGGGACAAACAATTATTACCCAATCCCAAATCCCTAATGGTACGCGGAGCGTGCGCTCCGAACGCCAATCCCTAATTAACCTGGTAAGGGTAGGGGATCCCAACCAAGCAATTAACTCAACTTTTACCCCTGCAGATCCAATTTATTTCCGCGAGTTTTGCCAAGAATGTCAGGCTAAAAACCGACTGGCGACGATGGATCGAGCGGGACGGAGTACTAGTATAGTGATTGAAGCGGCTAACTTTGCTTTGCAGTGGGTCAATTCACTTTACAGTAGTCAAAATAAAAAAGCGAAACAACAACGTCTGCAAGCAGAAAGTCTAGCTACAGCAAAACTTCCATTTCGCGATCAAAATATTCATCTTGTAGAACCAGAGGATCCTCAACCCAATGCAAATCCTCAAGCGATCGGTCAAGGTTTAGAACTACATAAGCCTCGAGATATTCACCATACTGTAGAATTGATTTCTCAACGCATAATTGAGTTGTTTAGTGAAGATGAAAGCGATACAATAACCGGCGCAATTTTAGTTAGGGAAAACCGTCAAGGACGATGGCTTGGTGAAGTACTCAAACCGATTTGCAAAGAACATGGAATTAACCTGTATGATGTCAGCGAGCAGGAACGTCATTCCCATGTCCCCGAAGAAATTTTAGCCATACTTAACTTTTGCGATCGCCCCCATTCCCCGGACTACCTAAAAGCTGCATTGGCGGTAATGGTACAACGTCGCATTATTGAAACCCAAGACCTTAACGCCCTTGCATCCTTACCAGAGGACTTTTTGTATCCCGGACCCCTCGCTCCACCGCAAACAGAACCGGTGCAAAAAGCGGCTCAAATATGTCGAAGTTTACTCCGCGCTCGGTTAGAATTACCGGTTTATCACCTGATTTCCTTTATTGGTTTAACTTTAAACTACGAACAAGCCGAACTCGCTACTGCAGACAAATTAGCTGAACGCATTGCAATCCAAATCGCCGGTAATCTTTCCTTGGGGGAAATGTTGCGAGTATTAAGCGAAATAGTCAGTTCCGAACGTTTTGAACCAGTTGATACAGAAGATTCAGAAGCCCGGTATACCCGTCCCGGTCAATTGACCATCATTACCATGCATAAAGCCAAAGGGCTGGACTGGGATTATGTATTTATGCCGTTTCTGCACGAAAATTTAATACCAGGGAGATTTTGGGTTCCTCCCCAAAGGCAATTTTTGGGTAGCTTTACTTTATCAGAGGTTGCTCGCGCCCAAATTCGTGCGGCGTTACATGACGAACCCCGTTTACCCAATGTTACCGAAGCTTGGGAACAAGCAAAATATCTCAAAATTGCTGAAGAATATCGTTTGCTTTATGTGGCGATGACTCGGGCGAAACGTTTGTTGTGGATGTCTGCAGCGAAAGAGGCTCCTTTTACTTGGAGTAAGCCGGATAATTTGCAGAAGCAGGCTGTTTGTCCGGTGTTTCCGGCTTTGACGCGGGAATTTGGGGAGTATGTGGTTGATTGAAGTGGGAAATTTTTATGAAGGAGTGTCATCTTCTGTGGGAATTTTCGCCGTTGCATAATAGAGGGATGAATTGATCTCTTCTACTGTGCATTATCTATACTGCAAGTCTAGAAAAATTAGAAAAAACGGCAAACACCGAAGTAGACAAAGTTACATTTATGTGGTTTGCAATTATGCTATTTTAAATCAGTGGATATGCTTAAATGCATGTCTAATTTGTACTTTGTAGTTACGAGTACAAAGAGATCCTAGTGCTCAGCTAATTCATCCTGCATTTATGCAACGCCATAAAAATATAAAGTTGAGGAATATATGAGTTCACCTACTGCTGCAGATATAACTAAGGTTCAGAATAACCTGAAAAATATGCAGGAGCTAAATGATTATGTTCATAATTATGGTCAGGATAAGATCACAAACGCTTATCTCCTCTTATCTGAACATGATAAGAGTGACCCAGGCCTCAAAATCGTGTTAAGCATTATGAAAGGTGCTTTCGGGAAGATTGGCTCATCAATCGCAGGCCCTGTTGGTTCTATCGTCGGAAATTTTCTTGCTGGATTAATCTCCTCATGGTACGATAAACCGCCTGCCGATATAAAAGGCTCCTTTGCAAGCTATGTTAATCGCTTTTCAAAAACATGCATCGCAGTAGATACTCAACTGGCAGCTTATCATGCCAATGTTGTCGGTAACTGGGAGAAAAGCTTTACCTTTGAAGGCTCTACCACCACTCTTTCTGAGTTGGCAACAATAGCATTTCCGGACAAAACGGATCCTAAATTCTTGGATTTGGCTAAGGCTGTTTTATTGGGTTTAGACAGAAATCTTTGGCAACAAATGTTAGATACCTATAAGGTCATCACATTCTGGCAAGACGACCCCATGCACCCCTTGGTCATAAAAGGCGACAAAAGCACCCCTCCTACAAAGTGGGTTCAAAGTTTCTATGCCAAAAACCCTGCATACTACTGCATCTGGGGCTGGCACGAAGGGTCAGGATGTACAGATTATTCAGGCTGGATAATCAAAGAATACAGCCTGGGTACTGAAGCGCAACTATACAAGGACAACTCGCTGAATATTGACGCTTGCAAATACCTATTTAAGGACAGTACTCCTGGTGTGGTCATCAATCCAGATGGTTTGTTTACAAGAGAGGAGGTCTTTAATAGCTTAAACATCAAAGAAGAAACGTACAAGCTCAACTCGGGTAGTGGTTATCTTCCCAACCCCAGTAGTCGTATCCCAGCGATTGTTGATATGGCGACGACACCGACTCTTTCCAAAAGTTATCTCCGAGCGCACAAAGAGGGGAAATCCTTAAGTAAGCTGATTGAAACAGAAGGTCGTGAAAAAGTACAGCAAAAAATTATCGCCAAAGCTGCTTCAGACTCAGTCTTTGCCCATAATCTCTCAGTCCGTCCCTATCAGACTCTGGAAGAATTTCTTGGCGTTAAAATTCCGGAAGTACTTGATCTGAAGATTGTGGTTGAAGGAGGTAAAACTTTTGGGTTGGTTATTCCTGAACCGGATTATTCCAAAGTATAAGCTAGAGGAGATTTCTATGTAGTCTCTATAGAGAGGTTTGTCGAGTAGAGCAAATGATCTCGATCTTCGTTCTCGTGGTGCGATTAAGCTGACTGTAGGCTGGGCTTTGTTGCCTCAAGCCAGCAAGCGCAAGCATTTGTGATGCCCAACAACTCAATGGAGCGGATGCTACGAGGAGCGCACCACGTTTTCTTATTAAAGAACGCGCCACCTACCAATCTTTTAGACAGCATTATTTCGGTGAATTATGCACCGTACTCTCAAGTCTTTTCACGGGCTTGTGGATCGTTCATCAAGGCGACATTGGCACAACTGCTCAGGATACTTGTTTCATCATTAGGGCGATTATCGCTTTTTGGTTTATTGATAGCATTGCTAGCATTGATTACAATATAAGTACAAAGTTAAACAAAAATCTATGGCCAGCTTAACTATTCGCAATCTAGAAGAAGCAATAAAAGAACTATTGCGTATTCGTGCTGCACATCATGGTCATTCGATAGAAGAAGAATTACGGCAAATTTTACCTAATACTTTACTAAAAGATACTTAACTGTCAGAAAATCTTGCTGAATCAATTCAAAAACGATTTGCTCAACCAGGTGGAGTTGACGATCTACCTGCTTATCCTCGCGAAACAATGTGCAAACCTCCTCAATTTGAGCAGTCAATTGAGTCTAGCGATTAATCCCAATAATCTTAATCCCCTACTTGTTATTTTCAGCTTTTAATTCTGCCTTCAATTCCTGCACTCGTTCCAAAGTCAAACCTGTAACTTTTACAACCATATCTACTGATATACCTTCGCACAACAAATTAAGTGCTACTTTTTCTAATGCTTTTCGTTCCCAGCTTGTAACAATTTCCATATATTTCTCCTTCTGCTCTAATCCCATTGTACTTATTGCAGCTTTAAAGGTTTTTTCCTCTGCTTCATTTAAATTTAAATAAGTATCAATAAAACCAGATATTAATTGCATGCGTGCCGGGTCTAATCTTAAAGTAGTTAACAACCGCAAACATTCTGCTTTAACTTGTGGACGCTCCTCCGGTGAAATATTCATCTTTGCCATTAGTGCAGCAGCAACAGGATTTTGTTGGGTTAAATAATCTCGCCAACTAATTTTATTCAATTGAATTGCTGCAAATTCAAACCTGAGTACATCCAAATTAGGAAATTGAATGCTATGCGTTTTTGGTTCTGCTCTTAGTGGTTCATCAAATGAGAAGATAACAACAGGATAAATTGGCAAATCATATTTTTCATAAAGTCTGGCGAAGTATTTAAACATTCGTTTGGCAAAATCTTGTTGTGAATAAGATTGAGCTTCGACATGAATTAAAAAGTAAGTTTCTTTCTCCTGATATTTGACTTTTGCGAGTAAATCTATGAGTTTCTTTTCTCCAGCAGTCACATCGGATAAAACTTCTTCTGGTAAAAATTGAATAGAATCTCGATCTATATCTAAAGCTATAGCAGGAATAAAAAGTTCGATAAATTCAATGAAAAATGTAGAAATTAACTCTTTAAATAAGCGGTCATGGTCGATAGGCATAGTTACTTTGAATAGTAATTTTGGTCATCCTATCATTAGATTTTGTTATTAGAGAATAAAGTATTTTGGTAGAAGTTAACTGGATGTCGAATTACATAAATTTTGCGTAAGCCCTAATATAGTTTTACTAAAAGATTACGAAATTAATATTGAAGAGATCGGGGAAAAACCCAATGATAACTAGTAAGTATCAAATATAACATATTGTTATAAACATTAGCTACAGGGATCAAGTGTAGTATGACAAAAAAAAGAGATTTTCTAACACTTGTCACTAATTTAGCTTTAGTATTGCTTAACTCTGTAAAGAGAATTCCTACATGGCAGACGTTACTGAAGCTAGGATGGCGTATTTTCTCTATTACTCTCTGGGCTATTTTAATTCTCATTGTCCTGTCTTCTTTTGGAAGGCACTTTGCATTTGGAAATACCCTTGCTGCACCCGTAGCTAACACTACTGGAGTAGCTAGTAAATTTACTATTGCGGCAACTCAAACAGATAAGCTTACGGTAGAACTAGATGCTGCCTTAGTGGCAGCTCGCAAAGCAGCTTTAACGGCTGCTTCAGATGAGCTAGATACCTGGATTAATGGCTTGATGAGTCGAGTTGATTCAAGTCAGGATGTTGATTTCCTGGATTGGTATTTTGGATACTGGACCCAGAAAAAATTTGGTTTAGATGGAACTTTACAAACTGGGAAGCGAGTTCTAAGTAAAAATTCTCCAACTGCTAAAGAGAAAATTCAGAAAGAGGTTCTTGAGGAATTTACAAATCGTGTTCTTCAACCTGAACTTGCAAAGCTTGAATTAAAAACTATTTCAAGGGACATTTCACAAATTTATACTAGTGAACTGCAGCGAAACTTTGAGAAAATTCGTATTAAATACAACATCCCCAAAGTAGACTGGAACGAGTATTTGCAAGGTGTTACAGTCCTTGTGACTAACGTTGAGGGAAAACAAGTTCCATTGCAACTAAAAGCTTTTACCATTGGAAGCTTAGGAAGTGGGGCATTATTAACGAAAGCAACAGTAGTGTTATTTGAAAAAATGACAGGGAAAATAGCAACTAAAGCCCTTGTAAGTACAAGCTTTTTAGGTAAAACAGGGGGGTTAGTTGGTGGAGAGTTTCTAGGTCCTTTAGCAACTATGGCTATTATTGCTTGGGATGTTGTGGACGTGCACAATACAGAAGTTAAGTACCGACCCATTCTGAAACAGAATATCGAAGGTTACTTCAGTTTAATGAAGAAAGATATTTTGAATAACGAGCAGAGTGGGATTCAGAAGGTAATTTTAGATATTGAGAAAAGTGTGAGAAAGGGAATGAGTGGCTCTCGCTTACCGTCTCTGAACTGGGGCTAATAATCGGTCTCACTGTAGCAATGTTTATCAATTTAAGAAGTGTATTAGACTATAAGGAGAACCAATACCTACGGTACGCTTCTGCTAACTGCTTAGCTGCGATAAGCGCAAACTACGTGCATGCAATCGCGAACGGTTTGAGAATCAATTTCGTTAACAAATTTTTCCTTACTATCAGTAATCTTATTGCTTTAAATTTAACCGTCGTAGCTGAAGTTTAACCAGATGGAATAATATTTGCAGCCAGGAGTATTGCAAAGTGCTTCTTTTCTTGTAATAAATTCCCAAAAAAATATTCTTACCATAATTTCTTACTCGTAGGGGCGCACCGAAGTGCGCCCTATTGAGTAGTAGATTTTTACTTAAATTCCTTAGAGTATCCAAGATTTGCTCCTTTGAGTCTAGCTATTAATCCCGATAATCTTAATCCCCTACTTGTTATTTTCAGCTTTTAATTCTGCCTTCAATTCCTGCACTCTTTCTAGCGTCAAACCTGTAACTTTTACAACTGTTTCTACTGATAAATCTTCGCGCAACGAATTAAGTGCTGCTTGTTCTAATGCTTTGTTAGCACCTTGTTTTTCCCAACTTGTAACAATTTCCATATATTTCTCCTTCTGCTCTAATCTCATTGTACTTATTGCTGCTTTAAAGGTTTTTTAGAGTTAATAATCTTGGTGAAATATGGGCATACTGAAATGGATAGATATATTAAAAACACTATGGGATTTCGTTTTAGGAAAAAGATAAAGCTGTTTGTTGCCCGGTTTATCTGTCAATTTATCCAAATCAGAAATTTCAACGACTATAAAGGCTGGTCCAATTAGTTGGAATTCCACTCAAAATACTTCAGTAAATCTGCCTGGTCCATTTTCTTATCAATCAGCTTCTAAAAAAAGTAAAGGATACTCATTAAAATATTCGTAACTTATTGTTTATGACAGACGATGATCATAATTCTAGCCACACCCGGTTTCTACTTGATCTAGCAACCGAGATGGAGTGGTATGCAGACAGAGCGCTTGAAATGTCTAGTTGCCATAGGAATGCTGCTGGAATCTATGGTAATCTACATATATTCTTTGGATTACCTGCAGCGATCTTAGCTAGTGTTTCTGGTGTATCAGCTTTTGCCAAGTACTCTGTTACTGCTGGCATAACAGCATTCATTGTTTCAGGGCTGACAGGTGCAATGTCTTTTCTTAACCCATCCGAGAAGCAACAGTTACATTTTGAAGCTGCCAATGCACTGGATTCATGGGCGACCAAAACTTATCTCCTGATCAAAAGAAGCAGAGCTAGTATTATTGAAGTCGCAGAATTTATTAATCGTTGGGAAGGTCTTATGCAGGAACGCGATCAGATCAATAAGCAATGTCCTTTAATTCCATCTTGGGCAAGATCAAAACTTCTTAGAAAGTTTATGAAACCTTTTTCGTATCTGCAACAATAGATTTTATTTTGCTCATCTAACCAGAGAGTGCGCCGAAAGTTCGGCTTACACAGCCGTAATACTATTTTTTCAACCTGCTCACGCCGGTGACTCAAACTTTTGTGTGGCATCATCGCCTTGAAAATACTAGCAAGATCTTAAAAAATGTTCCTACAAGGAATGGAACGCGATATGTTTAGCGTTGCTGCTGACATCTTTCGCTTCTAACATCTACGGTGTGCTAGATATTCTAGTTGTCGAAGTCACAATTAAAATGTTGGTGACGGACATCCTAAAAAACATGCCAAAGAGTGGGAAGCTGTATGAAGCTATAGATAAAGAAATAGCGATCGCAGCACTGAAACCTTAGAGCTTTAAGTCAATTAAATCTGGCGATGATCCCAATCATCCTAACTCCCTACTTGTTATTTTCAGCTTTTAATTCCGCTTTCAATTCCTGCACTCGCTCTATAGTCAAATCTGTAACTTTTACAACTATCTCTACTGGTAGACCTTCGCGCAATGAATTAAGTGCTACTTGTTCTAATGCTTTGTTAGCACCTTGTTTTTCCCAACTTGTAACAATTTCCATATATTTCTCCTTCTCAGCAAGCAATACGCTACGGCAAATTTTAAATTACTCCAACAATTAAATCTTCCTCTCGTTGTAAAACACTTTTATATGTTAAAGCGATATCACTTTTGAGTAAATTGATAGCATTGCTAGCATTGATTACAATGCAAGTACAAAGTCAAATTAAAATCTATGGCTAGCTTAACTATTCGCAATCTGGAAGAACCAATAAAAGAACTACTGCGTATTCGTGCTGCACATCACGGTCATTCGATGGAAGAAGAAGTACGGCAAATTTTACGCAATACTTTACTCCAAGATACTCAACTGTCAGAAAATCTCGCCGAATCAATTCAAAAACGATTTGCTCAACTGGGTGGAGTTGACGACCTACCTGCTTCTTCTCGTGAAGCAATGCGCAAACCTCCTCAATTTGAGCAATGATTATTCTTGATACTAATGTTTTATCGGAACTAATGAAATCGAAACCCGATAAATCAGTTGTGCACTGGATAGGGAAATACCAAGCAAAAAGCTTATTTATAACTGCTTTGACTCAAGCCGAAATCCTATATGGTTTGGAAATTTTACCAGTAGGAAAACGGCGTACTGCCTTGAAAAAAGCAGCTAAATCCATGTTCGAGCTAGATTTTGCTGGACGTATTTTGCCTTTTGATACCGATGCAGCACAATTATTTGCAACTATAGTAGCCAAAAGAAAAACTATAGGTCGTCCTATTTCTCAAATTGATGCTCAGATTGCTGCTATTGCTTGTTTGCATCAGGCTATTTTGGTGACACGAAATGTGGATGATTTTGAAAAATGTGGTATCGATATAATTAATCCTTGGGAATAACTATAAAGGAAAATTGAGAATGGCTGATTCGTCCACACTTACTCCACAAGAAGCCCGATTGATCTCGAAAGATGCGTTCATTTACGCGTATCCGATGGTGGACAGCTATCGGATTTTTTTTGCCTACTTTCTTTGGCCCAATAATGACGAATATAAGGGACCATTGAATGAATTACATGGCGAAGCACGACTGTCCACGCCATCGGATAAAACAGTTCAGACACCGAACACGGATACACCTTACTGTGTGGTTGGCGCAGATCTTCGTGCGGAACCTTTAGTTTTGACGGTCCCAATTATAGACCCTAGACGATACTACTCTATCCAACTCATTGATGCTTACACTCACAATTTCGAATATGTTGGCACTCGGACGACAGGCAATGGGGCAGGCAAGTACTTGCTGGCTGGTCCTGACTGGACGGGGCAGACACCGGCTGAAATCACCGCAGTTATACGTAGCGAAACCAGTCTTGTACTAGCCTTGTACCGCACCCAGCTTTTCAACTCAGATGACTTAGAGAATGTCGAAGACATCATTGAGAACGGTTACAAGGTTCAACCGCTGAGTAAGTTTACAAATACGGATCCGCCATCGGAAATGCCAGCGGTGAGATACCCAAGACCCGTAAGACTGGACAAGGGCGAGACTTCACTTGAAGTATTCAGCCTGCTGAACTTCCTTCTTACGACGTTTTGTCCAACACACGAATCGGAAACGGAATTGATGGCTCGCTTCGCAAAACTAAACATCGGACCTGGCCTGACCTTTGACCCGACAGAACTCTCTGTGGAATTGAAACAGGCCGTCGAGCAAGGTGTAAAGGACGGTTGGGATGCTTATCTGGAGCTGAAGAAGAACAAAATTAACACTCAAGAAGTCACCGCCGCCGACCTATTCGGCACACGTCAGCACTTGACGGAAACAGGTAACATTTACCTGTACCGCATGGCTGGCGCGATTCTTGGCATCTGGGGCAATTCCGTTGAGGAGGCCATGTATCCTTCCTACTATAACGATTCAGACGGCAACGAATTAAATGCATCAGGCGACGTCTGTTATACGCTACGCTTCGAGCCAGGTGGATTGCCACCGGCTGACGCTTTCTGGTCGGCAACGATGTATAATCTCCCCGAGCAGCTTCTCGTCGAGAACGAACTCGAGCGCTATCTTATTAATTCAACGATGTTAGACAACAATGAACTTGTTCTCGACGAAGATGAAGGACTGACACTTTATATCCAGTACGCTCAACCAACTGAAGAAAAAAAGAGGAAGAACTGGCTACCTGCACCGGATAAGGGCTTCTTCATATCCTTGCGGCTTTACTTGCCACAACAAGAGGCGATTAATGGCACATGGCAAAAGCCACCACTAAAGCGAGTAAAACCGCACTGCACTGGAAAATCAGGCTTAAGCGTATCTTTTTAGCTCTCTTTCGCGCCCGTGGCTAACCCCGTTAGAGCCCCGCCGGCTCCTTCACCCTCATCCCTGCTTAGTATTCGTGCTGCACATCACGGTCATTATTTGTCATATAAAAAAATAAATAAAATATGAATATCGGATTATTTAGTTACGATCATTATTTAATAGTTGATTTGGAAGCTACTTGCTGCGATAAATTTTCTATCCCGCAAAAGGAAATGGAAACCATTGAAATTGGTGCTGTGATCGTAGAAGCTGTAGGATTAAATATCATCGACGAATTTACAATTTTTATTAAACCCGTTAGACATCCAATACTGACTGCTTTTTGCACAGAGTTGACTACGATTAAACAAGCAGACCTTGAGGAAGCACCCACATTTTCACAAGCAGTAGAAACTTTTAAATGTTGGTTTGAAAAATATCAAAATTCCATTTTTTGTTCTTGGGGCGACTACGATAAAAATCAACTTGAACGAGATGCAAAGTATCATAAAATCCCCTATCCCATGGGAAATGAGCACGTAAATATTAAAAAATTATTTTCTTTAGCATTAGGAACTAAAAAACAATATGGTATGGCTAAAGCGCTAAAAATGGTTGGTTTGTCTATAGATGGAACACATCATCGAGGAATTGATGATGCAAAAAATCTAGCTAAATTAATGCCATTCATTATTGGGCGTAAAAAAATACCAAAAACAAATTGAATAGATGCGTTGGAAAATGAATAGTAAGATTGACCTTGATACAGACTGCCAAATCACGACGGGTACAATTCCAGCCGATCTAATTCCGGATAGCACCCGTTTTAAGGAGCTATGGAGTCTTCACCCTGACGAATATTCCGAGATCGTCATACACGGGAAACACGTCAAAGTACCGAGATGGAATCGTGCCTATGAGAAAGACTACCCATTTTCCAACCAAATCGCGATCGCACACGATGTACCCGAATCATTGAAATCCTACTTGGAATGGGTGCAACAAGAAATTGATCCTAGAATCAATGGTTTATTCGTAAATTGGCACGATGGCAGTTTGAGCCATTATCACGGCAAACATCGTGACAGCACGAAGGGTCTCATTCCCCAAACCCCGATAATCACGATTTCCCTTGGAGAAGAGCGAGTATTTCGAATGCGTCCATATCCTAAGGGTAATCTGATAAAAGATTTTGTTCTAAGGAACGGAGATTTCATAATAATCCCTTGGCGTACGAATCAACATTGGACTCACGAAATCCCAAAATTTGCGAAATATAAAAACCACCGCATTTCAGTTACAATGAGAGCATTCGAGTGATTGACGCTTCAAAGTTTTTTTCATTTTGACCGTCAGCAAGGTCATACATAAGAGCATTGTATCGATTTTTCTGTTATTTCTCCTATGGATTAAGGTTTGCTCGATACTTAGTTAGACCGGGAAATGTGTCATCAAAGAAAGCAGAGTGAAAAGTAACGAACGGTTCGAAGTATTTTTCATAAAGCGCCTTTGCTGGGCTATTACCATGAATCACCATAACACCCAATGAGGAAGCTCCTGCTTCACGAGCGCGTTTAAAGGCTGCCTTCATCAGGCTATGTCCGAGCCCTAAGCCCCGATGCTCGGGGGAAACAGCTACAGTCTCGACAATCATCTCAGCCTGCGGTTTGAGAAAACTGTTATCGTCTCCCCAGATCTTGTTGTAAGCCTGTTCAAAACTTTTGGTTATAGAAGTACCCCAGTCAAGCATCTCGGCTATCTCGGGTAACTTGATGAGATTAAGCGGACCATTTATTTCCGATATTGACGAAGGTCGATAAACCGCGCAGGTTGCGACAGGTTGACCGCTTCTTTCAATAACCAAGAAATCTTTGATATGCCCCCAGTTGGATGCGTCACACTGAAGCATTATTTCAAGAAAACGAACTGAAGGTGTCCCAGTTGGTGCTAGAAGCTCTTCCCAGAAGGAATTCCCGAAAGGTGCCCGCGAGGCTTCTAGATCCATAAGAGCAAGAAAGGGAATATCCTGATGATTTGCTGGGCGTACGGTTTCAAAACTACTTGGTTGATTATCCATACCTATTGATTTAACCTACGTTATGTATGTAATATCTCACATACGTCTAGTATGTCAATAGATTAGAGGAAAATATGTCCAAATCACGGGCTCAAAAAAAGGCGGAGACCTCAGCACAATTAATTGCGGCAGCACGCAAGAGCTTCTTTAAAGTCGGTTATGCCGAAACCTCTATGGATAAGCTTTGTGCCAGCGTTGGCGTCACGCGAGGAGCGCTGTATCACAATTTTGGTGGCAAAGAAGGGTTATTTGAGGCAGTTGTGCGAGAGATCGATCATGAAATGGGCGAACGTCTCTTAGAAATCGGCGGCGATGACACATCACTGGAAGCTTTTGTGAAAGTATGTCGTGCCTATTTAACGTTTGCCCTTGAACCAGAAATACAACGCATCGTTTTTAAGGATGCACCTTCAGTTCTCGGGCAAAGGCTACGTGATATCGACGCTCAAAGTAGTCTCGATCCATTGACAGAAGCGATCGCTGATTTGATTAACAGAAAAATTTTTTCTGATGTCAATCCCCAAGCCCTTGCAGTTCTACTGAACGGCGCGATGATAGATGCTGCTCTTTGGATTGCATCTCAGCCAGATAAGGATTCTAGCTTTAACTCTGCAGCAAATGCACTGGAACAAATTATCAGACAACTAGCCATCAATCATAAACAAGACTGAATTACGGATACAGTTATGAAACTTCGCGTAACGAATTAAGTGCCACTTGTTCTAATGCTTTGTTGATACCTTGTTTTTCCCAGTTTGTGATGATTTCTGTATACTTCAGATGGGGCAGTAATTTCCAACACTTTGCATATTAGGATGGGAAATATTTGACAACAAGTTATATGTAAACCTTTCATATAATAAATAATTAGCAGCTAAAAAAGGAATCGATATTGTTCAAGCATATAGAGTCAACAATTTTCTTCGTCGAAGATATTAATACAGCCGCACAATGGTATGCTGATTTGCTTGACTCTAAGGTTGAGTATGAAAATCCGAATTATGCTTTTGTTCGCGGTGCAGGGATGATCTTTGGTTTCCACCCTGCCGATACAAAAAATCCAACTGGTGTCGGTGGTTCAGTGACTTATTGGGAAGTAAGCAATGTTTCCAATGCCATAATGAAGTTAAGCGCAAAAGGAGCATCATTATACCGAGGTCCACTAAAAACAGATCTCGGTGCTGATGCAGCAATGCTTATAGATCCGTTTGGCAATGCCATCGGACTTACTACTTCACTAGTATATTAATAGCTACTTGCTGACATTTGTCGCAAGGTGCTTCAGAAATTTTGGACTACGCCCTCGTTTAGTATGATGGGTGGTATCTGATTCACTTACGATGTTGAGATATGTGAAAACTTTCGTTGTAATAAATAGTTAGGCTGTATTGGCGTAGTTGTATTTGGAGATCGACATGAAGATGCCGGAGCATAAGCCTGATACACAATACGTTCGAGTGGATGATGGACGGCAGATCGCTTATTGTGAATACGGTGATCCACAAGGAAAGCCCGTATTCTATTTTCATGGCACGCCAGGATCCCGGTATGAACCTTCATTTGGCGATCGAGCAGGAAAAGAATATGGTTACCGAATCATAGCATTGGATCGACCTGGAATGGGTCGGTCGGATTACGTCAAAAACAGGAGATTACTGGATTGGTCACAAGATGTGAAAGAAGTTGCAAAACAGCTTGGAGTTAGGAGATTTGGAGTTATTGGTGCATCAGGCGGAGGGGCATATACGCTAGCATGCAGTTATGCAATCCCAGAGCTACTTGAGTTTTCTGTAGTGATGGGAAGTTGGGGACCAGTAGCAACAGAGCCTAAATTGTGGGAGGAAATGGCTCCGTTGGATCGATTCTTTGCCAAGCTGTCAAAAAGTGCACCTTGGATATTCTATGTGCCATTTTCGTTTATTGGATATGCAGCCAAAAGGATGTCACCCCAGGGTTTTATGAAATCGCTAGAAAGTTCGATGAGTGTGGCGGACAAACTGCTGGCAGCAGATGAAGAATTAGCCCAATTTTATGCAGATGACATAGCAGAAGGATTTCGGCAAGGAGTTCGAGGACCGGCTGATGATGCAATCATTTTGTATGGGGAATGGGGTTTTAGAGTTGAGGAGATAAAGATAGAAGTGCACCTGTTTCACGGAGAAGAAGACAGGTTTGCGCCCTATAGTTATGCAGCATATTTCGATGAGAAGATACCACAAACAAAACTAAATCGGTATCCAAAAGAAGGACATTTGTTTATAGTACAGTTGTTTGATGATGTATTTAAGCAGATTTCATTGCGATCTCAGACAGAGGGCTAAACCTATCGCTCCAAAATAACTTTTTTCTATATCAATAGGGTGAATTTCATATTTGAACCATGCATAGTGACGGATATTTCGACGAAAGAGTTGCTGCAACATATGATGACGACGTAGACGCCTTCAACCCGGAAAAAGTCGAACCAGTTGTTGATTTTCTGGCTGAACTTGCTGATGGCGGGAATGCATTGGAATTTGGTATTGGAACAGGTCGCATAGCTTTACCACTGGCGATGAAAGGCATCAAAGTTCATGGAATTGAACTATCTAATACCATGATTACCAAGCTTACTGAGAAATCTGGTAGCGACCGAATTTCAGTAATTCAAGGTGACTTCACAACTGCATCATGTGGAGAATCCTTCTCGCTTGTCTACCTGATTTTCAATACCATCATGAATCTCACAACTCAAGATGAGCAAGTTAGATGTTTCCAAAACGCAGCCTCACATCTTAAACCTGGTGGAAGTTTTGTTCTTGAGGTCATGGTTCCCGCTCTTCAGTCCTTACCACATGGTGAAACAAATCGGGTATTCGATCTATGCGAGCGTCATTGGGGAGTAGATACCTATGATGTTGTTTCTCAATCCCTAACATCACATCATTTGAGAATTCATAACCAAAAGATGGAGTTATCTTCAATACATTTTCGTTACGTTTGGCCATCAGAACTCGATCTTATGGCAAGAATCGCCAATTTAAAACTCAGAGCAAGGTGGGGAGGCTGGAAAAAAGAACCATTTACAAATACTAGTCGCTATCACGTATCAGTTTGGGAAAAACCAAATTGATATTAAATTGTTGCAGAACTTCCCCCATCAACCTTTAGGGTTGTACCAGTAATAAATTTAGCATCATCAGAAACCAAAAAAGCCACTGTTTTTGCAAACTCAGCATAGGTCGCAGGACGACCAAATATCAAATTGTTCGGTACGTCCCATCCTTCCAATTCTTCCATTGAATCTGCGACAAAAAAAGGTGCGATCGAAATCATCCGAATTTTATCTACTTTGTAACGCTTAGCGTAAAGTTTTGTAAATCCTTCCATTGCGGCGCGGATGGTTCCACTGAAAGGTGTTCCTAAGGATGGTTCCTGGGAATCACAGGCTGAAATATTAACTATTACCCCACCTCCTGATTTTTGCATTGCTTCTGTAACTAATCTCGCCATCCTAACAACACTCAGGAAGAGCATTTCAAAATTTTCTAACCACATTTCATCGGAGATAGAAAGTAAATCCGGTCGGGGTGGGTCACCAAAACTATTCACCACTGCATCTATGCGTCCATAATTAACCAAGGTTGTCTCTACTAATTGTTGCAAGTCTTGGAATTTTGTAATTGAGCCTTGAATTGCAATCCCATCCAACTCTGAAGCTAAATCAAAAATATTTCTACCACGCGCCATTAGAGAAACTTTATAACCTCGTGCTGCTAGTTCTCGCGCACATCCTGCACCTATAGATCTACTCGCAGCTGTAATAATCGCAATTTTCTGTTGATTCATCCTCACTCACCTCGACCTATTTTCTTAATGGTGCGTTATGGCGCTAATGAAGTATTTGAAATAATGTTTAATGGTTTTGCGCCTAACACACTACATCAATTGATACAAGAAATATTAATTAACCATGGAGTAGGTGCTTGAAATCTTTGTACCAGCTATCGAAATCAGTAACAAAATTATAACCACATACGGTTTCAAGGGATTTCTCAGAAACAATATCTAGTATTCTTGATGCACGTTTACGAGTTTTATCTTTTGGTCCAAAGGGGTTGAATTGCATGTTCGAGCCCGGAGGAAATACATAATCACAAATAAACAAAACCTTGCGATAGACATATATCATGAAACCTGGAGTATGACCACCGATATAAAAGGCTTCAACACCATGCTCGCTAAAGTCACCGTAAATTTTATTGTCAACAGGAAATTGCTGGACAAGGGGATGTTCGCTATCGTTAATATGCAGATAAACCTTCGCACCCCATAACTGTCGATATTGGTTGGATGCACCCATAAAATCCTTATGAGTGAAGTAAATAGCTTCTACTGGTTCTAAGTCCCGATTGAATGCTGACGGACAATCAATCCATACTGCTACACCATCATCCGTTTCAATGCGATAAGCAGCATGCTCAATTCCTAGACGAGGTACAGAAATCAATTGTGTGACGTAATCATTTACTTTGCTTGGTGTTACTCGATAGGTCTGTTCTGCTTCATTCCAAGTAACAAATGTGTCATGGCGCGCCCCACAAAATGGACAGACATCGGGCATCTTACCAACCATGTTATAACCACAAACGGTACAAACCCATTGTCGGTCGTTCACATTTACAGTCAATACTTGACTTTCTACAGACATAGTTAAAATTCCTTTGTATATATTTATTAAAGTTTTAGATTTTGTCAGCTTTTGTCATTAATGAATTGATAGCAAATTTTTTGATGACTAAGAATTGGGAATTGCTGCAATCGCATCAACCTCGAATAACATTCCATCAAGTGCTAATCTCGGTACGGGTATAAGTGTATGTGCAGGTGTTTGATTTCCCCATATCCCTAAAACTTCAGAGGCTAATAATTGAACTTTGGACTCGTCATGTTCAACTACAAAACTAGTGAGTTTGACTACATGTTCTGGATTTGCTCCAGCTGCACTCAGAGCAACACGGAGATTAGCAAAAGCCTGTTTTAATTGTCGGGCAAAATCATCAATAAGATTGCCGTTTTCATCTTCACCACCTTGTCCGGCAATATAAATCATAGTTGCCCCTGGTGGCACAATAACCACATGGCTGTAGCCATTTCCAGAAGGATCGTACAATCCTTTTGGATTAATATACTTAATATCTTTAGTCATTGTTTTAACTCTTAACTCTTAATTACTGATTCAACATTTTGACCGTAAGAAATTTCCAAGGTGTGATTGTCTGGGTCTTGAATATAAGCCCAATAACCAACTGGAGGGGGCGAATCAGTTGGACCTTTAATTAAAATTCCTTCCGTTCGGGCAATCTTGCAGAGACGATCTATTTGTTCGCGAGTCTCATATACTACACCAATATGGGATTCCGGTAAGAGTGGACTTTTTACTTGAGAGTTTCCTATTAATACGATAACAAAAGGGTGAATTGAATCACCTATCCAAGCAACATCAGACTGTGTTGTGCTATCGCTTCGACGATGTACGACTTGCACGTTGGCATATTTTTGATAAAACGAAATACTTGCATCGACGTCCTTAACTGCAAGTGCAATGTGTGTTATTCCGCGATCAACCATTGGAAATCTCCTTATTATCTTAAATTAAACCAGTTTGGATACTAGTTGTTTCAATAATTATTTCAACTCGTAGCTTTCGTTGTATTCCACCAACTCCACTTGAGTACCATCCGGGTCATCGACGTATATACGACATTTGGTTTCTGGAGAAATATAAATAGAATAATCAATCCCGTTTTCATCTAACAAAGCTTTCATCGCTTCACTATTTTCAATCACAAAGCCAATATGGTCTACATGACCCATCGATGGTGAAACGGTTGATGAATCTAGATATTGATTTAGAGAGAGGTAAAACTGGCGTTCGCCAAAATGCATCCACTTCCAGCCATCTTCCTCACCCTCAGCCCGTACATACCATTGGGGGAATAGAGTCTGATAAAACTGACGAGTCACATCCAGGTTCTTACATGACTGGTTAATATGTTCAAATCGATGAAAATTCATATTCAGTTGCTCGCAATAACTTTCTAAAGTTTTTTCTTTATAAACTAGCCTACACAATTCAATTGACTTTGTAAAGATTTTTCTTTACTTTGTATATATATCTATAAAAATCCGTATTCAAACTTTTATCGGTATAGATAAACTTACAAGCATATTTTTCTTGATGTTAAAGACATTAATGACGAGTGTTACATGGCAAAAAAATCCAACAAAAAATCGACTGCAGTCCGGACTAGACGTGCAATTATTAACTTGCTCAAGCAAGAAGGAGAGATGGATTCGCAGGAGTTAGCTTCTCGTTTAAATGTTTCGACGATGGCTGTACGTCAACATTTGTACGCTCTGCAAGATGAAAATTTAGTCACTTATCAAGAAGAATCTAGAGCGATGGGGCGTCCTGCAAAAATTTGGCAATTAACTGCTGCTGCAAATCGCTTTTTTCCTGATGGGTACGCCGAATTAACATTAAGTCTAATTAACTCCGTCACAGAAGCGTTTGGAGAAGCTGGTTTAGATCGACTTTTAGAAATTAAAGCACGACAGCAAACAGATAACTATCAAGAATATTTAGTAGGATTAGATACCCTAGGAGAAAGATTAGAAGCCTTAGCGGAAATTCGTACTCAAGAGGGCTATATGGCTCTAGTTCAACCTCAAGAAGATGGGTCGTTTTTGTTGATTGAGAATCATTGTCCGATTTGTGCTGCTGCAACTGCTTGTGTCGGTTTGTGTATGAAGGAGCAGGAAGTTTTTCAAGCAGCTTTAGGAGAAGAATATGCGATCGAGCGAACCGAGCATATTGTTGCTGGTGCGCGTCGCTGTGCTTATAGGGTCGCAAAGCAATAGATTTTAGTTCAAATCTATTACCAATTAGCAAATCGCTTTGAGGGGCGGGCTTTTACCAATTACCAATTACCAATTACCCATTACCAATCACTCTGACAAAACATAATTTTTGATAATAGGTACATCAACGAATTCTTCTAGATTAAAAATTTTGAGTAAGTTAGCCCAATCTCGAGCAAGTTGCTGTGAATTTGGATTGCGAGTGCGAAGTTTTGCTAGGTCGCTAACAGCATCGTACCAAAGATGATTTTTGCTATAAATAGCGTATTTACCTCGTTTAGTTGTTTCTAATTGTTTTTGCAAATTTGGATTTAGTGCGACTCTTTGTAACCACGCATCAACATAAGCATACTCTCGGGGAATTTTTGGATCCCCACAGTAAACTTGAAAGTACCATTGATATTTATGATTTTTTTTGAGAGCATATTGGGGATTTTGGGGAATGCTGATACCTATAACGCCAGCCTTATGGGGAAGTGACATTCTTTTTCTCAAAATGTCGTTGCCACTGTCATCTTGCAATACAAATTCTCCAAACTTCATGGGAGTTGTTAATTGAGGAACGAACAACCAAACATTTAGGTATCGATCAACTGTTGATGCAAAAAATGATTTATTTTTCTCGCCACTTTTCCCTCCAGGAACCAAAGCAGTGATAGGTTTTTCTAAACTCGAACATTGCTTTGGATCCCTAGTTGCTCCTCCCTTACGACGACCTGTGGGAGCACCTATATTGTCAGGTACTTTTTGGGCTAAATATTTTTGTGCGAAAGAAATCGATCTGGCGATCGACTTGTCGGGCGAACTTACTTTGAATAGCTGTTTGGATATTTGAAGTTTAAATACTCCTCGATCAATAACAGGGATATTTTCTTGGGAGATATTAGTATCTACCATTCCAGCCCAAGATCGTTCTAAATTTCCAAATAATACAACTGGCAAAGAAATAATATAAAGCTGTTTGATTAGAATTTTGAATAAATTAATCTCGGCCATTATCAAGTATTAATAGATTTCTGGATTGGAATAAAGCCATCGCTTAATAAAACTTTGAGAAGAAATGCACAGCATATCAACCCTAATGCTGGGGGTACAAGAGGAACCCATCCAGCATATATCAATATACCAAAGCACGTACTAAAAAGTAATAACAAAGCTGTTGCGGTAGCGAATACTAGAGTAATTGGTTGCCAAATAGTAAGAGCGATAACTCCTCCTAGCAAAGACCAACACCATATCCACAGAGCTTCAAACCACCCAGACCACCACCATATTAAAGACCTCTTGTCTTCAACTGCGCTGAGAATCTGACTTATCATGTGGGCTTGTACAATCACATGAGGTATCTCAAGTTCTTTGTAAACTCCTCTGGAAACATAAGGGGTTTGCCAAAACTGAGTAATACTAGGGGCGGTAACGCCAATCAGAACAATACGGTTTTTGAGGCCCTCAATAGAGTTAGGATTAATTTTGTCACTAAGGATATCTTTGAGACTGACTTGAGTAGCAATATCCTTAAAAGAAGGTAGAGAACGATAATTTACTAATATTTGATTACCAGCTGCATCTACTCCCTGGTAACCACTACTGTGGGGTTCTAAACGTTTGAATATAAGCTTATCAATTTGCAAGTTGCCTTGAACGTTAAATTTAGGTTGGGGATATCCTTGTGACTTTAGATACTCTCTTGCCATTAAGTAACTAAAAGCATACTCCGTTATACAAGGAGAATTTAAAGGAGGGTTCATAAATAAAAGTTGACGACGGAGGACCCCATCCATATCTATTACAAAATCACTAAAGCTGTGACGTTCTTTGGGAACTTCTGGTGGAGGAGGGACACCATCTGGTTCCCCATCAGCAGGGGCAGAAACTTTACATATAGCTATTAAATTTTTATTCTTATTTAACCGATTTACTAGATTGGGGTAGTTTGGATCAGCTGGAAATTCTCGGTAAATATTTAGACCAATAGATATTGGGTCATACTGCTCTAACTTTTCTAAAACCTTAGACAATGCCTGGTCTGATAAAGACCATCGCATATCCATCCCTTGTTCTATCTGATACTTGATGTCTGACTCGCCCACTGTAACTATCAACAAGCGTCGATCTGGCTGTTCGTATGGTCGCAATTGCATTAAATGGTCATAAGCATTTAATTCCCAAGGTTGTATAAATCCTAAGTAGCGAATACTCATTAATAGAGTGGCTAAAAATATACTTACTACTAGTAAAGTTTTCAAAGGGGATTTGCCCTGACCAAATGACCAAAATTTCTTTATTAAGCGTTTTTGATTAAATTTTATTGATGGAGGTTTTTCCCTACGGTTACGACTGGGCTTTCTTTTTGTTTTAGGTATAAGAATATCAGATTTATTCGTATAGTCAGAATTTACAGCTAATATCTTGCTCGAAAATGGCAATATTTTGTCCTGTCCGCCTTCAGTGTGAATGCCATTTTTAGACCAAATGATAGGTGCTTCGGCTGGGTTTTGACAAATTACTGGTAGCCAAGTCGCACAAAGGTAATCTTTCTCGAGAACTTGTAACCTTTCTCGTGCGTAACGTACTGCTGTATATAAAGATTGTCCCTGTGAGAATGAAGCCAAAAAATACTTTAAAAATTCCTGCGCGACCTTATCTGGTACAGGCTCGCGCATGACAATAACTTGTGGAATATGTAATTCGATTAATGTTTTTGCTAAACCTAGACCATCACAAGAATTAAAAATCGCTAATTTTAGCCCTCGACCGATGGCTTGCTTGAAAGCATTCTTTAACTTATCGATAGTAATAATATCTTTACTATTTATATGTATAAATCCTTGCTCTTGAGTACCACTGTGACCAGCAAAGAAAATAATATCCCAACCTTTTTGCCACAGCTTTTCGTCTAATTGGCTCAACTTTGGTTCTACCAAAAATTCGATGGTGCAACGTGAAGCAGCGACTTCATTAGTGCAATCTGAAGCGATAGTACCATATTCTACTCGAGCAGATAATTGTTCTAAAAAAAGTCTGTCTTGACTAATATCAATCCCTTCGCTGCTACCAAAAATAGCTAGAATTTTTACATCCTCTTTATGAGAGTACTCGAGAATTTTTTTTTGCTTTTGGTAGTCATAAGCACTTATTGCAACTTCTGATTTGGGGTAATCATCAAAAAATTTCCAAAGATGCCAAGGAATTCTTCGCAATAAAATATCGTTTGTTTCAATGATGAAGCGAATTTCTTCGGATGGTTCTAAATGTGTGCGCAATTGTTGATCGATATTACGAAATTCTATTGAATCAAACCAGGCATTTATACTTTGTGAAATCTGATTGCATAGAGAAACAATATCTACTTCGGAAACATTAGTTATATAACCTTCTTCTATTTCCCAAGTGTCATCTGCTTCGTCAATATCCTCAGTATTACGATACAAGGTTAAAGGTTGATAAAAAGCCGAATATAAAGATTGCCAATTGCGATAGATTTGAGCAATTTCTGGTGCTGGTGGTAAGCTACCAGTAAATTTCATCCTATAAGCATTATTTGATTCTCCAAGTTGTAAAGTTACAACAGGAAAACCATCTTGTAAATTTCCCGTCCCCAAACTTAAAACAATTACCCTACTCATAAGAAGCAGATAAAATAATCAATCATAAAACAATTTTTGCTTTTATCTTTTGTTTTTTTAGCAAGACATGTTAATTTTATCTTTAATATGCATTAGTATTTTACAACTTGTCTTTACAAAATAATTATTAAAACACAAATAATAATTTTAGCTAATATTTCGAGGTATTAGCTAAAAGTATGCTTTCCTATTTTGCTACGGTTAAGATTTTTACTGTTTGTCTTGTCAGTATTTGAGGAGTTAATTGGTAAATTAGAATAGCTTGAAGATTTTATACTTAAATTTCGAAATTCTCTTTAACACTCACATCACCTAAAGCAACTTCAATACTAAAACGTTTTCCTGCTTCTCCTTTAAATGGTTTCAATTGAATATAATTATCTTTAATTCTTGCTTGAACGTCTTGAAGTACCTTTCCTCCTTTAGAAAACATTCTCAATTGAAGATTATGGGGCAAATGTTTATTTTTGCCAGTGGGGTGTAGTTGCACTAAGATGGAAAACTTATTGCCATTCACTTCAACTATATTAACCAGTAAAGCTACAGTATTTTTACCTAATTGTATTTCTAAATCAATTAGCTTACCTCTCCTAACCCCTTGGATCGATTTCCTGATGGTATTGAAGGCTAAGTTTGTTTCTACTTTTGTTAATTTATCTATTGTCAGCCAGCCTTCATCAAAAATATTTTTAAACCATTCACTAAGCTTGGGTATTTTTTTATCTATTTCACTAATGAATATTTTCTTCTCTTTTGTCTTGATTTCAGTTTTAACTGTAGATAACTCAGCTGCAGATACTTCAATTCTAGATAATTCAAGTACTTCTGCAAATTGGTGACATAACAATAAATGATTAGGTTCTGAATCAAATATTGATAGAGGAATTTGATAATAATTTTTATTGGATGAATGCGATATTATTTCAGTACAATAATCATGTAGTTCGCCATTATTTAAAAATCCTTTAATTATTACCTCTTCCTCTTCTTCTAATACTTCTATTAGTACATAGAAGTCCACCTTAATTGTGGACGTATTAATAATACTTTTAGATACATTTACAATTTCATCTAACAGATGTTCTACTGTAATCAAAAAATAGTTAAATTTACCAACTGATAAATAATACCCATCTTCAGTCGCTTTAATTTCTAAACTTAAGCTGTACGTAGATAGTTTTTCTTTGAACCAATCTTTAAAAGCAACTACAGCTAAAGAATTTAGATGATTTTGCCACTGCTTATCTTCATGATTACTTTGTAAACATATTTTTTCCGCACGATCAAAGTGTTCTGATTCTAAATAAATAACTTCTGGTATCAAAAGCCTGAAATCTACAGAGTTATGTGTTGAAATATTTGACATTACTTTTACTCCTTCAATCTTAATTTTGAGCCGCAATTTTATTAATTATTTTTTTTAAAATAAATTCGTAATTGTTGAGCATATAAACTATTCATGGTGCGATTTTTCCCGGCTCTAATTTCTTCTGCAGCTTCCTTAAAAATTTCTGTGTCAGCAAAACACTCAACTTCTATTGCTAAATTTTCTAAGTATTCTGGCGATGATAAGCTAATAGGAAATTTCTTCTCCTTAACTTGATGCAAAATTTCACCAATTATTTCTTTGATTGTAGAACTACGAATATCACTTAGAAGCTTTCCTGGATTTAAAACTCGCCTAGCTCTATCCCAACTTTTCATATTTAATTTGGGAGCTATTTCTCTAAGGGAAAGATTCTGACAATAATATAATTTTAACCCTTGAAGATATTGATTAGCGAAGATAGCATAATTTTTACTTTTTTGGAGTTGGGAAATACGGTTATTTATTTCTTGTTTAATTGTATTGGCTAATATTAAATTTAATTGTTTATGTAAAAAGCCCATAAATTCTTTATCTTCTTCTTCTTCAATATCTAAACTAGAACCTGGTAAATCAGTTCTCGTCGTGTAAGTTTGAATTTCAGGATTATATATTTCTAAAGGTTCCCTAGAATTCCAAATGTCATACTGTCTAAGTTGTATTGCTATTTGATGGAGGAAAATAATTAAATCTTTGGTTGTATAAATATGAGATTCTTTATCTTTCAAATGCATCAACATTTCTTGCAATTGTTCCCGTGAGGGATCTGGACATTTTCTGATTCCAGTTTGTCTTTGTTTCACTCGATCGCGACGATAAACCATATGAAATGCTTCTACCACATTGCGATCGCTTATAGATAAGTTTTCTAATTGTTTGCGCCTAACTCTATTTAATAGTGCCCAATCACTCAAATGTCTAAAACCAAATTCTGAGATAAAATTTTTAATCTGGGGATTTTGTTTTGTTTGTAAATATGCCCAATTATCTAAACTCATTCTTAACTGAGACTCCGAACGAAATGACTGTAATATCTTTGCGGAAAAGAATTGATAAGTGGGGTCTTTAAGTTCGCCGTTATTATCTATAAAAAAATGTTTTTTTGTATCTCTATCTATAAAAATTAAGCTTTTCCCGTCATCGTCTAGGACAAAAGGTAATAGATCCCGATAGGTAAACTGTTTCCCACCACTAAATAAATAATCAATTTTTTTGCAAACCTTTAAAATTGGATAAGAAATATAACATCGCAGACAAAGACCTGCTTTTGCACGGGTGACGACATCTAAAGTGCCATTTTGCCCGTAAAAGTAAGATAGTAAAGTTGTTTGTAGGTCCGTACCTTGAGAAACTCCTAAATCCTTAATAAATTCCTTTGCGATAGGGACTGAACAAGATTTATACCCCGCTGCTTCGCTTGCGGGATCTATTCGCCAAATATTCCAATACCTTGACAAGGCGCTCATATTCAATGCGCTTTCTTAAAATTTTAATTAGTTTATCTACACTTAGTTGATAAATGTACAAATAGTCAACTTATGCACTTTTATGTTTGTTTTTTCTGATAATCTTACAAAAGATAATTTTTTAGCCAGCGATCAATTTATGAGAAATAACTTATATATCAATTTATTTTATTGCGTAATACTCTTCGAATACAATTGTATGCATATGGTTCTATAGTATTCATCATGTTCTGAATATACTTACTCTTTGTACTATAAATATTAAAACCCATATCTTCAATCAGATTTTCTAGGTAATGGAAATTGAATGGAGATACACAAATACCGTAGGCTAAACTATTAGGTAGATTTTTTTTGTTCCACCGAAAATTTATATGCATTGCTTTGTACATTTGCGAGCGCGAAGGTAAGAATAACTTACCTCTGCAGTATTGGGATAACCACCAACTTCCGACCTCTGAGGTTAACTGGCAAAAGATGCTGGAGTTATACCCTAAAAAACCCAGATTGGGAATGTCTGGGTGAATCATATGTTTGTATAAATGAAAATTACCTTCTTCATCGACTATCCAATGACGATACTTTTCCTCCAAGAAGGAAATATCCTGGCGGAATCCAGTTCCAAAAATGACAATATCAGCGGCTAAAGTTTCACCTGAATTTAGTTCTACACCACCAGAAAAAAAATTGCTAATCTCTGCTTTTCTTGTATCTATTTTCCCGGTTCGAATATACTTGTAAAAATAATCTGTAACTAAATTAGCAGTATGGTTTAGCATGCTATTCATAGGTTTTTTAGGTATAAGCTTGTAACTCTTGAGACTAAATTTCGATCTGACTATTATCTCTTGGACGCGCCAGAAAGCCCATACCAAAGGTTTACCAAAAGAATGAAGTAATTTTTCGATTCCTACGGGTCTAAGATAAAGTAACCAAATTTCTGCAAAACGAGTGAAGAAAATTTGCTGATAAGGAATTTTGTTGAATAAATACTTCGGAATCTTCCATAAAGAACGCCGAAAAATTAGAGTACATGAAGAAGCTCTATCAGCTGCGATGACTGAAATTTCAGTTGCAGATTTACCAAAACCAACGATAATTACTTTTTTCTCATCTAAAATTGATAGGTCATTGAGCTGGCTAGAATGAAGTATCTTTCCACCACATGACTCGAATTCCGATCTATTCGCTAGCTTGGGAATTTTGGGAAGATTAAATACACCATTACATATCAAAACAAAATCAAAGTCATATATTTTTTTTCTGACCCGGTTCTCTTTTTCATCTTTGACGTTTGCTTCTACTACCCAGATGATTTTGTTACCTATTTTTCTGTATATATTCGTGACTTCTGTTTGAAAAAAAATCCGTTCGGTAACACCAAAACTATTTGCATAGGATTGCAAATAATTCCTCATCTGCTCTGCAGTAGGAAACTCTGGATATTCTTGAGGGAAGGGATAGTCAGTAAAACAATATGTATTTCGAGGATTATGGGTTGTCAACTCTGGATAAGTTCTAGAGCATTCCCATACTCCACCAATATTAGACTGTTTCTCAAAAACAGTCACTTGGTAACCATCTTCGATAAATGTTTTGGCTGCAACTAAACCACTAATACCTGCACCAAGAATACATACTCTTTTTATTTCCATATGAAGTTTTATATGAATGAGAAAAACTGAAAAAAGCCCCGATACTATGAGATTTAAGGATAATTACAAAAGATTATGGTCCAAGATATTATTGCCCAAAATATTAGTTCCAAAATAATATTTCGAGAAACTCTACTTAGATTGTTCAACTCGTTTAAAAAGTATCAGCAATTCATTTCAGTGCAAGGTAAATTGTTATACAAAAATATTTTTTTTATGTTATCAGGCTCTAAACCAACATTTAAAGTATTATCTGCTACTTTTAAATCAATCAATTAAGGCTTTATCAATTTAAGTCTTATATTAATCTGTTCTTGCATTTGTGCGCGTAGCTTTTGAGCTTGACAATAAATCTTCTTCCGTAAGTTTGTTTCTTCTGTTGTTTGCAGGGATTCGATTGCTTCTGCTTCGATCCAAGACTCAATAAAATAATGCAAACGACTTTTTGCAGCCCAAACACCCATGGAAGGGAAAAGCATAAAAATAGGTAAGAGAGGTGATAATGGTAGAAAAGGTAATTTAAGTAAATTTTGTAATTTTCTTTGTAGTCTACTAATATTAATAGTCCAAGGATGAAGATTTTCGTTACCAATACAAATAACCGGTACAATCTTCATACAATTTTTTTGGCTGATATGGATAAAACTTGGGTCAAATTTTTCTAACTGATAGCGTTTTCCCCATCCTTTGCTTGGTCCTCTCAGACCTTCCGGAGCGTAGAGTAAAATACGATTTTGTTCGACAGCACTTTGAAAATCTTTTTTCTGGGCTTTGATCCCACCTAATACTTGGGACCATCCTGAAGGTAACCACCAAATCATCCAAGGATGTTCAAATAAAGATACACCAGCTAAAGGTTGTACAATCCACCCTTTTTTCTCAGCCAATAAATAGCCCAACACCACAAAATCCCACGGAAAACACATTCCCGCATGATTCATCGCGAAAATTATATTTTCACTTTTAGGTAAATTTTCTGATAAATGTAACTCTGCACGAAAATAAGATTTAACAATTGGTGCTAATATTTCTTCTCTAAAGGCTTGCTGATACTGGGGATTGAACGCACTATGGCGTCGTTTTGGCGGACGAAAACCAAGACGCAACCAGCGTATAAATAGTGCAATGTAAAAACCTGCAGGTATTAAAAATAGTAAATATTCCAACCAATTCCACCCATCTGGGTCTTCGTGATAGTGTTGCCAATGACGATTGAATAAAATTAACCATCCTGGTGGATACCATACACAAAACCAGTCAAACCAGTTAAACTTATATCCTTCAAGAGATATATTTTCAACTTCTGAATTAAGTGAATTTTTGGGATGTCGATTGATTTGCATTACTATCGACTCCTGTGAATTGGATAACTATATTTTAGCTTAAGTCACTAAATTTAAAGAAATCTTAGTCTAATATTAAAATTTTGCCTGTAGTCCATATTTACAGCGATCGCAGCAAATAATTATTCAATATATTTTGTATAGAAGATTATTGAAGCTCTTATATCATTAATTCACTAGTAAATATTAAAAAATATCCATAATTGAGTTTAAATTGCCAATTATTGCTAATTTTCATAAACAAATATAATGCCATTGAGCCTAAGAGCACATACTTAAATTGAAAAAATAGATAAAATATTAAGTTAATCAAAAAATAATTAGGTTTCGACAATTACATTAGCAAGTAGATATGTACGAGAACTTAAATTATGCTTAAAGTAACTTATATACTCAGAGTATATAGGCTGTAAAGCTTGCAGTATAAAGGTTTATAGCATTATTTTAATTAATAAATATACAACGATCATGACGAGCAATTTTTGAGAAATCGACGGTTGTGCTTATTTGAATCGGACTTAAAATTATACCTAACGGTAGATTAAAAATTAAATGTTAGCTTTTCAGCAAATGCTAAATATCAAAAATTAAATGTTTTAATAATATCCATTACTATGCGGTGATATGATTATAATTCACAGAATTTTGAGGTTATTTTTAACCTCGCGTTCACCAATTAAATTATCCATATCCTCCCTAGTCAAACTTATTATTGAGTATAGGTCAACAGTAATACTAAAGTTGATTAAGGTTACTTCAGCTCTTTGTTAATTACCAATTTAAATATCCTAAATTAGGTGATAAAAATTAAAATTAAAAAATTTTTTAACCTATATAGAGCAAGGAATACAGATTATTTGAGACTTCTATTAATTGGTACATTATTGTACATAATTCCAATTGGGGTAGATAATAAAAAATGTAGCTAAAGTTTCTTAAAGTTCACCATGAGCACCAAAACTCAAGAAATTGTCAAAGTTTATGGTAAGTCTAAAGCTACCGACCACTATTTATCACCTAGCAGACGTGATGCAGTAAAGGTCAATTGGGAAGAACCATTCTCTTGTATGGTTTATCGTAAAGCTATAGAACAAACGGAATATCGTTTAGGGAATTCTCTAGAAGTTTTAGATATAGGAAGTGGAACTGGGGACGGAATATCTCTACTGACCAGCAAATTAATGAAAGAGTCTGGTTTAAATTTAGATGATGATATTGACTATCTTGGCATTGATATTTGTCAAGATATGTGTGAAACTGCGCGTTCTATTCACTCTCATCGTAATTATGTAAGGTTCTTACAAGGAGATATTCGTCAAAGTCTTCCTGACGAAGCCTTTAAGTTGTACCTTTCTTGTGGAGTCCCTTATTCTCATTTGACTCCAGCAGAATTACAAATAGCCCTACAGAACATATTTGAAAATATCCGTCGTCATAACACCCGATCTGCGGTTGTGGTTGATGTTCTGGGGAAATATTCCATTGAGTGGGTATCTAAGTGGAATTTAAGTCGTTGGGATTATCGGATGAACTTTTTCCAAAGCGATGGAGAAGCCGATTTTACACCTATGAGTTTTTATTCTGCACAGGAGTTAAATCAACTAATTCATGAAGCAGCAGCACAAGCGAATTGTAAATTGTCAAATATAGAGTTTTTCGACCGTTCTGTAATGGTTGGAAGACACACCTCAACAGGAGAGTTTACTCCGAACTTATCTCGTTACCGAAACTTAGTTAATAGTTTGATGGATGTGGATTGTACTACAGATTTTGAACAACTTATGTTTGACGTGCAGTTGGGAGAAGCACCAGCCGAAATCATTGATTTCTTTAAAACTTTTCAAGGTTGGTGGAATCAATTAATAAGAGAGGCTGCAATACTTTGTGGAGAAACTGTCCATGGATGTGAATCTACTCTACCCACTGAATTTCAAGGTTTGACTAAAGAATTAAAAGAGTCGCTCGATAATTCTCAAGTTGAAAATATCCGCGCTAGTATCATCGAGCCAATTCTGGCTAAGTACTTACATAACTTAGAAGTTTCCACTCAAAAAGGATTAGGAGTTGGACATACTCTGATGGCTCTTGTCAGTGTCGACCAAAGTTAACCTAGTTTTAGGTTAAGAGTGATTTATACGTGAGTGCACAACTGTAAATCTTCTATCACTCCATTTATTGCGATGCCCTATGGGCTTATCGCAAAATGAATATTGCAACGATTTTGAATTCCTTTCTGTAGTTAATATCTTAATGAAAACTAATTCCTTCGTTGCTTAACACAAATTCCCAGGTAGATACTCAAAAGATAGATATTAAAAACATTCTCACTCTCAAAATCTATCAGTCTCAAAATTTATCAGTTTCAAAATCTATTTAAGCCGTTTCCTTAGAGCTTTCTAATTCCCAATCTTTTATCTTTCTTACCCAATCATTTCTAATACGAATAAAATGACACAGTGTAATTAATTCTGTCCTGCCACTTAAATCTTGCTTAAGTGCCACAACTATTACATTGGTAGTCTGTAGAGACGTGACAGAGGTTATGACTAACCTCATTTAGAGCCTAATATGGTGTTGGCACAAACCTCTCGCTGGAATGTTCTGACTGCAATCACCCATTTATACTCTGTCATATCTCTATAGAAAATTAAAATTAAATTTAATACCGAGCGAGTTTTGAGTATAAACTTTTATGCGCTAGTGATTAAGGTTTGAAACTAACTCAAAGCAGCAATTAGTTTTTCAACTCTTTGCTTAACTTCATCCCGGATACGTCGAAATGTTTCGATCCCATGACCTTCAGGATCGTCAAGTTGCCAATCTTCAAACACTTCTCGCGTTACCCATTCAGGAGGTAGATTTACGCCACATCCACATAGAGAAATCACTGCATCGTAGTCCCCGGGATTAAAATCACTTAAAGCCTGAGAAGTTTGGTTGCTAATATCAATTCCAATTTCTGCCATAATCTCTACTGTTTTGGGATCGACGTAACTTGCTTCTAAACCAGAACTGACAACAGAAATTTTTCCTTTCCCTAAACTTCGAGAAAATCCTTCCGCCATTTGAGAACGACGGGAGTTTTTCTTACAAACAAACATGACTTTTTTCATGGTGTGATTAGTTGTTAATAGTAATAGATTTACTCAGAAAATTTTGAATGTTTTTTAGAAACTGTAGGCTTTATTTAACTCAATTCACAAATTTAGGTAAACAGTTTTCTATACTTTTACTTTGCTTAAGTGCTTTCTCTTTGCGTTCGCTGTAACGATCTGTAAGGTAATCTGATTGATCGCGTAATAACAAAGTAAATTTGTAGAGTTCTTCCATAACGTCAATTACTCTGTCACGATATGGTGAGTCTTTCATTGTCCCATCTTCGTTAAATTCTTGATATGCTTTGGCTACAGAAGATTGGTTGGGTATGGTAAACATCCGCATCCAACGCCCTAAAATTCGTAATGTATTAACTGCGTTGAAAGACTGAGAACCACCAGAAACCTGCATAACGGCTAAAGTTTTACCTTGGGTTGGTCTAACTGAACCTATAGTTAAAGGAATCCAATCAATTTGATTTTTTAAAATTCCAGTAATATTACCGTGCATTTCGGGAGACGACCACACTTGACCTTGAGACCATTGGCTAAGTTCCCGCAATTCTTGCACTTTTGGATGGGTTTCTAGAACACTGTCACGAACAGGTAATTCACGTGGGTCGAAGAATTTAACTTCTGCACCAAATCCTCCAATAATTCGTGCGGCTTCTTCTGCTAAAAGTCTACTGTAGGAACGTTTTCGTAAAGAGCCATATAAAAATAAGATTCTGGGTGGAGAGTCTGAGTTAACCATTGCATTCGATCAAACAAATTATATTAATGAGTTGATTATTATACAGCAGAACTTAGGAGCGAAAAAGGCTCTATTTCAATCTCCTACTTAACATCCCTAAATCCGTTTGAAAGCACGCCATAAACAATTGCTGCTAATTGCGCTCCCACTATTGGAGCAACCCAATATACCCAGTGATATTGCCAAATACCTCCCACTAAAGCTGGACCAAAAGAACGTGCTGGATTCATACTTGCACCAGTGATTGGTCCCATAAATGCAGCTTCAAGTCCTACCGTTAAACCGATTGCTAAACCTGCAAATCCGATGTGAGCTCGACGGTCAAGCCCAGAACCAAAAATTACGAACATCAAAATAAAGGTAAGAACAATCTCTAAAATCAGAGATTGCAACCAATTATCGTTCAGAGGTAGGGTCGCACCCAAGTTATTGACTTTTCCCAAGCTTGCACATAATAAGCTTGAGGCAGCGATCGCGCCAATCAGTTGTGCAAAAATATAGGAAGGAACTTGCTTCCTCGGGAAAAAACCACTGGTCCAAAAAGCTAATGTGACTGCAGGATTGAGATGTGCTCCACTGATATGACCTATACCGTAAATTAAAGCAGCCACAACACTTCCAAAAACAAAACTTATACCCAAGTGACTAATAGCACCATTACTAATGCCGTTTACCATTACCGCACCAGTACCAGCAAAAACTAAAATAAAAGTTCCAATCCCTTCTGCTAGCGCCTCTCGGGAATAATGGATTGGTATTTTAAGTAAATTACCCTTCTTATTCGATCTCATTACCACCTAGGAATAGGGTTTCCATATTAAAAAATGAAGAAACAATATGTATACCCATTATGTTATTTCAATAAAAATTGATATGTCAATCATTCCGAAGAATAAATAAGAATTAGTAGTATAACGTGATTTAGATTACATTTAAATAATAAGATACCCAATTAATATTACATATCAACAACTAACTAAAAAACTGGTAGAGACGCGTAAATATAACGTCTCTACCCGTTCATTACGTATTTGAAGATAGCTATAATTTAATTTGTTTGCTACTTTATTTACTCATATTCATTACCACAAGGATTAGCAGGCAATATTTGACTAAAGCGACGATAATCAGCTAAATACTGTTCTAAAACAATAAATTGACTGAGATTAAGGCTGTAGTAAATCCACCTGCCTTCTTGACGAGTACGAACTAAGCCAGCCAGTTTAAGTGTTTTGAGGTGAAAAGACAATTTTGACTGACTGACTTTTAAAATGTCGCACAAATCACAAACACACATTTCCTGCTTGCGCAGTATTTCTAGGACTTTAATCCGCAAAGGTTCAGAAAGAGCATGAAAACCAGCGGCAATCAAATTAGTGTTAAGAACGGGAGGTGTTTGTGCTTGCATTACTTAATGTTGCCTAATTGTGTTTTATATTGACTTCGAATGCAGGCAAAAATAACAACGCTTAGTAATGAATACCAGCTTGTTTAAATCGGTGTAACGCTTCACCTAATCGCTCGCATTCGGCAATTAAACTGATTCGCACATATCCTTCACCACCGACACCAAATGCATTACCAGGTGTTACAACTACTCCGGTTTGCTGCAGCACATCGAGAGCAAAGTCTGTAGAACCAATTTTGGCTGGACATGGGACCCAGATATACATGGTAGCTTTAGTTTTGGGAATCTGCCAACCTAAATCGGCCAAACCTTTAATCAAAAAATCCCGACGAGTACGATATCGCTGTTGTACTTCTTGCAGGTAACTATCTGGTAATTGTAAAGCTGTTTCCGCTGCAGTTTGCAATGCGGCAAAAATTCCATAGTCTAAGTTAGTTTTTAATGTCCTTAAACCTTGGATGATGTGGCGGTTACCAACAACAAATCCAACTCGCCATCCGGCCATATTATAGGTCTTAGACATGGTGTGAAATTCCACACTAATATCCTTTGCTCCAGGAATTTCTAGTAAACTAGTCGGTTGATAGCCGTCAAAAGCCAGTTCTGCATAACACAGATCGTGTACCAGAAGAATTTCGTATTTGCGAGCAAAAGCAACGATTTCTTCAAAAAATTCCCTCGGTGCGGTAGCTGCTGTGGGATTACTAGGATAGTTAAAGTAAAGAATTTTTGCTTTTTTGGCAACTTCATCTGGTATGCTAGCTAAATCAATCAACCAGCCATTATCAGGTTTTAAAACTAGATTGTGAACTTGACCGCCAGCAATGACAGGTCCACGGAAATGTGCTGGATATGCGGGAGTTGGGACTAGAACCAAATCGCCAGGATTAATATAAGCAATTGCTAAATGAGCCAATCCTTCTTTAGATCCCAGTAGCGGTAAAGCTTCACTATCCGGATCTAATTTCACATCGTAGCGACGATAGTACCAATTGGTAATTGCTCGACGAAAATTGGCAGTACCTTCAAAAGGGGGGTAACCATGATTTCTTTGATTTTGCAAAGCTTCGATCGCAGCTTCAACTACTGGTTGTGGAGTTGCACCATCCGGGTTACCCATCCCTAAATCGATCAAATCTAAACCCTGTTCTCTAGCCTTTGCTTTGAGTTCGTCAAGACGGGCAAATACGTAAGGAGGCAATTTCTGAATGCGTTGGGCTGGGGCGATCCAATTTAAGCTCATTGTTCCACCTCACTATTCAATCCGCTCAGGGATATACAATTTGTTGATTCTTTCGTATCAATTGGTGCTGTAGTGGAAACCATTGCAGCCATCAACTGTTCCAGGGAAACTGAAAATGGTAACCGGTGAATATCAGAGCTTGGATTTAGAGTGATTTGGGCAACATTTTGTAACTGTGTCAAAGTAATTTCACCCAAGTCTAAGTCTGCTAGCTTTTGAGGTAATCCAATCTCTGCGTAGAACTTTAACAACTGTTGTCGTGCTGCCATTGCGAGCTGATTGCCCTGTAACATTTCCTCTAGGCGTAATTGAACTAAAATTCCATAAGCAACCTTTTCCCCGTGAATGCTTCCACGCCCGCAAACATGAGTTAAACCATTATGTACGGCATGGGCTGCAACTGTACGGCACTGGGCTCCACCAATTCCCCCAATGACCCCAGCGAGCAAAACTGTCGCATCGACAACTTGACACCAAATATCGCTTCCTGGCGATCGCAGGGCTGCGGAAGATTTCTGTAGTAAAATATCTCGTAAAACTCGTGCTTGTTGAACCGCTGCAATAATTAAAGTTTCCTCTGAGTGTCCGCTGCTGACGGAAGCTTCATACCATTTAGCGATCGCATCACCAATACCTGCAACTAGAGTTCGTTGGGGAGCAGTTTTGATTAATTCATAATCCAATATCAATAAATCGGGACAGCTTGCTAACCCCACATCGTAAATAAATGCTCCGTCATCAGAATATACATTTGATAGTGCGGTCCAAGCAGCACAGGTAGCAGCTGAAGTCGGAATTGTTACAACGGGCAAATTTAATTGATGGGCTAGCAATTTAGCTGTATCTAAAGCTTTACCACCACCGACGCCAACAATAACATTGGCTTTGTGCTCTTTTGCTGCTTTATGCAAAGTTTTGAGACTTGCTTCCGAGCAATCGGGAGTGTAATAAGACTTGGCAAAATTGAGTTCTTTTGCATCCATTATCGGCTGCAGGTGTGTTTCAGCTAAGCTAAAGCTTTTTTTTCCTGCGACTAATAAAGGACGATTTCCCAAATTTTTAATAATTGATGATGAGTCTGCTAAAATTCCAGAACCACGCATCACTTTTGCTGGAGCAACTGCAAGAGTAAGCAAAGAATTGGAAGTTGGAGTTGATGACTTTTCTGTGAGTTGATTAGGCATATAACTAATTAAAAATACCAAGACTTCTAGGTTTCTAGAAGAATGAAAAATATTATTCTTTTTGGTGGCAATTTCTAATTGACGACTTATTGAATGCGATCTGGCTGCTTGTGTTATCAGTTATTACGATTTTAACCAAGAGTGAATTTGTTTAACTTCTTAGTCCAGATAAATCAGTATTTTATTTGTGATATCAATTAACTTTCTTAAATTCAATTAACGTTCTTAAATCTTAAGTGTAAGCGTAGAAAAAATGCAATGTTTACCTATTTATTGACTTATTAGTAGCTAATAAGTGTTTAGTACTTAAGCACTAATTACCCTAGCATAGGGAGTCCCTTTGGGACTTATTTTAATCGTTTGAGATGAACAGCGCCTGAGCCGCACAAAAGGTAAACGGTGAATGCTTTCTTATATCGCAACGGCTGTAAATTGCGTTGTCTGTGCGTAATTGCTGGTGTTTTTAAAGTAACAATCCACTACAATCAAAATAAAATTCTTCCTGTTTCTATATGTGCGATTATTTTTGATGCCAATATTTTACCTAACTTTTTGACAAATTGTGTCTTGAGTTACAAAAAAATTTTAAAGCATCAAAATTACTTTGTCTTATTTTCCCACTCATTTTTTGCTTCAATGACTAGGTGATGATTTTAAAGTATGTTGTCAAATTGGACTTTCTTCTAGTATCGGGATAGCTTCATCTAAAGTGTATTCTAAAGAGACTTACAGAATCACATCTCTACGTGAATATGGATTTAAATAGATTTGAAAAAAACTTACTTAAATTTTTTAGTAACTAATCTCAATGAGTTAATAGCATCAAAAATATAGGGAATTTGAGGCTGAGAAGCATTTGAGAACTGAAGAATATTTCCGCAGTAGGACTTTCACCTCTTTCCCTGGCTAGACTAAATATTTATTTCCCTAGGCTGATAATTGCGTTAAACGCTCGAAATTCGCTTGATAGATTTCGATTTCCATCTGTGAGTCTTCACGACTAGCAAGAGACCGTTTGACTTCACCTAAATAAAGTGGGACTGATAAACCTTCTTCTGGATGAATTACTGTCCGCGCTCTGATGATTAATTTATCTTCACCTCTGCTTGCTAGACGACCATAGGAAAATAAATCGCTTGCAGCTTGTTGTAAAGTTGCTTCTAATTCAGAACGAGTAATCTCAACAGGGGTGGCAATGACTGCTTTTGTGGCTCCATTATCATAAACTAAACTGTAGCGGAGGGCTCCGGGAACCACTGTTCGTGTTAAGGGTGCAAGGGATAATGCAAATAAACCTGCTGTCAGTACTAACATAAAACCAGTTGTACCTACTAATCGGAAACGAATACCCCATTTAAGGATAAAAGCTAGTAAAGCTAAAACAGCAAATACTACAGTGGCGATTCCTGACCATTGGGTAAACTGCAGAAAATCAGCTTGAGAAAACATGGAATTGGCTGCTAATTCAAAATTTTATTAATTTTCTATATCATTAGCATACTTTGTCGAGCTTTGGTAATTAACTATTGATGATTGGTAATTTTTATCTGCTTGATTTTGATGTCAGTTGTATGCATCAAAATCATAATAATTAATCAATAAATATAAAATATAAATAATTAAGTATTTTTTAGATGAGTATAAATTAAATATATTTAACTCTCAATCGTCTATAAAATTTTATTTGTGAACGTTTCTGGTTTATTTGATTTAGTTTTTTTGTAAATCAAAGAGATTAAATAAATAAAGAAGGGCATCTTTTGAGGATGCCCGTTATGCAGAAAACACCCTAAGGGGTGCCACTACACCTTCCCAACAATCAGCAACAATGGCTGATTTAATCAGCCATACTCACAGTCAGAGACGTGAATATAATCATATTATTAACTTCAAAATATATTTGCCTCCAGTGTATACACCGAAAAATATTTACATGATGATTTGCAAATTAATTAAAGTATTATCTGAGTTTAAATGATGGAGATTTATAGTTAGCTAAAATGTTTAATTTGCTCGAGATTAGAGCACTAATTATATTTGAAATCTTTTTAGTCTTAATTAGTAAAAGGTAATTATTTTTATTCTAGGTGCCCATAAACCCTAATTCGCATATAAGTATTTAGGCAAAATTATTTATATTGATATATTTAATATTGAGTTATAGAGAACTTATGGCACTACACTCAAGTTAAAAGTTAAAATAGACCGCGCCTATAACTAATACTAAGTGCGGGTTCACTACCCCTTTTTAGAATTGAGAGAGGGAAGTGTGGGAGGTGTGGGAGGTGTGGGGGGAAATCCCAAAGAATATAAGGGGGTTTTAAAAATCGGATTTGGTATAACTTCACCTAGGGGATCCGGGGAGCAAAATTCCAAACTCCTCACACTTCCCAAACTTCCCACACTCACCATCTCATTAATTTTTCCCCGAGTAGTTATAACGATCGCAGTTACTATGTACTCATGCGATCGCTAGCAATAATATATGAACTGTTTTTATCAATCAACAACTAAAACTTTTTTGTAAGCTTGATGCGTAGCATTAATTACAGCGTCTACTTCTCGCTCTTCAAGCTCCGGATATATGGGTAAACTTAATAAACGCCCTGCGAGTTCTTTAGCAACGGTGAGAGGTTCTACCCGACAAGGTAAACCCAGTGCATATACAGGTTGTTCTGGAATAGTTCTAGAAAATAGATTTTCTGTTTGAATTCCTAATGCTTCTAGGCGATTTTCTAAAGCCAAACGCTCTTGTACGGAATCAAGCAAAATAACATATTTGTAAAATGTGCGACTGCATTCATCCTTGACTGTAGGAGTTTGGAAAGGTAAAGATGCAAATGCAGCATTATAACGAGCAGCAATTTCTTGGTGACAACAGTTCCAATCTTCCAAAAATTCTAGTTCTAAACCAATCACAGCTGCAGTAAACTCACCCATCCGAGCCCGGAAGCCAAATTCTTGATGAATGTATTTGTTCAGTACAACCTTACCGGGATCTCGCAAACTTTTCAGTTGTAAAACATCTTCAGGATTAGAGACAGTAATAAATCCTCCATCTTCTAACCCACCTAATTTTTTGCCCAAATACATTGAAAAACAACCAAAGTCGCCGATGCAACCCGCATAATTCTCTTTGTATTTTGCTCCATGCGCATGGGCTACATCTTCAATAACTTTCAGCCTGGATTCGGAAGCAAGTTCCATTAAAGGCTGCATATCAACCATTTGACCGTAAAGGTGTACAGCAATTACAGCTACTGTTTCCTCTCGAATTGCATTTCTAACTGCTTGCAAATCGATGGTCAAGGTATGTGGATCGATATCTACAAAAGAAGGAATTGCACCCACAGCACTTACTGCGTAGGCAGTAGAAATATGAGTTAATGCTGGTACTATTACTTCGTCTCCTGGGGTAACACCAGCAGCTAACAGTGCCAATTGTAAAGCGGAATTACCAGAGTTAGTGGTAACAGAGTTTCTTCCCCATTTCGACTTTAAATATTTTTCTAATGCTGCGACCTTTGTTCCAGATATATATTCTCCAGAATTAATAACATCACTAGTTAGACTTAAAATCTTAGATTTGAGAAAATCTAGCCTACGGCGAGTACCTTCAGCAGGTACTCTGACAAAGTCGCTCATAGTTGTGAAGGAGAGGGAACATTAAAAACACTTAAAAATGATAAATATAAAACATGAACTCGAGCAAGCCAGAGTTATACACTTTAAGAATCAAGTATTAAAAATCAAATATTACAAGTCAAGTATCAATAATCTAGTATATATTTATTTTTTCGGTTGTCTTCAATAATTTATCTTTAGTAATTTATATCTTTAGCGATTTATACGTTTAGTAATTCATATTTAGCAATTTATCTTGAGTAATTTATTTTCAGTAATCTGTCTCGGTCATCTGCTTTTACTAGCATTTAATTGCTTGTTTACATGCGCTATGCTAATTTGTTTATCTACTGAAAAAAAGTATATTTTAGACAGATACACCCATATATAGCAACACTTACAAGTCGAAAGTTTACTATTCATAAGTTTTATTGCGTCTACAACGTTAGTGTAGCGTGTCCGTAGGAGAAACAGGATTCATCTATGTCCGAACCAAGTTACGCAGTGTTGCTATATATACTTTAGTTAAACCCCTAAGCTGAAACCCAAAATTTAATTCATTAGCCATTTAAATCAATTTAAATCAATTTAAAAACTAACGATAAATAACCTGAATTTGTAACAAATAACTAGCGATCTGAACTAATGGCAAATGACCTGTGACAGGCTCAGTTTTGAATAAAATATTCAAGTAGTGAAATAGTCAAATAAACAATTAAAAAATTAACTATTTTCTTGCCAAGTCAAACATAACTTGCGGAAATGATTGCCACGTTCCTCAAAGTTACGGTACCTGTCGAAACTAGCACAAGCAGGAGATAGTAATACAGCCTTGGCTTGTAATTCTTGGGCTAATTTTGCCGAACGAGGAACTGCATTTTCCATGGTTTCAACTATTTCATAATTGGTATAAGCAATTTCTTGCAGGCGTTGGGCAAATTGGGGTGCAGCGTTACCTATTAGTAGTACTGCAGCAGCTTTAGCCTTGATTTTTGCCAACCAAGCATTATCATCACCTTCTTTGGCTTCACCACCGGCGATCAAAATTAAGGGACTTTTAACAGATACTAAGCCCACTTCAGCAGCATCATAGTTGGTGGCTTTACTATCGTTGATGAATTTAATACCTTGCCAATTACAGATATGCTCCAGACGATGGGGTACGCCGGGAAATTCTTTAACAGCATGGGCTATGACATTGTTTTCAATCCCTGCTAACCGAGCAGTTCCTACTGCTAGCAGCAGGTTTTGCAGGTTATGCTCCCCAACCATTTTTAATGATGATACTTCTAAGATTGGTTCATCACCGTTTTCTGTAACTTGGTAAACCCAACCATCCGTAATGTAAAACCCTTTATTCCTTACCAGTTCTTCTTTACCTTTAATACTCGTCCAATAAGCATTTTGCCAATGAACCAAACCCAATTTTCGTAAATGGGGATCGTCCCCATTGAATATTTGTGATTGAGAATTTTTCAACAAACTTGCTTTGATGTTGTAGTAGTTCTCTAAGGTTTTATGACGATTGAGATGGTCGGGGGTAAAAGTTGTCCACACTCCGATTTTGGGAGCAATGGTGGAGGAAGACTCGATTTGATAGCTACTCATTTCAACTACCAACCAGTCTAGGGAATACTTGGTTTGTGTTTTGGTGTTATGGGTATTATTTGCTAATTTGCGATCTGCTAATTTATGTTCCCCGTAGTCTAGTGCTACTTCGCAAGCTGCATAACCAATGTTGCCACAAGCTGGTGCATAAAAGCCTGCGGCTTGAAATATGGCAGCAATTAAGGAGGTAGTTGTGGTTTTCCCATTCGTACCCGTAATTCCCACCCAGGGAATCGATTTTAGATTTCGCCATGCTAGTTCCATTTCCCCAATGGTTTGGATCCCCATTTCCCTAGCTTTAACTAACAGGGGAATATCCCAAGGGACACCAGGACTAACAACAATTAATTCGGGCAAATCTGAACTTTCTAAGTCCAGTGAATATCCCAACTTGACGGTTATCTGTTCGCGAGCAAGTTCTTGTTTTTGTGTCAGCAGGGCTGAAGAGGTTCCACTGTCGCCAATTTCTACCTCCCAGCCCCCCTGTTTCAACAATCTTGCTGCAGCAACGCCGGATTTTCCTAATCCAATTACATGAGCTTTGGACATAGACTGTAGCAGAGATCCCTGGTTAAGCGATTCCTATAGTAGCGCTTCTTGGGAAAAATTAAACGCCTAAATATTTACCAATGCTACAAATTTTTTACAATTGCACCAAAATCTGCTAGCACGCGGGCATGATTGCGAAGTAGTCCAAGCAGGTGTAGTCTATTCTGCTTGATTTTTGGATCGGGATCCATAACCAGTACGCTTTCAGGTCCGTCAAAAAAATTACTAACTCTGGGTGTAATTTCTTCTAAAGCTACAACTAGTTTGCGATAATTACGCGATCGCTGAGCTGCTTCGGTTTGAGGAATTAAATCGACGATGGCATTATAGAAATTTTCTTCAGAATTTTTTTGGAATAACTCCCGATTAATTAAAGAGTTGGGGTTTAACTGCTTTGTGTCTAAATCTCCCTGTCCGGCGAGACGACTAGAACGATTCACAGTTTCATAGATTTTTTCTAAGGTTCCATCGTCACGAATTTGTTGTAAGAAAGTAGCGCGGTTTCTTAAATCTAATAGATCTTGTAACGCCCTTTGGGTATATTCTGGATCGTTTTCCCCTAGCACAGCATTAACCAAATCGTAATCAATTTGTTTTTCTTCTTGGAGTAAGGTGCGGATGCGCTGTAGGAAGAATTCTTCCAACAAAGCAATTAATTCGGCTTGATTTTTATTTTGCTCGTGAACGACGGTAAAATTTGCAACAACTTGGTGTAGTAGTTTTTGTAAGTTAACATTGAGGTTTGCCGCCCAGATAATATTAACTACAGCATTTGCAGCCCTTCGCAAAGCAAAAGGATCTGAAGAACCACTAGGAATCATTCCCAAACCAAAGATACCTACTAAGGTGTCTAACCTATCTGCCAAGCCAACTACTTGACCGGTAAGGGTTTGGGGTAAAATATCATCTGCACCCCTAGGTAAATAATGCTCAAAAATAGCCGTTGCAACAGTTTCTGGTTCGCCACTAGCAGCAGCATATTTTTGTCCCATAATTCCCTGTAATTCAGGAAATTCATAGACCATTTGGGTTACTAAGTCGGTTTTACACAATAAAGCAGCCCTTTGAATTTGTTCGGATTCCCCATTGCTTAACTTTAATTGCGTAGAAATTTGGCTAGCAATTTGACAAATTCTATTAACCTTTTGCCGTAAAGATCCTAATTTCTCTTGGAAAGTAACTGTTTCAAGTGCTGGTAAAAAACTTTCCAAAGATTTGGATAAATCTGTTTTGTAAAAGAATTGACCATCAGCTAAGCGGGCGCGAATCACCCTTTCGTTTCCTCGGGCGATGATATCTGACTTTGCTGGATCGCCATTAGAGATGGTGACGAAATTTGGTAATAATTGCCGGTGTCCGCTATCTTTGAAAACTGGAAAATATCGTTGATGGGATACCATTACAGTGGTTGTTACCTCTGTAGGTAAATTTAAATATTCTGGTTCAAAGTTACCAACAACTGCACAAGGGTATTCAACCAGATTAGTTACCTCTGCTAGTAAATCTGGATATATTTCTACATCCCCGTTTAATTTTTTGACTTCAGAATTTACTTGTTGAGTAATTGTCTTTTCCCGTTCTGCAGGATCGACTAAAACGTAAGCAGAACGCAAATTTGTTACATAATCCTTGGCTTGAGCAATACTGATATTACCTGGATGTAAAACCCGGTGACCCCGACTTAGGCGATCGCTAGTAATGGTTTCAGAACCACTAGTAAATTCAATTGGTAGTACCGCATCATCTAACAAAGCTACCAACCAACGAATAGGACGAGAAAAACGCTTATCTCCATCACCCCAACGCATTAAACGCTTTCCTTCTAAACCCCAAACCCATTGGGAAACCAATTCCATTAAAATATCCGCGATCTTACGCCCAGGAATTAGCTTATTAATAAAAACAAATTCACCTTTTTCCGTCGCGCGAATTGTGAAATCTTTAACTTCAACCCCTTGCTTTTTGGCAAAACCTGCTGCGGCTTTAGTTGGTTGACCATCTTTAAAAGCTGCTTGAACGGGCGGACCTTTGATTTCTTCTTCCCGGTCTGCTTGTTGTGATGGTAGACCTTTAATAAGTACCGCTAACCGTCGGGGAGTACCGTAAACTTCTACAGCTTCCGAACTAACGTTATTTTCTCTTAAACTTTTGGGTACGCGCTCCTGGAGTTGCTTTAGGGCGCTGCTGAGAAAACTTGCAGGTAGTTCTTCTGTACCAACTTCTAATAAAAACGCAGGCATAAGAGACTCAATTTTTTCTGGTCGGGGTTGACATCAATCAAATAATGCCAACAGTTTACAGGATATACCAAGCATTGGGGTTACTGAATTGAGTTTGGGAAGTTTGGGGAGTTTGGGGGGTGTGGGAAGTTTGGGAAGTGTGGGGAGGATGGGGAGTGTGGGAAGAGAAGGAGATATTTTTGTATCCCCTCAAAATTCCGGGGTAAGGAGTTACTCAGGTATCCATGACCAACCAAAAGGATTAGAAGAGGAC
>NZ_LMTZ01000096.1 GCF_001456025.1 Mastigocoleus testarum BC008
GTGGTAAAAAGTACTTTTTTACTCTTTTATTATTGATTTATTTAAGTAATTACCGATTGTGACAGTTAGAGTGCGGAAGATGGGTTGATTTAAACGATATAGAGACGTACTAATGTACGTCTCTAAAAAAATTTTTATACATAATCTTTAGATGACTCTTGCAGAATCAGAAACTCAGCTTTTCTAAAAATATTTTTGCCTTCAAGTCATCATTTTGATATTTGGAATGATATATTTATCTACCAATAAAACTTCAACAGTTAATCATTCACCAACTTTTTTAGGATATGAAAATATTAACCTCTTCTTCTTCTATCTGGTCTACCGTTATTGGGTACGGGTTTTCTGTTTCCCCAGGATTTCAGCCAATCCATTGTTTTTGCGACAATATCTGTTGGTAATTTTTGTTGTGTCATGATTTTGATGCTCTGAATTAACTCCAAAATTTACTACATTTATTCATTTATAAATTCCAGAAAAAATAGCAAATAAAATCTAGTACCGTTGCGCAAAATTCATTAGCATGGGGTGTAGGTAGAACATGACAGACCATGCACACAGGGCTTTAAGACCCAGCGTAGCGCTATATTATGTGGTTTTATTTAATCAGAATAATGATTTCAGTAACTGGTACTCCACCACATTAATTTTGATAGGTTTGTAATTGCGCTTTAGCGTATAAAAATATATTAAACAGGGCTAAAAGCCCAACTACTTACCAATAAATGACTTCTAAAAATCTCCATGGTGAACCACTAGATTTTTAGTAAGTTAAAAAAATATTGATTCAAACCTCAATACTCAAGAAGCATAAATAAAAAAATAGAGACGCTGTCTTTTGCGTCCCTAAATTAGAGGAAACCCGTTGCTTGATTAAACTTTTAATTAATATTTAAATATGATACTTGTACAGCTTTATCATGCTATCAAGTGGTAGTTTAAATAACTACTTCCAATCAGTAGTCATTCTGCTGAGTTCAACTGATATTTATTTGGTCAACATCTATATTGAACTTTACCAGAGATGAAAATAATTGAAGTAGAAAGAAGGTTACTAAAGAAACAATCTATCTTTCTTAACTCTCTCTAAGATTGGATACAGCAGGGCACCTTATCAATCCGGAAAAGTAAAAAAAAGAATCAGCACACGACCGAGTCAAAACCCTGTAAAGTGTGCGAATGCTTGTTTAATCAAGGATTTAAAGCTTTTAAGCGAATGTGGAAAAATCTGTATTAGGAGGAACATCTTGAATTCTTCCTGGACCAACAGCTTGCAAAGCTTCTAATAAAGAAATATCACCCGTATATAAAGCGCGACCAACTATAGCGCCATTCACACCATATTGCTCTAAAGCTAATAAACTGAGTAAATCGGTAATTGAACTGACACCACCAGAAGCAATGATGGGAATTTTGATGGCTGCTGCAAGTTCCCGTAATGCATCGAAATTAGGACCAGATAAAGTCCCATCACGTTGAATATCCGTATAAATTATTGCGGAAGCACCAAACTCTTCCATTTGCACCGCCAGTTCAGTTGCTAAAACTTCCGAAGTTTCTAGCCAACCACGAGTCGCCACTTTACCATTTCGAGCATCAATACCGATCGCAATTTTTCCAGGAAATGCTTGACAGAGTTCTCTGACTAATTGAGGTTGCTCAACTGCGATTGTCCCGAGAATTGCTCGCTGTACTCCCAGATTAAATACTTGTTCGACTGTATCGCGATTACGTAGACCTCCTCCCAATTGAATTGGTACGGATACTTCCCTAGCAATAGCTTCTATCGCACTTTGATTAACCACCGAACCAGCTTTAGCACCATCAAGATCGACTACATGTAATACAGTCGCACCTTGGTCTACCCATTCTTTAGCAACATCGACAGGATTTTCATTGAAAACTTGCGATTTATCGTAGTCACCTTGATATAGTCGTACGCAACGACCGTCTAGCAAGTCAATCGCTGGAATAACATCCATTACACAAAATACAATTTATTGCAAAATTACTATAGATAACACGAAAAGATATAACAAACATCTTTTTCGGCTTTAGATTACATTTTAATTTAATGTGGCTTTTTAGGATATAAGATTATTATCTTTGAGACTTACTTCTTTTTTCTAACAATACTCAATATATTTTTGTTGGTTGAGACTATACTTAAGCTTAAAATACTAAGTACACTTTATCTTCTCTGCTTCCCACTTCTAAAAATCATCTTAGAAATCAAACAAGATTAATATATGAGAGTATTAGTCAAAAAAATTGAAGGTAATTGAGTTACGCCATAGTTTATTTATTCTTAATTCGTTTGACCCAAATTACTTGGACAAGAAAATAGATTTTCTAAGTATGTGTCATCTAGGGTTTTATGCCACTGATACAGTTGCATCATCACACTTGTAAAAGTAAAAGTAACTTCTACAAAGTGTAAAGCACTATTAAGCTCTAAAATTTCATTTTTTTGCTTTTCTTGTTTCTCTTCCCTTCTAATTAAATCCGTAAGTTTTTGAGTACGCTTTTGTAAACTAGAAATAAAGGAATTACTAAATGCCCAGCAACTAATACTCCAAAATTTTGCTAAATAATTTACTTCATTTTGTAGAGGTTGAAGCATTAACTCCTGTAATTCTCCTGTTGAATGTGCCATTAACCAAATATAAGTAGATATGGCATTCCACTGGTCGACAATATTATTTAATGCATTATTATAAATCTCTTCTTTTAGGTGACCTTTTAGTTTATAGGTTTTAACAGACCCATATTGAATATTAAGTTCTTTCGCAGTTAACCTCTGATATATTTTCCTAAATAAATCTGATTCTTTATACTCCTTGCTTCTACTTGTCCTATTGAACATGGATTTTGTTTTACTTGGAGGTGAAATACTTTCTAAAAAACATGACATTCGTGGATTTACAGCTTGCAAATATGCTCGTATTTCTGTCTCGCTATCATGACATTTCATTTCTAACTTTGCAGCAGTAATGATTTTATTGAGAAATAAATCACTAGAAACACCTATAACTTGTTTAAAGTTAATGTTTTGCCAATTAAGTGATTGGTGGTGATGTGTGCTATATGGGGTTTTTAAGGAAGTGTAAAAATTATGTAAATGAGAATATAATATCCCTGCCGAGAGATAATTTCTTATGAGGTAGTTAATCCTTTCCCGCGTTTGTAGATAACTCGGATTGATATATAAATTTCCAGCCAAATCACTTGCCAACACACCTGAATTACAGTCTGGCATTTATTTATTCCCCTAATAAAAATTAATTCAAAGTTTTTACTATGAAAAAGCTTTTTGATAGTTTTCTAATTGTATCCGGGTTTTCCCCAATACTCTCTAAAGATAAAATGAATAAAGTAAGTTGTAATTCATAGAAAGTTTAGAATAAAGTTTATCTATTAGGCAAATATATTGATACATTTGATATTTTTGGCTCTAGAGATACAGCCATTAAGAATTAACGCTTGGAAAAGTATTACAAGGGTTATTAAACTACAAAGATAGCCAAAGACTTACAGAGACTTGTGTTAATTACGAAAAAATATATAATGAACAATTCTATTTGTTATATATAAAACAAAATTAACGTCAATAAAATAAGTGTATTCACATAGGGTAGATTACTTTGTGTGAATAATTTTTTGTAAGTAAAAATATTCAAAATTCTAATTTATAAGTTTTTTTGACTTTTGAAATGGAAATTATAAAGTTTGAATTATGAAGTCTTAAAGTTTAAATATTAAATAAAGTTTAAATATTAAATACTAACTTGTTTGGCTCAGGACTTACACGAAATAAACGTAATTACGTCATTACGTTAGTGCAAGCGCGTAAACATACCGGATTTGTTCCGTTCCGTAGGTAGCGCAGCTAAAGTAGCACAGTTCTAGGTATTGGGTTTCCATAAAGAAAAGCGACAGTGAGGTATATGTCCTGCGGACACGCTTACACTAACGCCAAAGTCCCTGAGATTGCTATCTCCCTTTGGGAGACGCTTTGCTAACCCTACATGTAGTGACCGTCGCAATGACAAATCTATGTCCTACGGACACGCTATGCTTACGTTGCGTAGGTAAGTCCTGTGGCTAACTTTGTCCTTCTTCATTCTTTTGTTTTGCTTGAATAATTGCTTTCCGAAAACCCAGGACAATTAAAATGTTAGTCAGAGTGAGAAAAACTTCCGCACTTCCATGCAGCCAATCAACGTTTGCTAAGGATTTACCATAAGCAGATTGGGCGTATAGTTCTGCAGGAATAGTGATAGCCACAAATACCAAAGTCCCATAGAAACCGATGAGTGCTAAACGAGGTACCTGAGGAACGCGACTCAAAAACCACAAAAATCCTAAATAGGGAAACAACGAAAGAGCAAATAAAGTTTCTTTTGAAATCATGGTGAGCAGTTAATGAGTAATTGATTAGATTGAATATCTTGTCCATCCAGTAAAGACTATTTTTGATTTCTTTATGGGTTTTTATTTTTTAAAGCTGTGAAGTATTCTCATCAAAAGATTTACTAGCTCGCCAAATCCACCAAGATGCAACCAAAAGGGTAAAGTTACCAAGTAAAGTCATACTGGCTTGCAAAATCACTAACCACTCCAAAAATTCGGCATTATCAAAAAAGTGCCAAGTACAAGCACACATCGCACTCACCAAAGCCGGTAACATAGCCAGAGATAACGTCCACCAACTACGATTACCAGTTATTTCGCCATATTCCCAGATTAACCAGATCGCGGCGATCCACTCAATAACGCTTGAAACATGAATTATCCAGGTTGGGATTGAAAGTGCGTGCATATTATTTATTAGTTTTAGATTATGGATTCTGAGCTACAAATTTGAATTGTAAAGCTCTGAGGTTATAGCTGTGAATTTAGTACAGCACAGTAGGACAGGTTAGGAACCAACAAGATACAGTTTGCTTTCTTTTAATAAGTTGTGGCAGAAGTGTCTTGTTTGTGGTCTATATTTATGCAAAATATCAGGTTGAAGACAAGTATTTGCGTCTTCTTCCAAAAAACCTTTGATTTAACTGAAATCCAACATGGCTATGCGAGCATTGTTATCTGGATATTATGGTTTGGGGAACGGTGGAGATGAGGCTTTGCTAGCAACGCTCTTGCAAATGCTACCACCGTCAGTAACACCTGTAGTACTCTCCGGGAATCTAGAAGAAACCCGAAAGCGTTATGGGGTGGAAGTATACGAACGCAAATCTTTATTAGAAGTGACAAAAGCTTTACGCTCTTGTGATGCTTTTATTTGGGGTGGAGGAAGTTTAATTCAAGATGCGACTAGCGCTCTTAACCCCTTCTACTATGGAACAATAATGGCGATCGCCCAAAAAATGGGTTTAAAAACAGTTGCTTGGGGTCAAGGAATAGGTCCTTTACAGCGACCCATAACTCGTTGGTTAGCTAAAACAACTTTTGGTAGTTGCACTCGGGTGAGCGTTCGCGATCGCGTATCTGCTGCTTTGCTTTCAGAGTGGAAAATTCCTCATATCCTTGCTCCCGACCCAGTATGGGCGTTAGAATCCCAGCCGTTACCAGGGTTATCCGACCTACCAGCACCCAGAGTTGCTGTAACATTACGGAATCATTCACAACTTACCCCAGACCGTTTGCATAATTTAACTCGTGCTCTAGTTGACTTTCAAAAAGCCACAGAAACATTTATTTTACTTTTACCTTTTCAAAAGAATAAAGACCTAAGTATTGCAGAAGGAATAAAAGCACAACTTACCGAGGACAGCAAAATTATCTGTGTAGAAGAGCCACAAATTCTCAAGGGTATTTATCGTGGAGTAGAAATGGCTATTGGAATGCGTTTACATAGTTTAATTATGGCAGCAGCAGAAGAATGTCGCTGTTTTGCTATCAGTTACGATCCTAAAATTAATCGACTAATGGAAGATTTAGATCTACCTGGTTGGGATTTAGCTTCCTTACCTGACGATCCCAACTTGATGAGCAAAGCATGGATAGAACATTACGCTAATGGAGAAGCACTTTCACAAGACCGCCTAAAGTTTATGTTGGATCGAGCACTGATACATCGTGAAATTTTATTTGAATCTTTAGATACTCAAACTTCCTAGGTTTCAGTTTTGATCAAAATCCTACCTAATTATGTAGTGCTATATACGTATTTAAATCACAGTAGTTTCATTTCTTATTCCAGTCGCAACAAGACTTAGGCTTTAAGTTTATACTTGCTTTCAGTTAAAAACTACTGTTAATTAAGTATAAAATGTCTTAACATTCTGTTTTGTTATATACTTTAGCATCAGGTAAAATTCTGTGTAAGTATAGTTATCTCATAACTCGGTAAATACTTATCGTTTTCACCTAATGATAAGAAGTAAAAACTGAACAAAAGGATTACAATTTTCTTCTCATACTGCCCGCTTTGCCTTTACTTGTCTTCATCTGAAGCCATAAACACTCAACCGAAAGGAATTTAGATTGGGAGCATCTCAAAACATAAGGCAAATTGAATAGCATTTAAGTATTATTTCTTATATGCAATTATAAAAGCTTTAAGATGACAGTTGTTTCCGATATCTTAGTAACTTTCACTGTGGAATAAATATAATCTTATAGTTCGTTTAAAGTAAAACTACAATAGCTCTTAAATCAACCCTCGCACGTCAATGCTTCTAAATTAACGCTTGTATAAAAATCAGACAGCAAATATTGCTTTGCTAGGTCAATCCGGTATAACCGAAATTTATCTAGGCAAAAAATTGAGAATTAAAGATGGAAAATATCAACAAAGTTCAATTTAACTTAAGCGATCAGGAACCCGAGTTTGGGGAACATATTCCTAAAGGAGTTGATTTAAAATTATTAACTGAATCAAAATGGGTAAGACTTGCGAACAACCCAGTCAAATCTGTTTTGTTAGTTGCGATCGCCTTACTATTTGTTGGAACGACAACACAAACAGCTTCAGCTCGGGAAAGGGGTCAGCAAGGTCAACAGGTTAGTTATATTCAAAGATGTTTAAAAAGATTAGGCTATTTTAACGCTAGGGTCACAGGGTTTTATGGCTCTGCGACTGAAGCTGCTGTAACAAGATTTCAAGCTGCTGTAGGTTTGCAACAGGTCGGTAAGGTCGGACCGCGCACTACAAGAGCACTCAATCGTAGGTGTGGTGGTACGAGAAGAGGTGGTGGTTTAAGAAATGGTAGTAGTGGTCCAACCGTAAGGCGACTACAACGAAATTTAAAAACATTGGGTTATTATAACGGACCAATCACCGGTCATTTTCGTAATTTAACTGAAGCAGCAGTTAGACGATTTCAGCGAGATAACGGTATATCTGCTATTGGGGTTGTCGGACCTAGGACTAATGCTGCAATTCGCAGGGGTTTAGAAACTGCTAGAGCACCCAGAATACAACCCGCAGCATCTAGACCTTCTAACGGTCGCTACTGTAATCCTGATTTTGAAGCTCTTTCTGTTGGTTGTAATGGTGAATGGGTGAGAGAGTTACAATCAAACTTACAACGCTTGGGAGTTTATAATGGTTCGGTGGATGGTTCCTTTGGTTCCCGTACTGAAAGAGCTGTAATGAGATTTCAGGAATACAGAGGTTTGCGTGCGAATGGAATAGCTGATCGCAATACTTTAATTGCAATTCGCACAGAAATTAATAATCGTTCTGGCGATCAATCTTACGTTCCAAATACAATTCCAAATGATAATTTTAATGCCGGTATGGGTGGTTCGGAAGTACTCCTACGAGAAGGTGATAGGGGAAAAGGAGTAACGCAACTCCAAAAACGTTTACAAGAGTTAGGATTTTTCCGACAGGAACCTACGGGTTATTTTGGTCCGACAACAAGGGAAGCTGTAGCTGCTTACCAAAGATTTAATGGTTTATCAATCACTGGAGCCGTAGATCGAGAAACATCAAAACAATTAGGCTTAAATCGTCGGCGAGGTGATAGGCGTTACGTGGTGGTAGTACCCGTCAACGGACGTGATATTCTGTGGAGAGTACGCCAATTTATTCCCAACGCTTTTGCTGCTCGATCTCCACGGGGAGAGTACGTCAACGCCGGAGAATTTGAAGATATTTCCCAAGCCCGAGAAGTTTCTAAAGAACTGCGCGAACGGGGTTTAGATGCACGAGTAGAATATTTATAATTTATTTTTCTGCTGCTAGTTTAACTATTAGTAAAACAAGCAATAAGACATCAGAAAACTTATTATCCTCAATATAGTTCATGCTTGTAGCATGGACATTTTTATAGTGGATTATTTTTTTCTGATTGTCCGTTCAGCATAAATTTATATCAAATTTATGGTCAAATCCCCAAAATCCCGTTTTAATCTCCTTTCAGCACCCATACAAAAGGCTTTAAAAACAGACTTAAATTTAAATTGGTGCTCTACGGATCAAACGACCAATACCAGAACCGAAACGTAAGGCAAATTTATACCATTGAACTTTTATTTCTGAATAAATCTGAATGGGTCCTTGAGAATGTTGCCAATATGCTTTGTCGGTTAAGTTTGGACTGTCACCTTGCAAAGCATTCACAATAATTTTCTTACGCCAAGGTTTAACCTTTGGAGCCGCAGCATGGGACATGATATTACCACCAGGTAAAAAATCCATTCCTTCAGGACCAACCGTACTCAATGGATAAGAAGTCAGCATCAGCGCCAAGTTAAAGTAGGTCTGATCCGTATCAAGGTAAGGGTAAGTATCACCATTTCTATTGGTAAAATCTTCAATATCTGAATGTCCTGCAGCTGTACCAATCTCTATCAGCTTTTTCCAGAGCAAAAGAATAGATTTATAACTACGAGGAACACCAACAAAACCACTGTTGTAGTTAAAATCTAAATCGCGTTTGCAATCAAAGCCATTATCCAGAGCAAATTCTTTCCAAGCTAAACGTCTGGGATGGTTTGCAGGAACCCTAAACCACGAATCTCCACAAAGAGCGATGCCGTGACGAAACCAATTCTGATAAAATTCCCAATTAAATTTATTAACAATATCAGGATCGAAGTAACAAAGAGCATCGACTTCTGGACAGTATTTTTCTAGTAAATCCCACATAAAATCCGGTTTGTAGTAAGCCAGATGTTTTGTAGTCGTGAGCTCTACAAATCGGATAACGCAATCTTGTGCAATGGAAAATTCATGATAACCATCTTTATTTTTCAGCAATTTTGCCCAAGGTGGTAAATTACCGCGATACCCAGCCCATACGACACCACGAAAACCGTAGTTATAGAGAGAATTAGTCAAAACTCCCACACCATAGTGGTAGTCTCCTTCGTATAAAGTGCAAACGGCTGAAATCATTGTTGTACTTACACTCGCTTACAATGGCATTAATTAATTGATAGCAATAAAATCAATTATTGTTCATTAGAATTGCAGCAAATAATCTTTAAATCCATAGGGGATAATGATTTAACTGTAATCATACAAATTTCCTGTTGTGGCTATAGTCATCTCGTATGATTTACCAACCGTTAATTATTGGAAATACCCCACCCATATCTCCAGAATTTAACCATTACCCAGTAAAATAATTGGGCAAATGTGCAAGCAAGAAAACAGGTTTATACCCCATGGCAGAAGCTCGAATTGGTATTATTGGTGGCAGCGGTTTATACAAGATGGATGCCCTCAAAGATGTAGAGGAAATACAGATAGACACACCATTCGGTTCTCCATCTGATGCCTTAATTCTGGGTAGTTTAGAAGGAACAAAAGTAGCTTTTTTGGCGCGCCACGGTCGCAATCATACACTTTTACCTTCAGAATTACCGTTTCGTGCCAATATCTACGCTATGAAAAAACTGGGTGTGGAGTACTTAATTTCCGCAAGTGCTGTAGGTTCCCTGAAAGCAGAGGTAAAACCGCTTGATATGGTGGTTCCAGATCAGTTTATTGATCGGACAAAAGGTCGCACTTCTACTTTTTTTGGTGAGGGAATAGTTGCTCATATCGCTTTTGGCGATCCGGTATGTAAAAATTTAGCTAACGTATTGAGTGAAGCGATCGCATCTTTAGATTTACCAGATGTATCCAGCCATAAGGATGGTACCTATGTCTGCATGGAAGGTCCAGCATTTTCCACCAAAGCCGAATCCAATTTGTACCGTAGTTGGGACGCAACAGTAATTGGTATGACTAATCTACCAGAAGCAAAATTGGCTCGGGAAGCGGAAATCGCTTATGCAACTTTAGCGCTAGTAACAGATTATGATTGCTGGCATCCCGACCATGATAGTGTGACAGTAGAAATGGTAGTGGAGAATTTGCAACGTAATGCTATCAATGCTCAGAAGGTTATTTTAGCTGCAGTACAAAGTTTGAGTAAGAATCCACCTGTAAGTGATGCTCATTCGGCTTTAAAGTATTCAATTTTAACTCCTTTAGACAAAGCACCTACTGCAACTAAAGAAAAATTGAGACTACTATTGCAAAAGTATTTATAAATATAACTGTATATCTTCCCTTTATTTCAACCTAAATTAGGTAAACAGAAATCTATATTTTGATTTTTGAAATAATTGGGGTATAAAGGCATGTTTACTTTAGCTCAGATAAATCTTGGATTTAACCCAGCCAGCTTGATTGGGTTATTTTATATGCTTTTTAGCATAATTTATTTTATCTCCATGATAGTTTTCCTCAGAAGAAGTGCAAAGAAATTAAGTAATTCAGCAATTATTTTTTATGTGATTCAAGCTATATTTGCATCATTCTTAATGTTGATTTCTGGCGTAATTTTAACTTTTCAAGGTTGGCGTTTAGATCCAATACTTCAATTTGGAGAATTTTGCCTACTGATACTAGTAATTTATTTGAGCGTCAAAGATGTTGTAACTAATGTAATCAAAAGTAGCAGGCGTCTTTGATTATTACTTCTAAGGAACGAGAATTTAATAACTTATAATTCTGAAATTTGGAATGGTGCGTTACGCGATGCTAACAGCATCCTACTTTTATATTTTATTTAATCCACATTCCCAAATAATTCTATATTTTGTTTTTAAATGCTTTATCGAGCTTTCAAAGCGCATTAAAAAACCAAAAAACTTGCTTATATTTCTTTTTATGCTACATTTGTAGTATAGAAATAGATCGGTATCGCTGTAGTTCGGATTCTGTATATCTGACTGGTACGACAAGCATTGCTTTGAGCGTATTCCGCGAAATACTTGAAACTATTTCAATAGCCTAAAGCATTGGTATATCGCCAATCAACGTGGGTATCTCCCTTCGGGAGACGCTATGCGAACAATCCTACATTAGGCTTCCTTCAATCTAGAAGTTAGCTCACTGGCAGAGCAATAGACACTTAAGCTATTGGTGATAGGTTCGATTCCTATACTTTTAACCACAATACCCCAGTCCTGGGTTTTTGGGCACCTTATGTGGAATAAGGCGGCGAAAGCCACAAATTAATCACTCCCAACAAAGATGGAGAAATCTGTTTTTGGAAGGAAAACTCCGTGGTGTAGGTGCTTGCGACCGTTCGTTACCTCGTAGCGCTCGGTAGCTACAGTGAAGGAGCCAGAGCAACTGTGTTTCTCGTTAACTTGAGTGTGTCCTTTGTTTGCTGCATTCAGTTTTCCTGAGGGAATCCTGAAAAGTACAACAAACGCCATATTTGAGAACTGTTTGATAATTTTGGATTACCCCTGGGTACTCTAAACTTTGATGATAGTTATCTTAATCCAGTTATGGAGAAGCTTTTGTCCGCTGCGGAACTGTATTCGTACCTGCACTTACGGAGCTTTTAATTTTAATGTAGTATACAGACTACATTTTGTCTGTGACTAAGAGTATCTCAATTTCTTGTAAAGATAGAAAGAATTGGGAATTTATTCCATGTCCTTGAGTTCTTATCGCTGTCCTTACCTCAATATATTATTGTCTATTTGAATCGCTTCCAAAATTGAGATACTACCTTCTGAATACAGTTATTAATGTTTATATCTAAAATTCGTTCTTGGTTGCAACAGATCAAATCATCGACCGATATATCTATGTGGAAAACTTTTTATATTAAACCGAACGAGATCGGAATTTTATATCACCGCAGTGACTTTAAAAAGATTTTGACTGCTGGAACTTATACTTATTTTGGTCGGCATTGGCGAGTTGAAAAATTTGATTTAAATAATCCAGAAGCAAAAATTGAAAACCTGGAATTACTCTTAAGGAATAATACTGCAGAACTACAAGAATATCTGTTAATAGTACGTACAAACTTTAATGAAACTGCTTTAGTGCGAATGGGTCAGAAATGGGTAAACATTTTACCCAACCAATTACGAGCATTTTGGCGTGGTTTTATTGAGGTAGAGTCACACATCTTTAACTTAGAAGAAAATCTAGAATTACCCACCCAATTCGTACAGCAACTACGTGGATTTAATTTTAGTGGATTAACAAAAATCTTCGTTAACGAATCTCAAATTGCTTTACTGTACGTACAAAATAACTTTGTGCGTCCCCTAGAACCTGGGGAATACGCTTTTTGGACAGCGCATAAGGGTATAACACATTATCTTATGAGTCGTTTGGATCGTAATCCAAACTTTCCCCTGGAAGAGGTGCTGATTGACAAGCATCCAGAGTTTGTTGCAACTTATTGCGCGATCGTGGAAACCACTGCTCAACAGGTTGCAAATATCAGGTATCAAGGTAAGGTGATCTCCATATTACCTCCTACTAGTCGCAAATTATTTTGGCAAGGTGTTGATATTGAAATTATTGATATCAGTAATGACGCTAAACTCTCAAATGCTTTAGCATCCGAACTAGTTTCGGGTTTACCAGAAACTGTAAGCTTGAGTTGTAATAATTTGCATGTTTGTCAAGTACCTTCCCAACATGTTGGTCTACTATATACGAACAAAGAATATCAAACACAACTCGAACCAGGAATTCATGCGTGGTGGGTATACGGACGTTCCTTTGAAACCGAAGTTATAGATTTGCGTTTGCAGAACATGGAAGTTTCGGGACAAGATATCTTATCCAAGGACAAAGTACCTCTGCGTTTGAATTTAACTGCTGGTTTTCGTATCCAAGATCCCTTGAGAGCAAAAAATGGATTGTCAGATATTACTGGTTTCTTGTACAAAGAACTGCAGTTTGCTTTACGTGCTGCAGTGGGAGAACAGGCTTTAGATCGTATTTTAGAAGATAAAGGAGCAATAGATAATAGTATTTCACAATATATCCGTCCTAAAGCAGCAGAATACGGAATAGAAATTGATTCTGTGGGAGTCAAAGACATTATTCTTCCCGGTGAAATCAAAAATATTCTTGGTAAAGTTGTAGAAGCTGAAAAATCAGCCCAAGCTAACGTTATACGACGGAGAGAAGAGACTGCTGCTACTCGCAGTATGTTGAATACAGCGAGAGTAATGGAAGATAATCCCGTTGCATTAAGATTGAAAGAGTTGGAAGTATTGGAAAGGATTTCTGAGAAGATTGAGAAAATTCAAGTTAATGGTAGCTTGGATAGTATTTTGACTGAATTGATCCAAATCAATCGCCATTAGTTAGGGACTTCCAATTAAAAAACATACCACTGGTTAGGGCGCACTTCGGTGCGCCCCTACTGTCAAAAAATCCTACTGTCAACAAATAATGATATTAATTTTTAGAAGTCCTTACAAAGTATAAGTAAAGTCTTTTACTAACATTCCTGGAACCATACTTCCGCCGAGTTGGCGATTTTCATAGGTACCCAAATTGGGAATAAACTCTTGAAAGTTAGTAAATTCTATTAAATTATTACCCCAGAAACGGTAAAGGGTTTCATCAAAACGCAAATCTTCAATAGGAGCAACTATTTCACCATCTTCGACCCAAAAACATGCGTAGCGGGTCATACCGGTAATTCTACCAGTAGGTAAATCGCTCCAATTTAAATAATGCAAATTAGATACATATAAACCAGTGTCTAATGCATTGAGAATTTCTTCCGATTCTAAATTCCCTACTTCAATTTCCGGTGTACGTAATGATTCATTACGATTTGCACCGTTAGATTTTTTTTGATATTCTTTGGCGGAACGACAATTAACTAAGCTATTAACTAAAACTCCTTTTTCAATAATCTTTATATCTGAAGTTGTTACCTCTCCCCATTCATTGAAACGCGGTACTGAACCTCGTTGAAAATTTTCTTTAAGATTAAACTTTGGAGATAACTGCTTTTCTTTTCGAGATAAAGTGGCTAAAGCACTATTTCCCTGTTGAATATCAGCTTCACTAACACCACTCCAAGAAAGCATACTTAGCAATTCACTAACAGCAGCAGGAGCAAAATAAGTTTTGTAATTTCCCCGAGGAATATTTTTGGGTGGATGAGAAAGTAACTCTAGTTGCTGTTTTGCATTAGTGATTTTTGTTAGATATCTTTCTTCGTCCCAATTATTTCCAGCAAGAAAACCTTTTACAGCCTGTTCTTGAGGACTAAAAATAGAATAATCTAACGTAAAGGTATCGCTAGCAAACCAATGTTTATTACCACTAGAATCAGCATAGGCTCTAATAACAATACCTCCAGAATAAATACCAGTAAAATCTAGTTCTTTTGCTGGTTCTAATACTGTTGATGCAACAGCATCTTCTGCTAATAAATTACCTGAATATATTTCTCGAGTGGGATTGGTTGCTGATGGTAAAACTAAATGTGGATCTAAAGCGAGTAGAGGAAGTTCTTTTCGTAATTCCACTAAAGCATTATGTGTTTCGCGCCAATCAATTTCCCAGTTACCCACTAAAGGGAATTTTCTAAAAGCAGTACGTCCATCTCTAATTAAAGTAAATTTTATCCAAGTATCTAATACAATACCTGTTTGACGTATTCTTGCATGATTAAAACGAGTGAACTGGCTAAACTCACTACTGAGTTTAAGAATAAATTCTTCGCTGGTTGCTTTTTTCTCCAGTAAACTTTCGATTAATTGGTTAAAACAAGTTTCTAAAACAGAGATATTTTCTTTATTCATTACAAGCAAAGATAAGCGAAATAAAACAAGTAGAGAACACAAGAGAAAGAGAAATTATTTATTTATAAATGTGTTCTACCACACCTCATAAGACTAACCTTCCCCAGGCTTTTTGATGGAATTTGTACTCCATTTAATACCTAGGTTACTCCGCTAAATGAATATTTATAGAGGTTAAAAACTTATAAGATGCGGTAGCTCAAAAAATTAAAGCTGATTTTCCATCTTTTTACTTCCCACCACCAAAGACCTCAACGTTGGAAAACAAACATATGGGGGAACCATGTCCTACCCAAATAGCTTGATTTGGTTCTCCTTTCCCGCAGAAAGGGGTACCATAAATTTCCCAGGTAGATCGATCCCCTACTTTGGTTAAACTGTGCCAGAAATCCGGTGTGGTGGCTCTATAATTAGGATTTCGCAGAGTTTTTGTAAGTTTTCCGTTTTCAATTAATTTGCCATATTCGCAACCAAATTGAAATTTATAGCGGCGATCATCAATAGACCAAGAACGGTTAGACTCCATATACACCCCATACTCAATACCGCTCAGTATTTCCTCCAATGAAGCCGTACCAGGTTCCAAATTAATATTCGCCATGCGGTCGATTGCGGGTCTGTTCCAAGAACAAGCACGAGCGCAAGCAACACCATCAATTCCAGATCTGGCTTGACTTTCCAAACTACCCAAACCGCGCTGTAGTGCTCCCTCTCTAATTAAATACTCTCGTTTTGCTGTAGCCCCAGTATCGTCAAAATTGTAGCTTGCCATTTCACCAGATATTGTCGGATCGAAAGTAATGTTCATCAAGGGAGAACCATATTCGAGTTTCCCAAAATCATTTTTATTAATAAAACTTCCACCAGCATAGTTACGTTCATCCCCCAAAATTCTGTCAATTTCCAAGGGGTGTCCCACGCTTTCATGAATTTGTAACATCATTTGATCTGGAGCTAGTACCAGATTAGTGGAAGTTGTAGGACATTCTTGCGCTGATAATAGTTCTACAGCCTGCTTACCAATTGTTTCTACTTTTTCCCAAAGATTATCTTGTTTGAAAAGTTCTAAGCCACCTTGATAGGAATTTGCTTGCCAACCATTATTAGTACGCTGTTGTATATTACTACCATCCTGTGCGGTAACTCCATAATAAGTGCTCAGGAACAAAAACTTTTGATATATCTCTGAGCCATTACTGCTAACAAACCATGTTTCTCTTTCAGTTGTTACAGCTTCAGCAGTTGTTTGAACTATCTTTTCACTAATTTTTAGGGTCTTACAGATACGAACCAAAATATCATTTATTTCTCCAGGATTCAAAGTATCTAGTGATTCAACAAATGGAGAAAAATATTCACCTACTACTTTGGGACGTTCTCTATCTACTTGAAATGGATACATCCACCACTTTTTGGCAGAATATGCTTGTTTACAGGCTTTTTCTGCTGCAAATTGTAAATTTTGGATGTCAAGATAATTAGTTGCTGCATAACCAATACAACCATCAATCGCAACTTCAATCATCGCCCCAAGTGTAATATTTTTACCATTCATTTGGGGCATTGCATCCCGAAAATGACGATGAATTTGAGTTTCTTTAACAACTCTTATACCCAACCAGTCAACAGGGACATTAATACTAGCGACCGCATAATTGAGATTCGATAATATGTCCTTGCGAGTTGTTTGAGAAGAAAAAAAAGAAGGTGAGGTTAAGGTGTGAGAAACAGATAAATTAACAGACATTAGTAATCAATAATTAGCCAGAGTAGGATTATCACTATTAATACAAAAGCTAACCTGTTCTACAGACTTATTTTCAACAATTTCTTCTTTACAATATGGACGTTACTTAATAGCCAATTAAATTTACTGAATAATCCCAGACTGTAAGTATTATTTTTGACTAATAATTCTTTTCTGTAAAATTTGCTGTCTTCTAAAATTTGTTTGCAGGATATTGCAGTTTTACAGGGGGTTATACCCCTCATTGATCTATTTATTTAGTCTTACCGCGTTCTAGGAAAACATATCCTATATTTCTACAGTAGTTGTTTTTAATACTTTTGGGTTATGAATATTAATTTTTCCATAATTTATTATCAAAACTGTATGCGGATGAAATCGTTAGTAAAAAAATGACATGAATCTGGGTTAGGGGTTACCCACTCATGACCAATTTATATAATTTGAGATTACTATTTCCTTCTGCTCTAAAGCTCAATCTTGCCTTTATCGTCGCAGTTTTCCATTGTAGAATTTACCGAATCTATATCTACTGAATCTATCTCCCGGTCAGAATTTAAAGAATTTAAGTTTGTAGTTAAAATAGCTTCTGCTTCCAGCTTTGGAGCCAAGTAAAGATTTTCTAATAAGACGGCAATTCCAGCCACCCAAGGGGGAACAACGATCGCACCAACAATACCTAACACTTGTGTTCCTCCTAATACACCTAAAAGCTGATATAAAGGATGGACTCTTACCGAAGAACCTACTAGTAAAGGATCCAGTACGTAAGTTTCTACATTTTGGATAACTACAAACAACAGTAATACCCACAGGAAAGTAAAACCGCTTTGGGGAATAGCGACAATTAAAGCTGGGATCGCACCTAATACTGGACCAATAAATGGGATCAAATTGGTGAATGCAGCAATTACCCCCAATGCTAAAGCAAACTCTGATAACCCCAAAATTCCTAAGCCTGCAGTAATTGCTACACCCAAAATTGCCGACACGACTACTCGACCTTGAATATAACCACCCATCCGACGGGAAATAGGCGTAACTTGTGCCGCTAAGCGTTCGTTCCAAGGATAAGGAAACAGAGATACTAAACCTTCAATCAAGCTTTTGCTACCAGCCACCATATAGCCGGAAGTAATCAAAACTAAAATTAAACCTAAGAATATATTGATTACTCCACCTAAAACGCCAAAAGTTACTCCAAAAGAACGTGATAGTACCCTTTGAGTCGAACGAAATAACCAATTAACCAATGCTTGAACATCTTGGGTCTCAAAGAATTTTTCAATTGAGTCTGCTTCAGTGATCCCAATTCTTGCTGCAAAGTTTTCTGCAAGTGTTCCCAAGCTGTCTAAATATCCCGGAAGTTTATTTGCTAGGCGTTGTATTTGGACTGCAACACTCGGACCAATAATTAATCCCGCACCGATTAAAACCGCAATTAAACCTAGGTATACAACAATTACGCCCAACCAACGGGGCAAATGTAATCTTTTTTCTGCTGTGTCAACTATTGGTGCGATCGCGGATGCAAAGACAATCGCAACCATTAGGATTAACAGCAAACTCCGTAATTGCCACAGTAAAATAACTAAAAAAAAGGTGGCAATTACCAACACAATATTAATTAAGGGAATTGGATTGTGCTTTTGGGACATGATATCAGTTGTCAGTTATCAGTTATCAGTTATCAGTTGTCAGTTAATAGCTAACGCCGCGCCTTTACAGGCTACAGTTAATACGCTATGTACACTTACTTACCCGCAATTCCTGCGGTACGCTGTAGCTGCGCTACCTCCAGATCCACCAGCTGCTAACGCGCACGCTGTGCTAACAGATATCAATTTTTTACTATTATTAACATTCAACCGCTCACTGTTAACAGTTAACTGTTCACTGTTAACTGTTAACTGTTAGCTGTTAACTGTCAACTGTTCCCTAACTACGATGCCAACGGGTACCTTCTTTACTATCAATTAGTGCAACACCTTGGGCTTGTAATTGATCCCGAATGCGATCTGCTTGGGCAAAGTCTTTTGCTGTTCTAGCTTCTTTTCTGCGCTGAATTAGTTCCTCGATGTCAGCATCACTTAAAACATTGCTATTATTATTGCCACTTTCAGTATTGTTGACCTCATTAGTTGTTGCTACAGACTCAGCTTCCAAACCTAAAACTCCGGCTAAAGTAACCAGAGTTTGCCATTGCTGCTTTAGTTTTTCTGACGCAGTTAAAGTTTTACCTTCGTGAACGATAATATTACCTTCACGACCCAAGTCTTTGGCTAACTCAAATAATATGACTAAGCCACCAGGAAAATTAAAGTCATTATCAACTGTTTCTTTGAATCTTTCTACAGCTTCTGATATTGGAGATGAAGTATTTTCTTCTTTCCAACCTAGTTTTTTCCCATAGCGCTCGCCAAAAATTAAACCTTCCTTAAGAGTGTGCCAGCCATTAGTTGCTCCCGCAATTGCCCGATCGCTAAAATCGATGGGTTTCCGATATTGGGTTTGCAATACCAATAACCTTAGAGCCATTGAATCTACACCCTTATCTAACAATTCTCGAATTGTAATGAAATTCCCCAAAGATTTGGACATTTTTTCCCCGTTCACCTTCACCATTCCGTTGTGCATCCAGTAACGAGATAAATCTTGTCCTGTCACCGCTTCAGATTGAGCAATTTCATTTTCATGGTGAGGGAAAATTAAATCTTCACCACCTGCATGAATATCAATGGTGTCACCCAGGCGATCGCGCACCATTGCCGAACATTCTATATGCCATCCCGGACGACCTTTACCCCAAGGTGATTCCCAAGCCGGTTCTCCCTCTTTTGCAGCTTTCCATAAAGCAAAATCAAATGGGTCTTTCTTCTTCTGATACTCAGTATTTTTGACATCCACCCGTTCGCTAGCACCTGCTTGTAAATCTTCTAACTTGCGTCCGGATAGTTTGCCATAATCTGAAAATTGTCTTACGGCATAATAAACATCACCTTCGGAAGGGTAAGCATAACCTTTATGTTCCAAATCGTGAATTAAACGCTGAATACCATTCATGGTGTGAGTTGCACGGGGATACTCATCAGCTTCCTTGACATTCAGGCGCGCCATATCCTCAAAGTAAGCGTCGATATATTTTTCGGCAACAGCTTTCATCGAGGAATCTTCTTTTCTAGCGCGATTAAGAATTTTGTCATCAATATCAGTAAAATTCTGGACGTAACGTACCTGATAACCACGAAAATCAAGATAGCGACGAACAACATCCCATACGATACAAGCCCTAGCATGACCCAAATGACAGTAATCATAAACTGTCACACCACAGTAATACATCTTTACCTTTCCAGGTTCTACTGTCTCAAATGCCTCTTGGCGACGGGTCAAGGAGTTGTAAACGCTAAGACTCATAAATAAAAAATCCTAAAGTCAAATAATCCTAAAATCAAATAATCCTAAAATCAAATAATCCTAAAATCAAATAATCCTAAAATTGCAGATAAGCAATAATAATATGTAAAAGCAATGGAGTTAGTCCAGCATCCTTATCCTAGTGTTTTCTGGACTCTTTGCGCCACCATCAAATTCCCATCGCATTTCGATCCCAGGCTTATGCAAGCAGTTACTTCTGAACAACAAGCAATAGATATCCCAAAACAAGGTTTGCCAGTCACCATTATTACTGGTTTCCTTGGTAGTGGTAAGACAACATTACTCAACCATATCTTGAGCAATCAGCAGGGCGTTAAAACTGCTGTTTTGGTCAACGAGTTTGGTGAAATAGGCATTGATAACGAGTTAATCGTTTCCACCAATGAAGATAAAGACGATAACATGGTGGAATTAAGCAATGGCTGTATTTGCTGTACTATTAACAGCGACTTGGTAGATGCCGTCTATAAGGTTTTGGAACGCCAAGAAAACATTGATTACTTAGTTGTAGAAACAACTGGAATTGCCGACCCATTACCAGTTGCACTGACATTTTTAAGTACTGAGTTACGCGATCTCACTCGCTTGGATTCAATTGTCACCTTGGTGGATTCAGCTAATTTTAGTTTGGATTTATTTAATTCCGAAGCTGCACTCAAGCAAATAACTTACGGTGATGTTATTTTGCTAAATAAAGCTGACTTGGTAGATGAAGCAGATTTAGATGCTTTAGAAGTCAGAATAAAAGATATGAAGGAAGGTGCAAGAATTCTCCGCACTACAAATTCTCAAGTCGCTCTACCCTTGATTCTTAGTGTGGGTTTATTCGAAACAGATAAATATTTCCAAACTACTGAGAACGAAGGTCATAACCACGATCATCACGACCATAGTCACGATCATCACAACCACGACCATCATGACCACGACCATTCTGAATGTAGTGACGAACATGATGAACACGACCATTCTGAGTGCGGTCACGACCATCATGACCACGACCACCACCATCATCATTCCCATCATTTAGAAAATGACGGTTTTAGTTCCATTTCCTTCCAGAGTGATAAACCCCTATCTATTAAGAAATTTCAATATTTCCTAGACAATCAACTACCCGAAACAATCTTTCGGGCAAAAGGGATTTTATGGTTTGATGAAAGCCCTGCACGTCATATTTTTCACCTATGCGGTAAACGCTTTACCTTAGATGACGATGAGTGGAAAACCGAGAAGAAAAATCAACTTGTACTTATTGGTCAAAACCTAGAACAGGATAAATTACTGGAACAGTTGGAAAATTGTATTTGTCTTCCTTCTACACATCGAGGTCAAGGTTTTGGGAAATAGTTTTGGTAACTGGTAATTGGTATGCGCCCGCACTGCTAGCGCAGTGTTAGCAAGGCGTGACGCGTAAGCGTCATATGGTAATTGGTAATTGCTTACTGGTTACCAGGGGTCTAATAATGACAAGAAAGCAATAAATAATCTCAAACAAATATGCGCGTCATCATCCAGCGAGTTAAATCATCCCAAGTTGTGGTTGAAGATAAAGTTGTCGGTAAAATTGGACGCGGGCTTAACCTGCTTGTGGGTATTGCTGCAACTGACACTAATGTCGAGATCGACTGGATGGTACGCAAATGTTTGGATTTAAGATTATTTCCAGAACATGAAGGTGGTGACCGTTGGGAAAAATCCGTAGAGGAAATTGGTGGCGAATTACTTGTTGTCAGTCAATTTACACTGTACGGAAATTGTCGCAAAGGTCGTCGTCCTTCTTTTGATCGTTCAGCAAAACCTCAGATTGCTGAGGAACTATATAATATTTTTATAGAAAAATTACGCGCTAGTAGTTTAAGGGTAGAAACTGGTAAATTTGGGGCGATGATGCAAGTAGCGATAGAAAATGATGGTCCTGTTACTTTGCTCCTGGAACGAGAAGCTGAGTGAGTCAGAATTGTGCGCGGTAGCGCACCGCTTTGCTAACAGAAGTCAGAAGTCGTAGAGACGTAGCAGAGCCTTTGGCGTCGGCGTAGCCTCTGCTACGTCTCTACAGAAGTCAGAAGTGATGACTTTTTCCCCAATCCCTAATCGCCATATGCCGCAAGGCGGCACGCAGTGCTATCGTCAATCCCCGATCGCCAGAGAACCCTAAATGATGAGAGAATATTAGTTTAAGTATTAAATAAAGTTAAAATTCACTCATCATGGCAAAAATTCAATTTTCAAGGGGTATAAACGAAGAAGTAATTCCTGAAGTTCGCCTAACAAGATCGAAAACTGGAAATAGCGGTACAGCAACATTTATTTTTCAAAATCCTACAGCTTTAAGTGAAGGTTATACAGAAGAGATCACGGGAATGTACATGGTTGACGAAGAAGGAGAGATTGTCACCCGTGAAGTTAAAGGAAAATTTATTAATGGGAAACCAGAGGCTTTAGAAGCAGTTCATCTAATGAAATCAGCCCAGGAATGGGAACGTTTCATGCGCTTTATGCAACGCTATGCAGAAGAAAATGGCTTGGGATTGAATAAATCTTAGAACTTACCTATTGTTGGTTATTGGTCATTAGTCACTAGTCATTTCTTTACGAATTGTCAGACAAATGGCTGATGACAGTAGCCGCTCGCAACGGTAATTCTGGGATATAGTAGTCCGCAATAATGCGCCTGGAAATAATTACTAATGGCTAATATCCCTCATCCAGATAATTCAGAAATCAAAGTCAACTGTGCTGTGATTACCGTTAGCGATACAAGAACTCCACAAACAGATAAAAGCGGCGATCTAATACAGCAATTTCTCAGACAAGCCCATCACAATATTGAGACTTATAAAATTCTTAAGGACGAACCGGCAGAAATTCAAAAGTGTTTGACATTATTGGGCAAACAATCAAATTTAGATACTATCGTCCTGAATGGTGGTACTGGTATTGCACCGAGAGATACAACCTACGATGCGATTGAGAAATTACTAGAAAAAACATTACCTGGATTCGGCGAAATATTTAGATTTCTTAGTTATCAAGACATAGGTTCGCGGGCAATTGCGTCTCGTGCAGTTGCAGGAGTTTATCAACAGAAATTAATTTTCTCCCTTCCCGGTTCTAGCAATGCAGTACGTTTGGCAATGGAAAAGTTAATATTGCCAGAATTAGTTCATTTGGTTGGTCAATTGCACAAGAAAGATTAAATACTTTGGGTAACAACAATTATGTTTTGTAACAACAACCATTTTGAACCGGCAGGCAGGAAGTAGAATACTGAAACATCAATTTAATATTTATGGGCTTATGACAATTAATCCATAATTAACAAAGTTATTTTTGATGGTTCTGAAGTGATGCTAAATTTTACGCGTCAAATATTGCAATAACTTTTGGACTATAGCACTACGTAATACGTAATAAAGTTAGGACATTGGTAAATTCCGCAAAGCTATGAGTATAAACTTTTTGTAGCCGGACCCGCTGGTGACCTTAGTTATGGGCGCGATCTGTTTTTACTTTTTACTTTTGTCCTACGGACACGCAATAGCTAGATTAGAAGGGCGTCGGCGGATCCCCAAGGTGACGTTAGTCAGAGCCTTCGTCGGCGGCGTCGGCATAGCCTCTAGCCTCTAGCCTCTAGCTGCACTAAAGGCGGATCTGGCACGCTTACAACGACTCGGGCATAGCGCTATATAATTGTTGATATCAAAAAACCCCCTCAATTTGAGGAGGTTAAGAATCAATCATTCAATTTTTATGAAAATGAATTAAAAACTAATTTTATTTATATTTGACCGTCTACATTTGAGCGCCAAACAAACTTATAACTCCTAAAATTGCACCAACCATATAAAATACAGCTACAACTTGTAATTCTGACCATCCAGATAATTCAAGATGATGGTGCAAAGGTGCCATCTTAAACAAACGTTTACCTTTCCCATCCGGTCCCTTTGTGGCTTTGTAGTAACTTACCTGCGCCATTACCGAAAGTGTTTCCACAAAGAATATACCGCTGAGGATGAAGAGTGATGCCAGGCTGTTAGTAAGCAAAGCTACTGAAGCTAAAGCTCCTCCTAACGCCAAAGAACCCGTATCGCCCATAAAAACGCGGGCTGGATTCCTATTATGTGCCAAAAATCCCAAACAACTACCGCTTAAAGAGGCACAGAAAATCATCAAGCCAGGGGAATCAGGAGCAACAAGAGCACCCAAAACCAATAAAGCGATCGCAACCGTTCCTGCAGCTAAACCGTCAACTCCATCTGTGAGATTAGTAGCATTACTTTCTGCCACCAGCACAAAACCAGCTAGAGGCCAAAATAATAAACCCAAAGGCAGAGAAAAACCTAATGGTAAAGCTATATTAGTAATATCGGAAGGTTGATTTGAGATTAGCCATAAACAAAACATTGCAGCAAAAATTACCTGCAATGCCAGCTTCATCTTAGGTGATATACCTTTATTTGATTTGCGACGTAAAATTTGCCAATCATCTACCCAACCTATCAAACCATAACCCAGAGTTAGAGCAGAAACAGCAAGTACCTCTGGAGCAAAATTAGACCATACACAGGAAGCAAAAACGCCTACCGGTATAAAGAAAATACCACCCATAGTTGGGGTACCCGCTTTTTTCAAATGAGCTTGAGGACCTTCCTCCCGGATGATTTGCCCAGTTTTTAGCATTTGCAGTAAAGGTACGACCCAAAAGCCAATTGCAGCACAAGAGAGTGCGCAAAATAAAAGCGGTAAAGTTAGAGAATTTCCTTGCCAAGGCGATCTATTTGCGATCCCATCTAATACTAGTGAGGCAGTACCGAGGCCTACACCTAAAATAGAGACCAGACTGATGCCAGAGAGATTTATCCCTTGTTGAGGAGACAATTTAGCGTCCACGGATTTTTCCTTCACTCCACACTTCAAAAAGTTGACCACAGTGGTTATTTGCACCGACTCCCAAATCAGCCTTATCAGGATTAATTTAATGATTACTCTTCTACAGCGATCTCTTCTTCATCATCATCATCTACATCATCGTCGTAACCAATCCCATCATCAGCACTCATTAGGGTTTCAATTTCTTCCTCTTCTTCAGAAAGTTCCTGTTCTTGAACAGTACGCGATATTAAACGTCCACTAGAACGCAACCAATCCAATAATGATGACTCTTGTTTGAGTGGAATTACAGCTGCTCTTTGATTGCGAGGCGCTTCACGTAAAGGAGAATTTAACATACTGGGGAAGAGACAAATTCATGTTAACGAAACTAGACAATTTAGAGTCTATCACTTGATGATTGAGAATGTTAGTTATTCATTCAACTCTTTTAAACAACAATCAGTGAAAAAATTAAATCCTTTGATAAATAATGGGCGAGCAAACACCACCAAATATTAATAATTTGTAGGATGCTACACATCTAATTTATTGATACATCTAAATAAAAGACTATTTCTGAATCTGTTTGAAATCAACTTATTAATCTGGGATTGAACAAGTGATGATCGCAAAAACAAATCTTTTAAATACGATTGGCGGGAAAAATCGCGGTATATTAACAAATGAGACCGAAAAGCAAGCTATATTGGCTGCGATCGCCACCCTGGAAGATTTAAATCCAAACCCATATTTACTTGAATCCGTTCATCTGCTTGATGGTAACTGGCGTTTACTATACACTACCAGCAAAGCATTACTAAGGCTCGATCGGCTACCCTTTTATAAACTTGGACAAATTTACCAGTGTATTCGCGTAGAGAGTCAACGAGTTTACAATATAGCTGAGATCTATGGTTTGCCGTTTCTAGAGGGTTTAATTGGGGTTGCAGCCAAATTCGAGCCAGTTTCTCGTCGTCGCGTTAGTGTGAATTTTGAACGTTCCATCATCGGTTTGCAAAGCTTAATTCGCTATCAATCTCCCAGCGAATTCATTCGAGAAATTGAAACTGGTAAAAAGTTTACTGCGATCGATTTTATGTTCAAAAATAACGAACAACAAGGTTGGTTAGATATCACTTATATTGATAACGATTTACGAATTGGTAGAGGTAATGAGGGCAGCGTGTTTGTTTTAGTTAAAACATAGGATGGTCTATTCTATTGTTTGCGACCAAACATGTTATTTGACCCTTAAAGTTTTGTCAAGGATAAATATCTGTAATTTTTGAATCTGCATTGCATTAATCAAAAATAAATAAAGCTTGGTTAACAGTTGAACTTCCTAAAATCATTAATAGTGTAGATAAGTAGTACAAATATTTTTAGGATTTAAGTATTTACCCTGTCTTAACATCCAATACCTAATCTCCAATTTTCAAGAAAAATAACTTAACAAAGCCTCTGAAGGATGCCTTCAGGTTGTAGAGTGAAATCAATTAGCCAAACATAAAATGGTAATTGATAACTAAAGGGTAAAAAACTTATGGTTCAACGTGGTTCTAAAGTTCGTATTCTTCGTCGGGAATCTTACTGGTACCAAGATGTGGGTACAGTGGCAACAATTGACAAAAGTGGTATCAAGTATCCTGCGATTGTGCGGTTTAACAAAGTTAACTACTCTGGCATTAATACCAATAATTTTGCTCTTGATGAGTTGCTAGAAGTAGAAGCACCCAAAGGGAAGAAGAAAACTCCTACAGCTTCCGGTGGGAAACAAACTCCTGTGAATCCTACAGAAAGGAATACTGGAAAAGGAAGCAGCGCAAAAGTAGAGGGCGATCCCAATCAAGGTACCGAGTCCCGTTAAATTGTGCCTGAACTACCTGAAGTTGAAACTGTCAAACGGGGGTTAAACCAACTAACCCTCGATCAAAAAATAACGGGTGGGGATGTGTTGCTTCACCGCACCATCGCCTATCCTTTTTCTGCTGCTGAATTTTTGGATGGGATTCAAGAAAGCAGAATTACTAGTTGGTACCGTCGCGGTAAGTATCTTCTCGCCGAACTTATGCCTGTAGCTCCCAGGAAACAGGAAAATGGAATACACAAGGACCAGATTTCTTATGACTCCCAAAAAAGCTGGCTGGGCGTACATTTGCGAATGACAGGTCAATTATTGTGGCTGCATCCTCAGGAACCAGTACATAAGCACACGAGAGTTAGAATATTCTTTGGTAAAGAACAGGAATTACGTTTTGTCGATCAACGCACTTTTGGTCAGATGTGGTGGGTTCCTCCAAAAGTTGAAATTGAAAGTGCGATTCCAGGTTTGAGTAAGTTAGCGGTAGATCCATTTGTATCAGAATTCACAACTAAGTACTTAGCAAATAAACTCCATAATCGCCGTCGTTCGATTAAAGCTGCACTATTAGATCAATCGGTAGTCGCCGGTTTAGGTAATATTTATGCAGATGAGGCACTGTTTAAAAGTGGTATTTTACCAGAAACCTTATGCTTGAATTTGCAGGAAAAACAAATTAAGGACTTACGAATAGCAATTATTGAAGTCTTAAAAGCAAGCATTGAAGTCGGCGGTACAACATTTAGCAATTTCCTCAATGTCAAAGGTATTAACGGAAATTATGGTGGTTTGGCATTTGTTTATAACCGGGCTGGGGAACCCTGTAGGATTTGTGAGACACCCATTCAGAAAATTAGACTAGCAGGACGTTCTACTCATTTTTGCGATCAATGTCAGAAATGATCTGGAATGGGGCAGTTCGAGAAGAAAGAATATAAAGAGGTCTTTATAAGTCGTAGTTATACTCACCAGAATTAACGCTCGTAACTACCAGTAAAATTACCTTCAGATTTGCCAATTGCTTTTCCCACTAGGAAAAGTAAACTGATGACTAATTACCATATGCCGCAAGGCAGGCAAGACGCAGTGCTTATGGCTCTTAGCACAAGCGTGACGCCAGTCATACGCCACGCTTGTGCTAACACCCATTACCCATTACCCATTACCCATTACCCATTACCAATTACCAATTACCAATTACCAATTACCTGAGTAATTCAACTTCCCTAAAAGCTAAAATCTTTGAGAATACATTTCACTAGCCTCAAGAGGAATTGTAATGCCGATCAAAAAAGGAACAATGGTTCGTGCAATCCGCGAGCAACTGGAAAATAGTACCGAAGCTACAGCCAGTGACTCCCGTTTCCCGTCCTATTTATTTGAAAGTCGCGGAGAAATTTTAGATCTTAAAGGTGATTATGCTCTGGTAAAATTTGGAAAGGTTCCAACCCCTAACATCTGGTTGCGCTTAGATCAACTGGAAGAATTTAAATAAAGAATTGTGTGACATTTGTGGATTCAATAATCCCATATCCACAAGGATTCCTATATGCTGTTTGAAGATGGTAATCATTTGCAGATAGGTAATTAAATATCCCTAGTTTAAAGATATGAAGTTTTCATTCCTTTAACTGGATCTATGAACCCCTTGAAAGAGGGGTTTTATACTGGAGTGGCATTCCCAAAACCCTATGATTACAAAGTTTTGATTGAATGAGATTTTTATTCAATCATTCAACCTCAAGATTATTTGAATATTGGAGAAATCTTCGTTCTGCAATCTTAGATTATTTTCCAGTAAAGATTCTAGATATCATGACCTGAGTCACTGACGATACTTTATACTCATGCCTTTATTTAAGAAAAATTCCTCAATACAAAGATTAACTCCAGGGAATAAATTTATCTTATTCTTTATTAAACTTAGTATCAGGCAAAATAGATTGTTTGCTCTCATTTTTTGTTAATAAAAATACTCCAGGGCAAAATACCTTAGAGAAATTTTCTTGATGTTTTTTGCCATACTCCAGAAAGATAGATCGCTAGATTATCCTGGTTATGGAGGTAAAATTAAACACGCAAAATGGCATCAAGAAAAACAACTTCTCAAAGTAGAAAATCTAAAATTAGTTCTAGTACTAACAGTAAGACTAAATCTAATCCTAAAACGACTACCCTAAAGTCTCGCACTAGAAAATCAAAAGATCAGAATTCCGTAAATGAAAGCGTTAGTGAAACTATGACTGTGGAGACAAAAACTAAGGCTAAAGCTAGCACTCAAAAGCAAGAACCTAAAAAAGCTAACGAAAAAAAATCTCTAACTAGTACCAAGCAAACTAGAGCCAAGTCTAACTCTAAGAAAACTGCTGCAAAGGCTAAGACTGAGCAAGCTCCAACTACAACTAAGAAGACCAAAGCTAAATCAACTTCCAAGAAAATTGCTACTGCTACAAAGGTAGCTACCGAGGAAGCTCCAGTTACAACTAAGAAGACCAAAGCTAAATCAACTTCCAAGAAAACTGCTACTGCAAAAGCTTCTATCGAGAAAGCTCCAGTTGCTACCAAAAAAACTAGAAGTAAATCAACTTCCAAGAAAACTTCTACAAAAGCCAATACTGAGAAAGCTCCAAGCACAACTAAGCAGACCAAAGCTAAATCAGCTTCTGAAAAGGTTAGTGCGAAGGTTGGCGAGCAAGTAAAAGCTAAGTCCAATAGCAAAAAGACAACCAAAACTAAAGCTACAGCAAAGAAAGATAACGCTCAAACTCTCTTATTATTAGCTTTGTGGGATTCTGGAGCCCAAACTAAAGAAGTTAATACTTCAGATTTAATTACCCGAATCAAGCGAAAAAATGAAAGAATCGGTGCATACCAACGTGTCTTCAGACAGCTAATGAAAGTTGGAGCAATCAAAAGCAGCGGTCAAAATAATGTGACCTTAACCGACAAAGGCTCCCAAATGTTACTTGAAGGGATTACTAGCCTTAACATTGCATTTGATGGTAGACAGGTCGCGAGCAAAGTTGCAAATGCATATTTAAATGCACTTTTAGCTTGGATACGAGAAATGAATCGTACGTCTGTAGCAGAACTTTCAAATCAATAATCTAGCTACTTCGTTATTCTCACTTCCTTAAATTAGGGATAATACCTTCCACTGCACAACGATTTACTCTGATACCTAAGATAGGGGAATTGTAAAAATGCAGATGAGCAAAGCTTAAGTGGCTTCTGCAAATCAGATATTATGGAGCATATACCAGGGTCAATCTGTCTCAAAATATTTATCTTAGGTAAGTAAAACAAATGTATTTGTTCTTAAAAGAATACGACCGCCACGTTTTTTGATGGAATGTGAAATACATTCATGATTTTACTTTTAGCTGCACCTACTCTCAAATGCCATAGCCAATATCAAATTAAAAGGGTGCAATGGCACTGAGAATAGATCGGTATTTCAATTTCAATTAATCTCTTACTTGTTGCAGTATCTTATGACTTTATTAGATTCCTGCATACAAGACAGCATAGAAATAGTTACTATCTTACTTCAGACATTTGGGTGTAGATTCTCCGCCAGTTCCTCACATCTCAGGGCGGAATATTCATAAATAATCAACAGATAGTCAAGTTTTATGCAGACTTGATGTATTCATCCTTATCGAAAATTTTCTGTTTGGGGTATTCATAAATTCTCTTTATCAAGAAAGATAGAGATACTTATGCTATTCTTGCTTGTCATTTCATTTCCTATTTTTGAAGCTAAATAAAAGTCTTATTAAATTTTACGTAAATTTTATATTCAAAAATAAATCTTTTTTTTATAAATTACTGAAACCTTCCGGATATTTAATTATTTACATTGAATAAATTATTCATAAAAATAATAGCATCATACAAACTTCATTTTTATCGATCTTATTTTTATCGATCCTATAGATATTAAAATTAGCCTTCAATTTTTAGATTAGAAAATAATTTTTGATTTTTTTGTCAATTACAAGTGTAAACGCGTAACATTAGCTATAAAGAAGATATCTAATTTTACTCCCTACTATAGTTTGCGAATAAGTATATGTAATTTTATAAACATATTTAAATAGAATTTCCCCGCACTTACTTAGTGAATTGACTAATACAGCCAGAATCACCAATACTTGCGGGGAAGATAAATCAAATTGGGAATTTTATAGATTTTGGGGACTAATAGTTTTCCCTGAACTTATTGGTTTATAATTATTCCCTCAAAAGCCCAAAGAATACCCAACTAGGCGGCACTAGAGTCTCAGTTAGGACATTGCTTGAATGATGTAATCAAAGTAAGGTGCGGCTTCATTGGCATCTTCTGTGCTAAGTAATTCCAAGGAAGCTTTTTTCAAACAGTTAATTGCTTCGACCATTCCAGGAACGGGTACTCCCAAAGAATTATACATTTCACGTACGCCGACTAGGCCAATGTCTTCAATAGGATCCACATCTCCAGCAAGAACACCGTAAGTAATCAAGCGCAAATACCAGCCAAAATCACGGATACAAAGGGAACGCTCCTTCTGTCCGTAAGCATTACCGCCAGGAGAGATAAAATCAGGTCGCTTTTGCCATAATTGTTTAGTTGCTTGATCAACTATTTTTTTCTCGTTTTCAGAAAGGGTTGTGGCAATTCTTACTCTTTGTTGTCCAGTTTGTAAAAAATCTTGGATATTCTTAAGTTCGCCACTGCTGGGGTAACGCAGTTCGTCATCAGCTTTCAGAATAACTTGGCTTACTACAGTCATGATTATTTCGATTGTCTTAAATGAAATATTATTAGCTAGTTTAACGAGTCTAAGGGGTAGAAGTGAACAGTTATTAATTAAGGCTTACTACAGTTCTGTTCAAATTGTTCAATTTTGCCCAGAGGTTTTCAAGGTACTGGTGCTTGAGAAAATTGTAATAATTACCCCTTCATCCAAAAATACAGAGCATGATTTGGTCGATGATAAAAACCGATGGGATAAGCCGAAACGTATGATTTTTCAGTACTTTACACGCCAAGATACTTAAAATATGTCAATAAAGTTTATGCGATCGCAACACTGCAAAATGGCTACTAAAAATTTTATTTGGACATATGGCAGCTGTTACGGGTAAAATGAACAATCTTACTCCTTGCTCATAACTTTTACCCGTTATCCATTAACTATTAGCTTATAACGCTGCAACTATTGAATGTAAGCAGTGAAAATGAACTAAATAAACAGCTAAATAGCAATGACTGAAACCAAATGGCGACAGGGTGAATTAATCGAAGTTGAGATTGTTGATTTGAATGATACAGGAGATGGAGTTGGTAAAAAGGATGGACGAGTAGTATTTGTAGCAGATACAGTTCCGGGCGATAGGGTTATTGCTAGACTGCGACATGTGAAACCTAAATATGCCCATGGCAAGTTACAGGAAATTAGACAGCCATCACCCAATCGTATTCGGCCATCATGTATTGTGGCAGACAAGTGTGGTGGTTGTCAGTGGCAACATATCAATTATCAATTACAGCTAGAAGCAAAGCGCAATCGAGTAATTCAAGCCTTGGAACGAATTGGAGGTTTTGCGAACCCTCCGGTTGCTCCAGTTTTAAAAGCACTTGAAGCGCTGGGTTATCGCAATAAAGCGACCTATCCTGTGGGTACTTCTGGTAACGGTAAATTTATTGCTGGTTACTATCAAAAAAATAGCCACAAATTAATTAATTTGAATCATTGCCCTATACAAGACGTTCGCTTGGAACCTTTACTCAAAAGGGTTAAACAAGACATAGAGCGACGGGGTTGGAAACCATACAACGAAAAGCTACACCAAGGAGAAATTCGTCACATCAGCTTCCGGATCGGTCGTCGGACTGGCGAAATCTTATTAACAATAGTAGCTAAACAAGTAAATATACCAGGAATAGAAGAACAAGCACAAGAGTGGTTAGACCACTATCCCCCGCTTGTAGGAGTGATGTTAAACCAGAATGGCGAACGTACGAATGTCATATTTGGATCTGATACTCGTTGTATCGCTGGCAGACCTTATCTGCGAGAAAAATTTGCCGGTTTGGAATTTCAAATTCAAGCTGAAACTTTTTTCCAAGTATATACAGAGACAGCTGAATCTCTGTTGCAAATTATTCAGTCAGAACTGAATTTACAAGGTAATGAATTGCTTCTTGATACTTACTGTGGCATTGGCACATTAACTCTGCCACTTGCCAAACAAGTAGGACAAGCCGTGGGTCTAGAAATGCAAGTCAAAGCTGTAGAACAAGCAAAATTGAACGCCCGAATCAACAACATTGACAATGTTACATTTTATGCAGGTAAAGTAGAGGAATTGCTACCTAAAATGGATTTGACTCCAGATATTGTTTTACTCGACCCTCCACGCAAGGGATGCGACATCCAAGTGATTGAAACACTTCTTATGTCAAAGCCAGAGCGTATTGTATACGTTAGCTGCAAAGCTTCAACCTTAGCTCGAGACTTGAAATTACTTTGCCAAGATAAAGTATATAATATAACTAGGATAGTGCCCGCCGATTTCTTTCCACAAACCGCTCACGTCGAAGCAGCAGCTTTCGCTGTATTATCACAAATAGATGCGGGAAGTAAGTCCTTTACAAAAAAGTCAAATTCCAAATTTGTAGCCTAGCGTATAGTAAAAATGCTAAAATTGAACTAATCTGAAAATATGATTCCTTTTGAGTAAATAAATTAAAGCTGCATGGACTTCTTAAAAGTTATAAATTTAGTTGTTTAAATTACAAATCAGCAAAAGTAAAGAGTATATGAACACTCTTTTGGCTTAAAAGTAATTTTTAGTTATGAACTGCAGTTGCAGATAAATATACAAAAATCTGATTTGTTATCAACTTAATTCAAGAACTTAATTCTATAAAAGATAGTCAGTGTAATAAGCATTTTCAAAATTTATTTCTAAAGATTAAAACTTGCTTGAAGGAAAGAAGACCACCTAAATTTTAATCAGGGTGCCTGTGACAGCTTGCCTGATGTCTAGCTAACTCTGAAGCTACGGGGTTTCTCTTGTGATTACTATTTCACTCCGTCCTGTCGGACGTAATTGGGGCACTATTAGTTTCGCCTCAACTCTATATCTCTGCCCAATTTTAGATTTACTCCTGGCAGAAATACCAAACAAAATGCAAGCCGAACTGCGTTTAGGGCTTCAAGAAGCCTTAGTTAACGCAGCGAAACATGGGAACAATTTAGATCCTAGTAAAAAGGTAGTTGTTCGTTTTTCTTTGATAGACGACAGGTACTGGTGGATCATTTCAGACCAAGGATGTGGCTTCAACCCGAATTGTCAATATCGTGACGATCCTGAGGAGTATCTTCCTCCAGATGAGTCAGAAAGTGGTCGTGGTTTGAGTATCTTGCATCTAATATTCGATCGAGTTGAGTGGAATAGAACTGGTACCGAATTAAGACTTTGTAAACAATTAGAAAGTCGTCCTAGGATACCTTTACTTTCACGTAATAACAATTAATTTCCGCAATGCTACTATTCTCGAGGACGAGAACATAGGTATTGTCTGGAATAATAAAAAGGAATCTCTATTGTATGTTGTTTATTAGATTTCTGAAGCACTCCTAAATTTAATTTAGGAGATTGCTTACTTTACTATCGAAATAAACATACTTAATAATAAATCTTGAATATTGGAAGGCAGAGCACTCAGATACACACAGTAGAGTCAGTGAGATTCTAACACTTATCTAACGCTTACAAATATATACAACATGGGATTGGGGGATGTCTGTGATGTATATCATACTGAAATCAAATCTAGGTTAAGAACTTTGATAACCAATAATTGACGGTTAACTTACCTCAGTCGAGTTCTAAGTGTCAACCGTCAAATGCTACCTAAATCTAAATAAACAAAGATAAAGATAGCGATTAACAATGCCTACTCTTTATTTTTCTTATGACCGTGGGTAGGACAAGGTGGCGCACTGATAGACTTGTCTAGCCAGCCAGTAGCTTGTTGCAGCCTCGGAAGGGCTTCTTGTTGAGAGTCTTTAAGTAGAAAAACTAATGCTGCTGCTGTCTGTTCGCAAGCACGAGCTTTGCGGTTAGACTTGAGTCGATGCCAATCGTTAGGAGAAATACTCAATCTCTCCATTAAAGCTTGAGCTAGTTCTAGAGTACTAATTTCACTTAATTGATTACTTTGGTTCAAATGGGTAGCTTGAGACATGACAGGTAGGCATTATTTAGGCGTTTTCCTTTACTTTACAACCTTGTATGAATTTACCTGATCGACCATCTAAACAGTCTGAAGAAGAAAATCTCCTAGAGGTATTTGAAGGATTAATTGTTGAAGCTGAACAAACACTTCAAGTCTTAAAAAACCGCTACAGTAAAATACTTACTGAGCGACAACGTCAAAATGAACTAGCTCAGCGCTTAGAGCAACTAAAGAAACAAAATAAAAAACAAACCCTTCAAAAGAACTCGAAGCAAGAATTAAAATTAAATTTGGAACAGGTTAAAGCACAACTAGAAACCTTAGAAGATAATTTGGGTTTATTTTCCAGGAGTTATCTGGCGCTATTTGGTGGTATTATCATTTTTTCCAAGAGTGGCTTAAAAGATGCCTTCTGGCAAGTCATCCGCTTTGCTGGATTGGGCGTTATCATAGGCTGGTTATTAAAAAGTTTTGCTGGTTAAGATGATAAATCGACGGATTAAAGACATACTGCACAGTGGGGAAGCTGAAGAGAAACTCACAGCATGTGGTTGGGTGCGAACCAAACGAGAATTAAAAGGATTTGCTTTTATAGAAGTCAACGATGGTTCTTCCTTAGCTGGTCTGCAAGTAGTTTTGGACGAAAATACATTAGATTATGAAGCTGTTCTAAAGAAACTAAATACAGGTGCTTCAGTAGAAGTTACGGGAGTATTAGTACCTTCCCAAGGAAAAGGACAGCGAATCGAACTCAAAGCACAAACTATCAAAGTTTACGGTGAAGCAGATCCGGAAACCTACCCCTTACAAAAGAAGCGTCATTCCTTTGAATTTTTACGCACTATTGGACACCTACGTAACCGTACCAACTCTTTAGGTGCTGTTTTACGGGTGAGAAATGCTTGCGCTACAGCAATTCACCAATTCTTCCAAGAACGGGAATTTTTATGGGTACACACACCTATTATCACCGCAAGTGACTGTGAAGGTGCGGGTGAACTTTTCAACGTTACTAATTTAGATTTAAAAAATGTTCCACTTACGGATAAAAAGGAAGTAGACTACAGCAAAGATTTTTTTGCAAAACCTACATATTTGACCGTGAGCGGTCAGTTAGAAGCTGAAGTTATGGCGATGAGCTTCAGTAACGTCTATACCTTCGGTCCTACTTTCCGTGCAGAGAATTCCAATACCTCCCGACATTTAGCAGAATTTTGGATGGTCGAACCAGAGATGGCTTTTTGCGATCTTAACGGAGATATGGATTTAGCCGAGGAGTTTCTCAAGTATATCTTCCAATACGTTTTAAAACATTGTTCCGAAGATATGGAATTTTTTAATCTGCGGATAGATAAAACTGTATTGGAAACGGCTAACAATATTATTGACAATAAATTTGAACGTGTTACTTACACTGAAGCCATCAAGCTTCTAGAAAAAGCCAAGGTTAAATTTGAATATCCAGTAAGTTGGGGTTTAGATTTACAATCTGAACACGAACGCTATCTCTGCGAAAAATTATTTAAAAAACCAACGATTGTTACTGATTACCCCACAGAAATTAAAGCGTTTTATATGCGTCTGAATGACGACGAAAAAACTGTGGCTGCAATGGATATTCTTGCACCCAAAATAGGTGAAATAATTGGCGGTTCTCAACGGGAAGAACGGTTGGATGTGTTGGAGAGACGAGTCAAAGCTCAAGGACTTGAACCAGAAGATTTGTGGTGGTATATGGATTTACGACGTTATGGAACTGTCCCCCATGCAGGGTTTGGACTTGGCTTTGAAAGGTTGGTTCAATTCATGACTGGTATGACTAATATTCGTGATGTAATTCCATTTCCCAGAACACCACAGAGTGCTGAGTTTTAGCTTTCAGTTTAAGTTTTGTGTCTGAGTGCTTTAGTTAAAATAGTACTTTCAATTAGATAAGGTACGAACTTTTAGGTGTTGGGAAATAGGAACGATGGGTTAGAAGCATCCTCATAGATGAACGCGTCAGGATGCTTCTAACGCGAAACGCCTGTACGGCGTTTATCACAAAAATTTCTGGTATTAATCATTATGAAGTAATCACACTCTTCCTGAGTGGAATTTGGAATGAGCTGAATTATATAAGGCTTTAGTATTCATAGTTATAAATTTTGTAGTCAAACATAACATCGACTATAAAACTTATTTGTGAGGAGTAATGCTCAGTAGGGGAACTACAACCCCCTTTATCACTTCTGCAAAAGACGTCTTGAACTACTTTCTTATGATATTTCCACAATCCTTAAAGATTTAATTATTAGCCTGAAAACCTTAGGTTAATAACTGCCTAGCTCTATCTGATATCAATTCCCACGTCACTATAAGAAACCGATTGAAGAAAATAAAAAACCGACAGTCTTTGGTGGAAGGCTGTCGGCAATTAGTGTGTTCCCTATTAATGACTCGGCTAGAGTTCAGTTATACGTATTATGCCCAGTACAACTATTTCAGGGGAGGATCTTAATCATAAGTTTTTGTGATTGTCATCACATAATTCTTGTCGTGAAACTGCATCCTTCTAAGCAGCTAATTACAATGGTTTCATTAAATTATTGAAGTCATTGCATAATTCAAAAAAGTAATCTTAGTTATAATTTAAATTTATTTAAAGCACCACGTTCTGAGTATAATGACGGAAATTTAATATAAAAATACTTTAAAGCACTTAATAATTTCTCCAGTATCTGACTGAGATAAATAAAAACCCTAACAAATATAAATACTTTTCATACATTCGCTGAATATGAATGCCTGAAAAGCAACAGATATAACAATACTCACTTGTTATAGAGTGTAGTGAAGTTGTTTATCTAATACTTAGACAAATAATCTTGACGGTAGGAAATAATTCTGGTTAATTTGGGGTAAATAGTAGTAATTGCACGAAAATATAGATATTTTGAGCAAATTACTTATACCTTCTAAATTTAAACAGCATTAATTCCTATTTACTATCACTTAAATTATAATCTATTTACCCCTACAAACAGTAACTTTCGTTACTTGTATGCGATATAAGCTCAGTGATATATAGACATTTAGACATCTAAAAGATAAATTAACTGATTCAAATATACGGAGTTAATTGTTTATAAAAAAGTAATTTACTATGCCAATGGAGTGGCTGATTTTTAGCTCCTTAACTAATTAGATATAAAGTTTTTAAGCACCATTGTAAGGGTCTAAAAATATATCCAAAATAAATCTGTAGATTGCATTTACCTGTCTACGAGTTGGGAGTAACTTTCATTCAGCAAGCTCTATCAACACATGTGCAAGTAACCTCCAGCAAATCAAATAGATAAGTGACTCTTACCAGTAAGTAGGACTATGCTACGTTGAGAAGATTATATTAGAAGTACTATATTGCCTGAAAACTCCCAAAAGATAGAAATTATGAGTAAATTTTCTAGCTAGAGGTTAATTAACAGCTAAAAACGATAAGCTAAAAATGGGGTTATCATTTCAGCGCGGCTTAAACCACCATGAACTCCAGTCGGTCCATGATGACGCTCTTCCTTAGTAACTTGCTGACGACACATCCATTCTCCACGTGGAATAACTAACAAATCGCCAATTCTGTCCTTGGATTCCATATTCATTTCTTTACCGGGAATTCCAAACAAACCTAACTCAATAGCTTCTGAAGTAGTTACGATTAAGAATTCTTCGCTAAAATTTTGCTGCATATAGTTAAGAACAGCAGCTTCTGCTCCATGCTTGACGTGTAAAAAACGAATTCGCGACTCACCCGTTACCGCTGGGACCGATAGAAATTTAGTTAAATCCGGATGTTCGTCAAGCCATAAAATTTTATCTGGGAATGACTGACGTTGTCCGTGGTCTGCTGTTAGTAGCATAACAGTATCACTGTGACCCGCTAGGGGATCTAAAAGTTCGCGTTTAAGGGCAAAATCAATTGCAGCAATTTCTGCCCGATATGAAGGAGTTAAAGGTCCGTAGCGATGAGAAACTCCATCGATGTTAGGCAAATATATGTAAGTAAAGCTTTTTGTTTGATTGTTACTGGCTAGCAAACGTTGACGTAACTGAGCGAAAGCATCAGCAGCAGTCATGTAACCTTTAAAGTTACTGGTTCCGGCTTGACTACCTCCGCTAGTATAACGGCTGATACTTGTTTGTTTGAATCGATAAAAATTGATAATTTCTACATCCACACCAGCTTTCTCCATCCGCAAATAAATATTAGGTACGGGTAGTAAGGTGTCTGGATTAAGTTGAGTATCAAGAAAAGATGCAGAAGTTGGAGCTATATTAGGACAAAAACCAATCAGGTTAACAACGCTACCAATTTCTCGGAAATAAATATTAGTGCCCATTATGCCATGTTGAGCCGGTGCGTAACCTGTTGCAGCTGAAGTTAATGCAGTGACCGTTGTGCTGGGATAAACGGAAGTTATCGGCATAAAAAAAGCTTGCTGTTTATGGGAAGCGATCGCAAGCTCTGGAGTATCTTTTGCATCCATCAAGCTTTGCAACTGATCGAAACCCAAGCCATCCATAATTAATAACACCATATGATTAATTGGGGCTTGTCGCAGCCATTCTTCCCAAGCAGAAGCGATCGTGTCAACTCCTAATAATTTGGGATTAAAAGCTGGTAATGTTGCTTGCTCGCTTAAACTTGGCGCATCAAGACAAAGTTGTTCGATAGCCAGAGCCGCGATATTCGCCAATCCTAATCCTTCGTAGTTGGGGCGTACTGCATCTGAACCAAAGGTTGACGGTAATTGTTGCTTAGCCAAAAGCGCTTTTTGTGCTGCGGCAATTGTACTGTTATTCATTTTGTTTTGTAAGGCCACCATGTACTACTTTAGCGAAAGCAAGAAAAGCATGTAATATCATCTTAAAAGTAGGTTTTTAACTTAAAGACAAACAACCTTCTAATAAACCTATTCAAGAATTGATTAACGATAGCCATTAATTACCTCTAGTTTGCGAAAATTAGAATTACATTTTGTGATGTTTGCGTACTATGATAGTTTTATAGGGAGATGTGAACGACCCCAACTGAGCTAAGTTATAGTTGGGGGTTAGAAGCAATGCTTACAGAAATTTTCTTAATTAAAGCTCCCAGCTACAAATCGTCTGGAATAACCCATTTGGGAGGTTCCATCATTTTCTTCATTCTTGCAGCTTCTGCCATCTCTAACATTTTATCTAAAGAGGTATTCTCAATAAATTTTGTCGCTTCTTCTCTGTACTCGGTATTAGGACATTTATCACCTAAAACACAGCCATTAATACAGGCTTCTTTGCAATTGATTTCGGTGCTCTCCATTTCAGGTTTCCTTGTTTATTTTCTCTTTGGATCTCTAATCGCGCATCATCTTAAAGCGCCTACTGTAGAAGGTAATCCGGAATTGTAGACCGGATAAGTAGAAATACCCTTCTCCTACCTAAATATTTTATCGCTAGTCAGATTTGCTCTGGGAATGAACTCCAATTTGATAAATTACCTATTACATCAACTCTGATATCAACTAAAGTAATCTGAAAAGAAAACACAAAATTGCTAATCTAACCAATATCAATTACAAATATTGAATCTCAATTAAAGGCGCTGATGTCGGAAATATTTGCCACCACTGGAACTATTACAGCCATTGCTACTGCTGTTGTCCCCCAACAAGGTAGTGTAGGAATCGTGCGCGTCTCTGGTTCAGAAGCAATGAAAATTGCTGAGACTATTTTTCATACCCCGGGAAATCAAGTTTGGGAAACTCACCGCATTCTTTATGGTTATATCCGCCATCCCCAAACAAAACAAACTGTGGATGAAGCACTTTTATTAATTATGAAAGCACCTCGTTCCTATACCCGCGAAGATGTGGTGGAATTTCACTGTCATGGCGGAATTATGGCGGTACAACAAGTATTGCAACTATGCTTGGAAAATGGTGCGAGGCTCGCCCAACCTGGAGAATTTACCCTCCGCGCCTTTTTAAATGGGAGGCTAGATTTAACTCAAGCTGAAAGCATAAAAGATTTGGTAGGTGCAAAATCTCCTCAAGCAGCACAAGCAGCACTTGCAGGTATACAAGGTAAATTAGCTGTTTCTATCGGAAAATTACGCGCCCAATGCTTGGATGTTTTAGCAGAAATTGAAGCCCGAATAGATTTTGAAGATGATTTACCGCCTTTAGATTGTGATGGGATATTAGTACAAATTGAAAATTTTATTGCTGAAATTGCTAAATTGTTAGCAACAGCAAATAAAGGTGAAATGTTGCGGAGTGGTTTGAGAGTTGCAATTGTTGGACGCCCCAATGTAGGAAAATCTAGTCTGTTAAACGCTTGGAGTCGCACTGATAAAGCAATTGTAACTAATTTACCTGGAACTACTCGGGATGTTGTGGAATCCCAGTTAGTTGTTGGTGGAATACCAGTACAAGTACTAGATACCGCAGGAATTAGAGATACAGAAGACCAAGTTGAAAAAATTGGTGTCGAGCGTTCTGAGGGTGCAGCAAAAGCAGCAGATTTAATATTATTTACTATTGATGCTTCTGTTGGTTGGACAGATGCGGATGGAGAAATTTACGATCGCATCAAACATCGTCCTGTAATCTTAGTGGCGAACAAAATTGATTTGTTACCAGAAAATGAAATAATAAATCTTGAATCTCAAATTCAGGAGTCACACTCTAGAGTCATGACAGCTGCTGCCCAAAATCAAGGTATTGATGCTTTAGAAGCAGCGATTTTAGAGAAAATTGGTTTGGGTAAACTACAAGCTGCAGACTTAGATATTGCCATTAATCAACGACAAGCTGCAGCACTGGTTAGAGCGAAAAAATCTTTAGAACAGGTACAAATTACAGCCCAACAACATTTAGCTTTTGATTTTTGGTCAATTGATTTACGGGGTGCTATTCAAGCTTTAGGAGAAATTACAGGTGATGAGGTGACAGAATCAGTTTTGGATCGCATATTTAGTAAATTTTGTATTGGGAAGTAGGTATTACTGGGGATTAGCGACTGGGGACTGGGGATTGTGAATTATTTACTTCTTACTTCTTACTTCTTACTCAAGATCGATGTCTAAATTTAAAATGTTGGCGACTGACTATGATGAGACAATTGCTACAAAAGGTACATTGACTAACAGTGCCGAAAAAGCTTTATTACTTGCAAAAGAAGCAGGTTATCTTCTGAGTATAGTTACAGGAAGGGGATTTGATAGTTTATTATATGCCTGCCCCCAAATTGAAATGTTTGACTCAGTTGTTGCTGAAAATGGAGCAATCCTATACTTTCCATCTACTGGAAAACTAGAATTTTTAGCAAATAGTCCTCCCTTAGAATTTCTCGGTCAATTAATGAAAAATGGCGTCCCATTTCATCAAGATAGAGTTGTGACGGCAGTTTACAGTCAATATGCTGAAAAAGTAAATGCTATAGTCAATGAATTTAAATTTCCTCTACAGATTATTCCCCATAAAAACCGACCTTTGATTTTACCTGCAGGAATAGATAAAGCAAAGGGACTAGAAAAAGCATTATTACATTTTGATTTTACAAGTGAGCGAGTAATTGCTATTGGCGATGCAGAGAATGATTTACAACTTTTCGATATTTGTGGATTTAAAGTTGCTGTTGGTAACGCACAAGATGTAGTCAAAGCAAAAGCTAATTGGGTTGCAACTAAAGTTCATGGTGATGGAGTTTCAGAGTTTATCAAGGAATATTTACTTGCTCCGTAGGTCTATTCATTATTTTCGCCATATTCTAGAGACAGGACATATCGCGTCTCTAAGACTTGTGACAAGCAGTAATTTATAAATTAACTACAAAGAATAAGAACAAAGGAAAAAGTAATGGGTAGTTTTTTTCGTTCTAATATTGATGCAATGACCGGATATATCCCCGGAGAACAACCCAAACCTGGGAGTAAAATTATTAAGCTTAATAGTAATGAAAATCCCTATTCCCCTTCACCTGCGGTGGAAAAAGTGTTGCAAAATTTTGACTGGAAACGTTTACGCAGGTATTCCGATCCTTTTGCAAATGAATTCCGTAATGCTGTGGGTGAAGTGTTAGATGTTCCCCCTGATTGGATAATTGTTGGTAACGGTAGCGATGAAGTTTTAAATTTAGTAATTCGCGCTTGTGCTGAACCAGGACGAAAAGTAGTTTACCCCATGCCAACTTATGTACTTTATCGTACTTTGGCATCGATGCAACCAGCTGAAGTTATTGAAATTCCCTACCCAGAAGATTATCGTTTACCTGTTGAAGAAATTATTCGGGCTGATGGTGCTATTACATTCATCGCTACACCCAATAGTCCTTCTGGACATGTAGTACCGTTAAAAGATTTGCGATCGCTAGCTACAAATCTGTCCGGTGTGTTAGTTGTTGATGAGGCTTATGTTGATTTTACAACGGAAGATGCATTGTCTATTGTTAAAGAGTTTGACAATGTAATTTCAATCCGGACTTTATCGAAAGGATATTCTCTTGCAGGGATTAGGCTGGGTTTTGGGATTGCGAATCCTAAACTATTGACAGGTTTGTATAAAATCAAAGACAGTTACAATATAGATGCGATCGCCTGTGCTGTTGGTGCTGCTGCAATCCTAGATCGAGCTTATAAGAATGCTTGCATAGAAAAAATTACAACATCAAGGGAAAAGTTAGCATCAGAATTCAGAGAACTAAGCTTTCGCGTTTGGGACTCCCAAACAAACTTTTTGCTCGTTCAACCACCCCGAGATAATGCTGAAGATATATACTTAAAACTTAAAGCCCAAGGAATTTTAATTCGTTATTTTAAACAACCCGGTCTAAAAAATAAGTTACGCATCACCGTAGGTACAGATGAACAAAATCAAGAACTTATAGCGAGTTTAATGCCTTTAGTTTAATATCTTGAATTTATTTATTTAATATCTGTAATTTTACTTGGCTCATCTCAGGTTTATCTTGAATGCAAGCGAAATAAGGAATGAGTTATTGGTATTTCGATAGTGAAGCTAGCACCTGTTCCTAGAGTTGATTCAAACGATAAATTTCCACCATGTTCATCCACAATAATTTGATAACTAATTGACAAACCTAATCCAGTACCTTTACCTACATCTTTGGTGGTGAAAAATGGGTCAAATAGCTTAGCAAAAATTCCTGGTTCGATCCCAGCACCGTTGTCTGTAATATTAACAGAAATCCTGTTTTGATTTATTTTTTTAGTTTGGATGTAAATCTGAGGGCTTGGAAATTCTGGTAAATGATTATAATTATCAGCTATATCTGACTCCAAAGAATCAATAGCATTAATCAAGATATTCATAAATACTTGGTTGAGTTGACCGGGATAACATTCAACTTGAGGAAGGTCACCATAATTTTTGAACACCTTAATTTCTGGGCGATTTGATTTTGCTTTAAGACGATTTTGCAAAATCATTAATGTACTTTCAATACCTTCATGGATATCAACCTGCTTAAATGAAGCCTCATCAAGACGAGAAAAATTACGCAGAGAAATTACAATTTCTCGGATGCGTCGTGTACCTTCTTCCATGGAACGAAATAGTTTTGTCAAATCGTGAATGAGAAAATCAAGTTCGATAGATTCGATTTCTCGTTTAATTTCTTGGGGAGGATTAGGGTATTTTTTTTGATAAAGTTCCAAAAGACCCAATAAATCTCGAGTATATTCTCTTGCATGGGTGAGATTACCATAGATAAAATTAGCAGGATTATTAATCTCATGGGCAACACCTGCAACCATTTGACCCAAGGAAGACATCTTCTCACTTTGGATCAATTGTGCTTGAGCATGTTTTAACTCGTGTAAAGTCTTTTCTAACTCATTTGCTTTGTGATGCAACTGAATTTCTGCTTGTTTGCGACTGATACCGAGAGATATTTCATTTGCAACGAAAGATAACTCATTTAAAACAGATTCTGATAATTCATGGCGGGCGAACATTGCGATGACCCCAACCAATTTGTGGTTAAATATCAGAGGATAGCCTGCAAAAGCAACCATAGATTCTTCTCTTGCCCACTTTTTATCGGTAACTCTTGGGTCAGTTTGTACAGAATTAGTTAAATGTGGCTGGCGTTCTTGAGCAATTAAACCAATTTTGTACTTACCTACAGGTACGCGACCGTGAAACCCATTAATATGGGTATATATCCCGGCACTGGCTTGTAACTCTAAAACATTTTCTTGTGGATTTAGGGTCCAAATCCGAGCAAAAGCAGCATCGAGATATTTAACAACTAGTTCGGTACAATGTTGCAGAATATGCTGTAAATTACCACTTGCTATCAGTGTAGAATTTATAGAAGCACGAAAAACAGAGAGTTGTATTTGTTCTTTAAGAGCTGCTTCTACTTTTTTACGTTCGCTAATATCTACAGATAACCCAGTAACCCCTATAATTTCACCTGCTTGGTTTCGCTGGGGGGAGTAATGACTTTCAAAAAATATTCCATTTACTTTCACAACATCAGTTACTTCTTGTCCTGCAAAAGCTGAATCAATTTGGGCAAGAATTTCAGGAAAATCTTGGTAGAATTCATAGACAGAAACCCCAATGACTTCTCCTGATTTAAGTCCCAAAGCTTGTAAACCTTTACCATCAGAAAAAGTAAAGCGAGCTTCTCGATCTAAAGCAAACAGAATAATTGGAGCATAGGAAATAACAGTTCGCAGTCTTTTTTCACTTTGGCGTAGTTCTAGAGTGCGCTCTTCTACTCTGGCTTCTAATTTCTCATTGAGTTCTTTGAGTTCTGCTTCAGCTTTCTTACGTTTGGTGATTTCAACGATACAACCATCCCAGACAATAGAACCATCTAATTGTAATTCGGGTTTAGACATTCCCCTTAACCACTTCTGTTGACCGGAGATAGTAGTAATTCGCCACTCATATTCCCATTTTTCTAGTGTTAGAGCAGAAGTCAAAATACTTTCTTCTAAACCAGGGAAGTCACTTGGATGGACGCAATTATAGAGCAATTCATAGTTTTGCTGTACTTGTTGCGGCTCAAGTCCATAAATTTCCCGACATCCAGAGGAAATATAAGGAAATGATACACTACCATCGGAATCGAGGCGAAACTGATAGATCATTCCTGGTAAGTTGTCTGTAATTCGGGAAAGACGTGTTTCTACTTGACGAAGTTGTGTAGTGCGTTCTTCTATTTTTGCCTCTAAGGTGTTCTTTAATTTTTTTAAGCTTTCTTCACCTTGTTTGCGTTCAGTTATATCCTCATAAGTACCGAGAATACCAACTATATTACCCTGATAGTCTCGGAGTGGAATTTTATTGGTATCCACCCAAAATTGTTTTCCATCTGCTTGTTGCTGAGTTTCATGAATATGGAGTTGGGGTATTCCTTCCTCCATCACACGTCGATCGCATTCTCGGTACCATTCGGCTTCCTCGCATGTCCAAGGTAAATCGTAATCTGTTTTACCAATAATATTTTCCGGTTCTCCAACACCTGCATCGCGAGCAAAATTGCGGTTGCAACCCAGATAAACACCGTTACAGTCTTTCCAGAATATGGACTGGGGAATATTATCCATTACTAGTTGCAATAATTGTTGCGACTGCGGAAATTCCATCTTTACTTGATGATTGTGTACTTCTAGTTGCTTATGAGGAATAAGTTGACCCAACTTGTTACCTAAATCTGTCATTATCTACATCAAGTTAAGAGCATCTTAAATCTCTAGATGTTACTGTAATTGTTTCAGAAATAACGCAATTTTTGCTGCGTTTTAAAGAGATTTTGGGAGCATAAACAACCTTAAGACTATATATTATTCCATTCAAACACGCGCAGCTACTATGTTTATTCTGAGTTATTTACATCAGTAAACATAATGGTTCTGCAAATTACCCCTCCGTCATCATACCAGGGATACATCTCACTACTTATAGCTAATTAAAAGCTACTTATAGCTAATTAAAAGTAAGTAAGGTATAACTAACCTTCCAGAAAGCAGGTGCAAAGAGATTCCAATTCTGGCTCCTATCTCCCAAATTCTGTTAGCAAAGCAGTGGACTACCGGGCACAATTCTGCTCTCAATTATTTAATTTTTTCATCTACATTAGTAAAAATATACTTGAATGAGAAAGTTTTTGCTCCCTATTTTCTGTTACTTATAGCAATCATATTTGATTAGCAGATAAAGTAAAGACATTGCAGAGGTTAAGCCAAAGCTTCAGGCTCTGCAACGCCTCTACAATATTGATTTTCATGAATCTCATAAATGATTTGGAATTGCTGATTGCTATATTCCCCGTTTAAATAATAATTAAACAAACTTTTGACTGAACTCTTGGAGTAAATCTACTCTTCCTTTACGCAACATTGCTGGGTCTAATCTTTCAGTAGTGTTACAAGTCATCAAAACCACTAATCTTTGTCGCATTTGTATGCCAGAATGATCAATAACACTCTGGTATAGAGTTCCATCAAGTAAACTCAAAATATGCTCTGTTTTATTACTATATTGTGCTACTTCACTAGCGCGATCTTGAGCTAAATTATCTGCTTCGTTGATAATGAGACAAATTCTTTCTAAGTAAGATGGTGGAACAAAGTTGGAAATAGCATCATGATCCAAGATGAAGATAACATAACCCAAAGGTGCAAGGATTTCTTTCGCAACAGCTTGAGTCCAAGCTGTTTTCCCCGTCCCAGGTTTTCCGTGTACCAGAACAGCTAACTGGTTTTGATTAAGAATTGCTTGCTGTACTGAGTCAGTAAAAGTTTGGATATTTGCTCCAAAAGTTTTGATGGGGAATTCACTATGAATTTTTCCCACACGACTTTGGTATCCACTCAGCATCACAGCTAAGTCGTAGGTTGCTTTATTGATTAGTGGCTGTATATCTTTCGCCATTAAGGTATATTGTCTTCGACCTCTGTCATAGGGATCGATTTGGAGCCAAACATCATGTTGAGACCAATAAGCGTACACACTGTTGACAACATCCAAACGCTCCCAACCATTAAATTTTTCTACAGGAAAATAAAAGTCACGTTCTAAATAATATTGGGTAATAACATCCGGACAACCTAGTAAATCTAAAACTCTGAATACAGCAATCTCCTGGAGACGGTTGAGGACATAGTCAATTGGAATACTATTACGGCTTACAAACTGAACTATGGGAGTCTCAGTGCTTAGAATATCTTTGTAACGATAGTCCGGCGATAAAGGTTCTGGTGTAATGTAATTCCAAAATTTTTCAACTTCATAACGCGTATCTTCAGAGAAAATATTTAATAAGTTTGCCCACCAAGCATAATTATTTCTACCTAAGTTTTCTCCAACACGACTTGCTAAATTCAAACTTTTTTGAGTTAACTCTTGCGTGTCTTGATGAAATAATTGCCACAAAAAATCCCAATCAAATTCACGATTAAATGGTCTCCAACCATTAGCAAGTAGGCTAGGTTGATTTTTGTTTCGATAGTCGTCACTTTTACCAAAATAATCAAATCCCATATTTGAATTTATGCAGCAATCAAAAATTAAGGAATCAAGATTTACAGATGATAATCTATTTTCAAATTTAAATGTTACGTATCCGAGTATTTTCTATCAAATTTGAAAAATTACTCGGAAGATATTTATGTATAAAAATTTTGTTATGTGTAATTTGCTATCGTTCAGATATCAATAAATAAGTAAGCCCTTAATATCGTAAAAATCTTATTGTTTCATATTGGAACTGTTAGACAGAGATTTAATTAGATAGAGATTTAAATAGCTAGACAAATAAATTAGTCTAGTTAGCATGCAAATATATTTTTCAAGTAATATTGGTGTCACAACTCTATGAAAATTAGTAAGCAACACCAGAATCTTTTTGTAATGTAGTAATTGGATGGTAAAGTTACTTTAACTTTATAATTAAAGACTTATATTTAAATATTATTGGGATTCAATATTTTTAAGATTCAATATTTTATCCACATATCATGTATTACAATGTAATGCAAAACACTCTAGGTGTCAAGGCACTAAGTTATCTATTGATTAATAGTCAGGGAATTAGTTTTCATATATTTAATCCCCAACTATTTTATTTACATTTCTTGTTACAAAAACGTTCGAGTAATAATTAATATTAAAAACTAATACCAATAATTTGCATTAGCTAACTAAACACAGGAATAGTTAGTAAATTAACAATTTTTAATCTTTTCTTAAACCAGCTACTACCCGGTTTTATTTGTGGTTTTTTTAAGTAATAGTTAAAAATTGTACAACAAAAAATACCTGTTAATATTTTGCTTACGACTAATTTAAGGATTTAATTTAAGGATTAACATTCACTGTCCCCTTACATGCAAGTATTCCTTTACTCAAATTCAAATATTGAATATCTACATCGTCTCCTAAATCAATATATTCTGTATGATTTTTTATTATATTTTCATCAGATTTAGTGATATGGATCGGAGACAATTGTAACTTCTGAGAGCCCAATAAACTTAAGCCAATAACAATATCTACTTGCTCGTAAATACTTTGTTTACATAAATTTCCATTGAGCAATATTTTCCTTTCTTCAATAATGATTTTTTGCCAATTAGTTAACTTGGATTTAGCAATATCTTCTGGTAAAATCTGAGTCATGACATCGTTTAAAGCTGCGGATAATAATGTTGATGGAAGAGAAGCGTTCAGGTCGCTTTCTTCAATTCTCAACTCACCAAACACTCGGACTGTTTCTAGTAGCTGTAGTGGTTGACCTTTGAGTACTGAGCCAATATTAATGCGAATATTTTCTGCTATCAGCTGGACTTCGGTCAGGTGAATACCTTGATACACTGCGTCACTAGCAAGAATTGATACCCAGGGTATGCAACCAGAAAGTATTTCACCATCGTTGGCTTTTATTTCCAGTTCTAATTGGGATATTTGACTTACTTGCGATCGCAGCCACAATTTAAGAGCCGCTGTGAGTACTTTGGTGAATACACGAATTTTTCTGGATTTTTTTTTCTTTGAGGTATTATGTGACATTTGTTTACTCTAGCTTTATAAATGTGAAGTTACGATTTAAATGTACTCGAGCAGAATTTAAATGTAGCGATTATCGCTATCAATAATTCATAAGCAGTATATACACTAATTTTCTAGATATAAAATATACCAGGTATCAGATGGGGGTGAAAATACAGAAAATACTATCACAGTGGGGAGTTGCTTCGCGAAGAAAAGCCGAAGAAATGATTAGGCATTCTCGCGTAAAAGTTAATAATGAGCTAGCACATATAGGACAAAAAATAGACCCACAAATTGACATAATTGAAATTGATAATAATCCAGTATTACCTAAGAATAATCCGGAAAAAGTGTACTTATTGTTACATAAACCTAAAGGTGTTGTAACAACATGTGATGACCCACAGGGAAGACAAACGGTTTTAGATTTATTACCACAAGAACTGAGAAAAGGAAAAGGAATTCATCCTGTTGGTCGTCTAGATGCTGATTCTACAGGAGCATTATTATTAACTAATGATGGCGAACTAACATTTCGACTGACTCATCCTCGTCACAGTGTCCCCAAGACTTATCGAGTAGTAGTAAAAGGATTTCCCCCGGAAGAAGTATTAGAACAATGGCGTCAGGGTGTGCTTTTAGATGGAAGGAGAACTAGACCAGCAAAGGTGCGTCTGCTGAGAAAATTGGCTGCGACTAGTGAACTCGAAATTATTCTCAAGGAAGGAAGAAAACGCCAAATTCGCCTTGTGGCGAAACAAATGGGATACCCAGTAATCAAGCTGCATCGTACCGCTATTGGTCAAATCAAATTAAATACATCAAAAAAAGAGAGTCTATCTCCAGGACAATACCGTTATCTCAAAGACTTTGAAGTTAATTTTTTGTACCAATAATTTGTATCAATAATTTGTGCGAATAATTTGTGCGAATAATCCCCGTATATCCCCATTAATGATTAAGGTATTCCAAGGAGTCAAACCAAAGATGAAGTGGTTTAAAAAGCAGGAAAAACAGCAGTCGAATATATCACTAGAAGAGCAAAGAGCAGAAAGATTAACGGAGATGGGTGCCCAACTACGCACTTGTCGTGAAGAAAAAGGTTTTTCGCTGGATGAAATTGTTGCAATGACAAGGATTTCACGTCGGTTATTGCAAGCAATAGAACAAGCGAATTTAGCGGAGCTTCCAGAACCAATTTATACTCAAGGTTTGATTAGAGAATTTGCTAATGTCCTTGGTTTTAATGGAGCGGAATTTGCTAGTACTTATCCTTTAGGTTCGAGTAAAATTACGATTAATTCACCCTGGGTTGTCAGACCAATTGGACAATTAAGCTCGGTACATCTTTATCTTATTTATATTTTCTTAATTTTATTTTCTATAAGTGGTTTATCTACTTTCTTAAATACTGCATCATTAAGTGCTAATAGTAATGTAAATGATTCGCAGTTGCAATTATCTCAAAATCCAGAAAAATCTCAGATAAATTCTGAAAAAGATTCCTCTGTTGGGAATCAAAAAAATAATCAACCATCCCAAAAACAAGTACAAGTAGGAATCACTTTGAAAGAAGAATCTTGGATTCGGGTGGTAGCGGATGGCAAAGTTAAATATGAAGGTAAATTAGCGAAGGGAAGTAAACGTAATTGGAAAGCAAATAAGGAACTTACAGTTCGTGCTGGGAATGCAGGGGGAGTTTTAGTAAGTGTCAATCAAGAAATGGCGAAAACAATGGGGAGATCGGGCGCGATTGAAGAGGTGAAAGTTGCTACTTCTAGACAGTAATTAGATGATTTATTTGTAATGACGACTATAGCGGTTTCTATTTGAATCAAATACATTTTCATATTCCCACTCTGTAGAGACGTTGCATGTATTCTGTAGAGACGTTGCATGCAACGTCTCTACGGGATTTATCTATTTACAAATCAAATATGATTGCTACAACACCGAGCAAGACCCACTGGGAGCATCTCAATTTTTAAAATTTACCGAGAATATAGCTTGTCATTGCGAATGCAGCGAAGCAGAATGAAGCAATCGCAACATCTAGAATTTGTGATTGCTGAGGACGCGCTCCGCGAACGCTTCATTTCATTACGCTCGCAATGACAAAATTTGAGATGCTCCCAGAAGCACTGGCGTATTTGTGGTAGTGAAAATTCTTTTTACAATAATTTTTACAATAAAAGCAAGTTAATAAAATTATTTATATGTATGATTTATGACTGCATTTTCCTGCCACCGCCCCAAGGTTGCTCCCATTTGGGTTTTCTTGGTTACTTTTTTATTAATTATTTCTTTGTCCTTACCCTCGGTTAGCGCTCAAGAAGAAAAGCCAAAACCGCCGAAAGAATGGGAAATGAAAGGTATAGTAGCAGCGCTAAAAGACCCTTATGCAGTAGTAAGGCTGGAAGCTGCAAATAGATTAGGAACATATAAATTAGACCATCCCAAAAACCAAATTCCCAACTATAAAGAAGTTGAGAATCTATTGCTTGAACAGTTATCACCTCCAGATAAGGAAGATAAAAAAGAAAAGAACTTTTCCCGTAGAGCTGCAGCAACAGCACTGGGGAATATAAAAGCGAAAGAATTTGCACCCCAAATTGCCCTACTCCTTAAAGATTCTGACTCGGATGTGCGTAATTCTGCAGCAACAGCACTGGGGAATATGAAAGCGAAAGAATTTGCACCCCAAATTGCCCTACTCCTTAAAGATTCTGACTCGGATGTGCGTAATTCCGCAGCAACAGCACTGGGGAATATGAAAGCGAAAGAAATTGCACCCCAAATTGCCCTACTCCTTAAAAGTTCTGAGTCTTCTGTGCGTAATTCCGCAGCAACAGCACTGGGGAATATGAAAGCGAAAGAAATTGCACCCCAAATTGCCCTACTCCTTAAAGATTCTGACTCGGACGTGCGTAATTCCGCAGCAACAGCACTGGGGAATATGAAAGCGAAAGAATTTGCACCCCAAATTGCCCTACTCCTTAAAGATTCTCAGTTTTATGTGCGTAATTCCGCAGCAACAGCACTGGGGGAGATGAAAGCGAAAGAATTTGCACCCCAAATTGCCCTACTTCTTAAAGATTCTAAGTCTTCTGTGCGTAATTCCGCAGCAACAGCACTGGGGGAGATGAAAGCGAAAGAAATTGCACCCCAAATTACCCTACTCCTTAAAGATTCTGAGTCTTCTGTGCGTTATTTCGCAGCAACAATACTGGGGAATATGAAAGCGAAAGAAATTGCACCCCAAATTGCCCTACTCCTTAAAAGTTCTGAGTCTTCTGTGCGTTATTCCGCAGCAAGAGCACTGGGGGAGATGAAAGCGAAAGAATTTGCACCCCAAATTGCCCTACTCCTTAAAGATTCTCAGTCTTCTGTGCGTTATTTCGCAGCAACAGCACTGGTGCAGATGAAAGCGAAAAAATTTGCACCCCAAATTGCCCTACTCCTTAAAGATTCTGAGTCTTCTGCGCGTAATTCTGCAGCAACAGCACTGGGGAATATGAAAGCGAAAGAATTTGCGCCCCAAATTGCCCTACTCCTTAAAGATTCTGAGTCTTCTGTGCGTAATTCCGCAGCAACAGCACTGGGGAATATGAAAGCGAAAGAATTTGCACCCCAAATTGCCCTACTCCTTAAAGATTCTCAGTTTTATGTGCGTAATTCCGCAGCAACAGCACTGGTGCAGATGAAAGCGAAAGAATTTGCACCCCAAATTGCCCTACTTCTTAAAGATTCTAAGTCTTCTGTGCGTAATTCCGCAGCAACAGCACTGGGGGAGATGAAAGCGAAAGAAATTGCACCCCAAATTACCCTACTCCTTAAAGATTCTGACTCTTTTGTGCGTGATTTCGCAGCAAGAGCACTACCAAAGTTAGAAAAACAAGGTTTATCGGTCACTGTGCAAATTCTGAATGCAGTGCATTATTATCCTTCAGAAATTAATCGATTGAGATTTTTAGCCCATTTTATCGGTGGTGGAGAGCAAGATGTAGAAACTCTAATGAAATGGATTGGTAAACCCAAAGTTAAAACTACACCAAATGATTTAACTGTTGCTCAAGGCAGGAAAATCATGAAATTATTTGAACGAAGTTGGAAACTGTGTGATTCCCTACCAGACTTACAACGGGAATTAGCACGACAGATTGCTAGGGTTTCCAAAAAAGTTTCTTGGGAAGCATGGGACATCAATTTACTTCAACGTCACCATAAAAACCTTAAAGATGGCAGATCTCACTATGCTGACACTGTGCATAGTGTTATTAATGATCTGGAATTTTGGAAATGGTTTTTTATTGCCAGAAATATTATCCTGATTCACCTTGCGATTTGGCTTACCCTGATTCTTCTTTACCCCAAATTTACTCCAGTTCTTGCACCTTTGTTATGGAATCCTTGGCTGAGACGAATTCTTGGTTTTGGTTATATTGGCTTACTGCTAACTTTGGTTCCCTGGTTCCGTGAAAGATTGTTACAACCATTTAAACCTTTGCTGTTAGCAGATGCACGATTAGATAATTTCGTTGAGCAAGGTTATTTTGGAGAATCTTATGTGAAGGTTCCACCGGGTAGTGTTCAAATTTTAAATTCAAGTCGGGATTTACGCAGGAATAAGAGATTTAGAGTTATTGGGAGCATGGGAAGTAATCACAGGGTCGAAATCTTAGGGGGATTGCTTTACTACGCTGGCGCTCCGTTCGCAATGACGAGTAGGTTTTTGAATCGCAAGGTCCATATGCTAAGGGGATTGCTTCACTACACTGGCGCTCCACTAGCCCGCAGCAAGCTGAACGCAATGACAGTAAATAACTATTCCCCAAAATATATTACGTCAAAAGTTCAACCAATTACTCAAGCAATCCCAAGTCTTCAAGGACAAATTGTCTTAGAAGGTGAATCTGGCTTGGGTAAATCAATGTTTCTGCGCCATTTAGCGAATAATTCCCAGCGTATTCTTGTTTATCTCCCCGCTCAAAAGTGTGATAAAGGGGTAATCAAGGCAATTTCTGCCAAATTAAAAGAACAAGTAAATGATTTCAAGTTCCTAAAAAACCTGATTTACAATGGAGCCTTAGATATCTGCATCGACGGACTCAACGAAGTTACAGCAGACACTCGAGCAAAAATTTCCCAGTTTGCAGAAAGCTATTTCCGGGGCAATATAATTATGACAACCCAGCCCCTAGACTGGATACCGCCTTCCACTGCGAAGAAATACGAATTGCAGCCTTTAGAACGCGAACAGATTGAGCAATTTTTGCTGTTGCGTGGTGAGACGATTGGGGATTGGAGACTGGGGACTGGAGAAGACAAAGGAGTTAACGCATCATTTACACAATATGACCAAGCTTGTTCAAACTATCTTGCGGAAGCTTTCAACGAACAACAATCCCCAGAAGATTTAGCAGCAACCAAGCGAATTCTTTCTAACCCAATGGATTTAACTTTGGTTGCCCTGATGCTATCACAAGGACAGCAACCAAATTTATTCCGCCTGCAAGAACAACAATATCAACTGATGGCGGCTGAATATCAGCGAGAATATCAGCGGGAATTTCCTTTAAAAAGGTTTTCTGAAGCTGTTTATCAAATGCGATTGTATGACGAAACCATTATACCCAGCAAGGAATTTGGTTCGGAATTAGTATGCTTGGGAAATGAAAAATATAAGATGGTTATCAGTCGTCAGTGGGAGAGTGACAAAGGGGAACCAGAGAAAACCTGGTATTTTCGCCACGATAAAATTATGGAATTCTTCTTGGTACAAAACTTTCGCGGTGCAGATAAAGCAGTTCAAGAACGGATTCAAAAACACATTAGTGACCCTAGGTTTCGCGGCGTTTATTTATTATTAGCTAATTTACTTCCTTTAGATTATGCAGTTGAACTGCGAGAAAGAATTATCGATTATGCTGCTAACAGCAAAGACCATACATTAAGCGATAAGTTTGTTCAGTTATTACAGTTGCGCTTACCCCTAAAATGGACGCAAGGTGCAAAAGTAAAGTCATTATTACAACAACACGAACAAAAAACCCAGTATTTAGATTTAGTAGCAAAATTTTTAGAACAGGTCGATGCGACGGTCAAACGGGAGCAAAAACTATACCTGACCATTGAAAATATCGAAAGCAGTTTGAGGAATTATGCGCCTTTCCCGGTTGCGATCGCGATCGATACCCCAACAGATGAAGATATTAGTCATTTGGTAAAACTTTCCCAACAATTGAAAGCAGAATCGACAGCAGAAACAGAAATAACAACAGAGCGATCGCCCAAAGCTGGCTTACTAATCTACAAAATTCCTCCAGATCCTGCAGCCAGAATGGAAATTGCTAAGGTGCGGTTGCGGGATAATTTTCTCTTAATTCCCATTCCCATCACATCAGTGGAAAAAGCCTTAAGCGATAAAGACAATTGTATTGGCTTGCTGGATGAGTATATTGATCGATATCTCCAACATGCTGACTTCTTTGATGATCGCAATGCCATTACTGACACATTATCATTTTTCGGTCGTACAGAAATCTTACAACGCTTAGGAGAAGAACTACTAAGACATCAAGCATTAGGGCTTTTTGGATTGCGTAAATCAGGTAAAACCTCAGTTTTGATCCAATTGGGTTTTATGTTGCGGGAATATCCAATCATACATATTGATTTGCAAAGCTATGGCGGTTCTCGTTACGCTGTGGATTTATTTAACAAGATTATTGATGGTTTATCTAGCTTAGAAAGTGAAACTCCCTTTCCCCAATTTGCACCATTTCCTCGAGAGCAACCTGCTGCTGAGTTAACAACTGAATTTATTCAACGGGTGAATGAATATGTCAGTGTGATCCAAAACCAAACAAAATATCACAACCAAAAGAAATATAAACTACCCATCCCGTGCTTTTTAGACGAAGTAGAAAGAATTATTCCCACACCAGAACATGATCGCGAAAAAGCTGAAGAATTCAATGCTTTTTTTGGAGCGTTGCGAGTATTATGTCAAGAAAAGAAAATTTCATTACTGGTTGCTGACGTACATCCCGATTGCAATCGGATTAATTCCTGGACGCAAGCAGGAGTTGCAACAAACCCAGTTTTTAGCTTCTTCAAAGAAATATTTTTACCACCTTTCTCAGAGGAAGAAACCCAAGAGATGTTGGTAAATCTTGGTAAATTAATGGGTTTAGAGTTTGATGCAGCTACACCCCAACAAATCCATTACCAAAGTGGCGGACATCCCTTCGTTTCTCGTCAAATTGCCCGTTTTCTCACAAATAAAATTAAAGATCAATACAGTTCAGTTAAGAATTCTTTTGAAACAAATAACGCTGTAGAGACGTTGCATGCAACGTCTCTACCAAGAAATTCAGGTTTATCTGAACCATATTTGATTAAAAATAAGCAGGACTTACCTCATCAAAACAATAACATGCTCATTGAGTGGGGAATGGTAGAAAAATATTTAAAGAAAACCTTAACCCAAAGAGGTCAGTTAAAAAATTATCTAGAAAAAAGTATTTGGGAAGATTTAGAGAAACGCAACTTTCAAGTTGCTATTGCTGTGCTGCAATGCATCGCCTGTAACGAAGATTCACATCGGAAAATAACACAAACAGCCTTATTTAACCAACTAAAAAGCCAATTTACAACCAACCGGTTATTAAATGCTTGCAATTGGCTGATAAGTGTTGGATTGTTATATGAGGAGGAAGTTGAAGAACTAAAAGTGGAAGATTCAGAAATTCAAACCCAAGAAGCTCAAAGTAACGAACTTTACCATATCCGAATTCCTCTCTTATCAAGGTGGATCTACATGCAGATGACAGAAGAGGAAATTGAGCAATGTACGATTCCGTAGGAGAACGTCCTTTTGACAATTACCGCACCCCCATAACAGAACCCTCCTACTTCTTTGGACGTAGTGAATTAATTCATACCATGCTCAAATTCCCCTTTCAGGTGCGGATACTCTTAGGTGGAAGACGTTTGGGTAAAACCAGCGCCTTACGTGCTGTCGAATGGAACTTGCTCGATCCTAATAATAATCCCGATCGCAATCCCAATTCTAAATATTTTCGTCGTGCTTTCCCGGTATTAATCGATCTCAAGCTAGAACAACCTAAAGACTTAGATAATCTACGTTATATCCTGATCGCCAGACTCCGAGAAGCAATGGAACGCTGGCGAGAAATTCCTGTAACATACATTAACCAAATGTACCCCGAGTTTCTCAATCAAGTTAAGGGTGCTGAAGTTACTTTGAATTTCCTCTCAAGTTTAGGTATTAATTGTAACAGTAATAATTCCGATACCGAAAAACGGTTAAACAACGATAACTTTCGACTCGCTTTCTTAAAAACAAAAGAAGAACTACGAAAACAAAAAGAATTAAACTTTCAAGGCGTCTGCTTCCTGATTGATGGTGCTGAATTCATTGTCCGTCAAACTTGGGCTACTGATGCTTGGTCTTATCTACGGGGTTTGAAAGATACCGACATCGCCATCAAATCAGCTTTAGGTTTGTTACTTTCCGGTTACCGAGACTTAAAAGAATATCAGCAACGCGTCGGTTCGCCATTATTGAATATAGCAGAAATTGAATGGTTAACCACATTAAGTGAAGAAGATACCAGAAAATTGGTATGTGACCGCATTTCGCACATGTTGCAGACTTATGACACCGAAAAAGAAAAAATTTTTTTGAGTGAAGACGCGATCGCACAAATTATCGAATGGTCTGGATGTCATCCCTACTTGATCCAACAATTGCTCAACATGATTTTTGACTCCAACCAGCAATTTGAGCTTGAGCAGCAATGCTTAGATACTCATCTCATCAACAAATTATTACAGCATCACGATAAAGATTTCTCTTCCTGGTGGAACACCGAACACCTCTCTGGTTGCTTTAGTGAAGACGAACGCAAAATTTACTGTACCTTAATCGAACAACGCCAAGCGACCCCCAAGGATTTAGCAAAAAATACAAGTTTCAGCCGATTTAAAGTATCAGAAGCATTAGAAGTAATGGCTGGTACCGGTGTAATTCACCTACTAGATGATGAATCTTACATATTAGGTTCTCGTCTATTTCAAGAATGGGTAAAAGATTTAACTTCTAATACTTTAAGTCCTAATACATCTGAGTCAGACTCTGAAAAGCAATCGCAACAAGTTTTATTAGATAAACAATTATGTAAACAAAATCAAATTCAAAATCAAACTCAAATTAATTACCAGGATTTTCAAATCATAGTTGATAAAAATCATTATATTCGTGCTTCCTCAGAACAAGGGGAAGTTAAAAACCAATTATTATTAGATATCAATAAAATAAAACTGACATTAAAACTAGTCGAACTCAATCAGACAGATACAGAACTGCTCAAAGCACTAGGTCACGAGCTTTACCAAGCACTCTTTCCCGATAAAATTAACGCTCGATTCCACGCTACATTAGCAAGCGCACAAACAAAAAAAGAAAGCGTCCGCTTACGTCTAATATTTGAATCGCCCGAATTAGCTTCTCTACCTTGGGAATTCCTCTACGACGAAGATACCAACACTTTTTTAGGAAACAACACCGAAACCGTTCTTTCTCGTTATATCGATCTTCCCTTAAGAAAAAGCGATCTAAAAGCCGTTAGTTTACCTCTGAAAGTCCTATTAGTCATTTCCACCCCCACTGACTTAGCCACATTAGACGTTGCTGGAGAAGAAAAACTAATTCAAGAAGCCTTAAAAACACACATAGAAACAAAAAACATTGAGTTAGATATCTTACAAACAGCAACGAGACGAGAAATCCAGCAAAAGCTAAATGAGAAGCATTACGATGTGTTTCACTTTATCGGTCATGGTGAATTTGAGAATAACAAAGGTTACATCATTCTTGTAGATGAAGCAAGAAAAGCGAAATATATGGATGATGAAAACTTCGCTAACTTCTTTTTAGGTAGTCATAATGTGGGATTAGTTATTCTAAATTCCTGTCAAGGAGCAAAAGTAGCTTCAAATCAAGCGATGAGGGGTACAGCACCAAACCTAGTGCGTCGGGGAATACCCGCAGTAATAGCAATGCAGTATTCTATTTTCGACAACACAGCAAAACTTTTTGCAGACGAATTTTATCGTACTTTAGCACTAGGTTATCCCATAGATGCAGCAATCCAGAAAACTCGGAATGCAATTTCTATGGAATGTGGACTCAATACACGGGACTTTGCAACACCAGTGCTGTACATGCGAGCCAAAGACGGAATTATTTTAAGTGGATTATGATTAAATACGGTTGGTAGAGACGTTGCAGAGGCTAACGCCGACGCCGCAGGCTCTGCAACGTCTCTACACGCCCAAAATAATCATGGTTCAACCTTAACTGAACTGTATTGGATTATGAGTCTGTGGAATAAACTACCCCAACTAAACTGTCTTATAGTTGGGGACTTACAGCATTTTTGTTAATCACCGTTAACTGTTAACTGTTAACTGATAATTGATAACTGTTAACTGATAACTGATAACTGATAACTGTTAACTGTTAACTGTTCTCAGGAGCGCGTCCAAATAAAACAGTCAGATTTTTCAGGCGATCGCTCAACTCTTCATTTAAAGCCTCAGCATAATAACGCCATTCCCAATTACCTTCACCCTTAGAAGGAACATTCATGCGTGCTTGAGTAGATAAACTCAAAATATCTTGTAAAGGAATAATCGCTTGATTCGCCACAGAACTTAAAGCTAGGCGAATTAAATCCCAATGAACCCCATCAGGACTAATGCTTCCTAAATAAAGCCATAGGTTACGTTTTTCCCAATCTGAAGCTGTATTGTACCAACCAATACTTGTGTCATTATCGTGAGTTCCCGTGTAAATCACACAATTTTGGGGCACATTGAAAGGTAAATAAGGGTTAGTCGGGTCGGAACCAAAAGCAAACTGTAAAACTTTCATTCCCGGAAACTCGAATTTATCTCTCAATGCAAGTACTTCTGGGGTAATTGTTCCTAAATCTTCTGCTAGTACTGGTAATTTACCTAACTTTTGCCGGATAGTTTCAAATAATTCATCTCCTGGTGCTTTCACCCATTCCCCATTAACTGCAGTCTCTTCACCTTGGGGTACCGACCAAAACGCCTCAAATCCCCGAAAGTGATCGATGCGAATAATATCGACATAGTCAAGCATCGCTTCAAAGCGTTTTACCCACCAATCAAAATCTTGTTCTTGTAAAGCTTCCCAATCGTAAACGGGGTTACCCCACAATTGTCCGGTTTCGCTAAAGTAATCCGGTGGTACCCCAGCCATTTGTGCGGCTTCTCCTGTCTCTTCATCCAGAGAAAAAATATCTCGATTTGCCCAGACATCAGCGCTATCATGTGCGACATAAATGGGAATATCACCGATAATGTTCACACCCCGTTCGTTAGCATAATTTTTCAGTTCCGACCACTGACGGAAAAATTCATACTGAACAAACTTGTAGTAAAAAATACTTTCAGATAATTCTTCTTGAACTTTTTGAATCGCTTCTGTCTCATGACGAGCAATCTCTGTTTCCCAAGTATGCCAGCTGGCACCTTCATTACGATCTTTTAGTGCCATGAATAAGGCAAAATCATCTAGCCAAGAAGACTTATCGCTGCAAAAATCGGCAAATTCTTGGTTTTTTTCTGGCGAAGCATGATGCTTAAAATTATTACAGGCTTTTTGTAATAAAGGGATTTTAGTATCCACAACTAATTCATAATCTACCCTATCTCCAGGAAATGCAGGTAGATTATCAAAATCTTCTTCTGTTAATAAACCCTCATCCTTTAACTTTTCAGGGCTAATTAAAAGGGGGTTACCAGCAATGGCAGAGTAGCACATATAAGGCGAATTACCATAACCTGTCGGTCCTAAAGGTAAAATCTGCCAGTATTGTTGATTACTTTGTTGCAGAAAATCGATGAAGCGATAAGCATCTGCACCTAAGTCGCCAATACCGAAGCGACTGGGGAAACAGGTAGGGTGAAGTAAAATTCCACTGGATCTAGGAAAAGGCATAAATAAATCTAAGCTATAAGACTGTTAGTATAAGAACGACACATCAACCGAATTTATCATAAGAGATATTTATTTGCTTTAAACTGCTAATTCTCAACTGTTAAAATTTTTAACTATTAATTTTAAACGTTTAACTAAGCAGTTAATTAAAAAATTAATTTTTGAACCACCGTTTTTAATTATCTATATTCTTGGTTAGAGCGGTGAAAATTTGCTATGAGTATTACATATTGTAACTACATGTTAGTAAGGATATTATGTTTTGGTCTCAAGAAAAAAAGGGAAAAAAATAGATATAGTCAAATTTTTGCTACTGCGATAAATTATGGAACATAGCTTATCCAAGATAGCTGATCAAACATAGCTTATGAGACATAAATTGTGAGATACAGATTACTAGGATATAAAACATAAGTTATGAATTATCGTAACCCAATTCCCACTGTCGATATTATTATTGAACTCATCGATCGACCACACCGACCAATAATTTTAATTGAAAGACAAAATTCACCATTTGGTTGGGCGATACCGGGTGGTTTTGTTGATTATGGCGAGCAAGTAGAAGTAGCTGCACGTCGAGAAGCTTTAGAAGAAACTAGTCTAGAAGTGGAGCTAATCGAACAATTTCTGGTATATTCCAACCCAGAACGCGATCGTCGCAAACATACTATAAGTATAGTTTTTATCGCTACTGCACAAGGTGAAGCAAAAGCTGGTGATGATGCAAAAAACTTAGGCATTTTTGAACCTTGGCAAGTACCAACAAATTTGTGTTTCGATCACGATCGAATTTTGTACGATTATTGGCTTTACCGAAATAATAGGATAAGACCAAGGTTAGGATAATTAATTTTTTGCTTTTCTTGATTTCTTTGATTTATTGATTTTGATTTTTTGGGTCTTCTCGAACTTTTTGCTTCAATGAATATGATTCTATGAACTCGATACCTTTCTATAAAATTAGTACTACAACTTCTATAGGATACATCACAATCAACTACATAGAGTATTGGTAATCGCAAGAAAAAATATTAATAAATATTGGGTGGGAATGTGAACAAATATTAGGTAAAGTATACTAATACAAAGGAAAAAAATGGATAAAGAAATTATTCGCACACCTAACGCACCAGCACCTGTTGGACCCTATAATCAAGCGATCGCTGTCGCGGGAAAAATGCTATTTGTTGCTGGACAAATCCCCCTCAATTCTGCTACAGGAGAAATAGTCGGTCTGGATGATGTATCAACTCAGACACAGCAGGTAATGGAAAATATTAAAGCAATTTTAGAAGCTTCCGGAGCTAATTTTCATAATGTTGTCAAAACCGGTGTATTTTTGGCAAATATGAATGATTTTGCTGCTGTGAATACTGTTTACGCGAAATATTTTGACGAAGAAACTGCACCTGCTCGTGCTTGCGTTGAAGTTTCGCGTTTACCAAAAGATGTTTTAGTCGAAATCGAATGTATTGCAGTCATTTGAGAAATTGATTACACTCATTCAATCACAGCTAAGATACTATCAAAGAAAGTGTGAAAAACCAAATAGTTGCCATTTTGGCAGCAAATTTGTAGACATAAACTGATATAAACTAAATTATAGATTTTAATTTAAAACCTTCTAAGCTAAATTCAAAGTTTGATGTATCACTTTGAACTCGTAAGCGAAGAAGGATTTTTGTATTTACTTTCCTTTGTATTTACTGTTAAAAAAAATTTCTCTATGGTTGTAGCTATTTTTGTTGGAACATCATTTATAAAAAAAATCCTATACCTGGAGAGCTTTAAGATAGCGAATTTAAAATGAAAAATTTTTATACTAAATAATAAATCTATTTTTATACCGATAAATTATAAAATTTATATAGATGGGTTTGCTTTGTTGTAGCGATGTATTTCATGCATAAAATACCTAAGCCCGTAGTGTATCCAAAGATATACGTTGGCATTTGTATATATCAGAATTGCTTCTAGGTAAACCGTCTTTGTAATTCTGTTGCTCAGTAGCACACTTGTGCTGTTTTTGCTAATTTATTGTAAACATTGTGCTAAAAGCAACTTACTAAGTTAGTCTTTTCAATCAAGGAAAAATCGATGCTAAAAGCTGTTCGCGATTTCAGAACTCCGTCAGTTGAACGCTTACTTAAACTTTGGCAACAGCGCTATACCCACGACCTATCACCTTTATTACAGAGAAATATTTTAGACTACAATTCGTTGATTGATGCAGATTCACTAGAGGGTCGAAACCTAACAGTAAAAAAATTACAAGACAAAATTTTGAATGCAAACTGTCAAACGGGGTGGATGTACACAGAAAAGCTTTATGACTATATCCCGAATGTCTTAGATATCAATGAAGCAAGTCGAGTTACTGAATTTTCTTTTCGGATTTATCGCAAATTGCTGGAAATTTATCAGAAGCAATCCCTTGTGGATAATTTATCAAGTGTAGAATCATCAAGTGTAGAACCATCAAGTGTAGAATTATCTCCAGATCAAAGACTGAAATATGTAGGTATTCCAGAAGTTGATAGTTTGGCATATTCGTTAGAGCCAATATTACTGATATATCAAGAACAACACATCGCATCTGGAGATTGGCGATGTCTGGGTTTTATGACTACCCATTTGAATTTTACTAACCAGTTAATTTTGAAGGAATTGGAAGCGTCAGAAAAATTACTAATAAGTCCCTATTTAAAATTTTTGGAAGAACACGTTGTTATGCCTTGGTATCGGGTTTGTGTTGCTGCTGCTAAGCATGAAATCAATACCCCGCAGCTGAATCTTTTAGAAAAAATCCTACCTGCTGCACCACAAATTGCCAAGTCTGTTTATCGTAAATTAATAGAATTACTACCAGACAGTCGCAGTCGTAGAGGAACTTTAACTGAAGCTGGTGTGATCCACTCTAGCTTGAGAGATCTAAATATGTTTCAGGCTTACATACTACTTTGTTGTTTAGAATCGAGTCTCAACTCCATAGAAAGAGAATTACTTCCTTTATGTATCGCTGTGGTTGAAGCTTTGGGTATAGATTGGAAATTAACCGAAAAATGGTGTGATGTTTTAGCCTCAGAGTTAGAAAACTATGTCACTCCTGAAGAGAAAGCTTTGTTGGAACCCTACACACAAGGAATGAAAGCATTATTTGTGAGAAAACGATATAGCCTCGGTTTTAGAGGAGAAAGTAAAAGTGCTCCCGTAAGCTTTCATTTATCTTTTACTCCCTAAATGCGATCGCGATAACTCCCAATACAAATTCAACCACTACAAATTAGATCTTGTGTGGAGAATCAGAATCAATTATTGCTGTAGAGTGCTGAAAAATATTCCACTATCTGGGGCGCACATTGGTGCGTCCCTACGCATAATAAACACGAATTTATTTTTCTAGACGAACTGCGTACCACTGTAAATATCGATCTGGACCAAGATCTAACTCGCAACTAGTATCGAGTAAATGTTTTGCTTGAGCTTGAATAGAATCAAATCTTTGTAGTTCTGCAGGTAAATCTTCAGATTTTATTTGCTGCAAAATTCCCTCAAGTTTTTCTTGTAACTCTGGGGCTGTAAGGAATTTTTCTGTTTCGTTAGTTTCGAGGACAACAAAATTATCCTCCTGATACATCAATGAATCTGCCATAAAATAACTTTTTGCTGTGACTGTAAGTTCTGACGTAATGATATTATTTTATGCTGCGACGTAAAACAGGAATTCTCAAAATAAAAGTATTTTGCTCTTAGACAATCAGGACTTACCACGGATAATGAATTTACGTTATTACAAGGCTAGCAAGTAATCCCAAATTCTTATTTGTAGGTTGTGAGTGCGTAAGTCCTAACAATAAGTATTTGCTTTTTAAGTTTAAAATAGCAATCCTACATCATTGATGTGGTAAAAATCAAAATTGTAGAGATGCGTTAGTGAAGCATGAGCGCAAAGTCATCATGCCACATCTTTACAGTATTTATCTGTTCATAAATCAAACAGGAAGGCTATATCATTAATTATAGTGGTAATTTAAGTTTTGCATTGCAGCACCCTAAACAATAAAATATTTAATGTATTGACAGTCCATTCAAATTTTATTGAGTGCAAAATAATGATTTGGATTTGGGTCAACAATAATAAAAATTCATCTTCAAGTTATACTTAATAATGTGGAAAATCGTAACTACAAAATTATTTTTATTTAGAGAAAATATCACGTAAGTTATCAATAGCTCTATCGCTAATTAGTAGATTTATTTAGTTATTTCGAACACGAAAGATTTCAAGCATGAATTATCAATAAGTAAGATCATCAGGAGAACGATGACAGTAAGTAATACAATACCCCAAACTGTTGGAAATAATTTTCCAATCGCCTCACTATATGCTGTGTCATGAACTGATGATTTTTACAGGTATACATTACATTTACAAGGCGTATAGAGGATTTTTATTATTGTTCAAAGATTATTCTATATAGATAACTAACTAATCTCAAAAGACAGTTCGTCATAATTTAAAGGATGACGATTGGTCAAACACATAAATGCTGGGAAAATCCTCAAATATAACTTAAGCTCATAGAGAAAATATTAGTTTTAGTTGAATACATTACACTAATAAATAAAGTTTTTAATGAATATAATATTGCTATTATCAAATCGTAAATATACGCGCATAAGTTACCGGATATGTAGAGAGGAACACAATGTTTGAAAATCTTCTTCCAGCTTTAAATGACCATAATCTACCATACCCGGATACTATTCATCCCATTGTTGTTCACTTTGTGATTGCAATGGTTTTATTTGCTTTTATCTGCGATTTAATCGGCTATTTTAGTGCTAATTCTCGTCTCTTGGAGGTGAGTTGGTGGAATATGTTTTTCGCTACGGTTTCTATCTTCATTGCCATTATTTTCGGTCAAATTGAAGCCGGTCTAGCACAAGCTTATGATGCTGTTGAACCAGTACTGAATTTACATACCCTTATTGGTTGGTCGCTTTCTGGAATCATTGCAGCCATTACAGCTTGGCGTTATGTAATTCGCTTGCGCGATCCGAAAAAGATACCAATGTCTTACCTGGGAGTGGGATTACTGTTAACGATTTTGGTCTTTTTCCAGGTATATCTGGGAGACGAACTGGTTTGGGTATATGGACTACATACAGTCCCAGTTGTGGAAGCGATAAAAGAGGGAGTCTTATAAAAGGGGGTCTTGCAAATAAATGAACTCAGAACTAATTAAGCAGTTAACTTTAGGTCCAAACGGACTACCCTACACCATTCCGATTCATCCTAATCTGGTACATCTGACCCTTGGTCTATTTATCATTGCGATCGCTTTTGATTTCGTGGGTGTTTTTTTCCCTTTAGAAAAACCAGTATTTAAATTTTTTGCTATTCCTGCAACTCGTTCGGGCTTATTTGATGTTGGCTGGTACAACATGCTAGCCGCAGCTATTATTACTTTTTTTACGGTTGCAGCAGGCTTCTACGAAATTATGTTGGCGCAACCCCAAACAGAGGTTAAAAGTGCTTGGGGATTGGAAGCGATGGAAACGATGCTGTGGCATGGAGTAGGAGGTGTTGTTTTATTAGCAATGATTATTGGAATGACTATATGGCGAGGATTTCAGCGTTATTTGTGGCGTAAAGATACCTCTCGACAAGTCCAGTGGAGTTATCTCCTTGTAGGGCTGTTTATCATGTTCATTATGTATGTCCACGGGACGCTGGGAGCCCAGCTTGCAGCAGAGTTTGGCGTTCATAATACAGCAGATAACTTACTGCGATTGGGGCAAGACCCTAATGTTTTATTGAAATGAGTAATGAGTAATAAGTAATGAGTAATGAGTAATGAGTAATAAGTAATAAGTAATGAGTAATAAGTAATAAGTAATGAGTAAGGAGTAATGTTATTCCTCAATTCCCAATCGCCAGTCGCCAGTCCCTATATGCCGCAAGGCGGCACGCAGTGCTATCCCCAATCCCTATTTTTATGAAAACCCACAATATTTTAATACTGGTTACAAGCGCCATTATTCTTGCTGTTGTTAGTTTTTGGATTGGACAACAGGCTTACTCTTGGCTTCCTCCTGAAGCTGCAGCAGAATCCATACTGGTTGATCGTCTATTTAGTTTTTTGGTCACCTTGGGCGCATTTATATTTCTTGGTGTGACTGGAGCACTAACATATTCAGTTATTTTCCACCGTGCGGCCAAATATGATATGAGTGATGGTCCTCCCATAGAGGGTAATATCACCTTGGAAATTGTTTGGACAGCAATTCCTTTTGTCTTGGTTTTGTGGATAGCGCTTTATAGCTACCAAATCTATGACCAAATGTCGATTCTTGGTCCAATGGAACATCACCATATGTCAATGGGTATGAAGTCGGCGATTGCTGAACCGATTTCTGAAACTTCAGAAATATCAAAAACAAACCAAGTTGCTCCTCAGTCAAACCTCGCGATCCAAGTGACAGCCAAACAATGGGCTTGGGTGTTTAACTACCCAGAACAAAATATTAGTAGTACCGAATTACATTTACCTGTAAACCAGCGTGCTTATCTAACTCTTAGGTCAGAGGATGTCATACATGGCTTTTATATTCCTGCATTTCGAGTCAAGCAAGATGTGATTCCGAACGAAATAATTAATTTTGAGTTTACCCCTATTCTTGAGGGCAAATATAGGTTAAGGGATTCCCAATATAGTGGGACTTATTTTGCAGCCATGCAGGCTGATGTGGTTGTTGAATCTCCAGAAAAATATCAACAATGGCTCGAACTTGCTTCTCAACGCGAACCATCTCCTGCATTCAATCAAGCAGCATCTGAATATACTCGCAAATCAAATCAAGCAATTAATAGTGGTTGGGTGACAGTTAAACCAGCACAACCTCCAGTGGTTAATTATCACGATTAGTGGGGATTGGGCATAGGGCATGGGACATTGCGAATATAACGTAATAACTCTTTCAAATGCCTCTTCCGTGTTCTCAGTGTCATCCGTGTTCTAGAAAGATTAATTTTTATCCTCTAATCAGAAGGAATTTAGTTAATGACAGGCACTCAGCGCAAAAATACCGGGGTTATAAGTGAGAAACATCATCATCCTCCAACCACCTGGAAAACTTACTTTAGCTTCAGTACTGACCATAAAGTTATTGGTATTCAATATACTGTTACTGCTTTTATTTTTTTCCTCATCGGTGGAATTTTCGCCATGATTATTCGGGGTGAACTGATTACCCCAGAATCTGACTTGGTAGACCGCACTATTTATAACGCCATGTTTACCATGCATGGTACGGTCATGCTGTTTATGTGGACTTTTCCAGTACTAGCTGGTTTGGCGAACTACCTCGTACCTTTAATGATTGGGGCGCGGGATATGGCGTTTCCTCGTCTGAATGCTGTTGCTTTTTGGATGGTTCCGGTATTTGGAATTATACTTATGGGCAGCTTTTTAGTACCTGGCGGTGCAGCCCAAGCTGGTTGGTGGTCTTATCCACCGGTTAGTACCCAAAATCCTACTGGAAATCTAGTTAACGGACAATTCCTATGGTTATTAGCCGTAGCATTATCGGGGATATCTTCAATTTTAGGTGCAGTTAATATTGTTACAACAATTTTCCGGATGAGGGCTCCAGGAATGGGCTTTTTTCGGATGCCTGCTTACGTATGGACGGTATTAAGTGCCCAGATGATTCAGTTATTTGGATTACCTGCACTAACCGCAGGGGCAATTATGTTGTTGTTTGATTTGACTGTAGGAACAACTTTTTTTGACGCTGCGAAAGGTGGCGATCCAGTTTTATATCAACATTTATTTTGGTTTTATTCCCATCCAGCTGTTTACGTAATCATACTGCCAATTTTCGGGATTTTTTCGGAAATATTTCCAGTTTATGCTCGTAAACCTTTATTTGGTTACAAGGTGGTAGCAGTTTCATCCTTGATCATCACTGGTTTGAGCGCTGTAGTCTGGGTTCACCATATGTTTGCTAGTGGTACTCCTGGCTGGATGCGAATGCTGTTTATGTTCTCCACAATGTTAATTTCTGTACCAACAGGTATTAAAGTTTTTGCCTGGGTAGCAACAATTTGGGGAGGTAAATTACGACTAGATACGCCCATGTTATTTGCTTTGGGTGGCTTAGTAATGTTTGTGTTTTCGGGTATCACTGGTATTATGCTGGCTGCAGTTCCCGTTGATATTCATGTCAATAATACTTACTTTGTAGTTGGTCACTTTCACTACGTTATTTATGGCGCTACGGTAATGGGGATTTATGCTGCTATTTACCACTGGTTTCCAAAGATGACTGGAAAGATGTATTACGAAGGTTTGGGTAAACTGCATTTCTGGTTAACTTTTATTGGTGCAAACCTCAATTTTTTCCCTATGCACCCCTTAGGATTGCAAGGAATGCCTCGTAGAGTAGCTTCCTACGATCCAGAATTTGCATTTTGGAATGTCATTGCTAGTATTGGTGGATTCTTGTTGGGAATGTCTATCCTACCATTTTTGCTTAATGTTATAAGTTCTTGGATTGACGGTAAGAAAGCATCGGATAACCCTTGGCGTGCAATTGGTTTGGAATGGTTAGTTTCTTCACCACCACCTGTAGAAAATTTTGAAGAACAACTTCCTATTGTGATTGCAGAACCCTATGGCTATGGAAAATCTGAACCTCTAGTAGCAAACGCTTCAGAACTTAACTAAGACTAGATTTTTTAATTTGCTCGCTCTTACTAGAAAACTCAAATATAAGAATAAGCAATCATGGCAAGTACAGACAACGCAATGTCCCAGAGAGAAACAGCAATTGCATCATCTGATGAATTATACGATCCTTCCCTATTAGCCGAACACGAGCATGATGAAGAAGGTAACAGCATGTTTGGCTTTATAGTCTTTCTGCTGTCGGAAAGTGTGATTTTCCTGAGTTTTTTTGCGGGATATATTGTTTACAAAACAACAGCAGTTGAGTGGTTACCGGAGGGAATTGAAGGATTAGAAGTTAGAGAGCCATTTATTAATACAGTAATTCTGGTTTCCAGTAGTTTTGTAATTTACTTTGCCGAACGAGCATTAAAAAAAGATAACCTTTGGGGTTTTCGCCTGTTTTGGTTATTAACAATGGCAATGGGTAGTTACTTCTTATACGGTCAAGCTGTTGAGTGGAATAGTCTGAAATTTGGTTTCACCTCTGGTACATTTGGTGGAACATTTTATCTATTGACAGGGTTCCACGGCTTACACGTATTTACTGGAGTTCTGTTGCAGTCAATTATGTTGATTCGTTCCTTTATTCCTGGTAATTACGAAGACGGTCATTTTGGTGTCGATGCAACTTCGCTATTTTGGCACTTTGTTGATGTGATTTGGATTATTTTGTTTGTTCTTATCTATGTCTGGCAATGAGGAGCTATCTATGAAATTTTGGGTGCGGGATAATTAGGATCTAAACCTTGTTGTTCTGCACCATAGTAGTCCAATCACTAAAAATGTGGCGTTGTTGATTTGAGGTATGTTAGCGCAGCATGACTGCAAGGTAATATTTTATTCTTCGCTAAGCAATATCTCGCGTCTCCACATCGACAAATTATACTTTTATTTAGCAACGACAAAAATATCATAGTCAATCGGCAGGGTTTGGAAATAAAAGAGAAAAAACCTGAAAAAAGAAATATGACTCAAGACAACAAATCGATCAATAGCCACATAGAAACTTATTTAGATTACTACTGTGGATTATCTCACACGCCTGGATTTGCCGTTTTATTAAAAGGTCAGTGGGGTTCTGGAAAAACATGGTTTATTAACAAGTATCGTGAAAAAATAAAACAATTAAAAAAGAAAGCTTTGTATGTCAGTCTTTACGGAATAACTAACTTTTCTGAGATAGAAAATGCATTTTTTCAGCAATTGCACCCCGTACTATCATCAAAGCCAATGAAAATAGCAGGCAAGATGTTTCAAGGAATGATTCAAGCCTATTTTAAAATCGACATCAATAGTGATGCTAAAGATGATATATCGGTAAACATTAAGACTCCTGATATAAATCTTCCTAAATATCTACAAAATATCGATAAAAGTATCTTAATATTTGATGATTTAGAACGTTGTCAGATAGATATCGGAAATATTTTAGGATACATAAACTACTTTGTAGAACACCAAGGATTAAAAGTAGTTATTGTCGCCAATGAGGATAAACTACTTGAAAATAGTAATTATAAAGACATTAGAGAGAAGTTGATAGGTAAAACATTTGATGTGTGCCTAGATCTTCACGGTGCATTACAAGACTTTATCGAATACAGTAATAATTCAGAACTAAAAAGTTTTCTATATAAAAATAGTAAATTAATAGAAAAATTATATCATCAAGCAGGATTTGAGAATTTAAGAGCTTTAAAGCAAATTATTTTGGATTTTGAGAGAATTTTTGAAAATTTACCAGATAAAGCAAAAAGTAAGATAGGGCTTATTCAAGACTTATTAAAGCTACTTACAGTGTTTTCGATTGAAATTAAACGCGGAATAATACTTCCAAAAGATATTAGCAAACTGCAAGAGGCACAGACGTTTGAACTGACTCAGGCTACGGCTAAGGCTAGACGTAATTATACAGAAGCGAGAAGCAAAACCAAAACCGATCAAGAGAAGTTATCTACCCTACCCTCCAACGAGGATACCCAACAACTGAATTCTCTTAAGAAATTAATTGATAGATATCGCATTTTAGATTTATATTTATACGAACCATTTCCAAATTTAGCATGGTGGCAAACATTCTTTGACAAAGGCATTATAGACACTCAGGAACTAGAGCACTCAATCTTTAACAGTATATATTTCCAGGATGAAAACACCCCTAATTGGGTTAGACTTTGGCACTTTAACGACCTGAGTGATGATGAGTTTGATGGATTACTTAAAAATGTCGAATCAGACTATTACAATAGAAAATTTACTAATATACAAGAAATCAAGCACGTTACAGGAATTTTCTTAAGACTCTCTGATATTGAACTGTATTCTAAAAGTAAGGAAGATTTATTAGAGGACTCAAAGCTTTATATTAATTGCTTGAAGAAGAATAATAAACTAAATCTAAATATTACAGAACGCTCTCTTCCTTCATTAATTGAATCGATGATTGGTTATAAGGGTTTAGAGTTTCAAGGAAAACAACTAGAAGAGTTTCAATTATTTTGTTCTTATATTCAAGAAGTTAGACATTTAGCAATAGAAGAAAAGATGCCGATTCTGGCTCAAGAATTACTCGAAATAATGCAGAACGATCAATGGCAATTTTATACAATCATTTGTCTAAATGATTTTACTAGTTCTATAAATAATGTAGATGAGTTGCATTCAATATATTATAAAATTCCCCTACTTCAATTTATCCAAGAAACTGACTTTACAGAAAAACTTTTATCTATGGATTTTAAAAATCAAAGTCTTTGTTGTTCTGGACTGAGACAGCGTTATGAATCAGATGAAATAAACAAAAAATTATTTAAAGAATTAGAGTGGCTAAAATCTGTTCGTAATTTATTACTAGAAGAAGCTATTCGTAGAAAAGGTAAGCCTAGCGGTTATCGCCCAGAAGTATTGATCAAAAAGTATTTAAATGAAGCAATTAGTATGCTTGAGAAAGAAGATTAAAAGGTAAAGGAAAACCCAGCATCAAAAGGCAATATAAAAAACGAATAACAAAGGAGAAATCATGATTATCGATGACCAATACTACGATGTAATTATTATCGGTACCGGTGCAGGTGGGGGTACATTAACCCGCAAACTAGCATCCACCGGGAAAAAAATCCTTGTGTTAGAACAGGGAGAATTTTTAGAAAAAGAAAGCTCAGAATTAGTTGATGTGGAAGTTTTCAAAAAAGAAGACTTTCATGCACCGGAACAATGCTACGACTGCGATGGAGAACCTTTTCCTCCCCAAGCAAGTTATTCTGTTGGTGGAAATACAAAGCTTTATAGCGGCGTACTACAACGAATGCGGGAGAAAGATTTTGAGGAAATTCAACATCAAGATGGTATTTCTCCCCAATGGCCGTTTAAATATCAAGATTTTGAACCTTACTATACAGAGGCTGAGAAACTCTATCGCGCCCACGGTCAAAAAGGTGAAGACCCTACAGAACCTCCCCACAGCGAAGATTACCCATTTCCTGTAGTTGATAGTCAACCCCAAGTTGAGGAGATTTGTCATAGCATTTCCCAACAAGGTTTGCATCCCGCTTACCTTCCCATCGGAATTGGAGACCAAGGACGAACTGACTCAGAAGATACGGGGGTAACTCCAGCGATCGCAATCAATAACAACGTCACACTCAAAACTTCTGCAAAGGTTGTTTGTCTGCACACTAACCCTTCGGGAAAAGTAGTCAAAGCCGTACAAACAGAAATTGGTGGACGCTCCTACCTTTTCATGGGGGATATTATTGTTCTTTCCTGTGGTGCAGTTAACTCCGCAGCTTTATTATTACGTTCGGCAAACGAAAAACACCCCCAAGGTCTTGCAAATAGTTCTAATTTAGTCGGACGAAATTTAATGAAACAATTAATGACCGTGGTGGTACAACTTACCCCAACATCTAATTCTGGATTGTTTCAAAGAACCCGTTATATTAATGATTTTTATTGGGGCGATAAAGATTTTTCTTACCCAATGGGTCATATTCAAAATTCAGGTGGGATTTTGCAAGATGTAATTTTTTCTGAGTCACCACCGATTTTATCTATTGCTGCTAAATTAATGCCAGGATTTGGGTTGAAACAATTAGCTAAACGTTCAATTGGTTGGTGGTTGCAAACTGAAGATTTACCAAGACCCAAAAATCAGGTGTATTTACAAAATTCCAAACTCCACATAAACTACACCCCTAACAATACTGAGGCACACGATCGCCTAATTTATCGTTGGATTGATGTACTCAAAGCTGTGGATAAAAATCGACAGAATATCTATCCCCGTGGCGAAACACCCATTCAAGTATTAGCCCATCAATGTGGTACCTGTCGGTTTGGAGAAAACCCAAAAACTTCAGTTCTTGACCTCGATTGTCGAACCCACGATCTAGATAATCTTTATGTTGTAGATAGTAGTTTCTTCCCTTCTAGTTCTGCAACTAGTCCCGCATTAACAGTTATTGCTAATGCTTTGCGAGTGGGAGAACATTTGATTGAAAGGTTAAAAGGTTAATTAATGGTAATTGGTAATTGGTAATTGGTAATTGGTAATTGGTAATTGGTAATTGGTAATTGGTAATTGGTAATTGGTAATTGGTAATTGGTAATTGGTAATTGGTAATTGGTAATTGGTAATTGGTAATTGGTAATTGGTAATTGGTAATTGGTAATTGGTAATTGGTAATTGGTAATTGGTAATTGGTAATTGGTAATTGGTAATTGGTAATTGGTAATTGGTAATTGGTAATTGGTAATTGGTAATTGGTAATTGGTAATTGGTAATTGGTAATTGGTAATTGGTAATTGGTAATTGGTAATTGGTAATTGGTAATTGGTAATTGGTAATTGGTAATTGGTAATTGGTAATTGGTAATTGGTAATTGGTAATTGGTAATTGGTAATTGGTAATTGGTAATTGGTAATTGGTAATTGGTAATTGGTAATTGGTAATTGGTAATTGGTAATTGGTAATTGGTAATTGGTAATTGGTAATTGGTAATTGGTAATTGGTAATTGGTAATTGGTAATTGGTAATTGGTAATTGGTAATTGGTAATTGGTAATTGGTAATTGGTAATTGGTAATTGGTAATTGGTAATTGGTAATTGGTAATTGGTAATTGGTAATTGGTAATTGGTAATTGGTMATTGGTAATTGGTAATTGGTAATTGGTAATTGGTAATTGGTAATTGGTAATTGGTAATTGGTAATTGGTAATTGGTCTTTTTATTACTTATTACTTATTACTTATTAGTTTTTACTTATTACTTGTTACTTATTACTTATTACTCATTACTCATTACTCATTACTCATTACTCATTACCAACAAAATTAACGGGGACGTCCCAATGTCGTAATATACAAAACTACTTCATCGCCAGGAATACCTAAGACTTCATTGACCTGGTCGTCAAAGAAACCACCAATTCCACTCACACCCAAATTCAGGTGGATTGCAGCTAAATTAAGTTTTTGTCCCAAATGACCTGCATCCATATGCAGATAGCGGTAAACGCGATCGCCATATAACGAAACAGCCGTTTTTAGATCGGCAGTATGGAATAAAGCTACCGCAGCATCACGTCCTAAATTTTGTCCCAGACAAAGAAAATGTAATTCTCGACGGAAGTTTTTAAAGCGGATTTGTCTTAATTCTTGTGCTTTTGGGGCGTAATAGTAGCACCCTGACTCCAATCCTTCCACACCAGAAACAGCAATAAATGTCTCTATTAAATTCAGGTCGCAATAATCGGGGGAAATATCTAAATTTTGAGCCGTATAATTTTGTGGCTGGTAAGTAAAATCTAGCAGAGCTTTAAGTTCGTCAAGTTTTAAATTATCACCACTGTAAGCACGGGTAGAACGACGCTTAAGAATAGTATTTTCCAAACCTGTAAGTTTTGTAGACCAATTGATAGGTTGTGTTGTAGCGGTAGAAATTTTTTGACAGAAAGGAAAATTATATTTATCCTCCGAAGGATTTTCTTTTTTGACAAAAGATGAATCAGTTTTATCCGTTTTACTTTCTGGGATACAAGTAGCCTGATGAAAATAAGTTAATAATTCTCCATCAGGAATTTTAGGATAATCTGTTTCAGTTGCTGAGGACAGAGAAGTTTTGGATACCGGTAAATGTTGGTTGCTATCGAGTAAATCTGCTAAGGGAATAACTGCAGTTGTACCTTCTTGACTCGTGTCGAGATACAGTATTTCGTTTACTGCTTCATCAGCAAATCCGGCAATTAGGTGTGGACGATAATCATTCATCGCACTTGCCAGTTCGATATTACCCAATAAATGTCCAGTATCGAGAAAGATTCGCCGATAAGCCCTATCTTCATAACGCCACGCCGAACGGTAGAAAACAGCAGTTACAATAATTGCAAGTTCGGTTTTTTCTAAAGCCTCATGCTGAAAACAAGCTTGTTGTAAAGATTGCCAAACATCACTTTCCCAATAATGCATGAGGGAATGATTGCGAGATTGATAGTTATACAATCCGGGTGGTAATAATCGCGTTCCACGGGATACTAGATATACTTCTGCTGGATATAAACCTCCAGCACTGGGGGCAGCACGCAAGTATACAGCACTACCCATGGAAGGCATTCTGGCAGTTACTCCATAACTACAATGAAGTAACCGCGATAACCTCCGCCACCATAATTCATCAGGTCGATCCAACAACGCTTCTGGTTGTTCTTGAAGATAAGATTTCAGATCGAAAGACGAACCAATTTTGTATTCTTTAAACGGTACTGGTTGTTTTGACCAGTCCAAACCTTGATTCTTTGCAGCTATAGTTTGCGGATCGTACTTTGTCCGCTCGTGATAATGCTGCGCAATAGAAAGGCGTAATTCTGGCATAAGAGTTCAAATACGCGTCTGGTACATATCTTGGCATTCATTAGCCTTATCATTTCGTTAGAATTAGCACAAACTGCCAATAATGGTAGTGTATGATTCCCAAATGATATTTGCACTCAGCGTTAAAAAGTAGCATTTTAAATATAGATGGGCTTTCCTGTCATCTGCCAAAATTTTAGCTTGAATTTACAAATACACAAGTGCTTTGTATTTGTTAATACTCCACTTCTGAAAGTAGCATATAGGATTCATCGCACAAGTAACGTTAATAGGTCTTAGTATTTGAACTTTTGAGTTCTAACTGCTGAATTCTAACTGCTGAATTTGAATTATTTTTTTGAACTATTTTAAGGACAGTATCTTAAGAATAATAATTTATTAGAGAATAGTATGTGCCTACTCTTTAAGTTATTGAACTTTTGGTGGGCGAAAAATCTTGTTGAAAACTGTTAAACAGTTAGTAGCACTGTAAGTTTGCAACAGATATGGAAACCCAATATTCACAGAAAATTTTTAGCACCCCCATTGTCATTGGTTTGAGTACAACATTTGTATCTGTACCGATACATCAGGGGTCTATAAAAATCTAAATCTATAAACTCCTTAGTTCTTCGTAAATCTCAATGTTATTACCTAACGTTGACGATTTTCTAGATACAAATAAGCCTAATTTCAGCAACATAGCCTAAATAATAACGAGTTTGATGCGTAGTATTAAATCTTACCGCGAAATCTTGTATCACCCCTTGCTCCTTGATTGGGGTTGGTTTCTTGCTTTTTTTCTAATGTGTGTTTTTAATGGTTGGTTATTAAGAGTAGCCGAAGCAGGGTGGTATTTACTAGCTTTGTTTGTTGTCTTTCCTTTATTCTTTACGTTTGGTCTTGTTTTCAAGAATAATCTGACACTAATAACTTCTCTCATCCTTCCCCGTCTACTTCTCGCAGTAACTCTTTGCTTTTTTGTTAAATTCTCTGATGTTCAATTTTCAGGAGTGACACCTTTTACGAGCGCACTTTTTTGTATAAATCTCATTTTTTTTGGCTTCGTAGTATACTTTGTAGCACGAACAAGAGGGATCCTAGTTCCTGCGGTAATAGTCACGTTAGCAATATTCCTATGGATTTCAATTGGTTGGGAAGTGGTCTTTGACTTAGTGTGGTATTGCAATTTTATGATTACCGTTAACAAAGCAGGAAGAAAGCTACGCCAAACTTTTGATAGCTTTTTCGCTGCAATGATAGCTCTTACAGGAAGTGCTGGATTGGGAATATCTCTGGGTTGGATTGCAGCGAATTTTAAGCTATAGAGTTTTTACAATTATCGGTTAAGACCTGATTTTGCGGTAGAATCATACCCTTGCAATGATATCAGGATGCTTGCTGACAGGAGAAGCTTCTATGGCTCGGATGTATTACGATGAAGATGGAAATTTAGACCTTTTAGCTGAAAAAACTATTGCCATCATTGGTTTTGGCTCTCAAGGTCACGCTCATGCTCTCAATCTCAAAGATAGTGGCATGAATGTCATTGTGGGGCTTTATCCTGGGAGTAAGTCGGCGAAAAAAGCAGAATCTGCAGGTTTAACCGTCAAAAATGTGGCAGATGCTGCAGCTGCTGCTGATTTTATTATGATTCTTTTGCCAGATGAGGTACAAAAAACTGTTTACCAACAGGAAATTGCACCCCATTTAAAAGAAGGAAATATCATCGCTTTTGCTCACGGTTTTAATATCCATTTTGGTCAGGTGGTTCCACCGGATAATGTTGATGTGGTGATGGTTGCGCCTAAAGGTCCCGGTCACTTAGTTCGTAGAACTTACGAGCAAGGACAGGGAGTTCCATGTTTATTTGCAGTTTATCAGAATGCTAGCGGACAAGCACGCGATCGCGCGATGGCTTATGCGAAGGGTATTGGTGGTACTCGCGCAGGTATTCTAGAAACTACTTTCCGTGAAGAAACCGAAACAGATTTATTTGGCGAACAGGCTGTTCTTTGCGGTGGTTTGAGTGCTTTAATTAAAGCCGGATTTGAAACTTTAGTAGAAGCAGGCTATCAACCAGAATTAGCTTACTTCGAATGTTTGCACGAAGTAAAACTAATTGTTGATTTGGTCGTTGAAGGTGGATTGGCGCAAATGCGTGATAGTATCTCCAATACGGCTGAATACGGGGATTATACTCGCGGACCTCGCATTGTGAATGACCAAACAAAAGCCGAAATGCGGAAAATTCTCTCAGAAATTCAATCCGGTCAATTTGCACGAGAATTTGTGTTGGAAAATCAATCTGGTAAACCTGGATTTATCTCTATGCGTCGTCAGGAAGCGGAACACCCAGTTGAAGAGGTGGGTAAAGATTTGCGGGCGATGTTTAGCTGGTTGAAAAAAATGTAGAATTTTACCTCCACATCCAATTCGAGAATATCGATAAATAACTAAATTATCCAATTAATTTGATTTTGGTAGGAGTATCATATCGCTCCTACCTTTGGATATTTTTTAGTTTGTGCTTGTATCTTTTTCTAGTTTCTCCAAAGCTTTCCTGGTACGTTCGTGGGGTTTTTGTTTCGGTTGCCAAGCTGGGAATAAACCAATAGTAAATTTGTTTATAGTTGTCCGAGTATTGTAGCTAGCAGTTTTTAAGGGTTCTGGTAAAACTGAATCGCCGAGAGCAGTAAATAATAAAAAAGCTAACATTAATAGGAAAATACTGGGTTTTATATTCATTTTTTATGTTTTATTTTTGATTTAAAGTTATTTTTGATTTAAAGTTATTTTTGATTTAAATTTATTTTGGTTTTAGGTTACCCAGGTTATTTGAAAATATGTCGTTTTCGGAAATATAAACTTTTTTAGCTTGGTGGTATGCAGAAAGTGAAGCAAATCAAAACATAACAATTGGCTGTATTTTTAGACTACGCCCCCGAAAAATAATATATTTGTGAAAATTTGGATTAAAAAAAGGCAATTCACCATAGGTGTTCAGTTTAAGAAAATGAGAATACCTATTTAGAATAAGCCTTTCCAATTCAACTTGATTCACAAGCTGTTTTTCACTAACTATTGCTCAAACTCTGAAATGATAGCTCCGTGACACAAAGAGATTGCAGATGTAAGCATCATGTCCACCCAGTCTTTAGCTTGTGGATCAGCCATTATCACCTTAGCTGCTTTCTGAGCTTCTTCCAAAGAATTCCACCAAACCAGATCGACCCACTCTAAGTCTTCAGACTTTACAGTTGTACGTTTGATATATCCAGGCTGCTGTTTAATTACCATTTCATGCACCTTTTTGTCTTCAACTAAAAAGTCTGCATCTGCAATTCCATTTCTTAATTTAAACTTAGCTATTTCTACAACCTTTGTACTCATAAAATTAGTTTTTTCATTTGTAGCTAAGTGAATTCTTGTCTTTACAACACTTATTGTCAAGTACATACTTATTAGTATGTTACTATAGTAAAAGTAAGTATCGTAATATGTTTACCGTAGCTAGTAAAGAGTATGGGTGTCCCTTGCAGCTTGCCCTGGATACTATTTCTGGTAAATGGAAAGGAATTATAATTTGGTTTCTTTTGGAGAATGAAGCTTTAAGATTTGGCGAGATTAAAAGAAAGGTGAATGAGAATTCAGTAAAGAGTATCTCTGAAAAAATGTTAATTCAGTCTTTAAAAGAATTAGAGCAAGCAGAAATAATCTCGCGCGAAGTATATAATGTTGTTCCTCCAAAGGTAGAGTATTCTCTTACTGAGAGAGGTAAAAAGTTAAAGAATGTAATTGCCGAGCTAGAGAAGTTTGGTGCTCTGTATAGTAAATGATTTTTACCTCCCTTTCCACTTATTTTTAACCCGGAAAGCTAGCTTATTAGTTAACTACAGTTGGTACTGATTTCGGTTGTCTTCGTAAACCAAGATTGCCATTTTTTTGGCACTCACTAGCAGTAAGTATAAAATAAAACTTGCAATGTCACTGCGAAAACACATGCTCAAGTTATTAACTATTTTGCTCTTCCTTTTACCTTTTGGTTTAAGTAACCCGGTCAAAGCACAATCGCAGAACACAAAACTTTTACCATTTTTCGATAATGTCAATAACCCTGTTCCCGTAGGCTTTCCTCGGGGACAAAATTTAGATATTTCCCCTCCTGCACCCAAGCTAAATTCCTTCGACCTAGCGGTACTCAGAACCTGTGGAGCAATTGGAACACGAGTCAAACCCGAACGCTTTAAACAACTTTTATCTCAGTACCCAGATGTAGTAGAAAAACTCCAGCAAGTAACTGATGGTGAGTTACGTCCGGGTCGCCGTAGTCAATCGGAGTTTATCAATGACCTCACCGATATTTGGTTTAAACGTAAAGGTTTTGAACATATATTTTGTGGCGAAATTTATAACCAAAATGATATTGGTGGCTTGCATTTTTACGGTAGATATTTGCAACTGCAACAAGAAGGAATCGGTGGAAGATTGCCAAAAAATACTCGAAGACAGGAAGTTGTTCCAGGTATAATTTACACAATGGGTGTGGTAATTAAGCAAAAAGATCGCACTATCACAGATGTAATAAAAGGTTACGGCTATTTGAGTAACGCCTTAGAAATTCTTTTGGACGTAACCCAAATTCATAAACTTCAGGGAAAATCTGAAGGTGCGTGTATTTACGAGGTTCGAGACCGCAATACGGGACAAACCTTTCCAGCTGTATTTGTTAGAAGAGAACAAGCAATAATTACTTTTTATCCAGATGCGACTCCCAAAGGAAGACAATGTAAAACAAACAGCAAAATATGATCCTAGAGACAGAAAGACTGCTGCTGCGTGAATTTGTAAAAAGTGATATTCAAGAAGTTTTAACTTATCAATCTGACCCGTTATATCTACGTTACTATCCTTGGGTACAGCGTACAGAAAAGGATGTTCGTGATTTTATTGAGACATTTATTATTCAACAAAGTCATCAACCAAGAACTAAGTTTCAGCTAGCTATTATTCTCAAAACAGAAAATCGACTTATAGGTAACTGCGGTATTCGGATTAATGATATTCAACAAAAAGAAGCAAATATTGGTTATGAATTAAATAGCCAATACTGGAGAAATGGTTATGCGACTGAAGCTGCAAAAACTATTTTGCAATTTGGTTTTCAAGAATTACAAATGCACAGAATTTGGTCTTGGTGTGTTGCTGAAAATACAGCTTCAGCAAGAGTATTAGAAAAAATTGGTATGTGTAGAGAAGGACATCTACGAGAAAAAGAATTTATCAAGGGTAGGTGGTACGACCAGTTTATTTATGCAATTCTTTACCATGAATGGATCTCACAATTCGATGTTACAAAATAGTGAGAGGGGAAACCTAAAGCAAAACTTCTCACCTCTCCAGTTAGGATTTTAATAACATCTGCAAGAATAAGAAATTTGATTACCAATGACTTGTGATTATGAACTGAGATTCTTCAATTGATGTTGAGAAATGAAAATAACAAATCTAAGTTCTGTTCAAGCTTATACTTGCAATTAGCTCCTGAAATTCTTTACTTGCTTCAATAGCATCAAAATCTGAATCTGTTTGAGCAAAACTCAGAAATTGTGCAGGACTAATGTGAAGAGCTCGCTCTAAATAATCAAGTGCTAAATATTTTTTACCTTGCAACGCCGCACAGCAAGCACAGTTATACCAAGCATATTCATCTTCTGGATTCAGTTTTACTGCTTTTTGGTAACTTGCGATCGCGTCTTGATAACGTTGGAGAAATCTAAAGATATCTCCCTGCTTATAATGACTCCAAAAATCATCCGGACGAATTTCTAAAGCGCGATCATAACTGACTATTGCTTGATCATATCGACCCAATTTTCTCAAAGCATCACCACGTCGAAACCATCCCCAATAATCATTGCTGTAGCTAGATAAAGCTCTGTTGTAACTGGCGATCGCTTGTTCGTATTTACCTAAATGTCTTAAAGCATCCCCAAGGCGAAAACAAGCCCAATAGTCATGTTTACGAATAGTGAGGGCGTTCTCAAATGCTGAAATTGCTCGTTCAAATTCGTCTAAATCTTCCAAGAAGATACAACCTTGATTGTATCGACTCCAATAATCATAAGGACGCAATTCTAAAGCATTCTGAAAACTAGTAATTGCTTCGTCGTAATATCCTAATTCCCGCAAAGCGCTACCTCGGTCGTACCATAACCAATACTCATCAACGCCATTGGCTACGGCTTGATTGTAGCAAACTACTGCTTCTTCATAAAATCCTTCCCGCTCCAGATTTTTACCTTCTTGATACCAAGAATAACGATCTTGATCGATTTTAGGTAAACTACCTTCCATATTAACAGGACTAGCTTCAACCATATTCAATTCCCCTAAATAGTTATCCTCGCTACAAAAAAGTATATTCTTTTTTTGTTTGAACGACAGTCAGAGATAATTTTAGGATGCATCACATCACAGAAAGACCCCTGTTGTCCTACTTAAAAAGGAATTATTAACCTCTGAAATTATACGAGATAAGGCTTCTCTTGCTTAGATATATTTCCTAATCAGCTTAGAAGCCCTATTCCCTCAGATAAAATATGGGACTTAAACAAGCCGGGAAGTAATTAAAAATAATTATTAAGGTTTAAACTGCTTGACTCCTTCCCAAGCAGAATTTACTTCTGACTCAAAGGAGTCTGTTAAAGAATGTCCCCAACTGCTTCGAGAATGAATCGGACGCATGAATGGGATATCATCAACGTCTGGTTCTGTCATTGCAGGATAAGTACTTGGTTCATAATTTGGAGTAGGAGAAGCTGCAGGTTCAAAATTTGGTTGTGGAGTATTCCCAAAGTTATTATTTCCTGGACTTGGTGTTGCAGCTGGTACCGGACTATTAAATGTTGGTTCGGGAGATCTGGTTTCGAAAGATGTTCCAGCAGGTTGCGCTGCAAAACTAGGATTTGCAGTTGTCGCCGGTATAGTTTCCATGGTTGCAGCCGCGCCAGTATTTACAGCGGAACTTAAGGGATAAATACGTTGGACTGTAAGTTCAGCCCGTTTTTCCTTAAAGCCTTCAGGACGTTGGAATGTACTCATACTCAAACGTCCTTCTAAGATCACCCGATCACCTTGATGATAATTTTGTTGGATCTCTTTGGCTGTATTACGCCAAGCAACCACTTTTAAATTAGATGGACTTTCTCCTTCTCGCACGGATGTAAATTGCACCATCATCTCCATTATTTCTAAGTTATCGGAGGTATAACGTAGTTGCGGTGGTTGAATAATTTCCGCCATTAAAATACAACTATTCATAACACTAGCCCTATTTTGAAATTGATTTGTACCAGTTCCTTTAAGCCACTTACTACTCTCAAGAGAGGGTTAAGTATGGAAAATTAATAATTTCTCCAATGCTCTTAACCTAACAAAAGCGGATATTATTGTACGAAAAAACATTATATTATTCCTTTTTTGTTATTTTCTTTTGTGATTTTTTTTAACATCAACGCTTAAAATCCATACAATGCTTTCAGTACAATAGTACTATTTTAGTTTAAATACTTCGCTTATACAAAACAAGATACAAATTCGTAGCCGTTCGTAAGTAGGATTTACTGAATAAGTCCTCGGGCGCTATCTATTCCTCTCCTGATTTCTGACTTCTGACAGAAATTGTTTATCAATAAAATCTTTTACTAAAAAATTATACAGCTTGCAAATTTCTATTACATTATGGTAATCCTATGCTCTAGGGTCTACTTTTAAAAGATATCAATGGTTTCCTTAGTATCTTGACATCAGAGATAAATTTACATTCAAAAGTAAAAAATATATCACAGCTATAGCGATTATAATCAGTAAAATTAATTGATTAGTGGTTATTGATTATTCTTTGCCAGCCATACGTACTGTTAACTATTTTTAGTGATAATTAACTAATGTTCGAAAGCTAAAAAATTATCTTAAATTCTTGTGGCGCAAGTTATTTTAGAAAATATTTACAAAAGTTTTTCCCGACGCGACAGCGAAGCTAGTTTTTCCCCATCTGCCTCTCAAGCTCTGGTAAAGCGTAACATAGGTTATTCAGACAATGGTCGTAATAACAACATCCATGTATTAAGACGTATTAATTTATCAGTAGCCGATGGGGAATTTATGGTCTTACTCGGTTCTTCTGGGTGCGGTAAAAGTACTCTTCTACGTCTGATTGCCGGATTGGAACCGATCGCAAGCGGTAATATTTGGGTAGGGAAGGATTTAGTCAATAATCTACCTGCTAGAGAAAGAGATATTGCGATGGTCTTCCAAGACTATGCTCTTTATCCCCATATGACAGTCTTTGATAACATAGCCTTTGGTCTCAGACTTAAGGAAAAACCTGAGAACCTTCAGTCTTCAACAAATTTTTGGCAAAATTTACTGTCAGGTGGAGTAAAAAAAATACCCAACGAATTACACCATAATTCTAACCAAGAAAAATTCATTACAAAAAAAGTTTATGAAGTATCCCAACTACTACAAATAAAGGAATTATTACATCGATTTCCCAAAGAACTATCTGGAGGACAAAAGCAAAGAGTTGCATTAGGAAGAGCGATCGCGCGCAACCCTCAAGTATTTTTGATGGACGAACCACTTTCTAATTTGGATGCAAGATTGCGAGCAGAAACCCGCGCCCAAATAGTTAAGCTACAACGTCAATTAGGAATTACAACTATTTATGTGACTCACGATTGCACCGAAGCAATGACAATGGGCGATCGCATTGCAATTTTAGATCGCGGACAAATTCAGCAAGTAGCCCCCCCACTGGAAATTTATAACCGTCCAGCAAATTTATTTGTAGCAGAGTTTATTGGATCGCCACCGATGAACTTTATCCCTGTAACTTTTCGCGCACCGTTATTAATCACTCATGGTGATTTTCGTATGACTTTACCGGCGATATGGGAAAATGCCTTACAAAAATATGATGGATGCAGCTTAATTTTGGGTATTCGTCCGGAAAATTGGAGCATTGGGGTACCTGCGACCAAAAATTTGCCAGTAAGGGTCGAATTAGTCGAAAATCTAGGAAATGATGCTTACATTTCTCTTAAACTTTTACTTTTAGACTCTCCAGAACCTAATTTTTCCAGAAGAAATAATTTGCTACAAGCGCGAATTTCTCCAGAGCGCATACTTCAACTTGGTGAAGAAGTTTGGTTGTCAATAAATACTGAAAAAATTCATTTCTTCGATCCTGAAACTGAATTAGCAATTTTTCCTAGAAGTCGTTCTCTATCTTTGCCATTTGAAAGCTAGGATTTGGTTCAATATTCAGATATTTTGAACTACATTGTCAGGAAAAATTTTCCCCATCCTTTGCTCTATTCAGAGAAAATTAACATGCCCGAACGCACACACTTTATGCAATTAACTCCAGTTTTAATGTTAAAAATTCAAGCTATTTATTACTTAAATTCAGATTCCTTAATCTCACAACTTAAATCCGCGCCATAGCATCAATCGAGTCAAAAAAAGCTTAGTAATTGATCAATATTGCTTTGCTATTTGTGAGATTTAAATAACATAAAAACTGGAGTTCCCTTGGAGGGCTAACTAACAGAAATACAGGATTTTGGGAGGTTAATTTATTGGCAATCCACGTTCGACAGTAGATACAATCGATTCAGTTTATGGATTGTATTTTTTAGTTAGTCGCTTTTCTGGTAAATTTAACTTTTTGCGAAGTTGAGGACTATACACAGCTTTTTCCCAATTTTTTGCTTGTTTAATTTGTTCTGGAGTTAGATTGGTTGCTTCTCCTAATTTTTTATCCCACAATGTAGTGTCGCTAAGGTCTGCATTCAAAAGTTTGGCTCCACTAAGATCGGCACTTCTAAGATCCACACCACTAAGATTTGCGTTTCTGAAATCTACACCACTGAGATCGGTCGCTATGAGCTTAGCTCCGCTCAAATCGGTATGCATTAGCTTAGCTCCACTCAAATCGACACCGCTAAGGTCAACACCACTAAGATCAACACCACTAAGATCGGTTCTTCGAAGTTCAATATGTCTGAGTTCTATACGCTTGATATCTTTACGTTTTATCTTCCTACCACCCATTTCGAGAGTCGTAAGTTCTGGATTCTCTAACTTTACATCGCTGATAGTAGCAACACCAAATAAAACAGCTATGAGAGCAGGAATTCCAACTAAAGTATTCAATCCCAAGCTAGAATATTTTCTTGCTTTGACCTTAAACTCCTGTTCCAAATCTAGCCCCCCAAAGCTTAAAATATCCTGGTGAATCTTACTTGCCGGTTCTCCTGTAAGATTTTCCATTGCGACAAGATATTCTTGGTAAGACGAATCAAAACCTTCCTCCCATAGCTGCCAAGAAATATCAATATTTGTTTTTGGTCTTGACAAATCTCTATTAATAATCAGGGTTCTTTTTTCCCGAGCTTTTTCAACTTTTCTTCTTAAGGAGTCGCTCATTCCCATTTGAGCTATCCTTGGTTTGCACGCATCTGAATGTTTCTTAATACCCTTAATTAATGCTTTGTAGTATTCGTTTGATTTTTTCATAAAACCTCGTAGGAGTTAGGGAAACCATCCATTCTAGGAATGGGAAAAAAGCGGTCAAACTGAGTAACAACGTAAGTTGCATTCGTTGCAAACACCTGGGTACTGTTAATGAGTATCCTAAGGTGATGATGCTGACCAAGAGGAATGAGAAATATTTCTTAGCTGTCAGTTAATTTTTCTGATACTTTGTCCCTGTAAGAAAGTTTCTCACTGACGCAAGTAATACAAGCTGGGAGTGCAACCCAAACCCATCAGATTTGACAAAGGCATAAGCTGATTTAACTGACGATACCAAGCAAAACATTTAAAACTCCTAGCCAAGGCATTCTGAAAACACACGAATTGCAATCAAACTGTAACTCTTACCCCAATAGAGTTTTAGAACAGTATTCTAGGAACATATTCCCTTAGCTAAAATAAGGTTTTGGCCTCATTTTTAGTTATAATAAGTCGCTATCTAGAACGACTCCAAAATAACCCTTCTTAAGCTGGACATGCTACTAGAAAGTCTGTAGATTGAACGAGCTTTTAAGTCAAACGAATGAAGAGTATCTTAGCCGAATTATATACCAATACATTTTAATTAATAGCGTACCTGGTATCATGATGTATCAGTTTTCTTTAATTGCTCTCTGAATAAAAAAATAAAATCTTGACAATGTAAGACTTTTAGGCAAAATTATAATTCTTATAACAATACCAAAAAATAAATCAACTAACCCATTATTAGTTTCATGGAAAAAGGTTTTTGATATTCGTTTTATTTGACTGACAAAATATAGTTAATTACTGGTTATTTGCAATCTGCTATGTATGACATTAAAAATTTATACAAAGTGGATTAAATTTTTCATTTTTTATTTATAGCAACTACGTAATTAGTTTAGAGTAAAGAAAAATACTCAAAGCTATGATGATTGATTTTAAACAATTAATAATTATTTTTACCTAGACTTATCCTTCATAGGGACGCAGAATCCTACGTCCCTAAAATTATTGGCAATAGTAATTATTGCAACAAAGTACTACACTTAGTTTTCAGACTTGGTTTAGTTTCTAAACTTCGGTGGTTACTTGCTCTTCTTCTTTCTCAACAAACTCCTGTACGCGGGCGCGATATTCTCTCAGAGCTTTATCTGCCCATTCACGATCACTGCTATTTACATACAAATGTACTATTGGCTCGCTAGCATCCGGTAGGACTAATACCCAATTATCTTCATAGGGTTGACAAATCTTCACCCCATCAATCAATTCAAGATTTTGGGCTGGATGAGTTTCTACCAAATAACGCATTAATGCACCCTTGGCAGTCCACGGGCAACGGATAGTGTAGTTTTTGTGCATCAAGCGAGGTAATTCTGCTCGTACTGACACTAAAGACCTTTCTTGGATTGTCAGCATTTCAACCAACTTAGCAATGCAATACATCGCATCAAATCCCGGATGTAAATCGGGGAAAATGAAACCTGTGTCGCCACTACCACCTAAAACTACATTGGGATTTTTCTGCGTTGCTTCCATCAAAGCAGTGGGGTTTGCCTTAGTGCGAATAACTTTACCATCATGACGACGGGCAATTTGTTCCACAGCAGAGGAGGCATGAACTGGGACAACCACACTTCCTCGAGGATTAGCTGTGAACACCATGTCAACCATTAATGCTGTCAGCATTTCACCACGAATCGGCATACCCGACTCATCCACTAGAATTAGCTGTTCCCCATTAGCAGATACCTGAACGCCAAAATTTGCTTTTAGTGCCTCTACTACATGACCCAATTGAGTTAGTAGTGCTTCCCGCTCATCACCTGAAATAGCGGTTGTATTTAAACTGGCATTGAGTACGACTGCATCTGCACCAAATTTATTTAACATTTGTGGCAGAACAGCACCAGAAACTGCATATACATAATCAATAACCACCTTCGACCGACTATTCCGAAGGGTATCAACATGCAACAAATTTTCAAAGGCGTTACAGTAGCGATCTATAACTTGGCTCGGATAAGACACATTGCCTATCTCGTGGATTTGCGATCGCCGCATATCCTCTTTGAAGTAAGCTCCTTCAATTTTCTTTTCTTTGGATTTGGGAATATTAATTCCCTTTGCATCCATAAACTCAATCAGAATATAATCGGGGCGATCGGGATGAACGCGAACGTGAATACCACCAGCAACATCCATCATTGGTATGACAGTTCTAGCGATCGGTATAGCCGCAGCATCCAAGTTTTGAATATCTACACCCACCGACATCAAGCCAGCAATTAACGACCGCGTTACCATTCGCGAAATATTACGCTGGTCGCGAGAAACTGTTACCTGAGAACCAGGTTTTAAAGTGGAACCAAAAGCGGCTCCCAATTTAACTGCAAATTCGGGAGTAATATCAATGTTGGCTAAACCTTGAACACCTCGTTGTCCAAACAGATTTCTTTGGGCTGTATTACCCCAAATTAAATTGATATTTAGGATTGCCCCAGATTCAATTTTCTTACTGGGCCACACCCTTACAGAAGGACTAATCTGGGCTTCTTCTCCTACTGTTGATAGGGAACCGACAACCGCACCTTCAAGAACGTGAGCGCGTCTGTCTACACGGGTGCCACGGGAAATTACACAAGCCGACAACTGAGCTTCTTCACCAATAATTGCCCCATTCCAAACAACTGGGCGTTTGAGATTGGCATCGGCACCAATGGTTACATTGTCGCCAATTACCGTTCCCGCTTCGATGTGAACTCTGGGACCAATTCGACAATTATCGCCAATGATTGCTGGCGCTTCTATTTCAGCACTAGGATCGATAAAAGTATTCTGACCGATCCACAAGTCAAAAGATTCATCTTTTTTATAGGCAAAATCAGCTTCTACTTTACCTGCTAAGATATCGTATTGTGCCTCACGGTATGCTTCCAAATGACCGACATCACACCAATACCCTTGAGCAACGTAGCCATACATTGGTTCCCCTTTCTCCAGTAGCAAGGGAAATAATTCTTTAGAAAAATCACATTCTTGGTTAACAGGTAAATATTCTAGAACCTCTGGTTCGAGGATATACGTTCCTGTGTTGACCGTATCAGAAAAAATTTCACTAGTAGAAGGTTTCTCTAAAAAGCGATTAATCCGACCTTCTTCATCAGTAATAACTACTCCAAACTCGATCGGATTAGGAACACGGGTCAAAATCAACGTAGCTTTTGACTTTTTCGACCTGTGAAAATCAATTGCAGCTTGGAGGTCAAAATCTGTGATACTGTCGCCACTAATAACCAAAAAAGTATCGTCGAGAAGTTCGGCAATATTTTTGACGCACCCTGCCGTACCCAAAGGTTGGTCTTCCTCTACCGCATAGGTCATTTGTACGCCGAAGTCACTGCCATCTTGAAAATAATCTCTCATCGAATCAGGCAGATAATGCAATGTTGCAACAATTTCTGTGATATTGTGCCTTTTGAGAAGATTAATGATATGTTCGGCGATTGGTCGGTTGAGAATAGGCACCATAGGTTTGGGCAGATCGCAAGTTAATGGACGCAGTCGTGTTCCAGAACCGCCTGCCATCAGTACTGCACGCATAAATCCTCCATGTAACAGTTTGCACCATTCGATGCCATTTGAACTATAGGATATTTGTATCCCTATATATTTAGTGTCCTATGAATGAGGTTACTTGAAACACTTAAACAACATTCATTACTCAAAAAAATTGCTGGACATGTCCGCTACCGTAACTTGTTTCTTGATAAAAAACCAACTCGATAAAGCGATCGCGGCTTAAAAATGTTTGAGATTTAAGTTTCTTTTTCAGAATAGTTTCGGATACGATTAATGAATCAAGAGCGTGAAAAAAATAATCAGGAATCGAGATATTGATGAATAATGTACCGAGCCTTCGCTGGGAATTTGATATTATTTTGGAATAATTTTTCTGATCGACTAGGTTAAAAGAACAGGATTCAAGGATTCAATAATTTTTGGCGAACAATTGGCTAATTGTCTCTATTCCATGCTTCCCCATACATTTCACCGTCTTAAGTAAATGTCACTCTGACCGGCGTGTCACTGGGAGTTAAAGTAAAACTATAAAATATCCTTTAATTTTGCCAATAACTATCCTAAATACTGAGAAAATATTATTTTCCTGGCTTTATTCTTAAATTGCCAATACAGTTAAGTCAATTCGGTATCAAAAGATTTAACTATTCAGGGAGTTGATTTTATGAGCCAAATTATTGCTATATTATTAATCGTTGGTTATGTTGTTGGTGCAAGAAAGTTCTGGAAAGGATTTAGAAATACAAATTTTTCTCCTGAGACAAATCGCCTTTTTTTATCGTTGCTTTGGCCTGTTTTATTTGTGGCAAATAAATCTTATCGGAAGAATTTTAAAAAAGCACTAAAGGATTAGAGAGTTTATCCACTTGGCAATCAAATATCTTCCAGTCATATCTAAATCTGAAAAATGCTCTATTTGTAGAGATTTATTAAGGATTTGCAAGCACTATGGTTTCATACCCTGCATTTGACTTGTTATTAACAGTTAAAATGCAGATTTTTGTTGTAGGCTTACTGTCATTCAATTTTGGCAAAATTTCTTGTCTGGTTAAGGCGCATCTTGGTTTTGGATATATTTCTTTAGCGGATAGACATGGTTCATCGTGCCCATTGTAATTTTCAGGCCGTATCCCGAGGATACAGCAATAATCTATAGTTTTAAAAAGCCTGAATCCATTCTTTGACAGTGTATTCAGTCCAAATACTATTTTTCCAATACGGATCGTTTTCCACTAACTGGCGCACAGTCGCTTCATCTTCAGCTTCGTAAATTCCAAAAACTTGAGTCGTATCCTTTGTGGGACCAAGGGTAATTAATACTCCTTCTGCTTTTTGTTTTGTAAGTCCATCCAAATGTGCTTGACGATAGGGAGCGCGTTTTTCCAAAACATTTTCGCAGTAGCTTCCCCACATAATGTATTTAGCCATGGCTATTTTCAGTTACCAGTTACCAGTTATCAATTATCAGCTATCATTGGTTATTATCCAAAAAACTCTACTTCTTCTGGAACTATAAGCTAGTAATGGTTCCCTAGATCAGGTGTAAATAAACTTCAGTGAGAAAAGGTGCGACAAAAGCCTATAACTGATAACTGTTAACTGTTAACTGTAGCCCGTAAGGGCGTGGCGTCAGCCATAAACTGTTAACTTCTCAGTTCCACACCAAACTTCTCAACTAAAGTATCGCGAACCTTTTGATGTACTGGTTCGACTTCTGTATCAGTTAAAGTTCGATCCTCTGCACGATAAATCAAGCGAAATGCTAAACTACGTTGTCCTGTGGGGACATTTTCCCCACGATATTCGTCAAATAATTCTACGGAATTAAGCAAACCCTTACCTGCTTTAGTAACTGCTTTTTCAATTTCAGCAACTCTAATATTCACAGGTGCATAGAAAGCTAAATCGCGATCGGAAGCGGGATAGTTGGAATAATTTTGGAATTGTGGAACCAGAATCTCATCGGAGTCAAGAGCATCTAAGAGTACTTCCAGATCCATCTGAAATACGTAGACTTCATCTGGTAAGCTACATTCTTGTCTAAATTGGGGATGCAGTTGTCCAAAAATACCTAGCTTGTTACCGCCCAACCACAGGGAAGCAGTACGACCTGGATGAAAACGACCGTCGCTACAATCAGGTTGATATTCGACCTGCAAACCCACCTTGTCAAAGACGCTTTCTAAAACTCCTTTGGCTTCGTACCAAGTCATAGGTTGTCTGCGATCGCTTCTAGTCCATCTACTGGAAGTAGTATCGCCACCCATTATCCCAGCGATCGCTTCTTCTTCCTTCAAGCCATCCTCTGTTTCACAGAACAAGCTCCCAATTTCAAAACCGTTGAGATCGCCGTTTCCTTGCTCTAGATTATACTTATAAGCATTAACTAACCCAAAAATTAAATCGGTTCGCAATGCTGAATACTCTGAAAGTAGGGGATTTGCTAATACTACTTGTCTTGATTCCCCTGGTTTGACCAAAGAATAGTGCATTAATTCCGTCAATCCTTCAGCACGGAATGCTGCACGCAAGCAGCGTTTTAATTCTTGGTCTAATGGTAAATAACCTGCTTCTGATTCTTCTGGTAGGGTATCGCAGAAGTTATCGTAACCATATAGACGAGCAATCTCTTCAATTAAATCGATTTCTCGCTCCAAATCTCGATAACGATAGGAAGGAACGGAAACCATCCATCGTCCTTCATCTTCTAAAGTTAATTTACAACCCAATGTGGTGAGAATTCTTTCTACATCTTCGCTAGTTACTTCTGTATTTTCCTCTTGGGAGTTGGTTGGTCCTAAAATTTTATTTACGCGTTCCAAACGTAATTCAATAGAACGAGACCAATTAGAAGGATCTGGGCGACTGTCAGAAACAGCTTGGTAAATAATATTTCCACCAGTTAACTCTTGCAATAACAATAAAGCTCGATTACAGGAAATTTCCAATTCAGCACGATTTACTCCCCGTTCGTAACGACCGGAAGACTCGCTGCGCAAACCAACACTGCGGGAGGAACGACGAATCGGAACGTTATCAAACAATGCAGCTTCTAATACTAGATTTTGGGTACCTTCATGGACCTCTGTTTCTTCTCCACCCATTACACCCGCGATCGCAACAGGTTTATCACCAGCAGTAATTAATAAGTTTTGGGTGGAAAGTTTGCGCGTTTGACCATCTAAAGTCTTAATTTCTTCCCCCGCATTGGCAAAACGTACGCCAATGGTAATATTTTTCTTCCCATCAGCCACAACCTGCAAGCGTTCTCGGTCGAAAGCATGTAACGGCTGTCCCCATTCCAACATTACATAATTAGTGATATCCACCACATTATTAATTGGTCGTACTCCAGCAGAACGCAAGCGTTGTTGCAACCAATCAGGAGATAATGATATTTTGACGTCTTCAATGACCGTACCAAAATATGCCGGACAAGCTTTTTTATCCTCCACATGAACATCTAAATTGCTTGTATCTTGGGAAAAAGTAACTTTCCCAGGTACTGGTAAACTGAGTTGTCCGCCAGTCAATGCAGCAACTTCCCTCGCTACACCGACCATACTTAAAGCATCAGCCCGATTTGCTGTGGTAGTTACATCCAAAACAACATCATCCAAACCCAAGAGGGGACGAACATCGCTACCTAGTTGTAAATCTTCCCCAGTAAAAATGTGAATCCCGTCCACATCTGCAGGTAAACCAAGCTCTTTTAAGGAACAAATCATCCCGTAAGACTTAACCCCGCGTAATTTAGCAGGTTTAATTTTTAAATCTATATTGGGTAAGTAACAACCCACTGTTGCCACTGGTACATATATATTTGGACATACGTTGGGAGCGCCACAAACAATATTTAAATTTTCACCAGTACCAACATCAACTTGACAGACACTCAACTTGTCTGCGTTTGGGTGGGGTTCTCGTTCTACAACTTTTCCCACTACTACACCATTAGCCCAAGTCCGACGATCTTCAATATCTTCGACTTCAAACCCCGCCATTGTCAGAGTTTCAGCTAATTCTTCTGGGTTAAGTTTCAACTCTACCAGTTCCCGCAGCCAATTGAGAGAAATACGCATAAAATTTGCTGACTAGTTCTAAAAATTTTAATGATTCCTCTAATTGTATGCAGAATTCACTACTCATTGGTCACTTGTCACTGGTCATTTATTCCTTGCCATTTTTAGGAAACAGTTGTTCGTATATGACTAACTATTGGCGTTCGAGAATCTAAAACCGATTTTAATGCCTGAATTAATTCTTGCTTGCTGAAGGGTTTAGTCAAGTAAATATCTGCGCCCTGTCTCATTCCCCAAATTTTATCTATTTGTTTGTTTTTGGAACTGCAAATAATAATTGGTAAATTTTGGGTGACTGGGTTTCGTTTTAACTGGCGACAAAATTCAAAGCCACTCATTCCCGGCATTACAACGTCAGTGAGGATTACATCGGGTTGATAACTTTCTGCTTTGAGTAATGCATCTTTAGCATCGCTAGCAGTAATCACATGATAACCACCATCTTGTAAATAAACATTCATCAACTCCAACTGCGATGGAGTGTCGTCGACAACCAAAACTGTAGCCATACAAGTACCCCCAATAAATCATTAGAATGGATAATTTTTGGACATCAATAATGTTGATAAACTTACATAATTACTTAATAAAAAATACTTATTAGTATTCACTATTAGTAATATATATTTCTCAACTCATCCTTAAAATTAAGCATTAATCATGAAATAATCAAGCCCAAAAATCATCAAGTCAAATGCATGAATACCATTTTTAATAAATCAGCTCGAGTGAAGGGCTTAGTTAGATATCCAGATGCACCTACAAGTCTTGCCTTAACTTTGTCGACAATTCCCTTACTCCCAGTAACCATAATGATGGGAGTTTTCTTAAACATGGAGTTATTGCGAATGATTCGACATAGTTCGTAACCATCAATTCCTTCCATGTGCAAATCTAATAGAATCAAGTCTGGTTTGTAGCGAATGATCAACATCACAGCCTTGACTGGATCGTTAATCGTAACCACAGAGAAGTTTTCGTCTTCCAAGAAGCGACTAATTTCTTTAAGAAATGTGGGACTGTCATCTACTGAAACTATGGTGTAGTTCTTCTTCCCAGTATTTTTTGCTGGCTTGCCTTTGCGAGAATTATGACTTGGTTTAGTTGCTGTAGTAGAATATTTTATATTTTCTTCTCTTGAAGGAGGAATTTGAACCTCTTCTTCAGTCGCAACCAAATTAGTAATAGGTAAAATTACATTATTAATCGGAGTTACTTTATTATGTAATTCCTTTATATCAACAACTTGATACTTATTTAATTGATGATGATAAATTTGTGCTTTTAATCTTTCATCAAAAGTTTTTGGTAACTTATCAAAAGGAGGATCTGGTTCGTGTAATAAAATTGAACCATTAAGAATATAGGGATACAAACTGTGAGTTAACTGTACTTCATCTTGGTTCATAATTACTGCAAGATGTCGCAAGCTAAATCCTTTCATCCAGTTGGCTAATTTTTGTTGAATTCCTGGTAAATTTCCATGATTACCATCTGCCTTCATCAATAAATAAGGACGTTGAAAAGGAGATGTAATTTGGGGTGCAAATGACCGCCAATGCTGCAATCGCTCTTGTGAATAAACAAGTAACTTATCTATACTTAACTTACTTAAAACTGGAACCCTGCCATCAAAAAGACTTAGCTCGTACTTACCTTCTTTAACTAAAATAAATGACTCTATAACCTCTTTAACAAGTTCTTGAATGATTAAAGCTGCTTGTGTCGGTTGTAGATATTTTTCATTGAGCAACCAAGAAATAGCTTCATATTCTGGATGCATTAAAGGCGGAATGTGGGTATCAGATTCAAACTTCAGCCGAACTTGTGCCCGCACTTCTTTGTCCAATGTGGGAACTTGATAACTCAGACGACGCAGATGACGCTCTAATCGGTCGAAAGGTTCCACAGAATGGGTAGCATAAATAATTTTCCCATTTTCTATATAAATCGTCCAATTAATTGATTGACTGAACGCTTGCAAAAAAACATTTTCAGAGGCATTCGTTAGGTGTCTTAGCAAGCTCGGCGGACGCAGTTTCGTAAATGTACCTAAATTTTTCATCTACTTAGAGGTTATGATTCTAACTACAAAAAAAGCCAAAAAATATACATAGCTACGAAACAGGACTTTGCGTTTCCAAACACCCAAGCACAAACACACTATCCACAAACGCACCCACAATAAAAGTTATATCCGATTATCTTTTTAACTGCTCGCTCCCACAGGCATTCTCAGTGGTTTTCAATGTTTTTTTAATGTAAATATTTAAAATTATATTTCTGTAGTATTCAATCTGACTATATGAATTACAGTTAATTAGTTCATGTAAAATCAGTCTTTTCTACACAGAATCTTTAAATACATGTAGGAACTAAGTTGTGAGGCTATTGTATTCTATATTTGTGTACAAATTACCGTGAATACACTATCAGAGAAAGTAAATTTATCTGTACTATTCACTTTTATACAAACATATTTTCGTTAAGATTTCTTTAAAGTGTGAGGTATTCCTGTAGTATTATTTTTTTTTAATGAAAAGTAAGTTAATAAGGGACAAGCACCAAAAAAGATTTAATCTTATTGGGGCTTTGAAATTATATACTTTTATCTGAAGGAAATTAAGCTTTGGAGTTTAATATAGCAGCACAAAGTTATGCTCGACACATTAAAACTTGATGAAGTAGTTGAATTTGCTGAAAATCCAGAGCCGCGTTGTCCTTGTGTCTTGTTACTAGATACGTCTGGTTCGATGCAGGGAATGCCTATCGAAGCTCTGAATCAAGGTCTGCTCAGTTTTAAAGATGAGTTGACTAAAAGTTCTTTGGCGTCCAGAAGGGTCGAAGTAGCTATCATAACTTTTGATAGTAATGTAAATGTCGTCCAAGACTTTGTGACTGCCGATCAGTTTAATCCACCCATACTTACAGCTCAAGGGCTTACAACTATGGGGTCAGGGATTAATAAATCCTTGGATATAATTCAAGAGCGGAAAGCCCAATATCGTTCTAATGGTATTGCTTATTATCGCCCTTGGGTTTTTATGATCACAGATGGCGAACCCCAAGGCGAGATGGATGATATCGTAGAGCAGGCGTCGCGTCGCTTGCAAGCGGATGAAGCTAATAAACGCGTGGCATTTTTCACTGTAGGTGTTGAAAATGCTAATATGACGCGTTTGAATCAAATCTCTGTACGCACACCTTTAAAATTAGAGGGCTTAAATTTTGTAGAGATGTTTGTTTGGCTTTCAGCTAGTATGTCGACGGTATCCCAATCAAAGGTGGACGAGCAAGTCGCACTACCACCCATTGGTTGGAACTCGGTATAACATAAAGTTCGCGACGACCGAATGCACCCACAACTGTTAGAAAACTGTTTATGGAAATTTCGGAGCAAATACTTAATTGGCGGGTAGTTGCTGCATCGGTATGTGGTACTAGTCACGTAAAGAACAAGCAGTTGTGTCAAGATGCTCATCATTGGCAATTGTTGTCAGACAATATCTTGGTGGCAGCAGCCGCAGATGGTGCAGGTTCTGCAATCCAGGGCAAAGTTGGAGCAATGATTGCTGTGGAAACTGCGGTCGAGAGTATTTCTAATAAAGAGATTACTCAAGAAACACTGGTTGATGATGCACTAGTGCGATCGGTTTTGGCAGAAGCAATGCTTTCAGCAGCAAAAGCTGTAGAGGAAGAAGCAATAGCTTGCGAGAAGCTGCCAATGGATTTGGCGACTACTTTGATTATTATGATTGCTACACCCGAACTTGTTGCGGTGGCACAAGTGGGCGATGGTGTAGCAGTAGCAAAGGATGAGGGGGGTAATTTGCTAGCACTTACTATCCCTGATAACGGTGAATATATAAATGAGACCACATTTTTGACTTCTCCAACTGCACTAGAAACTGCACAATTGAAGATATGGCGTCAACCTATAGTCAACGTTGGTATGATTACAGACGGGTTGGAAATGTTAGCCATGAACATGGCTGTTGGTGCACCTCACAAACCTTTTTTCATGCCATTATTTGAGTTTGTCGCCAATGCTCAAGATAAGTCCGTAGCTCAAGAACAACTAGTCAGGTTTCTACGTTCGGATAAAATAACCCAGCGTACTGATGATGACTTAACTTTGATCATAGGTGCATTGAGAGACTAGCTAGTTTTTGAACTATCTAGTTTTTGAACTATGAGAATAATCTATTTTTTATCTTCTGTTTCACCCAAATCATATCATGCAGGTACTACGTCGTCTTCCTGACAACAAGAATATTGCGATTAATCTCACAGTCAGTTTAGGACGTGGTGGGGAAGCTTGTGTTTATGCTGTACCCACTGATGGCAGTTCGGTGGCAAAAATTTATCATAAACAGACTGAAGAGCAGGGTCATAAGCTTGAAGTAATGATTGCCCACCCCCCAGACAACCCCACAGCGAGTTTGGGTCATATTTCTATTGCTTGGCCTACCGAAGCGTTATATTCAAGCGATGGAACCGATCGGATTGTTGGCTTTTTGATGCCACGCCTGAGAGGAATGCGTCCAATCATCGATTTTTATAACCCCAGAACGCGACGACAACATTGTCCTTTATTCAATTATCAGTATCTGCTCCGTACTGCTCGTAATATGGCGGCAGCATTCGCATCATTACATACAAGTGGTTATTGTATAGGGGATGTCAATGAGTCAAACATACTTGTTAGTGATGCTGCCCTAGTTACAGTAGTTGACACTGATTCGTTCCAAGTTTCAGACCCCAGCCATAAAACTGTCTACCGTTGTAAAGTGGGTAAACCGGAATTTACCCCACCAGAACTACAAAATAAAAACTTCGGTCAGCACGAACGTAGCGAAACTCATGATTTATTTGGGTTGGGAGTGTTAATATTTCAGTTATTGATGGAAGGGACACATCCATTCTCCGGCATATATCAAGGCACAGGAGAACCTCCAGCTTACGAAGCTCGTATTGCGGAAGGTCATTTTACGTACAGTCAGGGACGGAGAGTCCCGTATGTAGCTACTCCAATTGCACCAAATTGGGAAATTCTCCATCCGACTTTGCAACAACTGTTTGTTCGTTGTTTTGAGGATGGTCATTACGATCCTAAATTACGTCCTAGCGCTCAACATTGGCTGCTAGCACTTGCAGAAGCAGAAGAAGCTTTAGTTACTTGTTCTAGTAATCCTCAGCACATACATAGTAATCATTTACATAAATGTCCTTGGTGCGAGAGAACTTCTCGCTTGGGAGGACGCGATCCATTCCCGTCACCAGAAGCAATTGCGGCTAAGGAGCACCTAAAACCTAGAATTAAGTCAAAAAGACCTTCCTATCAGCCTCAGAGGATACCACAGAATACTACCATTCCTTGGAAAGCCACAAACTTTCCCCAAAGGGTAAGTGCTCAAAATGTTCCTTATTACCAACCGATCAAAAAGCGTCGACTATATCCGATGATGTTTTGTTTGATTGGCTTTGGTCTTTTAGGTTATCTGGATTGGATGATAAAACTTACTAATCGTCCATTCATTTCTCAGAGTGCTTATACGCAACAACTTTTACAACAAAATCAAGCTTCAGCTAATAATTATACTTTTGATGATTATTACAAACAGGGTCATGCTCTCTATAAAATTCGAAATTATCAAGAAGCTGTAGATAGATTCAGTAAAGCGATTGAGAAAAAAAGTGAGCATTCTAAAGCTTATGTAAATCGTGGGAATGCCCATTACAACCTCAAAGAATATCAAGCAGCTTTAGCAGACTATAACAAAGCAATAGAAATTAACCCCTCAGAAATTAAAGCCTATGTCAACAGGGGTAATGTTCACCACATGCTCGCTGAATATAGCACCGACCCTGACGAAGAATACAAGCTCGCGATCGCAGATTATGATCGGGCACTAGATATAAATAGTAAGGACGCTGAAGCATTTATTAGACGCGGAATAGTACGTTCCCAAATGGCTAAATATAGTGGGGACTCACAACATGATTTTAAGAAAGCAATCAACGACTTTAATTATGCTATAAATATCAGCCCAAAACGAGCAGAAGCTTACTATCAGCGTGGTTTACTCCGCTATCAAATTGCACAGTATAGCAGTAGTTTTGAGTCTGAGTATAAACAAGCTATTAATGATTTTTCTAAAGCATTAAAAATTAACTCTCGTTTGGCAAAAGTTTACTTAAAACGTGGTGTAGTTCGTTATGAACTTGCACAATATGGTTTAGCTAAGGCAGGGAAAAATCATAAGAAGGCAGTTGATGATTTACAAAAAGCTGCGAAGATTTCCTTAGAGCAGGAAGATATGGATAGCTACCAACAAGCACTCAGTAGTATTTGTGTGGTCCTGGAGAATAGGTGTGATACTTTCTTCCAAAATAGCAGCGTACTTGGTAAAAGTAGCTAGTTAAAATAATTTTTAGGAATATCACTTTCATTCATATCATTTTCATATTACTTTCATGGGTGTCATCTATTTATTAGGAGTTCTATTTAATAGGTTAAAAAATCAAATAAAAAATTAAATGTTTTAGGTATTCAATTAGGAATTTGACATATCATCTATATGATACAAATTTTTTGATTTGAATTTTATTAACAGAAGCTGTATCAGCAAAAGTTAAAAATGAATTTAGGTAATATCCTCAAGTATTCCGCTTTCCAAAATAGGACAGCGGTTTTTTAATTGATTTTCTTTTCTTTACAGATTAGATACTTTACAGATTAGATATGTGTAATAAAGTTTATTGTCAGTTTTTGTATAAATAAAAACCCTTGATTGAATGAAATTTAGTTTTTCCCAAAGTTCCTTGCAAGAAAATAAATGTAATAATCTATGAGAGTTAAGATTGATTATTAACAAAAGGTTTGCATAATAGCATCAATTATTTCAAAGATAAAAATATAACCATTTTTTCTCATAACACCCAGATTTTTTGTAAAAGAATTTTAATACAAAATTATTTTATACATTTCAATATTTTTATTTAAAAATACTTGTATATTTCGAGCTTGATTAAGTACTTCAGTGTTAATATCGTGTGTATTATATTTTTAGTAAACTTTTTCAATTTTTCACACACTAAACTATTTTATTTACCTTTTCTTTATCCCTGTGGATAATAATATAGTTAAATTTATTACTAACAAAATTAATATTTATTTTTGTATTGTAATAAAATTCAGCAGTTTTATACTAATCTGCTCAATATGCAAATAAAATTAGAGGTAGTTTTATGAAGGTAGTAATTTTAGCTGGAGGTCTTGGTACTCGCCTCAGCGAAGAAACTAGTGTCAGACCAAAGCCAATGGTAGAAATTGGTGGCAAGCCAATTCTATGGCATATAATGAAGGTCTATTCAGCCCATGGCATCAATGATTTCATTATTTGCTGTGGTTATAAAGGTTACGTCATCAAAGAGTATTTTGCCAACTACTTCTTATACATGTCAGACGTGACTTTCGACATGCGCTACAACCAGATGAATGTTCACTCTGGTAATGCAGAACCTTGGCGAGTTACTTTGGTAAATACTGGCGACACTACGATGACAGGTGGACGCTTAAAGCGGGTCAGAGAACATCTTGGAAATGAAACTTTTTGCTTTACGTACGGTGACGGTGTAAGCAATATAAATATCACTGAAGCAATTAACTTTCACAAACAACAAAATACCCTAGCAACATTAACAGCAGTTCAACCTCCAGGACGTTTTGGTGCTATTGTCTTAGGTCAAGAACAAACAAAAATTACCAACTTTCGCGAAAAACCAGAAGGTGATGGAGCATGGATTAATGGTGGATATTTTGTATTAGAACCAGCAGTAATCGATTTAATTGCTGATGATAGTAGCATTTGGGAAAGAGAACCGTTAGAAAAATTGGCAGAAATGGAACAGTTATCTGCTTATAAACATTATGACTTTTGGCATCCGATGGATACATTAAGAGATAAAAGATATCTTGAGGGACTGTGGAATAATAATCAAGCTCCCTGGAAAATATGGTAACTGATGCAAATAATTGGTTAATTTAATTCATTCATTATCCGAACAGGGACTGGGAATATTAAATAAACAGGGGAGCAGAACATTAATGTACGATTTTGCAATTATTGGTGGTGGAATTGTCGGTCTGTCCATCGGTATGAAATTAAGTCAAACTTACCCAGAGGCAAGTATATTAATTTTAGAAAAAGAAAACCAATGGGCTGCCCATCAAACTGGCAATAATAGTGGCGTAATTCACTCTGGTATTTATTATAAACCTGGAAGTTTCAAGGCTAAATTTAGTCGAGATGGTTGCCGCTCAATGGTTGAATTTTGCCAAGAGCATAATATTGACCATGAAGTTTGTGGCAAAGTAATTGTTGCAACAGATAGTTCGGAATTACCCCGCCTGGAAAATCTCTACCAACGCGGTTTAGAAAATAATATTGAAGTCAAAAGAATCGGTCCAGAAGAAGTTAAAGAATTTGAACCCCACGTTAACAGTGTTGGTGGAATATATGTAGCATCCACTGGCATTGTTAATTACAAGCAGGTCTGCTTTAAATATGCCCAAATAATCGCAGAGGGTGGTGGAGATTTACGTCTTAACACCAAGGTTCAAAAAATCTTAACTCGGGGTAATTCTCAAATACTTGAAACTAATAACGGTACATTTGAAGCTAATTTTATAGTCAACTGTGCTGGTTTATACAGCGATCGCGTCGCCAAGCTTGGTCATGTTAATCCTCAAGCCAAAATAGTACCTTTCCGGGGTGAATACTATGAATTAACACCAGAAAAACGTTATCTAGTCAAAGGATTAATTTACCCGGTACCCAATCCAGACTTCCCCTTCTTGGGAGTACATTTTACCCGCATGATAGATGGTAGCGTTCATGCTGGTCCCAACGCCGTTCTTAGCCTCAAGCGTGAGGGTTACAAAAAATCAGACTTTAATTTACGCGATTTTACTGAGGTAATGGCATATCCTGGCTTCTGGAAATTAGCAGCTAAGCATGCAGATGAGGGCATCAAAGAAATTATTCGTTCTTTCAGTAAAGCGGCTTTTGTGCAAAGCCTGCAAAAATTGATTCCTGAAGTTCAAGCACAAGATGTGGTTCCAACCCACGCAGGGGTTCGAGCTCAAGCATTAATGAGAGATGGAAAATTGGTGGATGATTTTTTGATTGTTCAAGGTCAAAATTCAATTCATGTTTGCAATGCACCTTCACCTGCTGCAACTTCTTCTTTAGAAATAGGTAAAGCCATTGTCGAAAGGATTAAAGAACAATCGCCGTTACAGCCTGTGTTGAGTTAATTCTCTCGTAATTATTGCTTGCGTCTGACAAACAAAAATTGGCGCAGGCAAATCTAAATTATAGGTGGATAAAATAATCTCAAATTTACATCTATTACATCATTAATAACAAGTTAGGAGATGGTTTATTGGTGTAATAAAGCGGTTTAATTGCTTGTTGCAAAACTATATTTCCTGGGTAAAAATATAGGTTGATTTGGCTTGCTGATACCAGTTACTGCTGATGTAGTCAGTGTTATGCAAACACACTTTCCGAAATTTTTATCAAGAAACATGGATTATGAAATTTGTGTCAATAAATACTGTTAAAATTTAAAATTTGTTGACATAAGGGCTGACTAAAAGTTAGTCTAAGCGCCAGGTAAATAGCTTGATAAAAGCAAAAATAGAACTGAACAAATTAACTAATAGGAATTGGCATCTATGAAAATTCTTGTCACTGGAACTGAGGGTTACCTAGGGTCATTATTGCCTCCTTTATTATTAGAAAAAGGGCATGAAGTAATTGGTGTGGATACAGGTTTTTATAAATCTGGTTGGTTGTACAACGGTACTACGCTAACAGCGAAAACTTTAAATAAAGATATTCGCAATATAACCAAGGAAGACTTACAAGGTGTAGAAGCAATAGTCCACATGGCAGAGTTATCCAACGATCCAACCGGACAACTTGCGCCAAACATTACCTACGAAATTAATCATAAAGGTTCTATTCGTCTTGCTGAATTAGCAAAATCAGCTGGAGTGCGTCGATTCGTATACATGTCTTCATGTAGTGTTTACGGCGTAGCAACTGAAGGTGATGTTACAGAAGAATCTCCAGTAAATCCTCAAACAGCTTATGCCGAATGTAAAACTTTGGTAGAAAGAGATGTTCAGCCAATGGCAGACGACAACTTTTCCCCAAGTTTTATGCGTAATGCAACTGCTTTTGGTGCTTCTCCCAGAATGCGCTTTGATATTGTTCTCAATAACTTAGCTGGTTTGGCATGGACCACCAAAGAGATAAAAATGATTAGTGATGGGACTCCATGGCGTCCTTTGGTTCACGCTTTAGATATATGTAAAGCTATTGTTTGTACTTTAGAAGCGCCCAGGGATATCATCCACAACCAAATTTTTAATGTTGGCGATACAAGTAATAACTATCGAGTTAAGGAGGTCGCTGAAATTATTGCGAGTATATTTAAAGGCTGTGAATTAAGCTTCGGCGATAGTGGTGGGGACAATCGTAGCTATCGAGTATCCTTTGAAAAAATTAATACTAAGTTGCCCGGTTTTAAATGCGATTGGAACGCTCAACTTGGCGCTCAGCAGCTATACGACCTATTTGAGCAAATTGATATGACTGAAGACATGTTTCAATTTCGCGGCTTTACACGCTTAAAGCAGTTAGAGTATCTTATTCGCACTCAACAAATAGATGGAAATTTCTTTTGGAATAAGAAGTAAGTATTAGTTAAGTTCCCAGCAGCAGTGTTTAATGCTCCGAATCAGAAAATTTATGATTCGGAATAACTGTGTGTAGCAAGATAATTTGAATCAGAGGGAATAATAAGTAAGGTTTTTGTCATTAAAAAAATTCTGACAGTTAACCATCAGCCAATGAATAAGGTTATTAATTATTCGCCATTAACAAACAAATTCTTGAAACTAACAGTAATGCACTGTTTGCTGACTCGGCTAGCGAAATCATTGTTCTAACACAAATGCTTATAAGTCTTGTCTGACGTGGACTTACTTAGGAAAACTTCATTGATTATTTATCTACCTAAGTTCAACAACAGTATTTGTCTATGACTAAGCATGGGGTGGTAGCTTGTTCTAGACCAGTTTTCTCTCAAGAATTAAACAGTGATGCGGTGAAAAACCTTTGAGTAATCTCGAGCGCAGATTACCCAAGTGCTGAGTAGTTATTTTTGTGGTTGTCCTGATGAACAAATTATTAACAATTGCGATTCCGACATTTAACCGTGCGGAATTATTGGATAGACAACTAGCATGGCTGGCTGGTGCAATTAAAGGATTTGAATCAGAATGCGAAATTTTGATATCCGATAATTGCTCCACTGACGATACTCCCAAAGTTGTTGAAAAATGGCAATTAGCTTTCGAGAACACTAAATTTATCTCTAAGCGCAACCAAGAAAATATTGGTGCGGTGAAAAATATTGCATCATGTATTCAGAGTGCGACTGGTAAATATGTGTGGACAATCAGCGATGATGACAAAATATTCGATCAAACAGTTGCTTATTTAGTCAAGGTTTTAAAAAAGTCTGCGGATTTAGCACTGGTGATTTTAAATTTTTCTAAAAGTGATGCCAAAACCGGTAAAGTTTTTGAACCGCGTTGCTTTGATGTAGAGAGAGATGAAATTACCAGCAATGGAATAGCCTTGTTTGAGCAGCGCTTAGAAGAAAGCATTGGCGGCGTAGGACTGACAACGGCTTTAGTCTATAAAACAAAATTAGCACAACGTGCGATCGGTAAATGGGAAACAGGTCTAGAAAATCTAGCAGTTCAAATTTATTGGACAGCTTTTTGTGCAAGTCAAGGTACTGTTCGTATTACTAAAGAGAATTACTTAGAATGTGTTGCTGGCACCCATTATTTTATGGAAAATCCCAAACTCTTAGTTGCCCTGGAGTATGCTGATATTCCAGAGGTGTTAGCAAAGTTGCCAGAAGTCGGTTTTTCTAGCAGTTTTAGTAGAAAAATGGTTCTGAGCAGATTGATTCACTTCAACTGGAGGGTATTGTTTGGTGCTTTGAGAAGATGGCCTTTGATTGCCATAAAAGCGATGCTTACTTATTTATTTTGTGTTTATCAATGCACTGTGGGTAATATTTTTCATCCACCTTTAAATCCAAGACAACTCAACCTGGAAAATAACTAACGCAAATTCACGAATTTTTACTTTATCTTAAACCAGGGTTTTATTAAGTTTACAGTCAAAATTTAGAAAGCATCTTAATCCCAATATTTACTGCTTGAGGTTAACAATGAAATTTACTGAAACAAAGCTCAAAGGCGCATACATCATCGAATTGGAAGAGAAGCCAGATCATCGTGGTTTCTTTGCCCGTACTTTTTGCGCGAAAGAATTTGAAGACCACGGACTTAAACCAGTAGTAGCCCAGTGTAATTTATCCTATAACCATAAAAAAGGTACGATGCGGGGGATGCATTATCAAGTTTCCCCTGCTGCTGAAACCAAGTTAGTTCGCTGTACTAGAGGTGCCATCTACGACGTTATTATTGATATGCGTCCGGAGTCTCCTACTTATCTTTCCCATGTCGGTGTGGAGTTAACTCAAGATAATCGTAAAGCTTTATATGTACCAGAAATGTTTGCCCATGGCTATCAAGCACTTACAGATGGTGCAGAAGTTGTCTATCAAGTAGGAGAGTTTTACACACCTGGTTATGAGCGGGGTCTGCGCTATAACGATCCATTTTTTAATATTCAATGGCCTACCGAAGTAACTGAAATTTCAGAAAAAGATTCTAATTGGCCTTTGATGACAATGATGAGAGTAGGGGGTTAGAAGTTAAAATTTTCACTTTTAAAATTCTTAGAATTTACAATTTTTCACTCTCTTAATAGATTTGCAGAAGTTTAGGCTGAATTATATTGCGCGTAAAAATCTATAGATATGGTTGCCGCACAATCTCCGGATTATTTTATCAACTACCTGAATAGAAGAATACGATTTTTGCCATGGGTAGTTAAGATAAATCCTTTATTAAATTTATGGACGCTAAGTAAATTAACAAGACTTATTGGCAATATTTCTTCTATAGATAAGTAAATTAATCTCAGTGAAAACTAGATGTTTCAGGAATGCCAATTTCCTATTTTGTCGACACTGTGCTCTTGTAAATACTATGCGTCTGCTAATATATTGCGCTACAACGTAAAATTATCGCTGCTAAGAGTGTGAAGAATAATTTGTGAAATTTGTGAAAGGTTAATCTCCTACGAAACTTAGAAAAAATATTAAATCCTAGTTAATTGCAAAATTACTTTTGAAAGGAAGTCTAAATCCATGATTATTGTAGATCGTGCTTTACAAGCTCGTGCCGAAGCAGGTAATCCAATCAAAGTTGGGATGATTGGAGCTGGCTTTATGGGTAGGGGTATTGCCAATCAGATTGCTAACTCAGTTCCTGGTATGGAATTAGTTGCAATTTCTAATCGCAGCATTGATGCAGCTAAGCGAGCTTATTCCGAAGCAGGAATTGAAGATTTTAAGGTTGTTTCCAGCGTCAGCGATTTAGAAGCTAGTATTGCTAATAACAGCTATGCTATCACTGAAGATGCAATGTTATTGTGCCGTGCTTCTGGTATTGACGCTTTAATTGAAGTTACTGGTGCAGTAGAGTTTGGCGCTCATGTAGTCATGGAAGCGATCGCCAATGGCAAGCACGTAATTATGATGAATGCTGAGCTTGACGGTACAATTGGCCCCATCCTCAAAGTACACGCGGACAAAGCTGGAGTAATCCTTTCAGCATGTGATGGCGATCAGCCTGGGGTACAAATGAACCTTTATCGTTTTGTCAAAAGCATTGGTTTAACTCCCCTGCTATGTGGAAATATCAAAGGTTTACAAGACCCCTATCGCAATCCCACAACCCAAGAAGCATTTGCGAAACGTTGGGGACAAAAACCCCATATGGTCACTAGTTTTGCTGACGGGACAAAAATCTCCTTTGAACAGGCAATTGTTGCTAATGCAACAGGTATGAAGGTTGCTAAGCGTGGGATGTTAGGTTATGACTTCAAAGGTCATGTGGATGAAATGACCAACATGTATGATGTCGAGCAACTTAAAGAGCTAGGTGGAATTGTTGATTATGTAGTTGGAGCAAAGCCTGGTCCAGGAGTATTTGTCTTTGGAACCCATGATGACCCCAAGCAACGTCATTATCTTAATTTATACAAATTAGGGGAAGGTCCACTCTATAGTTTTTATACTCCTTATCATCTGTGTCATTTTGAAGTACCAATATCTGTCGCTCGTGCTGTTCTCTTTCAAGATTATGTTTTAAGCCCCTTGGGAGGTCCAATAGTTGATGTAGTAACCACAGCTAAAATCAATCTTAAAGCGGGTGAAACTTTGGATGGTATTGGCTACTATATGACATACGGACAGTGTGAAAACTCCGACACCACCCAAAAGCAAAATCTTCTTCCAATTGGTTTAGCTGAAGGTTGTCGCCTCAAGCGAGATATTCCTAAAGATGCAGTACTAACCTATGAAGATGTTGAATTACCGCAAGGTAGATTGTGCGATAAGCTCAGAATGGAGCAAAATAATTACTTTGATGCTTCTAAAAATTTAGCAATGGCGAGGTAATAGCTGAAATTACTTTATATTGCTTTTTATCCCACTGTTATGATTCGTTTAAAAAGCTGCGAGTAAATAAAAAATAAAAAAGAGTCTCTTGCCTTTGTTCGGGGTATAGAGATTCTTTTCTCCCTAGTAAAGACTAAATTTCACTCCAAAGGGAACAGAAAAGTATTCTAAAAACTATACTGCTGTTACGTTCGCAGTCTAATCTATTTGATTTGCATCTACCTTGCTTGAATTGGATTCACTAACGTTGCGTTCAGAATAATCTTGTAAATTGCTTATAATTTCCGAGCGAAAACAGTAAAGCAGTGTAGCGCGAGGTAATCAGGTTATGATGTTGGTTAAGTCTGAAAGCTATAATTAGCAAGCTTTTGAGCCAATACGTGAGGTGAATTTAGTCGTGGGCGCGGCCCATTATGACTTGCACGTAGCACTATAGCTAAGCTTTCCCCCAACAATATACATAGGATGGGTGCTGAAAAATATATAGGGTGGGTATACTCCTCAGGAAATATAGCACCACGTAATAAGGTTAGGACATTGGTAAATCCCGCAAAGTTATGAGTTATGAGCTTTTTGTTGCCGGATCCGCGCCTATGACTAACGTTACAAGGCGCGGTCTTTTAATTTATGTCTACGGACACGCGCTTAGGCTAACGCCGACGCCTACGGTTAAGCCTCACGGCAATTCTTCGCTAACGTTGTCAGAAACCTGCAATCCGCTAATGACTTGCGCGTAACGCTATATCAGATACTAAACTCAAATATAGTACAAGTGTTTTTGAATGTCGGAAATTAAGCACTCCACTATTGACAAACTTAAAAACTTAAAATTTATCTGGACTATCTGCAAAGTACTTGATAGGATGAATCGTCCTAAATTAACTTGTAACATTTTTATTCCAAGTTTTGTATAAGTTAATTGCCTTCATACTTAAACTTAAGAGAAGAGGTATAAGAAATCCACTATATAAACCATCAAATCTTATTCTTTTAAGAAAGTAAGGCTTTGTGTATAAGAGAACTTTTATTAATGCGTAAGTTTTAAAATAAACTTATTGAATTAGTTAACTCCACATCCCAGGTATGTAAAAAATGCAAATCAATATCGTTAATCGCATTACAGATAGCGTCAACCTAGTCACTTCTAAAATCCAAGGTCGTATTGAAAGAAGACGAATAATATCTCTTAACCCACCTCAAAATCCGATTGGTAACGTACTGATATCTTATATTCTTACTCCTTTCCTCTTAAAACCTGGCGAGGAAATGCCATTATCCCATACTCACTTTTGGGAATGCTTACAAATGGCAAAAACTTTCCTGGATATGGGTTATTGCGTTGATGTAATCAGATTTGACAACGATGTATTTATTCCACAAAAAAAATATGATTTTTTTATTGAGACTCGATGGAATCTACAACGAAGTACACCTCACTTAGATCAAAATTGCATCAAAATATTTCATGCTGACGCAGCTCATCTAATATTTCACAATGCTGCAGAAGCTAATAGACTCTTACAACTACAACAAAGAAGGGGATTAACTTTAACACCCCGTAGGTTTGAAATGCCGAATAAGGCCATAGAACACGCCGATTGCGCTATTGTTCTAGGGAATGAATTTACCATAAGTACTTATAAATATGCAAATAAACCTATTTATAGAGTACCCATTTCAACGCCAGTACTTTACCCTTGGTTTGAAGATAAAGACTTTTCCACTTGTCGTCGACGTTTTCTCTGGTTTGGTAGCGGTGGTTTAGTTCATAAAGGATTAGATTTACTTTTAGATGTCTTTGCCCAAATGCCAGATTATCATCTGACCATTTGTGGACCTATTAATAAGGAGAAGGACTTTGAGGCTGCTTTCGAAAAGGAACTTTATCACACTCCTAACATCGATACTATTGGTTGGGTTGACATAAGTAGTAAAGAATTTTTGAAAATTCTTAACAGTTGTGTTGCTGTTATCTATCCTTCATGCTCGGAAGGAGGAGGAGGATGCGTCATTACTTGCATGCATGGAGGATTAATTCCCATTGTGAGCTATGAATCGAGTGTGGACGTGAATGAAGATTGTGGGATTATATTGCCAAATTGTTCTTTGGAGGAAATTAAAAATGCAATTCGTACCCTTGCAGATTTTCCAACTCAAAAATTACAACTAATGGCAAAAAACTCTCGAGAATTTGTCAGAGAACACCATACTCAAGAAAATTTTGCTCGGGTATATTCTCAAACAATCAAACAAATTATCAAAGACCGCACTTCAAAACAGCAGCTAGCCAGTTATGTCTAAATTAACCTTGAAAAATCGGCTACAAATATTCACAGGAGAAGTAGTTCGCAATATTAACTCAAAAGTACTTTTCCTGACTGCAAAATTTAAAAGCCAAAGGATTAAGGCTAATAATAAAACGGCTATAGTATTTTCTCCACATCAAGATGATGAAAGTCTTGGCTGTGGGGGTATGATCGCAATCAAGCGTTCTTTGGGGGTATCTGTCAAGGTCGTTTTTCTAACTGATGGGCGCTACGGTAGACCAGATTGGATCGAACCAGAAGATATTATCCAGTTTAGGCAAAAAGAAGCAGAAACTGCTCTTAATATTTTGGGAGTCGAACAATCTGATACATACTTTCTTGGCGAACCGGATGGTAGTCTTTCCCAACTATCGGAATCACAAAGATATGACTTAATTTCCCGTTTAAGCAAGATTTTAAAATCATCGCGCCCAGAGGAAGTTTATGTGCCCCATAATCAAGATGGTCACCCCGACCATGAAGCCACATTCGATTTAGTTTTAGCAGCGATCGCCCACTCCGGTCTGGAAACAGAATTATTCCAGTACCCAATTTGGGTATTTTGGCAAAATCCTTTAAATTCTAAACTGCATCGAGAAAACTTAACAAATGCACACCGTGTCTCTATAGCTGCAGTTAAAAAGCAAAAAAAACAAGCTATTGAGAGTTACAAATCCCAGTTAAGATACTTACCCTACGGAGTTTTGGCATCTTCTTTGAACTCAGAGGAAATTTTTTTCAAAAAGTAAACATAAATTATTCGAATAATTAACAAGACTTTCAGGAAAATTTATAAAGTCTTGTGGATCTACGTAGAGAATAGAGTATATCACTCAGTCAATTCAACTAGTTAAAACAATTAAATTTGAAAGATTAAATCCGAACAATTAAATCTAAATCTCTATCTCTACGTATATCAACTGATTATTCAACAAGTACTTGTATAGCTTAAACCTATTAAGAACCTATGAAAATTGCTCTAGTACATGACTATTTAACACAAAAAGGTGGCGCAGAGCGCGTATTCGAATTATTATGCAAGCGTTTTCCTGAAGCAGATATTTTTACATCTTTATACGATCCCAAAGCGACTATAGATTTAGGCGAACGGATCGTAAACACCACATTTCTCCAAAAAATTCCTGGTGCTGCTAAATATTTCCGAATGATGGCACCTTTGTACTTCCCGGCATTTCGGGCCTTAAATCTCCAGGAATACGATTTGATTATCTCCAGCAGCACTAGTTTTGCAAAAGCAGTACAAAAAAAACCAAATGCAAGACACGTCTGTTTTTGTCACAATGTAACCCGTTTTTTGTGGGATACTCAAACTTACCTTAGAGAATATGGAGATTATAGATATTTCGCACCTCTAATTGAAAAAATCTTTGACATGATGAGAAAGGTAGACTTGAAATATGCTCAAGAGCCTGACCTTTACATTGCTAATTCCAGCGTAGTAGCTCGCAGAATTAAAGAAATTTATGGCAAAAAAGCCATAGTTATTAACTATCCCATAGATACTAGCAAATTTAGTTTTTCGCAAAATAAAGATGAATACTATCTTGCTTCAGCCCGGATGATTAGCTATAAACGTCTTGATATAATAGTCGAGGCTTTTAATTGGCTGGGTTGGCAATTACTAATATCTGGGGATGGTCCCGAAAGAGAACGTTTGCAGTCTAAAGCTTTAGATAACGTTAAATTTTTGGGTCATGTTAGCGACACCAAGCGTACTCAGTTGTTCTCAAAAGCCAAATCCGTAATCATTGCTGCTTTAGAAGACTATGGACTAGTTCCAGTTGAAGCAAATGCTAGTGGGACACCAGTGGTTGCTTATGGCGCTGGCGGTGTTCTCGATACTCAAATTCCTGGCAAAACCGGAGTATTTTTTAAAAGACAAACTCCCGAATCACTGCAAGGAGCCCTACTAGAAAGTAGAGAAATCTCTTGGAATTATGACAGTATTCGCAATCATGCAGTGAAAAATTTTTCAGAACAAGCTTTTTTTAATAAAGTAGAGCAAGTAATAGAACAATCTTGTAGTCCACAAAAATCATTCACCTGATTTGTTCATTCAAGGATAGTAAACGTGATTCAAAACAGTCTGAATCCCAACTTAAATCCATCCCCTGAGCCAGAACCAGGGTATGGACAACTGTTTGCGATTTTAATTCGTAGATTTCCTTGGTTTTTAGTAGTGTTTAGTGCTTCTGTGGCGATCGCGGGCGCGATTACAGAAAGAACCCCTCCTAAATACAAAAGCTCTATGGAGCTATTAATTGAACCTAATTATCAAGGGAAAGGACAGCCTACTGACGAAAATAAGTTCAGTGATCCATCAATTGAAGTAGATACAGCAACTCAGCTTAAACTGATGCAAAGCAGTGGACTTATTCAGAAAGCTGTTGACAGACTCAAACCAAAATATGACGATATAACCGTAGAAGAAATTAAACAGTCTTTATCTTTAACGCAATTAAAAGAAGCAGAAGATAATACTCGCACGAAAATTATTCAAGCAGAATATCAGGCAACTGATCGTAATAAAACCCAGGATGTACTGTCTGCAGTTAAAGAGGTATATCAAAATTATAATATTGAGCAGCAAAGACAACGTCTGCAAAGAGGCCTCAAAGTAATTCAAGAACAATTAAATCAAGCAGAAAGGGAAGTTGCTACCTCTCAAAAACGTTTAGAAAATTTCCGTCGGAGTCAAAATTTAATCAATCCCGAAGAGCAAGCACAAGCATTAGAGAATGCACTAAGAAATATTCAAACTGAACGGCGTGCTACCCGCAATCAGTATGAAGAAGCAAAAGCTAGTTTCAAGTCAGTGCAAGCGCAACTTAATAGAACACCTCAGAATGCTTTATTTTCATCCCGATTAACCCAGTCCCCGCGCTATCAATCTTTGCTAAATGAGATCCAGAAAACTGAGCTAGCAATGTCTCAATTGAGCTTGCGCTTCACAGCTAATCACCCAGATGTAGTTAAGCTAAAAGATCAACTTAGAGACCAAAAACAGCTTTTGCAACAAGAGGTTAGACGTGCTTTGGGGGGACAAACTCAAGGAATTAGCGTATTAAAGGGTAATATATTAGACCAGGGTCAGCTAGGTCAAATAGATATAGATCTTGCTGCTAAATTAGCGCAAACACAGACGAACATACTAGCATTAGCGGCACGAGATCAAAGTTTAGAGAAAAGAGAACGGCAATTACGTAATGAGATTAAACGCTTTCCTGTTCTACTCGCGAAGTACAGTCTATTGCAGCCACAGGTGCAACGGACCCAAGAGAGATATGAAAATTTATTAAGAGCAAAACAAGAATTACGACAAGAGCTTTCCAAGGGTGGATTTAATTGGAAAGTTGTTGAGGAACCACAACTGGGTTATTTTGTTGGGCCCAATCTCCGGCAAAATCTTTTACTAGGTGGGGTAGTGGGATTAATATTGGGAGGTATTGTTGCCTTTGTAAGGGAAGCTTCCGATGATGCGGTACGCACGACTGCGGAACTAGAAAAGCAAGCAGCCTTACCATTATTAGGAACCACTCCGAAATTACCCCCAGCAAGACGTAAAGATTCAGTCATTAAATTACCATTTGGTAGACCGCAACTCCTCGCTCCTTGGACTATCCAAGTACTTCAATCTCCTCCGCGCTGGGAATCTCTGGATTTAATTTATAAGAACATAGAACTTTTAAATTCGGTTACCAATTTAAAATCTTTGATGGTTACCTCAGCTTTAGCTGATGACGGAAAATCAGCTTTGGCTTTGGGTTTAGCAATGAGTGCTGCACGTTTGCATAAAAGGGTATTGCTGATTGATGCCAACTTGCGGGATCCTAGTTTGCACAAACAACTTAATCTTCCCAACGAGCAAGGACTGTCTACTCTGCTTGCAAGCGATGAAAGTTTACCGGAACAAATTAAAATTCAGTCTTCTGGTTCCTCATTTATCGATATTTTAACTGCAGGACCACTTCCAATCGATCCGGCGAATCTTTTAAGTTCTCCTAGAATGGCACAACTAATGGCATCTTTTGAAGAAGATTACGATCTAGTAATTGTTGATTCTTCTCCAGTTTTAGGATTAGTTGACGCTTTGCTAACAGGTTCGTCTTGTCGAGGAGCTGTAATGGTAACAAGCATTGGTAAAATAACTAGAAGCCAGCTTGCCCAAGCTACAGCAATGTTAAGCAAGTTAAATTTGATTGGCTTAGTAGCAAATGGAGTATCCAAAACCAACAGTTCTTACATACCCTATCGACAGAATCAACAATTAGCGCTGGAGCAAGCTGTAGAAAAGATAGGAAATGGCAAATTTGAAAAAGAATTTTAGTAACTTTTCCAAAAATAATTACTGTCTAGAGACGTTATATTGTATGTAACGTCTTCTAGATGTTTTCATAAGCAATTCCCCTAATTTTGGATAGTTTAAGTTTTATGTTTCCAATGGCTCTAATTCTTTAAATACCGTTCGCTTACAGAAATTTGATTATACTGGTATAACAGACGTAACTGATTTGTTAAATAATTCATAATATATACTCTAAGGGATTTATTTCCAGAGTAATTTCTAAATCTTATATTTGCGACTGATTGTAAAAATATCTCTTCGATTATCAATCAGTCGCTTTTTTCGTCTAATAATACTTTGGTAAAATTTATTTTCCGGCAATCATTTTCAGACAAAAATATTACCGAAAAAAGTTCGTCTAAAATCAAAACAAAAATTCATATATTAAATTATGTTGAGAATTATACGACTATTTAAAGCGCCAATTTTAGCTCTAAAGATTCAAATAACGTCACAAAAATTCTTTACAGTAAATTAATAATTTTCTAAAAAAAAAGCAAATATATTCTCGGTTTTGCGTAATCTAATTATGTAACAATTTTAAATTCGTATCCAAAAAAATTAAGCTTAAAAATCGATAAGATTACTTATAAAAAAGCGCTTAGCTTTAGCTGTAAATCAATTTTTCTTGGCCTTATTAGTTTTAACTATTATCTGTGTATATCATGTTTGTACTGATACCACAGATTAAATGTATTACGGAATTATTGTTACGTCGACAACTTTATTGTTTGGGCTTTCCCAGTGGAATCATTCAATATTTTTCTCTGACAATTGCTCATCAAATATTCCAGATTAGATAGTTAATACTATTAAAAACTACTACATTTTCTCTGGTGAACAATGCAACGCAACTTACCTGTACACTGTATCTACAATTACTTAAAAGATAATTTTAATTAACAGAGTAACAAATATTTATATAAATCAAGACGATCTAGATAAGGCTAAATCCCTTCGCAAGTACATCATGATAAAGACTATGACAAATATCAACCTATAATTTGTTGATTATAAAGGTTATCTAATACTTCTACTGCTCGATCAAAAAAATTGTAACTAAGATTGTATTGCCATATGAATAAATACTAATAATATTTTCTAAGAGATTTTTATTGAGAACAACTATAAGGTGTATTCAAGATTGGAATAATCAATATATATAATAACTTCAAAATATTTGGATATTTGTGCTATTTTACAAAGCTACTCATTTAATTTAAACCGTTTAAAAATTGCGAAATTATCAAATATTGATTTTTCTATGAAAAAGTTACAGACAATATTAAAAAATTAATTTATTACTAAATAATACCAAACAAACCTTCATCAGTCTGTGACTTAAATCACAAATATTCTTATATTTTACTAAATTTTTAAAAGGTTAAATTAAATGCTTTACTCCTGATTTAATTAAAGTATGCGGAATTAGTAAAGTCACAACTAAAAATCGTAAAAAATAATAACCGAATTGTTTGTGTGCTGTAATTCAATTCTTAAAAATAAGTGTATGAAGATTTGTTAGTATTATCCTAAAATTTAAATTTTATAAGTCAGCAGACTTATTTAAATTAATGACTTTAAATTAATCACAGTTCCCTGCTTAAAATAATTTTATTTTAGTCGTCTACCTTTAAAAGCTATACTATATATAGGTTTACAGCATGATTTTTATTTGCCGATATAGGTTATAAGGTAAAAATAAAATCCACACCGTGAGTAAATAACTTAATATTTATTTGTACATATATAATCTTATTATTGCTAAAAAATTTCGAGACAGAGTTGGAGCTTTATCGATTGTAAATAGCAGTTGTACGTGAGATAATACAACTCTATCAAAAATGCTTAAAAGCACTGAAGAAAATTCTATGTTTGATAGATGTTACGGATTTTAATCACTAAGCAATTCATCCTATCTTAATAATACTTAGGTAAAATATCTTTTTATTTAAAGAGTAAATAAAGAATCAATATTAATTGCTATTCAAAGTTAGCTTTCTTATATCCTATATATTAGCTATCAATAAAGGAAATAGTGATACGTAATTAAAGATTAGAAATGGGTATATAAAGCTAGTATAAAATCTTCTTGAATATCTGTTTTGGAATATATAGATTATTCTTAATGTATTAGTTTATATATTTTTTATTTCTTAATATTTTAATGATTATCCTCCTTATCTACTAATAGGAATAATGAGGAATGTTTTTCCCAAGCATATTTCCAGGTGGTAATTCGAACTTATTTAAGAGTAGATACATATGACAGTTTCATTAATTACTTCAACAAAGCAAACTCGTCTTTTGGTTCAGAAGCCCTTCCAGGATAAGCAACAAAATAATTCTGCATACTGCAGCATCCAGTGGCGACAAGGTCAACTATTGGTAAAAGAACCAGGTCATTTAAAGCAGCCACTCCTGACTCCATTAGAGAATCAAGAATATTTAGTAAAGTGCTTAAAACATTCGCCAGTGAATTTGGTTCGTATAGATCCTGTTTTAGGTGAAGCGAAGCTCAAACTGTGGGCTGATGCATGTGAACAAGCAAGGAAATCAATGTTTTTGTATGTTTCTCCCCGAGGACGGGAGAAAAAATCAAGTTCTTTAGTTTGGCAAAGACTAAGACGAGTTACTGAATGGTTGACTGCTTTGAGTCTCCTAATTTTGTTAGCCCCAGTAATGTTGGGAATTATGGCATTCATCCGTTTCAACTCCGAACAATCCCTGTTTGAAAGGGAATGGCACATCGGCAAACGAGGAAGATTGTTCCGAATATTTAAGTTTCGTATCAGTAAAATTAATTATTCTAATACCAATACTGAATCAATAAAGCGTCAAGGAAATTTTAATAAACTGCTTCACAAATACGGTTTGGAAAATTTACCCCAACTTTTTAATGTAATTAGAGGAGAAATGAGTTTGTTTGGACTTCCCTCTGTGACATTAGAGGAAGCAGTACGTCTCACTCCCCAAGAAGAATACAAATTAGATAGATTGCCTGGAGTTATTAGCTCTTGGAACTTGGAATCAAAATCAAGCTTGTTACAGTTGGATAGTCAGATTAGCTAGTCCGACTCAAATGCTCGCGCCTCTGCTTTTGGTGGTGCAGCTAAACTATCCAGATTATTTTAACGAAAGGAATTATTCTGCTGCTAGTTGAACTTATCAATAACAACTTAATCGCGGCTATACTAATACTTGAGCGCTATATGGAAACGGAAGTAATCGCCTTTCAAATTTTGTATTTATATTATTGTATTTGTGTGTAAATTCTATTATCAATAGCTTTTATCAGTTGTTCGTGCAGAAATTTTCACAGTAATTTTGCACGAACTTTAGGCTGATTGATTTAATTTAAGCTCTGTATGGCTTTTATGCCTCAATCACAATCAAAACTTCTATGTCTCTTAAAATTACTAAGTCAGCACGTAATTTAATAAAAAAGCTAGTAAAAGCTACCAGCTTTTGGCAAGATAATTATTTAATTCTAAGGGAATTTAAATCATTTCGTAGAATTACTATTAAAGCTATAGTTTTCTCAATTATCGCGGCAACTTTTGAAGGCTTTAGTATCGGTTTTCTGCTAAATTTTTTGCAGCAATTAACTAGTAATGGAGCGTCAGAAACAGGTATTGCATGGTTGGATATTCTAATTCAGAATTATGCTCCTGGAATCGAACCCATATATATAATATCTTTTTTGATTCTTCTCAGTACTTGGATTCGTGCTACAGCTAACTATTTTGGTGGAATATATACAGAAACGGCACAACTGACACTTGCGGATCGCTTGCGAAAGAGAATTTTTGACCAATTACAAGCTTTACCACTAAGTTATTTTACCGAAGCTCGTTGTGGAGAACTGGTAAATACAATGACCACAGAAATTGAGAGGTTAAAGCAAATTTTTGGTGGAAGTTCTTTTGTTTTTACCAGAGCTTCAGTTGTGACTGTCTACTTTATTATTATGTTCAGGATTTCCTGGGAAATGTCCATATTGTCAATGATGATATTTGGACTTTTAGCCGTAGGAATTTCTACTCTTAATCGTAAAGTTAGAGAAACCAGTTTTGGTATTTCTGATGCTAACGGTAAATTAAACTCAACATCATTAGAGTTTATTAACGGCATACAAACAGTTCATGCCAGTGCAACGCAAGAATATGAGCGCCAACGTTTTTATAAAATTAGTCATCAATTACTTGATGCTTCAGTTAATGTTGTGCGAGCTTGGGCTGTTGTAAAGCCTATAGCTGAAAGTATTGGAACTACAGTCCTAATTAGCTTAATTGTTCTTTCTATTTCTCTGTTTACTTTACCAGCAGCTTCATTATTACTCTTTTTCTTCATCTTGGCTAGAACAGTGCCAGCCCTCCAAGATATTAATGGAACCCTGGCATTAATCAGTACTTTGGGTGGATCGATGGAGAATATTAAAGAATTATTGAGAAGTGATAATAAAATTTATTTTGAAAATGGTAAAGTGCCTTTCACAGGATTAAAACGATCAATAGACTTAGTTGGTACTGATTTTAGTTACGATCCCCGTAACCCCGTATTACAAAATATTTCTCTAGTAATTGAACGGGGAAAAATGACTGCTTTAGTTGGTAAGTCTGGGAGTGGAAAAACTACTTTAGCAGGCTTAATTCCGAGATTTCACGACGTTACAGGAGGACAAGTATTATTTGATGGAGTAGACGTACGGCAGTTTGATGTTGATTCCTTACGTCGTAAAATGGCTGTAGTTAGCCAACATACGTTTATTTTTAATACTTCTGTCCGCGACAATATTGCTTATGGTGTGTTTGATGCTACGGAAAAGCAAATTCACGAGGCTGCGAGATTAGCCAATGCCCTTGATTTTATTGAAGAAATGCCCAATGGTTTTGATACAGTTTTGGGCGATAGAGGAGCACGCTTATCAGGGGGACAGCAACAGCGAATTGCCATCGCTCGTGCTCTATTAAGGAATCCAGAAATTTTGATTTTAGATGAAGCCACTAGCGCCTTGGATTCAGTCTCAGAAAGTTTAATTCAGGATTCGTTAGAAAAACTAGCAGTTGGACGCACGGTAATTGCGATCGCTCACCGACTTTCAACAATTGCCAAAGCTGATAAAGTGGTCGTACTGGAGCAAGGACGTGTTGTCGAACAAGGTAGTTACCAAGAACTACTGCAGGAACGTGGTGCATTATGGGAGTACCACTGTAAACAGCATGAGTTAAGTCAAGCCAGCCTGTAAAAAAAATTGATGTACGTGTATCGTTACTTTTTAAACTCGAACCCTCAATCTGGCGTTCGGGTTTTTTGATTGGCAAAAAGTGAACACAGGAAGTTTTAATTAATATCAATTTCAAAAAATACCGTTACACATCAATTCTTTGAATCTGTTCCCGTTACTTTTTATAAACGTTCGACTTGAGGCGTTCTAAGTGTAGCAACATCAAATGAAATCGGTATAACATCCCCAAAAGGTTACTGTGTCTTGTTCGCACTCAGAGCAGAATTATAGAGTAGTTGTTCAAGAGGAAAAGCATATACAGCCGATTTCATTTAAGTGAGGCACACACATATCTTTGAATAATGCAGGGAACAGGGGAAATGTACCTCATCTACTTGCAAAGTGCTGTAGTTCCGATACATATGTGCAGTCAACATATAATGTCAGCAAAATTATTTTTTTTGCGTTACAAGGTGGTCGCAGACAATCTACAGAATATGGCTCTACATATTTTGACTTGCGCGTAGTGCTACATTATCCTTTTTCTGACCGTTATTGGCATAATTTTCATACTAATTGTTATTAAAATAAATTTTGCCTTGGGAATAATATTTATAGAAATAAATCCTTCGTATGTTAAAGCTTTTATCAAGAATATTGGGCTTTAAATTTTAATTTAAAAAAGACAAAGTAAATATATTCCGTTTTATATTTGACTTTTGATATATATGTAGAAGATATTTTAAGAGCAATAAAATAAGCTCCTATAGCTCTGATTATCTAGGAATTATTTCCCTAAAAGGGTTTCTTTAAATTATTTCTTCAAAAGTTATAAATAGGAAGCACTAACAGTACTTTGCTTGTGTAGTTACTTTTGAAAAAATCCTGTAATGAGTTGTCTTTTGATCAAGATTTAAAAATATATAATTCATAATTTGGTTTTGAGTGCTTGAATTAAGAAAGTACAAGGAATTTATAGACTCAATAAAAAAATAGTAAATAAGTGTACTCAAACCAAATTTCCTGAAATCAAAATTACTAACAATTATTGTTCCAAGGATTTGGGAAAAATGAAGGTTTCCATAATTATTTCTAATTACAATTATGCTCGGTATCTAAATACTGCTATTGAATCGGTGATTGCCCAAAACTATCAAAAATTTGAAATTATAGTAGTAGATGATGGGTCTAAGGATAACAGCCGAGAAGTTATTCTCGAACTACAAGAAAAATACCCAAACAAAATCAAGGCGATTTTTCAAGAAAATCAAGGACAAGGTGGTGCATTCAATACAGGTTTCCAAGCTTCCAATGGTGAAATAATAGCTTTTTTAGATGCAGATGATGTTTGGAAGCCAAATAAATTACAGCAGATTGTAGAAATTTTTCAACAACCTGAAATTGTAGGAGTAATGCATTTATTAGAGGAAGTTGATTCTGATGGAAATCTGCTTACAACTAAATCTCCCAAAAGATATAAGCTGGGCGAAGACTTAGCAAAGGTTGTGATACAAACAGGAAACGCTTGGAATTTTCCTCCTACTTCGGCTCTAAGTTATCGTCGTAGTATTCTCGAGCAGGTATTTCCTATCGATCCCATCAGATGGAGGATATGGGCAGATGGCTGTTTGATATATAGCACTGCTTTTTTGGGGAAAATTAAAACAATCAATTTAGTTCTTGGAGGTTATCGCATTCATGGTGCAAATAATCACGCTTCTGCAGAGGTCACAAAAGAACAAACAACTAAAGCTCTATTGGGTATAGAAATGACAAATAAATATATTAATGAATTTTTGGAAAATATAAATTGTCCCCACAGAGTAGACTTATCCCGTAATCTTCAGTTGCGGCGAGAGCAATATTACGAACAAAAAATATGGAATTTCGGTGAAAGTTGCTCTATTTCAGGCTTAATACTTGGATGGAAATTCTATAGTTGGTATGAAAGAATTTATTATTTGACGCGTTTTTGGGCAAAAAATTTCAAGATATATTTTCAGAACAGTTTTCTTTCTCGTCAAAAGAATACAAAACAGTTTGCAAAGTAGTTTTCCTTTTGGGTTTACTCCTAAAGCACCTATGAACTCCAAATGTCCGTATTTTTTCCCTGATGTATTCTTGCTTTTTGGATAATTACATTATCCCTTAAAGTACTAGTCTGATATAAAAAATCACAAAAATTCGGAATATCAGATTTAAGAAAGGAAGAATTACATATACACCATCAGAGAATTTTCACCAAACTTAATTTAAGATCGATCAAGATTAACTTTGCTGCGAGCAGGGAACTTACAAACTTCGAGTTCAATATGACTAAGGATATCAAATCATCACAACCACTAGTAAGTATTGTTACTCCTACTTATAACCGACCAGATTATTTGCTGGTTGCTTTAAAAAGTGCAGTTAGTCAAACATACCAAAATATTGAAATTATTGTTTCTGATAACTGCAGTCCAGAGAATCCCCAAAAAATTATTGATTCCTTTCAAGATCCAAGAATTCGTTTCTCCCGTAATGAAAAAAACTTGGGTATGTTCGCTAATACAATGAAAGCCTTTAAAATGGCTCGGGGAAAATATGTTGCAAGTCTTCTAGATGATGATATGTGGGCGGAAGACTTTCTGGCAAAGCTTATCCCTCCACTGGAAGCAAATCCCAATTTATCATTAGCTTTTTGCGACCACTACATCATTGATGCAAATGGTGAGGTTGATATTGCTGCAACTAGAAAATGTTCTAATTCTTATAAACGTAACAATCTTGCTGAAGGGATTTATCAACCTTTTTACCGACAAGGTTTATTGGATCGCTCAGTTTCTACTGCAACTGCTGCATTAATGCGCCGAGATTTTATTGACTGGGATCTCATCCCTGCAGAAGTGGGGGGTTCTTGGGATGTTTATTTAAACTATTTGTTTTGTCGCTCCGGTAATGGTGCTTATTACTGTCCGGAAAAACTAACTTTTTATCGCGAGCACGAGCAAACAGACACAATGCAAAGTGGCAAACTTAACTTTAAAGCCAAAATTCGTAAAGCAAAAGCTGATATTTTTTGCTACGAACAATTTATGGCTGATGAGCGTCTCCAAGAATTTAAACCTTATTTTCAACAGCAATGGGCACAAGTAAGCACCAATTTGGGCATTGGTTTAATGCGTTCCCAAGAACTTGAGGCTGCACGTCCTTATTTTTGGCGCTCGTTAAAGCAAAAACTTCATTGGCGGACTATAGTTGCTTTAATTCTGAGCTTTACTAACACGAAAATAGCTACAAAATTTTAGGTTTACTGACTATTTATTAATGTTTTTTGATAGACGGTGGGGAGGAGTTGGGTCAATTGAACAACAATATATAATTTTGAGGTTTCATTGTTACCACATTATTCCTAATGAAAACTGAAAGAATAAGTTAAATGCTTAGTATTTTGAGGAATAATATGATAAAAAATTAAATAATTATGTAGAGTTAAATAATATCAATCCTATTGAATTTGTCAATGAAATCTTAATCTTTATAAATTAAGACTTAGACGCGAATAATTTATATAGCTTTCATTTATTTTGACGAGGTAAATATAATGCAAATATCAGCCTGTATTACAACAAGAAATCGTACCCACAAGTTAGATGATTGTCTTAAAGCATTGTGGAATTGTAGTGTTAAGCCCAAATCGATAGTTGTTTCCGACGATTCTCCTACCCTTGAAGTTCAGAAGCAAAATCAAAAAATAGTTGAGAAATACCCAGGCACAACCTATATTATTGGTCCCCGTCGCGGTGTGTGTGCAAACCGCAATAATGCTGTGAATGCTGTTGGAGAATCTGAAGCTGATTTTGTTGCTTTTGTTGATGATGATATTTGTGTAGAACCTGACTTTATTGGTTCTGCGATTAAGGAGTACGAAAAACTTCCAGAAACTCAAAGAAAATATACTATACTCTCTGGAATTAGTAAGTTTGGTGACAATGATGGAGCGCTTTTACCATCCAGACTAAATTTTCAAGGATATTTTCAAGCTAGCGATATTCCAGAAACTGTTGTCATTCATGCAGCAATATTCCCCAGACATTTTTTTGTTGAAGAACAGTGGGATGAAAATATATATTTTGGTTATGAAGATGCAGAACTATGTTTGCGAGCTATTAAAGGTGGCTATAAAATATTACCTTGTTCCACGCTAATAGTGAACAGCACTATTGAAGAATCTAGTACTCTTTATAGTCCTGGAATTGGTGCTGTAAGCAATTATGAATTACATATAGAAGCCGCTAGACTTTATGTTGGTATTAAGCGATATAAAAACTTATCCCCTAATCCTTTTAAGCTAATAGCATTTGTTGTATTTTATTTCATACATATGACTGGTTACTTGTTAAAGAAAGGTGCTATTCAAGCTTGGCCAGAAATTATTCGTCGTGCAGATATTGGTAAACTATGGAATCCATCTTCTGTTTAAGTTCGTACCAATAAGTATTTAATGATTAAAGGTTGTTGGATATTCAAAAGATTTGGGCCTTAAAAATATATTTTCCTTGCTATATATCTGTATTTTGCAATAGTAAATAAAAAATATTCAGGATAGATTAAGCGTGAAGCTGTGTATTGTTACCCATAGTGTTGTCAAAGGCGATGGCCAGGGTAGAGTAAATTATGAAGTTACTCAAGAAGCACTCGCACGCGGGCATCAGGTTACTTTGCTCGCCTCCCGAGTTGCACCAGAATTACAAGACAATAATCTAGTTAATTGGATCCCAATTTCTGTTAAAGGCTTACCTACGGAATTATTTCGTAACCTCTTATTTGCTTGGCGCAGTAGTAATTGGCTTCAAAAACATCGTTCTGAGATAGATTTAGTTAAAGCAAATGGTGCTATCACCTGGGCAAAAGGGGAGGTTAATGCTGTACATTTCGTTCATAGTTCTTGGTTAAAATTTACCACTCAAAAAACTGAAGATTCATCCAACAATCAACGAGTTAACCCCCGAAAAATTTTCTACAATTTCTATCAGTGGTTTTATACCGCATTAAACTCTAATTGGGAGAAGAAAGCTTTTCAAGAAGCGCAAAAAGTAGTCGCAGTCTCGAATAAAGTTGGTGAAGATTTATTAGAAATTGGCGTATTACCAGAATCAATCAGGGTAATCGCCAATGGTGTGGATCTGCAGGAATTTACGCCGGGAAATTGCGATCGTCAAAAGTGGAATCTACCTCAAGAAGTTCCGTTAGCATTATTTGCTGGGGATATCAGAATCAAACGCAAAAATTTAGATACGGTGCTACGCGCTTTAGTAAAAGTCCCTGAATTACATTTAGCAGTAGCTGGAGTCACTGAGGGTAGCCCCTATTTAGATTTAGCAGCATCTTTAAATTTAAGTCAACGAGTTCATTTTTTGGGTTATCGATCAGATGTTCCCCAATTAATGAAAACTGCAGACTTTTTGGTATTTCCTTCCCGCTATGAACCTTTCGGGTTAGTAGTAATAGAAGCAATGGCTACAGGTATACCAGTAATCACCGCCAGTTCAACAGGAGCTGCAGACTTGGTAAAACCAGAAGCTGGAATAGTAATATCAGATGCCGAAGATGTTGAAGCGTTGACAGAAGCACTGCAGATGCTAACGAGTAATCCCGAGCTAAGAAATAAAATGGGGCAAGCAGCAAGAACAATTGCCGAACAACATAGCTGGAAGTTGATGGCGCAACACTATGTGGATTTATTTGAGGAGATGGAGCATTAAATGAGTATTGCGGTTATTGTACCTACTTATCGCCGCCCAAAGGATTTGGCACGGTGTCTGGAAGCCTTGCAAAAGCAAACCCGACTTCCTGATGAAGTTATAGTAATAGTTCGAGATACGGATGCCAATACTTGGTCTTTTTTAGAAAGCTTCAAACCCAACACTTTACAATTACAGATTGTAAAAGTTACTGTACCTGGGGTGGTTGCAGCGATGAATGCTGGAATTGATAATGCTTCATCTGAAATTATTGCTTTTACAGATGACGATGCAGAACCACACAGCGAATGGTTAGCCAAAATAGAAACTCACTACTTAAAGGACGATAAGGTTGGTGGTGTTGGAGGACGTGACTGGGTTTACCATGGGAACGATCTAGAAGATGGTGCTTCTAATAAGGTCGGTCATTTGTTGTGGTTTGGTAAAACTGTCGGAAACCATCATATTGGCGTTGGGGAGCCCCGAGAAGTTGATATCCTTAAAGGGGTAAATATGAGTTTCCGCCGCGTAGCCATGGGAGAATGGCGTTTTGACAAGCGAATGCTTGGTAGTGGAGCTCAAGTACATTTTGAAGTTGAGTTTTGCTTAAAGTTAAAAAGAGCTGGTTGGAAATTAATTTACGATCCTAATATTGCGGTTAATCATTATCCTGCTCAGCGTTTTGATGAAGATAAGCGTAATTCCTTTAATAGAAGGGCTTTAGCAAATGCTGTACATAATGAAACGTTAGCTTTGTTAGAACATTTGTCGCCCCTACGAAAACTAGTGTTTTTACTATGGTCGATATTTGTAGGAACCCGCGACTCAATGGGTTTTGTACAATGGCTACGCTTTTTACCTACCCAAGGTTTACTTGCGAGTCAGAAATTACTTGCATCTTTACAAGGTAGATGGGAAGGTTGGCAAACTTGGCAAGCAACAAAATTTTGATAAGGTATTTTTAGCTAGCATTATTTCCAATTACTACGTTGATTATTACAATTTCTTCTACCTGGGTATAAATGATCCCAAGCCAAAAATATAATCTAAAAAAATACATCCAAAAAAATATCTAACAAAAATATCCAGATAGTGACATACAAAGCCTAATTGCTAAACAATTTAGTCGTGGAGCAGATGTAGAGTGAATCACAGCCACACACCAGGAAACTCACAACCCCAAAAAAAATTCTCCTTCGGTTTAGAACCACCTTTAGCTTGGGCAGCGATTTTCTCGTTTATTTTATTTACAACAGTATGTACTTTAGCCGGTGTTGGAAGTATTCTCCGTCCGGGGTATGTTTTATTTTCTTTTGCTGTGGGTATTCTGTTATATTTACGATACCCCATGCTCTACATCAGTTTTACTTGGTGGCTGTGGTTTGTAACCCCTTTTGTTTCTCGTATGATAGATTTAAAGGCTGGTTGGGATCCCAGTCGCTTTATGCTGGTTTCTCAATTTTTAGTTACTTTAATCACCCTTCATACTGCTTTGAAATACCTACCGAAATCTCTTCGGGAGGGTGGTTTACCATTTGTATTGGCTTTTATCGCAATATTTTATGGCTTTTTAATCGGACTAATTAAAGCTCCTTCAGTCATGATTGCAACTAGGGGACTTTTGGACTGGTTAACTCCGATTAGTTTTGCCTTTTATTTATTCATTAACTGGCGTAGTTATCCTGAATATAGCAAGAATACTCAACGTACTTTTCTATGGGGCGCACTAATCATGGGGCTTTATGGGATGTATCAGTATTTGGTTGCCCCAGCTTGGGATGTATTTTGGCTTGAAAGTACTAAGCTAAATTCGATGGGTACCCCAGAACCTTTAGGTCTGCGTGTGTGGAGTACAATGGCATCCCCAGCTCCCTTTGCATCAGTAATGATGGCTGCTTTGATTTTACTTTTCAATAATGAAAATAAGGACTTTTTCCGTTTACCTGCAACTGCTGCGGGTTATATTGCGTTTTTGTTAACCACTGTCCGTACTTTGTGGGGTGGATGGTTTGTTGCAGTAGTTTCTTTCTTTGGTTCCCTTAAATCAAACTTACAAATACGCTTAATCATAACCTTCCTAATCATGGTGTTGTGCGTACTCCCATTGCTGACTGTTGAAGAGTTTTCTGAACCAATATTCGATCGCTTTGAAACTTTTGGCAATTTGGAGAATGATAATAGTGCCCAAATTAGGCAAAAAATATATGAAGAAGGTTTAAATAAAGCTTTGACCGATCCATTGGGCAACGGTATTGGCAATACATATATTATTAACAAAAAAGGTTTACTAGAACAGCTGGTAGTTGATAGTGGATTTTTAGATACATTCTTCACCCTAGGTTGGTTTGGAGTTACTTTCTACCTAGGCGGACTTTTGTTATTAATTTATAAAATATTTCAATTTACGGAAGTACGTTTTGATTCCTTCATGGCAGCTGCTAGAGGTATTAGTACCGGTATGGTTTGTACTCTGTTAGGTAGTAGTGGAATGCTAGGAGTTCCTGGTATGGTTATGTGGGGTTTCTTTGCAATGGTTCTAGCTGGGCACAAATATCATTTAGCTCAACGTTATTCTCAATTCAACCACCATCAGTACAACAATCACCAGTATAATAATCATCAGCAATCACAATAAAAATAACAAATTTCAGTTAAGTCAGGTACAGCTAAAACACTAGAAAATAAGGCAATATATCTTACCCTTAGCTCCTGACTCCTCAAATTCACTAAAATGCTTATTTCAAAAGATTTTTATTTCAAAAGATTTCTGTCCAAACAAAAAAAACACTTGTGTAAAAAAGAGAAACAAGTGCAGTGGAAAAATTATTGGAATTTAAAATAGTTTCTACCCCTAAATTCCAGAACCATCTAGAAATTCTTCTATTGCTTTATCTTCCAAATCACAACTTTTGCGATCGTGTTGTAAATGATGACCTTCTTCAAATAAATGAGTTTGAGATAAATGCGATTCATTTAAAGCTGTTGCAGCTGTAGCAAAATAATTTTTTGAAGGGACTGTTTGTGAGTCTTGCAGTAGCTGAACTTGCTCCTCAAGATATTCAATTTTATCAACTAATGCACGAATTACTTGTGCTTCCGCATCTGGAAGTCTTCCATGTTCTAATGGATCTACCCGCTCTCCAGAGCGATAAACTATTCTTCCAGGAATCCCAACAACTGTGCAGTCAGAAGGTACATCGCGTAGTACGACGGAACCAGCACCAATTCGCACATTTTTACCTATTTGAATATTACCTAGGACTTTTGCTCCGGCTCCTACAACTACACATTCGCCCAAGGTTGGATGACGTTTACCACATTCTTTACCTGTCCCACCAAGAGTTACACCTTGATAAATGAGTGCGTAATCTCCTACGATCGCAGTCTCACCAATGACTACACCCATTCCATGGTCTATAAACACACCTTTCCCAATTACAGCTCCTGGATGAATTTCAATTCCAGTTAGTAAACGAGCAATATGGGAAATGAATCGGGGAATAAAGGGTAAGCCAAGATGATATAACCAATGGGCTAGACGATGGAATAGCAGAACTTGTAAACCGGGATAGCAGAATAATATTTCTAGCCAATTCCGTGCGGCGGGATCGCGTTCAAAAATGATGCGAAAATCTGCAAGCATTGTAGATAGCACAATACGGTACCGATAAATTTTGCTAAATAAGCTATGACTATCTTAGCGCTCTGAGGTCATTTATTTAAAAAAACGAAAAATCAGACTTTTCAGGCTAATTTTACTCAAACAAATAAGCATTTTCAGAATAAATTAGATCGGTTAACCGTAAAGTTATAGGTAAAATTACGCTAATTTTACCCGAAACTTGTGGGGAGAAAATTATTCTCCCACTAATATTTCACTTATTTTTTTACTTCAGATTGTGAAACATCTGCGAAGAAACAGCAGAGGGACTACATCGATTTTGCCACCAATTTAAAGCTTTATGATGCAGTTCCTCCAAGCGTTGTGTATCTCCTAGCAACGATTCTAAAAGCTGAGGTAGTTTGTTCCAATCATTCAGATAAATAGCTGGAGAATCTTTATAAAACCAATAATTAGGTACAGGCTCAGATACTAAGATACATCCATAACGCAGGGCTTCGAAGTAACGAAAGGTTTCCAATGAAGTTCCCCGAGGGGATAAACAAATTTTTGTATTCATCAACCTTTCAGAATAATCTCCAAATTCCGAAGTTTTTTCCGCATGGGGAAAACTGGATGTCAATCGCACGTCAACATTATATCGATCAGCACCCTGCCATTTTGAGACGCATGAAACCATTGATTGTCTAGATACAATTTTTGGACTTTTAAAGAACCCAAACATTTTGAGCAATCCTTGTTTCGGCGAATTTTTCAGACTACCGATAAAGGACACATCACAAGTTCTTTCCAGAATGGGAACGGTTGGTAAGTCAGACTGTCGAAAATAACCAAGAGGAAACGGAAAAACATTTTTACTTTTGACTCCCCATGTTTTCAGACCCTTAAATACAACTCTGATATATTGCAATAAAATTAGGGAGTTAAGATAAAGATTAGATTGATGAAACTCAAGGGTTGGAGTTGAGCCGTAACATTTAAATACTGCTAGTACATCGGATGCATAACTTGGTGTTCTACACCATTCATCTCCCAACAAAAAAACAATCAGATTTTGCAATTTATCTGAGGGAAATTGTGGTAGCTCATCCACTCTTCTGGTCAGCAAGAAATGATAATCTTTATGAGAAATATCTAACGCCACAAAGTCTTGGATGATTTTGTAGAAATACAATAAATTAAAGTCTAAAGTGTACGGACAGGCTTCTATAACCTCCGAGAGAGGAGCAACCTCACCGTTGGGTAAATGCACTTCACAAGTCCCTATTTTCGCAATATTACCTTGGGTGTTTAAATCGAGTGTCATAACTAATAGTGAATTCTTATTGACTTTTGACGATAATTACCCAGAACAGCCACCTAAAATTTAGGAAATAATAAATGATTAATATAAGTCAATATCTACAGTACTTTAAGGCATAAATATTATTACTTCACTTTATTTTTTTTATTTAGCATGCTGATAAATTGATACAGTAAATCAGTAGCCGGTTTTTGTTAACAACGATTGAGTTTGTTGAGATTAAGACTTTGATGTCGTGAAAAATTAAAACTATAATTATGATTTTAATTTTAATTATTGATTTACATCTAATTTACATCCAAGATGAATTAGGAAAAGAGTAGAAAAGGTAAAAAAATTAAATTTATAAATTTATCAGCTTTTAACTCTTTAAGCTTTTCCGTGGATAGAATTAACTTCCCAAAGCTCTTAACAAGAATTTTTGTACTTGTAGTCTATTGTTAACAAAATAAAACTACTAGATGTTATGCAAGCAAATAGCTAACAGTGATTCCCGAATTGATATAGAATTTAGCCAATTCAAGCGAAGATTGTCTCCAACGGATGTAATTGGATAAAAAGTGCAACCTAGTTAGATCGTTTAACTTGAGATTATAAATCAGAAGTACTTTATTTATTGACACTAAGCTAATTCTTGTCTTTAGAACTCAAAAGACAAAAAAATAAGATACATTTATTTTTCTTCCGGTAATGCAGCGCCTGATTGGTGTGTATCAAAAAAAATGCATTACTTTAGTCGCAAGTTAATAATGCTATCTACTTATTGGTTAATTTTGTTTACATTAACCATAAAATATGGTAACACACAAAAACAATCATGAATTAGGTGCTTCAATAAGTAGTTACAGTTGTTTTTATTTTTTATTTTTTGGTCTCTAATTCTTGTTCGATAGAAATGCTGTATTCACGGCGCATCCCGGACTTAAATGTCCCAACCCAGAGCTTGTATTCTCCTGATTTGAGGTTAGAGACCTCAACACTAGCATCTTTGCTATCCCCGGTATCATCACCACAAAAAACTTCTTTCTTACCCGGTCCTTGAAGCAGCAAGGTGGTGTCATAACCGCCACTATCAACTTGAAGTGACAACCGGGAAAAATCTTTTTCTAGAACTAAAATATGGTCTGGCTTTGTATCAGCAAAACCAATACATAAGTTTCGCTCGCGATCGCGGTTACTAATAGCTGATAGGGAGTAAGAACCACCTGTGTGTCCTGTTACTTTCATTTTCCCAACGGACTTGAAATCAGGTGATAAAGTTAATTTACCAAAGTGGGAAGTATCTGCAGACACTGGGTTAAAAGTCCATATTGCAGAAAATACACTGAGGAATAAAAAATAATTTAAAGCCTTGTATTGCTGTAAACGAAGGCGTAAACTCCTAATCATAAACCTCCGCTGCATAAATTAATTAATGTAGTTTTTTATATTCTAATATTTTAGCTAAAAAAGTAATAAGAATTTAACAAGATGTGTCACATTAAATTTTGCACATCTTGTTGGACTTTAGCTCTGAGAAACTGTAAACCCCAATTAAGCTGAGACTTTAGTTGGTTGGTACCGCTTACGAGGCGTCCATTTGGAGTATCACTTTGCTTTGAAGAGTGTCTGAGTTTTCACCGTAACTACTGATAGTCAGTGAGTGTAATTTCTGGAAAAATGGTTTGCCAACAATTTCAGCTAAACGTAGTATTGGTAACTGATACTCTAAAATTTCTCGACTTTTGCTCCAATCAATATAGAGATAACCTTGGTTTGATTCAGGAATTTGGGCAATACTATCTTTAAAACTTTTGTTATTGATTAAAGAGCTTTCCTTCCCTGCTAATGCTTGATTGATCGTTTCAACAGATGAGGCAAAAATTTCATAATTATCTACTGTTGTGTGCACTCCACGAACTTTTGTCTCAATTGCAAAGTTTTGTGCTTTTGCACCTGCGGAGGATAATTCAGTATTTGCTGTTAGCTGCGTCCAAGCATAAATTTTTTGTTCTCCGAGAAGAAAGGGATTGATGCTCAAATTATTAGTGCGAGCAATTTCATCCAAGCGAGCAATTCCTTCAGAAGTAGATGGTGATTTTTCTGCGACAAAAATCCAGTCCGGCTCGATTTTTTCTTGCGAAGGTAACAAACAGTAAGCAAATTCACCTGTTACCCAACTAAATATATCCTTCGATAAATTCAATCCCCAATTGTTGGTCAGATTTTCCAGAGGTTGAACTAATCTAGAAATTCTATTTTCTGGCGATGGGGAAAAAGCAACCCGTGTTTGTTGCCAAAATTGAGCAACATTGGTGTTACTTAAATTACTTAAATCAGTACCAGAAATGGCTAAACCCGCGCCTTTAGGAATATATTTTAATGCTGCAACTGGTTGAGATAATGGAGATAAAGTTGCCGAAGTCTCTTTATTTGCAAGCAAACTAGTCTCTGCAATTAATTGTTGAGAATTAAAATTTAAAGAAATAATTTGACTATCATAGACAAGATTTTTTAGCTCCAAATCCTGCCAATTTGCAATTTGAGAAAGATTCAAAAAAGCTATAGCAGCTTTTTCATCAGATAATTTATTTAAAGCTTGATGATATTTTTTAGAACTCACCAGATTAACATTAGGAGCCTGAACATTATTAATTGCTTGACGCAAAATTTTTGGTGTATTGGAAAATAATACAAAGCGATCGCCAACTAGCGCTGCAGCCAAATTACTTTTTATTTCAGATTGAGAGTTTGTTTGTTTGGATTGATTTGGATCTCCGGTAGGATAAAATGAATCTGTCTGCAATTGATCGTAAATTAGCTTTACACCTTGATATCGCTTTACCTTCAGGGTCGTACCTGCTAAAACCCGTTTAGAAAATAATATTTCTACAAATTCACGACTTTTTTCCGGCTCTTTAGTGGTTAAGACCATTAGATAACCCGGTTGTTTACCATTTTCGACTTCCCGATCCAGATCCGCAGTCATCACAGCAAGGGTAATTTCATCCCCTAACCAAGGTTCAACATCCTTTTTGAAATTTATATCAGTATTAGTAAATAAATTTTCTTCGATTATTGAGAATTCTCGATTACGCTTTACAGATTGTAAACCCTCCTTACTTAGTAATATTGACAACATAACTGGAGCTTGCTTGGAGACAAAAATTGCTGATATTGGTTGTTCTAGGTTATTTTTTTCTATCTTTGGACTAGAAGAATTTGCACTCTCCAAGTAATTGCAACCACCACTAAAAATCAATAGCAGTACCATAATGCTGGCTGCAATAAACTTAAATAACGAGCATTTAATCATAATTGCGACTCATAATTATTTGTATAGGAATTCAATTATTCTGTTATGGGGATAATGCTAAACAAATAGCACTTGATGACAATGGCTTTGGAATAAATAATAACAACTAAAAAAATAACGACTAAAAAATGGTGAAAGGAACAATAATTTCGGTGTACTCCGAACGCTTACAAAATAAGATATTCAAATATCTAAATTCAAATATCTCAAAAATATCTAAATATTTCCCCGTGGATAAGTTAACATTTCCGAATACCAATTCAAATACTAAAAAATCAGCCAACATAAAACCGCTTCCCAATCAAAGAAAAGCGGCTTCTAGGTTAAATCAAAATTCTCAGGTATAACTTCTAAAAATTAATTTACACCATAACACTTTAAGTATATAAGTAGACTAATAATTTAATGAGTGAAAATTAGTATTTGTTTACTTTTGCTATCCTACTTCAAGCAAATTTTATCAAAAACCACATACCAAATTAGCTTTATCTTCAGAGGGTATAGTCAAATATACGTATTTAAAATTAACGAATTGTTCAATTTTAGTTAACTTATTCATGCATCTACCCATGCTAAAGCGAAGTTTTTCTGTCAATATGATAATTACTAAGATTGTTTACAAAACCTCATGTCTGGGAATTATTTTGTTCAACCTGCTGGTCAAATTAGTGTAGAAGAACTGGCACAACGTCTTAAGAAAGATACTCCTCACCTCCAACTCTTAGACGTCCGCGAGCCTCAAGAAGTCGAAATTGCTAGCATAGAGGGCTTTGTTAACCTCCCGTTAAGCAAACACGATAAGTGGGCACAACAAATCCATGAACATTTAGATCCCCACGTGGAAACACTAGTTCTGTGTCATCATGGAATCCGTTCTGCTCATATGTGTCAATGGTTAATATCTCAAGGATTTACAGAGGTAAAAAATATAGTTGGCGGGATCGATGCATATTCTCAAAATATAGATCGTTCCGTACCACAATATTGAAGTAACAATAATTTCTATTAATCTTGTTTTTGACGATTCACTGCCTGCTATCGACTTTAAAAATCCCAGCAGCGAGCATTATTTGCTATTTTTGAATCAATACTGAATAACTCTAGAGTAATGACTGCAATTTTTGCTACTCTTGAGAATAGAATGTATTTACAAATCACTTTCAGTTACTAAACATACAACCATAAAGCAAAAAACATGAAAAAATACGTAGGTAAGTCGTTAATGAGTTTAACCAAACTAGAGTTTTGGCGTAAATAATCAATGTGCCATTTTTGGCACGTTAGCATGAGAAAGCAAGATTTTTGGTTGGAGTTCTCTAAAAACTAAATGTTCGCGGTCTTACGTATTTAACTAAGTATTTATCAACCAAGACTTTTTCAATTTTCAAAAATTATTTCTTAATTCTCATCTTGTAATTTTTTTTTAAGATATCCAAATAAAAATTTGCTTTTGGTAAAATACACCCTATGGAAGTCCGGCTCAACGATAGACAACAACATATACTTTGGGCAACCATCCGTCACTATATTGCCACGGCAGAACCTGTAGGCTCCAAGACATTAGTTGAAGAGTTTGACTTAGGTGTCAGTTCAGCCACTATTCGCAATGTGATGGTGGTGCTAGAAAAATCTGGCTTGCTTTATCAACCGCATACATCTGCCGGACGTATTCCTTCAGACTCTGGCTATCGTATTTATGTTGACCAATTGATGACTCCTTCTGAAAGCTCTGCAAAACAAATGGAGTTAGCTTTACAAAGAGGTTTGAGATGTGAAGATAGGAATTTAGAAATATTATTAGATGGTGCAGCTCAGATTCTAGCGACTCTGAGTGGATGCATAAGTTTAATTACCATGCCGAAGAATAATACCGCAATGTTGCGACATTTGCAACTGGTACAAATGGAAGCAGGACAAGTACTTTTGATTGTGGTTACTAATAGTTTAGAAACCCATTCTAAATTGATGGACTTACCGGCTTCAAAGGAAGGAAATCAACCAGATGTAGAAGCAACAGATCGTGAGTTACAGATAGTTTCTAACTTTTTGAATGCTCATTTGCGGGGGAAAAGTTTATCAGAAATTGCTAACCTTAAATGGAGTGAATTGGACCGAGAATTCCAGCTTTATGGTGAATCTTTGAAAAAATCATTGATGCAGTTGGAACATCATACTTCTCACTCTGCTGCAACTCAAATAATGATAAAAGGAATGGCTTCTGTTTTACGCCAACCAGAGTTTGCTGAAATTAACCAAGTACAAACCATTGTCCAATTATTAGAAGAAGAACAAGACCAACTTTCACGTTTAATATTTGACGAACCGGATGTAGAGGAAATAGAGAATAAACCAAGGGTTACAGTTCGTATTGGTTCAGAAAATCCTCTTGAACCTATTCGTACCTGCACTTTGATTTCTTCAAATTATCGTCGCGGTTCAATACCACTCGGTAGTGTAGGAATTTTAGGTCCTACACGCATGGATTATGAAGGTGCTGTCGCAGTTGTTGCTGCTGCTGCTGATTATCTTTCCGAAGCTTTGAGCTAAATAAATTATTTCAAAAAATACAAGATTAATAATTTATCCCAAAAATATGTTTAGAGACGTAGAAATCTACGTCTCTAAATTTTTACAGTTTTCTCTAGATAATATTGATCATAAGGTTAGTAGACTGGGAACATATATTACAAATTTCTCTGCTGATTATATGCCCAGAAAAGTTGCATTTTGGTTAGTTTGGATTGGATTTATTGTTTATGCTTTTTTTCTCGCCCCTCCGGACAGCCCTGATACATTCAAATTAATCGAGAATCTCTCAACCGGACATTGGCAAGGAATTAATCCTTTAATTGTTGCCTTATTCAACGTTATGGGCATTTTACCCATGATATACGGTTGTTTTATGTTCATCGATGGTATTAACCAAAAAATACCGGCTTGGCTATTCGTAAGTGCTTCATTTGCAGTGGGTGCTTTTGCTTTATTACCTTATTTAGCTTTGCGTTCTCCACTTAGTGGTATTTCTCAAGCCCCAAATCAAAAAATTTCCTACCAGAACAATACTTTGGTTAAAATTTGTGATTCTCACATTACTGGTGTTGTTTTAACCCTTGTCACAGTAAGTTTGATAACTTACGCTTTTAGCGCAGGAGAATGGAGTGACTTTTTCCAACAATGGAAAAGTAGCCGCTTTATCCATGTGATGAGCTTAGATTTTTGTGTGCTGTCCTTATCAATTGGTGCACTTTTAGGAGATGATATGGCACGCAGAGGAATTAAAAAATCCTGGATATTTTGGCTGACAACATTAGTACCATTATTTGGTCCCCTAATTTATCTTTGCTGGCGTCCACCACTGCGAATAAATCATACAAAAGCAGTAGAAATTACCTTGTAAGTAAAAACAAACTAATAACCCAAAATCAAAAACCCAAAATCTTAATACTCAATATCAAGAATATTCGCGGAGCATTTGTTCGAGTTCTTCACTATGCTCTGCTTCTTCTGTAACCATATTACGAGCAAACTCTTCGAGGTAAATATTGGAGTCCTTAACAGCATCAAGCAAATTTTGATACAAAGATATAGCTTGTCGCTCAAACTCATGACTTGCTTGCAAAATATCTTTTATGTTCATGCTTTCTGCTTGAGCGACAGGTGCAATTTGTGGTTGATTATAACCATTAATTCTTACTAAAACATCTCCTACTTTTTGGGAATGTTCTAATGACTCTTTTGCTTGCTCCTTGAGAAAATCTACGATATCTGACTTCTCATTATCTACAAGTGCAGCAAAATTAGTGTATCTAATGGCTCCTGATAGCTCAAATTCGAAGATAGTTTGTAAGAGATTAATTGCATTATTTGATTCGAATTCTTTCATTTTTGGTGATTCCCTAATTTTCAATAGAATATCCATTTTCACACACGATAAATTTGGCTTCTTCACCTATGTAGAAGCCAGATTCAAACTATCTGCAATAAACTATGAAAGTACTACAAGCATTATCTTTGGCAAACTAATCACACAGAATTCGTTGTTCATCTTTCACAGAATAACAAACTGTTTTAATTTTTGGTATCTACTTTTGGACATCCTTTACGATTATAGTTTGCAAAGTCGATTTTTAGAGCAACGTTCTTACTAGATAATTTTATTAAAATTATCCGAAGGTAAAGTAATGTTTAATATTACATTTCTTCTTGTGTTTAAGAATGCATTAAGAATAGTTTAAATCCAAATATTGTTTTGTCTTTTAGATAACATCATATGCTGTAATATAACTGCGATTCACAACATAGGTAATAATCTTATTTTTAGTATTTAAGACAAGCCTAATATTTTCTATAAATTTACGTCTTTTTAAGAAGTGTTTTCAAGTGTGTAGCTATTACTATATTTTTCTATTTAATTTAATATTAAGTATTAAAAATTATTTGTTTATTTATTGGTTTGTGTAATCTGTTTATTTTCAAAGCTGGGCTGTTTTTGAGAATTAATATTAACAGTAATAGTAATAATATCAACATATAAATTACTAACAGTCAACAAAAAATTTATTTTTGCCACAGCTTGTACTTAAGATAAGAATCGATTTATTTCTGAGCGCTGGCTTGTTTTTGAGAATTAATCCTCACAGCGTTAGTAATGCTACGAAAATATAAACTACCAACAGTTAATAAGAATGTTAAGTATCCTACAGCTTGGACAACATAGAGATTTTGTCTATAACCAAACAAAGCTTTGAGAATCACGCCAGGAAATTGATTGTCGGGCAAAATATCACTGGTGTTCCATACCATAGGACCTAAAATACAAGAATGAATTGGGGCGGATTCTTGGTAGTAAAAACAAAGACTCTGGGATGCATTATTAGCCAATGCAATAGTAGCGATCGCCGCATCAAATTTTCTTAGGGCTGAAATAACTAAGCCAGCAACAATTAATACTAAGAAAACCCCCATAAATTGGAAAAACTGTCGAATATTTATCTTGATACCCCATTTAAATAAAAGTGCTCCGACAATTACAGCACCTACAAGACCTGCGAACGCACCAATAGTTGCAACTACTCCTTGCTGGAAATTAGCAGCAATAAATAGTACCGTTTCAACACCTTCTCGTATGACTGCGATCGCAATTAAACTGAAAATTCCCCAGCCAGCATAAGCATTTTGTTCGAGGGCAGTATTAACAGCTCCTTCTACTTGAGCTTTCATTTTTTTCGCTTGCTGGCTCATCCAAATAAGCATCCAGCTGAGCATAATAATCGCCAACAGGCAAAATACTCCTTCCATTAATGGTTTGACAACTGATGCATATTGGGGATTTATTTGTTCTGCAGCTTGAATAATTCCAGCAAATAGGAAACCAATTAGAACGCTAACGATAATTCCAAAGCCCACACCGGAGTATACCCAGGTATTGAGATGTGATTTTTTGGCTTTGTTGAGTAACGCTAGCACAATTCCCACGACCAGAGCGGCTTCGACGCCTTCCCTGAGGGTAATTACAAAGGTAGGTAAGGCAGCACTAAAATCCATGGCTATTTTAATAATTATTAATACTCTTCAACTTTATTTTAGAAAATATTTTGCCTCAAACAGGATTACCATTATTAGGGTTTGTTTTGCTGTACTTACGCCTCATTACATTGTCCGTCCTGATTTGTGCGTAGCCCTATATCAGCAGCGAAGGTTATGCAAAAAGTCGAATTAGTGCCGTTGGAGATAATTGGGAGGTATTGAAAAATCAAGATAAATCAAGCCAAATACAAATAATAATTTACTCAAATTTCTTTTATGGCAAAGATAAAAGTTATGATGAAGCAAAAAAAGCACTTTCAACTCAATTGTTATTTTTATTCTTGTCTGTCTTTAATCAAAGATAATAAACAAATCAGCTTAGAAGGAATTGTTCAGAGTATTCCTGAACTTTGGAATAGATTTGCTGGATATGAGAGTAAAGAGAAGCTAATATATTTACTTTCTCGCTATGCAGGAAAAGCAGATTTAGATACTCTTGCAATTTCTGCTAAGAAGGAGCAAGAAATATTGGAAAGGGCAGAAAAAGTTATCAGCGCGTGTACTCAAACCCTGGATTTTCAGGATACTTTCCAAATCTTTTTCTTTCCTACCTCCTCAAATTCCACACTGGATTATATGAAAGGTATATCTGGTTTTGCGAGTTTCAAAAATACCTTTCTGATTTTTGTCCATCCTCAGTCAGATTTATCATTGCTGGAAGCAACAATTGCCCACGAGTATAATCACGCTATCATTTTAAACAAGATAAGGTGGTTAACTCTCGGCGAAGGAATTGTGGCTGAAGGTTTAGCTGAAAACTTCAGAGAAGATGTAATAGGAGGAGATGATACTCCCTGGATTAAAAGTTTAAATAAAAATCAATCTGGGTACTGGTTCAAAAAAATAGAACCATATCTGAAAGAGCAAAATCGGCAGCGATACAGAGATATATTCACCAACTCTAAAAGTGAATATCCTCACTGGGGAGGTTACGCGATAGGTTACTGGTTAGTTAAACAATACTTAGAACTAAATCCTCATATAACTTGGGAACAAGTCATGGATAAAAGTATGGAGGAAATTATTGAGAAGTCTATGTTTGGCTTAAATTTGGATATAAAAATGCCCGTATCTTAGAAATAAAAAATACGGGATTTAACTCAAACAATATTAAATGAGATAGCTTAGCATGAGAATTATCTATTGCTTGCTATGTCTCACATAATTATGCTTAAAACAAAATATTTTACAAGAATTTGCTCTGTTTACAGTCTCAAAATGACTTAGGATAGATGTTATCAACCAAAATCACGTAGCATTTTCTTAAGTTCGAGATTGTGTAACTCTTCTTGCCCAATCATAGTTCGAGCAAATTCTTCTAAATATATGCTTGCATCTTCAACTGTATCTAATAACTTTTTGTACATTGTCAAAGCGTTCTTTTCATGAGCTAAACTTTCTGAAAGAATATCTTTGACTGAATGCTTAGAAGTTTCTTCCATTGAGGCAATTTTGAGGCTGGGATGACCTTCTAAGCCTGTAATTAACTCTCCTACCTGTTGTGCATGAAGCAAAGATTCATTTGCCTGGGCTTTAAAAAAATCTACTATAGGAATCCGATTGGGACCGGTTACCATTAAGGAATAATGAGTATAGCGAACTACTCCCGCCAATTCAAATTCCATAATGGCGTTTAGTAGTTCAATAGTTTGTTTTTGGTCTAATTCTCGCATCAGCTTTTAATTACCCTTTGAAGTGAAAACTGAAGAGTTTGATCTCGGAAACCAGACTTTGGCGGCTATAAACCACACAGTATCTTGACACCTTAACTCCAAGCTTATTCAACGCTTATTTTGCTAATTTTAAACCCTTCTTAAACTATTCGCTTTCAAGGGTAACTAAAATAATTTTTATTGTCGATGCTAGGTATTATTTTTAACTACTGATTGTACTTTGAACATTTTGTTCAATGTTTTTAACCAGTTTGTTAACTTCATCAGGTGATTTAACTGGCTTCTCTGGAGCAATAGCAGCAGGCCAAGCTTTAATAAGATCTGTCATTGCTGTTTTAATTTCTTTATTCGCTTGGGGATTATTTTTAGTCATTTGTTCGGCGATACCATCGTACAATTCCTGGGCATAGAGAACAAAACCTCGAGAATCTTGATACTCAATATCTTCAACGATTTTGTCCTTGGCGATCGCTGCTCCATATTCCGAATTTGCTGTATCAAGCAAACCATTTATTGTCTGTAAAATAAATGCTGGATTTTTGCGTTTGTCTTCTGGTACTACCGCGATCGCATCGTCTATTGCTTTCATAGAAGAAGCAAAATTAGTTGCAATCTCAGGGTCGCTAGGTTTTAATTTGACTAAATTGTGTAAATCATCAAGCCCAGTCTTAAATTCTTTTACTTGGCGTTTCTCTAGCTCCTCTTCTACATCGGCATATATCTCTTCAACTGGATGTCCGATATGAGGTTCGGCTTGTTTTGGTTTATTGAGATCCAGTAGTTCTTTCCCAACTATCATATGACCTTTCATCAGAGCCAATTTGGTCATATAGTCAACATCTCGTGCTTCCTCATTTTTTGCTTTTTCCACAACTTGAGTCTCAGAAGTAACGTTCGGTGTTGGTGAATTATTAGCTGCTTCATTACCAAAATTACAAGAACTCAAACCAACTACAGCAAAAGCCACAATAGTCAAAAAAACATAACGGATTTTAATCATTTTTCCCTCAAATATAATTTTTGATGGTCATACTTTAAAGTATTAAAACTAGTGCTAGCCCTGGTTTGACAAACTGTCATATTTTAAGCATGCATATTATCAATCTAATGAGATTTGTTATCAAATATGATGAATTCTGTATTTAATAATTTGTATTTATACAAAGATAGAATTTATTAGTAATTGGTTAGCAATTAATAGCTAAATTGTTTTCGAACTTAGATTGGATTGATTTTGGGGTAAAACTTCAAATTCACCTATGCAACCATGTTCGGCAATGAAATCTTGATGGGGGTGGAACATATATTTGCCGGTGTACTTGTAGCTAAATTCCAATATATGTCTCTGTGCAGTTCCCATAGTAATAACATCAGTTTCATGGGTAGGCTTCAAAGTCATTCCTGTGGGGTAAACCTGAAAAAAATTAGCGTGGAGGTGAAAGGTTGCTGCAACATCAAATTCAATCATGTTCAAAACATATAACCGCACCAACTGATTTTGATAAATCCGAATCGGATTCCTTGAGTAATATTCTGGATAGCCATTGAAAGCGTATAATTCATTGCGATCGTCATCATTGATGTCGTAGCCACCCATAACCAATACCATCTCATCGGCTGGAGGTCGCGGTTGGGGGGGGTCAATGATAAACATTCCATACAAACCTTTACTGATATGGCGAGTTACCGGTTCGATATGACAGTGATAAAGCTGAACGCCATAAGGTTCAGCATCAAATTCATAAATTGTACTTTTGCCGTTAGTTACTGGACGAACGCCATCCACATTTGCCGGATGAATACCATGAAAATGCATCGAATGGGAATGTCCGCCTTTATTTTCAAAAATAATTCGGATGCGGTCGCCTTGTTTTGCTCTCAGGGTTGGGCCTGGTATACGATTATTGAAAGTCCATGCATTAAAACTAACAACGTTATTGAGTTCAATTAGAGAATTTGTTGCAGTAACTTTAAATTCTCGAATTGTTCGACCATTTTCTTGTTTGAGAGTTCCATAATCAAAATCCCGCAGTAAATGCATGGGATTAAAGAGATTGTTAGCTGTACTTGCATCAATTGGCGGTACTCTTACTGGTAAGCGAGCATGAGAATTTACAAATTGCCATAATCCCGCGCTCATAATTACGGCAGAACCCATAAGTCCCATCTTTAAAAGGTTACGACGCGTCCAGAGTTTATCTTGACCCAGGACAAAATTTTTGGACATGGCATTGGCATAATCTCTTGTTAGCTTATTTTGTTAGTTGGTATTATTAATAAATTCTTCTAACAAATAGAAACTATAAGAAACATTATTATTGTATTTGATAATACTTGTCAATTGTTATTGAGATAAAATATTAATAAACAAGTGAAATACATCAATTAAGCATTTGGCAATATAACTCACATTTGCCTTCAAATAAAAAATAAAAAAGTAAATAGGATTTTCTGTTCGTTTCAAGCAGCATTAACTGTAAAGTTTTTTAGCTAACTTGAGGAGTCAGGAGCCAAAGTTGTGTGCAGTCCCACACCACTCAGACGCGCCTATGACTAACGTCACAAACACGGAACCACCGGCGGCGAATGCTAACAGAACAAACCCCATATTTATGGGCAAGTAGAATAATCTAAAGACTTTAAAAGTGTATAGGTTTTGAAGGAATAAAAACTTATTACTTACACTTTATTAGTTTTAAATAAAAGTTCAATAGTTGATTTATTAGGGTTTTAGACTTATTCCGCGAACCCTAAATATTTTGCTCGTATTTTGTTGTACTTGAAATAAAAAGGACATAAATAAAGCCGTCCTAAAGGGAGAGGGCTTTAGACCCGTTATCTTTAGTAAAATTAAGATATTTTTCAAGTATTATTTTCAGACTTTACTTTCAAGTAGAGATTGAATTTTTTCCGGTGATAATTCTTGGATGTTACTTAAAACTGTTGACGCTCCCGCATCAATCAATGTTTGAATGTAAGCTTCCCTTGTCCCTACATTTTCTTGAGTATGAGGTGGAAGAACGCCAACAGCAATCCAAGTCTGTTGGGGAAATAAAGATTTTGCTTTGTTTACAGTATGCATGTCAGCTACCGTATCCCCTGCATAAAATATTGGGCTTGCAAGCTCATTTGCTTTCAAACCTAAGGATTCTATCGTCTTAAAAAGTCCAGTGGGATCTGGTTTTCCAGGTGCATCCTCCATTGCAACTAATGTCGGCGATCGCAAACCTAGACGTTGTTCTAATACATAACTAGCAGAAGCCCGTGTCGCACCACTAAAAAATCCCCATGAGATCCCAGAATCTGTCAAATTGTCCCAATACTTAAGCTCCACTAGCAAAGGCTCATGGCAGATATAACCGCTCCAGTTATCGGGGTCTGCTCCTCGGTAGCGTGACTGAAAAAAAGCAACAATATTATCGTAATTAAGTTTCAATTCATTCCTTGAATGACCTTTAGATTCAAAGAAACGATAAATGAATTCTTGGGATGCTTCCCAGTCATTATTCCACAAACCTTCAGACTTTAATCGATCAATGTCGTGTGGTGTTGGGCGATAGCTTCCATCAGTAAAATTTTCTACCGTATCAGCCAGTGCGCGTCTGTAGGAGCCCCCCACATCGCGAATCACACCGTCAATATCAAACACTGCGACAGCAAGAGGTGAATTTTTGTTTGTCATATCTGATAATAATTTGAAAGCATTGAATAAAACTAATTGTGCAATTTATCTCATAGAATTTGCAATTATCGACAAAAATTCGTTTTTATAGACGTTTTTATTCAGCAAGTTTTGATTCTATATCTACGGTAAGTTATTTTTGTGCAATAATTTTTGTGCAAGATAGTGTTTGTCACGTTAAAATAGTCAATCGCTGTTAATGTAGCCCGGATACTCCCCGGAGGTGTGCTTGTCCAAGTTTATTTTGAAAATACTTTGGTTAGATGAGAATGTCGCTTTAGCGGTAGATCAAGTTGTTGGTAAAGGTACTAGTCCTTTGACCAAATACTATTTTTGGCCCAGAAGCGATGCTTGGGAAGAGTTAAAACAAGAATTAGAGTCAAAACACTGGATTACTGAACTCGATCGCGTCGAGTTACTCAACCAAGCAACAGCAGTAATTAATTACTGGCAAGAAGAAGGTAGAAGACGTCCAATGAATGAGGCACAGGCTAAATTTCCGGAAGTCGCCTTTACCGGTAGCAACTAAGTTTGTCCTGTTAAATCTTTTTGCTCTTTTACCCTTCCAGAGCTTAATTCTGTTTTTTAACACATTTTTTATTTTTCAGCCGTCTGCGTATAACTTTAAATGTTATGCTACAGACGGTTTTGAATTTTCTGAACTTGAAATTGTCTGAGCCTGAAACTCTCTGAAATTGAACTTATCTAAACTTAAAACAATCCAAACTTAAAACTTTCTTAGTTTTAGAATTACCTTTATCAATCTCCAAAGACGACAATTAATATCCAGAACCAAGAATTAATTTTATTCATTAATTTTATAATTGGCTATATTTTAGGTTTTGTTTATCAACTATAGATAACACCAAACTATCGACAAGTAAGAATAAAAATCATGTCTGGCAAGCCCCATTAGTGTTTTTTTTCTAAAAGTGTTGTATTTTTTTAGTGTATTTTTTTATAAAAATTGAAAATATTAGGGTATTAATCAATAACACGCTGGTTTAGTAATGGAGTTTAAAATTAATTCTTGTTTTCTGTTTCTTAATTTCTTTTTATAAATATATTTCCATAATCATATTTCTTCCATAATCATATTTCCAGCATCCGATTGCACTCAATTTTTAGATTGACTAATAATTCCTTGCCTGCTCTGTCTAGCGTGTGATAATAACAATACACGATACAGCATTAAAACATTTAGACTTAAATTGGGGCAATAATAACCTTGTCCCGATAGAAAATCCCCTCAAAACTTCATAGGAGAACAGATGAATACAATCATCGTAATGGTCTTAATTCTCATGGGCTATGCCTTGAGTTCAACCAAAATGATTAATGAAGGGAACGAGGCTTTAGTAGAACGCTTTGGAAAATATCGTCGAAAACTAAAGCCAGGAATAAACTTCATTTTTCCTCTACTTGACCAAATTGTCATGGAGGACACCGTCAGAGAGCAGGTTTTAGATATTAAACCCCAAAATGTGATTACTAGAGACAACGTCTATTTAGAAGTAGATGGAGTTGTTTTCTGGAAGATCATAGATATGGAAAAAAGCTTCTACAAAATCGATGATATTCAAACAGCTCTGACAAACTTAGTAACAGTGGAGTTCCGGGCGAGCATTGCTGAGCGTACTTTGGAAGAAACAATCGCTTCCCGCAATCAGATGAACCAAGCGTTATTAGAAGTACTTAATCATACATCTAGGGACTGGGGAGTAGAGATTATTAGGGTAGATATTCAGGATATTAAACCTCCACAGAGCGTACAAGAATCAATGGCAGAGCAAAATGCTGCTGAGATGAAAAAACGAGCTGTGATTGCTGAAGCTGAAGGGGAACGTCAAGCGGCTATTAAAAAAGCAGAAGCTACTAGAACCTCTATGCAAATTATTGCTGAAGCTTTACGTACCAACCCAGATACCAAAGATATTCTTCGCTACCTTGTTGCTCAAGATTACGTAGATGCGAGTCAAAAACTCAGTGAAAGTAAAAATGCCAAGATTGTCTTTATGGATCCCATAAAATCAGGTGAAGTCTACAATCAAATTATTACTGAGGAAGTAGTAGAAGAAAGTCTCCATAAAGAACCACCTGAAAATGGTAATGGTGCTGCTTAATTAGCCGGAAAACAACTTATATTCGCGTTCTCATCAGTGCGTCAGCGACTAAAGATACCTCACGCATCTTTTGAACATCATGAACTCGTAAAATGTCGGCACCTTGAAAAATTGCCGCACAACAAGCCGCAGCTGTTCCCCAGACTCGTGCTTTCGGGTCTGGTTGATTTAAAATTTTGCCAATGAAGCTTTTACGAGATGCTCCGATTAAAATTGGGCAATTAAGTTTTTCAAATAAAGGCAGTTTATGGAAAATTTCTATATTTTGGTGGTAATTTTTAGCAAACCCAATTCCGGGATCGATGATAATTTTTGATGGCTCAATACCAATTGTAGTTGCTAATGTTATTTGTTTATCTAAAAAATTATAGATTTCTTGTAGTAAATTTTGGTAATTTGTCAGTTGTTGCATGGTGGTAGGTTTACCACGAATATGCATCAACACAATTGGAACTTCGGCTTGAGCAACTAAAGGTAACATTTCTGGATCGAAGGTACCGCCAGAAATATCGTTGATTATATCCGCTCCAGCCTCAATTGCTGCTTTAGCGACTGCGGCTCTGGTGGTATCAACTGAAATTGGTAAATTTATTTCTTTACGTAAAGCTTCTAAGGTACTCACTACCCGATCAAGTTCCTCAGAAAGGGAAATTTGTTCCGCTCCCGGTCTAGTTGATTGACCCCCAATATCGATAATGTCAGCTCCTCCTGCTGCTAGAGTATGGGCTTGGGCTAGAGCTGTAATGGGTTGATTGAATTCACCTCCGTCACTAAAACTATCGGGCGTAACATTTAGTACGCCCATGATGTAAGTTTGCTTACCCCAGACAAAGCAGCGATCGCGAACGACTAGTTTTTTTAGATTTTGCTTTTGGTATGGCATTTATTCAGAAGTCAGGAGTCAGAAATTAGAAGTCAGAAGTTAGGAGTCAAAAATTAGGAGTCAGAAGTCAGAAGTTAGGAGTCAGAAGTCAGAAGTCAGAAGTTAGAACTCAAAAGTTAGAACTCAAAAGTTAGGAGTTAGGATTCAGTATCGAGACCTGTTCGCAAATCTGCAGAGGGTTAATTAACAGAAAAGAAGACAAGGAAGAAACTTTCAGTTTCTCCACCTTCTGTATCTTCTTTCTTCCTTCTATAATTTCTTCACCTCAAAAGGAGGTTAAAATCCAAAGCTTATAGTTTTTTGTATTGCTTAGGAGTTTAAATTTTACTCATCAGTTATTCATAATTCACGATCCGAGCAAAGCTTTTTGGGTCTAGAGAAGCACCACCCACTAAAGCCCCATCAATTTCTGGTTGAGCCATGATATCATCAACGTTGCCCGGCTTGACGGAACCGCCGTACTGAATTGGTGTCTTAGGATTATTTAGTTGACTGCGAATTAAACCAATAACTCGGTTAGCTTCAGTTGCTTCACAAGTATCGCCAGTACCGATTGCCCAAATGGGCTCGTAAGCGATCACTAAATTTTCTTGGTCAACACCTACTAAGTCTTTTTCTAATTGGGAAACAATTAGTGCCTCTGTTTCTCCCAAATCTCGTTGTTGTTTAGTTTCACCAACGCATAAAATTGGAGTTAAGCCATATTTTTGGGCAGCTTTGAGACGCAGGTTAACGGTGGCGTCAGTTTCTCCGAAGTGTTGTCGTCGCTCGCTATGACCAACAATAACGTAGCGCACTCCAGTTTCTTTTAGCATTGGTCCGGAAATTTCACCCGTATATGCACCCTCTTCTTCCCAATGGATGTTTTGCGCCCCTAAATTGACGCGAGAGCCATGTAAATTCTTTGATAAGACACTTAAATCAGTAAAAGGTACACATAGTACTACTTCTCTATCTTGGGCGGTTTCCTCCAAGCAGGGTAGAAATCCTTGTAAAAATTCCTTGGACTCTACCTGGGTTTTGAACATTTTCCAGTTGCCAGCAATAACAATTTTTCGCACAGGTGATTTAGTCAAGACTCATTAGCTACACAATGCATTTTTAGTTTATGACTTTTTTGAGTCATTAGTCATTGATTACGAGTAATTAGTAACTGTTAATTGCTAATTGATAGTCAGTAATGAATTTAGAGAGATGGGGAAAACGGCAATGAGAAATGATAAAAATCACTACGATGGAAAGAGGAGCCAATCTAAAATCTAAATCTGAATATATTCATCTAAAATATAAAGTAAAATTGGTATGACTTCGAGATTACCTTCACCCGAACCACAGGACAGCAATTCTTCCCATGGCAGTAAAAACATGCCAAGTTGGGACAAAGAATTAGAAAGTGCTATTTTTAACTTCGAAGAAATTCAATCCGAACTTAATTACAAACAAGCCAAGAAAGCCTTACAAAGTTTAGTCACAAACCTAGATCTAACTTCCCAGGAAAAACAGGGGTTAGAAAATGAAATTTCTGAATTAGGAACTATGCTCGATAAGCTGGAAAGCATGGTAGTACAAATTGCAGCTTTTGGTATGGTTGGAAGGGGTAAGTCTTCCCTTCTCAATGCTTTGGTGGGTGAGGAAGTATTTGAAACAGGTCCATTGCATGGTGTCACTCAGACTGCACAACGAGTTAATTGGTCATTAACGGAAGAAACTATTGGCAGCAATGAAAGGGCTTTGCGAGCGACTTTTCCTGCGAATGATAAATATGGAGCGCAGGTGGAATTAATTGATACTCCGGGATTGGATGAAGTTGATGGAGAAACCCGTACTGCTTTAGCTGAAAAAATAGCTAAACAAGCTGATTTAATTCTATTTGTTGTTTCTGGTGACATAACAAAATTAGAATACATTGCTCTTGCTCAACTGAGAGAAGCAGGTAAACCAATTTTGCTAGTTTTGAACAAAGTAGATCAGTATCCCAAAACCGACCGTTTGGCTATTTACCAGAAAATTCGTAATGAAAGGGTCAGAGAATTATTATCACCAGATGATATTGTTATGGCATCTGCTTCACCACTTATAAAAACTATCACTCGCGATCCAGATGGTACTAAGGGTATAAGATTGACTCGGGGTAAAGCAAAAATTAGTGAATTAAAACTGAAAATATTAGAAATTCTTCAACGTGAAGGTAAGGCTTTAGTAGCTCTCAACACAATGGTTTATGCAGATAATATCAACGAGCAATTACTGGAGCGTAAACTAAGCATCAGGGACGAATGTGCTGAAGAACTGATTTGGAAAGCCACAATGACTAAGGCTATTGCCATAGCACTGAATCCTCTGACAGTTATTGATATTCTTAGTGGTGCTGTAATTGATATTTTTATGATTCTTGGATTGTCTAAACTTTATGGCATTCCTATGACTGAAACTGGAGCAGTGAAATTATTACAAAAAATTGCCCTCAGCATGGGTGGTATCAGTGCCAGTGAGTTGCTTGCCAATTTAGGATTAAGTTCTTTAAAAACTTTACTTGGTATATCTGCACCTGCTACAGGAGGTATTTCTTTGGGTCCCTACGTATCAGTAGCGTTAACACAAGCAGGAGTAGCTGGCGTTTCTTCCTATGGTTTGGGACAGGTGACCAAAGCTTACTTAGCTAATGGAGCCACCTGGGGACCCGATGGACCGAAAGCCGTAATCAATAAAATCTTAGGAACCTTAGATGAACATTCAATTCTCAACCAGATTAAAGAGGAGTTACAACTAAAGTTTGTTGCAAGAAGCTAAAAATAAAAAATGGGAGCGAACAACCCCACCGGATAGGTGATGGGGCTTATGTAATAATAGGCGACTGTCGCAAACTAATTAGTTAATAACAATCCCTCTTCATTATTTACTCTTAAATGAGTTAAGCCATTCTTGAACTTGCTGAGCGGCGATGTCGCGACCTCCTAGACCAAAGGCTAGAGCCAAAGCTACTGCAAGTGCGCCAAGTAGTAAACCAAAGGCTAGTTGAACAATGTTGGGAGCAACACCAATTTGTTGCAATGCCATTGCCGATACCAGAGCAATAATAGCAATTCTTGCTACCTGCCCTAAAATTCTGGCTTGAGCATTTCCGGAACTGGTGATAATACTAAAGGCTAGGTTCGCTAGGAATAGACCAACTGCAAATACAACTAAACCAGACAAAATCTGGCCGAAAATCACCAAAATTCCTTGTACTAGGGCTGTAAGTGCTGGAATTTGCAGAATATTGAGTGCAGCTACCGTCGCAAACAGCATAATACCTACTTGGACGATAACACCTACAATTTCTGAAGGTGTACGAGTTGTGACTGCAGGAGCAGTTTCAACCTCTGAGACAACTTCAGTTCTTCTAGTGGGTGTTGGTAGACCTAAAATGCTAAATATATTGTTGAAACCCAAACTTGTGAGAATACTGGTCACCAATTCGGAAATAAACCGACCCAAGAAGTAGGAAATTAGTAAAATTGCCGTAGCTGTGAAGATTAATGGTAGAGCATTGAGGACTTGTTGCAACATTGTGATCGCCGGAACGGAAATCGCTTGGATTTGTAAAGTACTCAGTGCAGAAATTGCTACGGGGATCAAAATTAGGACATAGACAATCGTACCGATAATACTTGATAAAGATTGTCTTCCAGAAGCTGAACTTAAGCCAAAACGACTTCCCAGATTATCTGCGCCTGTGGTTGCAAGCAAGTTAGTAACAATTCGTCGCACTATATTTGCAGCAAACCAGCCCACAGTCGCAATAATTACTGCTCCCAAAATATTTGGTAGCAAAGCCAGAATCTCGGTGATTAGAGTCTGTACTGGTAGTAGTGCTTGTTGTAACCCTAGGGTATCTAATACTGGAGTGAGAAATAATAAGAAAATCAACCAGTACAAAGAGCTACCAATTGTCTCGCTCAAAGATAATTGATTTAAGCTAGGTGCAGATTCAGAATCCTGTGGTTGTGCGTTTAACTTCTCATCCAATCTGAATGCATTTAGTGCTCTCACTGCAAGCATTTTGACTAGAGTCGCTACTACCCAGGCTACCCCCAAAAGGATACCAGCCCCAATTAACTTAGGTAAAAAATCACCAATTTGAATTAGAAAAGCATTTAGTGGTTGAGAAGCAACCTTTAGTTGGAGCTTATCTAAAACGGCTACTACCGTTATGAGCAAGATAATCCAGAAAACTAAACCAGATACAAAGCTTTCTACTTCAGGTACATCATCGCGACCAGTTAAACCAGCAGCAATTCGGTTGTCTAAATTAGTTCGCTTGAGAATTCCCTGAACTATTGCTTTAGCTAGGATTGCAATTAGCCAACCAATCACTAAGATTGCAACAGCTCCAAGCAAACTTGGTACTATTTCAATAATTTGCCCAAAAGATTTGTTAACGGCATCCTGAATTCCATCTGCCTGAGAAACAGGAGAAATAGGCATTTGTGCTAAATATCTCTCTGTCTTGGTAGGCAAACCCATTGCCATCACTTGCGTTATATTTTGCCAAATTGTAATCATCTTTTTCCATTAATAAACTTAAGTGTTATGGCAAAACGATACATGAGATGCTGACGGAGTAGATTGCTATATTCAATCCAACACCCCGATAACTTCGCCAATGTTTCGCACTTTAATTTACCAGTAAAATCCCACAATTAATCAATTACAAGAGTGATTTTTACTTTTTTACTCACTGTTACTCTTTTTCGGCGATATGATTATAAGTTTGCATCCAGCAAAAACTCATGGTATCAAGAGATACCATGAACTGACAATGAGCTTGTTGAATTTAGTTATTACTACTGTATTTGAGTGAAACCTATATTTTTAAAGCAACAAATCCAAGGTAATAAACTTAAGGTGACGAACTCAAGCAATAAATTGGTAGGGAGCCAGTAGTGAGATTTTTTGATACAGCCCAGCCCAGTCTATATGCAAGACTATCATCAATTCGCTCAAGGCAACGATTAATGAAAAGATAGATTAATGAAAAGATAAAATTAGAACTTTAGATTCACTAGTATAATATGCAAGTTTTTGAACAATCAATTCAAATAAATGCTGCAACCACGGTAGTTGAAGAGTGCATTACCAATCTACAACTGATGCATCGTTGGCTTAACCCCATTCTGTACTGCAAACCTGTTGGTGAATGGAGTACTAATATTGGTTCTGAAAGTTTATTTATTATTCAAATTCCTTTTTTAAAACCTACTTTAAATAGCGTAGTAGTTGAAAGGGGAGCAGGTTTAGTAGTTTGGAAATTTGAAGGTTTTTTTCGAGGACGCGATCGCTGGGAGTGTACACCAAACTCGACAGGAACACATTTAACTAATCGTTTTGAATTTGATATCCCTAATGTTTTAGTTGATTGGGGATTTAAAACTTTTGCTGCACGGTGGACAAAATCTGACATGGAAAGTCAGCTCTACCGCCTCAAACAGGTAGCAGAATCCTTACAATGAAGCTAAATCGTTTATATTGTATAAAAAACAACTCTACATCCCAGGCATTAGTTTCAAAACTAAACAATATTCATTACCAATTAGCAATTACCAATTAGCAATTACCAATTAACCATTATCTATTCCCCATCTCCATCAATTATCAATATTCTTACGAAGTTGAGAAAGTAAAGAACGAATTGTTGAGACATCTTCAGAGTTGGGTTCTATTTCCAAGTAAGTTTCCAAATCTCTGATAGCTTGTGGGAAGTAACCAAGCTGAAACAGTAGTAAACCACGGTCTCGTAATTCAATATGAGCATCTGGAAATAACAATAACTTCCGTTCTACTGCACCTAAGGCTTTTTCTATTTCTTGTTGATGAACGTAGATAATTTTTAAATTATCTAGTATTCTCGCCAGAAACTTTTTTTTAGTAACTGCTGCTAAATACTCTGGCTTGAAAACGATATTTTTTTGATAAATTTGATTGAGTCGGTCTTGACAATCCTGTGTGAATATAACTTCACCACGATTAAAAGTATCGACAAAAATTTCTATTTCTTCAATTTCAGGGCGAATTAAAAAATGACCTGGCATCCCAACTCCAACCATGGGAAAATTAATTCTACGGGCAATTTCGAGGTAAATTAAAGATAGAGAAATAGGAATTCCAAGTCGACGTTCTATGACTTTATTTAAGAAACTATTCTGGGTATCATAATAATCACTATTATTCCCATTAAAACCCAAATCATCGTAAAGATATTGGTTAATATTTTGAATAATGACCAATGGGTATTTATTTTCAGGTAATCGTTTAGATAATTCCTGTGCCATCCCATCTAGAGTTTGGATGTAGACTTCTGGATCGATTTCTGGATATTCTTCTTGAGCTATGTACAAAGATGCTCTAGCTAAGTCTATATCTTCGTCAGGCTTTTGAGTCTCCTGATAAAATTTTTGCCGCACTGACGATAAATTCATAAGCAAATAGTGAGTTTATTTTATGGCTGATATTACTTTAATGATTGCAAATTTTTGATTGCCTAATTTCATATTATAGATATTTGTTTCTTTAGGTAATAAAGTTTCAGCAAAGATTAACTACGACTTGTATACCCCTACAAAGTATGATTTATATTCAATCTCAAGTTAATTCTATATATTTTTATGCTACTACTAATTAAAGATATTTTTGTTTGCATAAGCATATCTAAAAAGCAATAAATCTTTAATTTTTTTTGTAATCCTTATGCTAAAATATAGTCTACAAAAATTATTTAAATTATATTAATAATATATTTTAGTGTCAGTTATTAGTAAAATAATTGAAAATATTTAGGAATAAAATGTCTATTATATCTTTATCAATTAATACTTAGTCTCGTTTTTGATAATCAAAAAACACCTCTATCGCATATTTTGTATTTTTTATATAGCCTTGATAGTTATCATGATAGTGATATTTTTATCTATTATTTAGAAATGCATATGGAAAAATATCTATCTTTTTTTCATTATTTCGATTGTTATAACAAAATATTACATAATATCCTCTAGGTAAAATTGATTTTGATATGCAAAAGTCTTTAAAGTTCAGAGTTTTCCGGACTTAGATATATTTTAAGTCTATTCTGTTCTTCAATTTTGTTAGTGACGAACGACATAAAAAATAATAAAAAATTATGTCACTGTTTGTGCTTCGAAATATTTTTACTTAGTACAGGCGAACATTTACTCGGGATAGGAGACTTGCATGAAATACTTTAGTAGCAAATTAGCCAATATACTTGATAATTTTTTGCTTTTGTGCAGATAAATCAAATGAACAATGCTCTTGCTTTATATCTAAAATTTCATTTAAATTCACGATTTTACGAAATGACGTCAAATGCTTGTGAATTTGATATTTAAGTCAAATGGCATGGTTTTGTTCTTCCTGATTTGCTCGGGAAGAACAGTTTTCTTTGGATGAATACAGATTAAATCTGGAAAAGTAGGCATTTTATATTCAACTCACAACTGATGAGAACAATATGTGAAAATTTACAGTGCACATTTTTCAGTCACATAATCCCATATTTGACGCCACAAAAGCTCACTTCACTTTTTGCGAAAAACCCTAAGAAAGTTCATTTGACACCACATAAGGAAAACGCTCCTTATGGAAAACTGTCGATTGCTCGTAGGTATTACCCTCGTGCATACATCAAAAACTCAGTAACAAAATATTACTGAATAGATTGAAAGGTCGGAAATTTTCTTCTCTTGTCGTGCAGAGATTAACTAAATTTCTCAAACAGATCTATGTTTAGCGTTCGATCAAATCATCATCAATATTTCCGTGTTTGATGAATTTAATCGCTAATTTAGTTACAGGGATCGATATAATCGAATGAATTTTAGCCGAACAGTGGCGTCGTTCAGTGCTAATCTTGAAGATGACATAAGTTAATCTTAGTCTCTACAATCCTATCTGATAATTTATAGCTTCAACATATAGGCTCAGCATGGTCACCACCGCAGAAAAAACAAACATTGGCTACATCACTCAAGTCATTGGTCCCGTTGTAGACGTGAAGTTCCCCGGTGGAAAAATGCCACCAATCTACAATGCTTTGACCATTACATGCACAAACGAAGCTGGACAGGAAGTTTCTGTTACCAGTGAAGTGCAACAATTGCTGGGCGACAACCAAGTACGAGCTGTTGCAATGAGTTCTACTGATGGTTTAGTGCGCGGTATGGAAGTTATTGATACCGGTGCTCCTATCAGTGTCCCTGTTGGTAAAGCTACTTTAGGTAGAATTTTCAACGTTCTGGGCGAACCTGTAGATAATAAAGGACCTGTAAATACAGAAGAAAAGTCTCCCATTCACCGTGAAGCTCCCAAGCTCACTGAGTTAGAAACCAAACCTTCTGTGTTTGAAACTGGGATTAAAGTTGTTGATTTGCTCACCCCCTATCGACGTGGCGGAAAAATCGGTCTGTTCGGTGGAGCAGGTGTGGGTAAAACCGTAATTATGATGGAATTGATCAACAACATTGCTACCGAACATGGTGGCGTGTCAGTATTCGGTGGCGTGGGTGAGCGCACCCGTGAAGGTAATGACCTTTACAATGAGATGATCGAATCTGGGGTAATCAATGCTGATAACCTCAACGAATCGAAAATTGCTCTAGTGTACGGTCAGATGAATGAGCCACCCGGTGCAAGAATGCGGGTTGGTTTATCAGCACTCACAATGGCTGAGTATTTCCGTGATGTTAACAAACAGGACGTACTACTATTTATTGATAACATCTTCCGCTTCGTTCAAGCGGGTTCGGAAGTATCAGCACTTTTAGGAAGAATGCCCTCAGCGGTAGGATATCAGCCAACATTGGGTACTGACGTAGGTGCATTACAAGAACGTATTACCTCTACCAACGAGGGTTCTATTACTTCGATTCAGGCTGTTTACGTACCTGCAGATGACTTGACCGACCCGGCACCTGCTACTACCTTTGCCCACTTGGATGGTACTACAGTATTGTCTCGTGGTTTGGCAGCGAAAGGAATCTATCCTGCAGTAGATCCACTTGGCTCTACTTCTACTATGTTGCAGCCAGATATTGTTGGTGACGATCACTATCAAACTGCGCGCTCAGTACAAGCTACCCTGCAGCGTTATAAGGAACTTCAAGACATTATTGCAATTCTCGGTTTAGATGAATTATCTGAAGATGACCGTCTGACCGTAGCACGCGCTCGTAAAATTGAACGTTTCTTGTCCCAGCCATTCTTTGTGGCGGAAGTGTTTACTGGCGCTCCTGGTAAATACGTGAAGTTAGAAGAAACCATCAAAGGTTTCAAGATGATTCTTGCTGGTGAATTAGATGAGTTACCAGAACAAGCTTTCTACATGGTTGGTAGCATCGAAGAAGCCAAGGCTAAAGCAGATAAATTAAAGAGCTAGTCATTGGTTCTTGTTCTGTGAGTCCTTAGTTCTTGGTTCCCTAACCAAGGACCAAGGGCAAATTATAACCATAAAATTAGAAAGGACAAAGGACAAAGGACGAATGACATTAACCGTTCGCGTAATTTCCCCAGATAAAACTATATGGGATGACGAGGCACAAGAAGTTATTTTGCCCAGCACCACAGGTCAGTTAGGTATTCTTAGCGGTCACGCACCACTTTTGAGTGCTCTAGATGCAGGTGTGATGCGAGTACGTTCTAGTGCAAACCAAGATTGGGTTGCGATCGCATTAATGGGAGGTTTTGCCGAAGTTGAAGAAAATGAAGTAACAATTTTGGTAAATGCTGCTGAGCGCGGTGATGTAATCGATCTAGAAGAAGCCCGTAGCGCTTACAGCGAAGCTCAAGAGCGTCTAAGTCAGGTACAACCTGATGACAGACAAGCCCAAATTCAGGCAAACCAAGCATATAAACGTGCCCGCGCTCGTTTTCAAGCTGCTGGTGGAATGGTGTAAAACCGCTAAAATCCAACTGAATTTGGATTTTATCGATATATTTTTTCTCTTGAACTCAAACTTCAAATCAAAACTAAATTTTTGTAAATATTTGTAGAGATGTGATTTTTTACGTCTCTACAAATTTTGATAGGGACTTCATTTTTATCTGGATACTATTGAACATGAAACTTCAAATTAGGCATTAATCGTTGTAAATTTTTAATTAATTTCATTTGCCATAACATCTCTTGAGAAGCTTTTATATTTATTTGAATTTTCTTCCTTTTACGAATACCAATAAAGAATTTAGAAAGCATATTAATTCCTGAACTATTGAGAAGTTCTAGATTCTGGATATCAAGGGTAAGCATTCGATCTTCTTGGTCAACAATATTATTCAGGAATGTAATTATCTTTGTGTATTCTTCCATTCCTCTGAGGCGAATTTTCCCATTAATATTAATTATTTTGCTATTTTGGTCGTAGTAAATGTGGTACTCTCGACCTTTAATCTCTATTGTATCAGCAGCACATTGAACCACTGTTTGTTCTGGATCTTCGAGTCCCAGCCTCACCATAGTGGTTACTGTCATTAACTCTGGGCTTTGCTCTAAGATTTGAAATTTCCAACCTAATTTGGCTGAGTAATCAGTTATCATGCTAATGAATCCCAAGCCAGAACTGCTAGAGTTCTCATCTTCTGCATTCTTTTCAAGTTGCTGAATATAAAGTTCTTCTGGATCAGAATTTAGTAACTCTTGAATAAAAATTTGAAATTCACTTGCAGTTGAAGGAATAATACTATTTTTTAAAAATAATCTGATTTCGTCGGCGACAAATTGAATATGAAAAGTAATTGGATAAGATGCTTGTATATCGCAATATTTCATTGCATTTTCTAGCAACTCATTAGCAATATAGTTAACTGCACTTTTGACTTCCAGTATTTGATTTTTTCCCGCATCATCAACATAATTAGGGAAAATACTTGTTAAGAATTCTGAAATATAGTCAGCAGATATTCCATTATTACGCCAACGTTGCTGGAGTGGTAAAGAAGAAGGAGAAAATCCGAGACTAAAGTCTTCTCTATATAAATCAGTTTCGATGAAATCACCAAATATTTGCACCACGGTTATATTTACCTTATTTTTATAATTTGCAAAATATTAAATCATTGCGACATAAAGCTAACTAATGACTTTTAAAACTATTCAATAGTCAGAAAGTGAAAAAAGTCTTAAATTTATGAAGTCTTAAATTTATAAAGTCTTAAATCTATGAAGTTTGAAATTTGTGAAATCTTAAACTCTTAACTTTCTAACCTCTATAGCATTAGGTATAAGATCCAGAAAATCATAATTCTCTCAAAATTGAACAAGAAAAAATCTGCTACTTCAAAAACTTAGTGTTATAGCTCTAATTTATAAATATTTAGCTGCTAAATGTCTAAATTCTGGAAAATGTATCGTTAAATTTTAGCGAGCATTATTATCCAGATATTTGTCTAAACTTCTATTAAACACTCATAGGTTGAAGAGCTTGAGAGTTTACTGTTCCAAACGAAGAACTAATATCTTTTTGTTTTAAAACAAGCAAAGTAATATCATCAAAAACTTGTTGTTCGCCTATATGTTCGCGAACATCATTTACTATGGCATTTTTTATTTCCTCTGCAGTTAGATGTCTATTCTCCTTGATTGCATGGCAAAGTTTTTCCAGACCGTAGAGTTCGCTGTCAATATTTTCTGCTTCGGTTATACCATCAGTAAAAAGTACAGCGATGTCACCAGCATTCAAGCTAACTCTTTGCTGGTCAACAAAATCAGCAATTTCTTCATCAAGTCCGATAGGGAAACCAAGGTCTGAGGTATCAACTAATTCCACTTTTCCAGAAGAACGCACCACAATCATTTCTTCATGTTGTCCAGTAAGACACAATTGTCCTTGCTGATAATCAATTAATGAAAGAGTAAGATTCTTTCCTGAGTTCATGCGCTGGATATTTTTATAAATCGTACGATTTAGCGCATCCATGAATTTGACCGGATCTGTTTCTTCAACTTCTTGAAGAGTTCTTACCGCAGTCTGTACCATTAACATGAGCATTCCACTTTCTAACCCATGTCCGGTTACATCACCAATCCCAATTTTTACATTTCCATCTATATTTAGAACGTCGTAATAATCCCCTCCTACTTCATCTGCTGCTTCCATAAAACCAGCGATATCCAAACCATCTACAGATTGTAGTTCCCAAGATTTTGGGAGAATCATTTGCTGTAAGCGTCTGGTAATATCCAATTCGCTACTCATACGGACATTTTCTGCTTTAAGCTGCTCGTTTAATTCAGAAATCTTGTCATGTGCTACTTGAATATCTTTGTCTGCTTTTTGTAGACGCGTCAAAATATTAAATAAAATAACAAAGAAGTTACCTAGAGCTAAAGCCATACCAACTAACTGAATTATTTGTAGGTACTCAGCTTTTTGTTCAGCAATTCCTTCTTGTTCATTTGTCAAATCACCCATTAATCTCAAAAGTTTGAAATTATTCTCATTACCATAGCCAACTGTATTTCTCAGTTGTTTGTATGGAATATTTTTTTTTGCTGCTAAAATATTCTGAATTTGTTCTTTATAGGGATTCCAGATAACAAAAGTTTTTTTCAGTATTTTTTCAGCTTTCTTCGTTTCTACAGCTTTCAAATATATAGATTCACCATCATTATTTTTTACATATCCTCCTTTTTGAAAAGCATTTAAAGTTTCATCAAATAGTTGAGATGATATGAGCAAATCTGTTTTATATTTGTCAAGACTATAACCATTTTCATTAGCATTTTTTAATTGTAGTAAAGCTTTTGTTATTCTTTGTGACAAAGTTCTTTGTCTTCCTGCTAAGTTAATACTGATAGCATCTTTCTTCAATGACGTAGAAAACAAAAAGTTTGGGATTAAAATACCAATATCAAAGAGCAAGAAAAAAAAGATTGATATCAATATTGGCCGATATTTTTTTTCGACAAGTATTTTTTTTAAAGGATTCTTATTGATTTTCATGAAAAACAGAATTTTGAGTTTTTTAAGAAGTAAAATTTGATAATAAAAAAATAGATAGCAAACTAATACATTGTTTAGGGAATTATCAAGCAAAGGACAACTAAAAGATAGGTAAACAGGTTACATTTAAAATATATTTATTAACCACTTATACTTTACTCAATATTCCGTTAATATTAGTTTGCTACCTAGTTCAAATAATATATTTTGAGGATACTATGATAAACTTATTTACCAAAATATCCAAGGTAAATAAATATGATTCACCATCATAATTTTATTTATTTTCTTCCATTATTACCATTAAATTTAAAAAACAATAGACAGATTTACGGTGCTATTGGGAAGATGATATTTTGATAAAAAATCTTGCCATCTTCCCTAATTCATCTTCTCTATTTACAAATTCTTTAATACTATCTAACTCAAAAGAATTATTCTCTATTTCTGAGATTGCAGCAGCGAGTCGCTGCACATTCTGAATATAAACAACCATTTCCTGGTTTTTGTCATGTAACTGATTATTAACTTCACTAGAATGTTCAGCAATCGATTCCAGCATTATTTCTAAATCAGATTTTTCTTCTTTGAGTTCCTCTATATCTAGCCTTAAATTTTTAATTTCTGACAATAGTTCTTGTTTTGACAATTCTTCAGTTTGCATGGTGCATTATTCCTTTGATTCTGATGTTATAATTCCCAACTTACCTACTGTAAATCCAGCCTTAAACCAGGCATTAATCGCTGTAAATTCTTCAGTGATTTACCTTGCCAAGGTATTTGTCTAGAACCAAGTACCACCACTTCAATAGATTTTCTTTTTCTCATACCAATAACAAACTTCGAAAGCATGCTAATTCCCGAACTATTAAGAAAATCAAGTTCTTGAAGATTCAAGATGATTTTTGAAGGTTCTCTATCAGCAATGTCATTGAGCAAATTTAAAATATGCCCATAATCTTTTAAACCTGTTAATCTTAGAGCACCTGAAAATCTTACACTACAGGTATTTTCATCATAAGATACATTGTAGTTTTCGCCTTTGATTTCCATATTTCAAATTCTCCTTTGTCAAGTTAGTTTCATTAACGTATTTACTGCTATTTCAAACTGGTAATTCCACCATAGTAGTTACTGCCATTACCGGTGAAGCTTGCTCAATAGTTTGGAATTTCCAAGCTAATTTAGCAGAATAATCAGTCATCATAGTAATAAAACCTAATCCAGAACTAGTATTATCATCCTGCTCAGCATTTTTTTCCAACTGCTCAATGTATAATTCATTTGGATCGGAATCTAAGAGTTCTCTGATAAATTCCTTAAATTTTTCAGCCTGTGCAGGAATCACACTATTATCTATAAAAAGAAGGATTTTGTCAGTCTCTAACCGGACGTGAAAAGTAATGGGATAAGAAGCTTTTTCATCACAATACTTCATCGCATTCTCAAATAATTCATTGGCAACATAACTTACAGCACTTTTAACTTCCAAATGATGATTCTCAGAGGTACTAATGTCGTCATTATTTGGGAAAAAAGTACACAAGTAATTAGCAACAAAGTCAGCTGATAAACCATTATTCCGCCAGCGTTTTTGAAGCGGAATTGCAGATGGAGCAAAACTTAAAGTTAAATGATCTTGGTTAGATGGCTTATCTACAAAGCAACCAAACACATGTGCTTTTTCAATCTGTTCCTGATTAAATAAATTTTCTAGAAACTTGCTAAATATTTGAATCACAGTTATTCTGCCCTCGAGAAAAATCATTTGATTTACAAGTTCAACTTGAATCAAATGATAATCAATATTATCTCAGTTTCAAATGTGACATGCATTTCTACAAAATTTAAGTAAATGACAAGTAATACATATATCTTAATATTTAATAACTAATTAAATACAGTTACGATCACAAGTCGACTTTATTTTGTTGCTCAGCAATATTAGCACTTTTGAAATTTATATCAGTGTTATATTACCAGACTATTTACATATTTAAGTCATTTTATAAATGCATATTTAAGTATTTGCAGGTCCTAATATTACCCATCAATAAGTCTATTCATTATCTCAGGTGATGTATATTATATTGCGCTTGTTAAACTAATTATAGCTTCAGTGATTACACTAAAATAAAATTGCATAGCAAGTTCAAAATTAAGTATTTGCACCAGCGAATTATTTGCTGTAAAACACTTATTTGCATGTATAAAAAAGCTTATAAGTTTTAGTATATAAATAAACAGCGAAAAACAAACTAAATTACAATAAATCATTCACGGGTAGTAAGTAAGTTCATGTTTGTAGTTTACACAGTAATAAGATAGTAATTTAAAAATAAAATTTTATTTTCAGTACTATATTGTGAATATAAAACATATTTTTTTAGAGATTCAACAATCAAAATTTCAGTTTAATAAAATTTTCCACCTACATTTAATATATATATTTAAAAATGAAAGATAAGGAAAATTTACTCACTTGTATTGGCGAGAACTTAATTCTAAACTTATTCCATTATTCTAAATTACTGCGAAGGTATATTAGTTAACGTTTAAAACGATAGGCGCTAACTGGATTAATATAAATAGAATAATTATAGGTTAGTATTTTTTGAGTTTTACACAAACAATATTGGCAATTTTCTTACTATACTTTTTACTTATTTTAAATATATAAATTCACACCTAATATTGACTATAAGTGAGTGCACAATACTTCACTCATTAATATACATATATCCAATTTTTGCTGCGTAAAACTATTAAATATATTTAGTAATGATAAATCAATAATTATTAGCATAAATTCAGAGCAAACAAATACTTTGTTTAATAGCATTGCTGATACTGAGTAACTTAAGCTACTTGTATTACAAAAATTATACCCTTAAGGGTAGTGACAAAAGTTCTAAGCATTAGTAAAGTATACTTTGTTAGGCAACTAACAGTTATTTTGTATAACACTTAACTGCAAATTTATAACCTAAATGTATAAAAAGCCTAGATTTAACTGTTTTTAAAGCAATAATTTTGCAATAAGTCTGTTAGAAAATAACAAAATAAAGTTTGTATTTGTACTTTTGGGCCTGTCTAATATGCTGATTTTGAGTATATGGAGATTACTCTCTCCATATACACGATCCAAAATTCAAATGTTATAACTTCAATAGGATTGCAAAAATATATTTGTGAATCATAGAAAACTATCTGAACCTGGAAAAAGCTAAATACTGGAAGTTTATACAAAGGAACTATTTCGGATTAGCTGCAAATGCAATCCATCACCGGAATATTACAGAAATGTTTGTAAACTTATGGATAAACAAGTTATTCTTGTTCTCCAGAGTAAATTTATATCTGACGAGAATATAACTTACAAGAATATATCTGGCAACAACTTGCCATAGGTGAGGCTTTCGTTGGCTATTTGCAATTTATCGCTGCTTGGTGAAGAGTAATGAATGAAGCTGACATCCCAGAAAACGAAAATTTGACCGGATCCTGTAATCTTGAAAACTCCCAACAACTAGAAAAAGAAAATTGTCCTTTTTACTCGCTTTTACCTAATGAAGATCGTGAAATTGTTTCTAATAAAAATTTAGTAATTCCAAAGTTACCACCGGCAAATTCTTCGATTTCAGCAATTTCCAACGATCAAGAATGGGAAAGTAGTGATTGGGAAAACGAAATATCTTCCCCAGAATCAACTACTAACATTGATGACGAAGAACAAACAAACATTGATTCAGAATCATCGAATGGAATTTTGGAATTAAATCGCGCCCAGTGGGAAAGTATTCCTGATTTAGATCTTTCAGAGGATGAATTAACAAGTAACTCCCAAAAAGATTGGGTCGCAGAACCCGAAAGCGAAAAACAAGCTGCTGTTAATTCAGAGTTTCAGCAACTGTTGGAGCTAAATCAAGAGTTGCGTTCAGCTAATGAGGACTTGTATCAACAAGTAGAAGAACTTACATCGGCTCTTGCAGATAACCAGAAAGCTCTACAAAAACAAAAGAACCACTCAAGTATTGCAGAGTCGATGCTTTGTCAGCAAACCCAGGAAAGTATCGCAGACAGAGAAAAGATTGAATCACTATTCCAAGAGTTAGAAAATTCGACACAAACGATTAAGCGTCAAGAAAGTCTAATAGAAAGTTACAAATCTCATTTGGAAAGTAGTCAGCAAAGATTGGCTCAACTAGAGCGTGAATGTACCAAATTACACAGTAGATATAACGAACAATCCTATAAATTATCGCAATTGGAAAATGCTTCTCGAGAATTACGTACAAGGTTAATGCGTCAGCAGCGGCAGAATTTACAGTTTAAAGCTGCTTTGAGTAAATGTTTAGATACACCAGTCCCGGGGGATCTAGAGGATAATGAAACAATTAGTAGGGCTAGGAACTTTACTCGGCAATCATCTACTATTAATAGTAAGCTTCGGTCATTTCTAACTAATGCCCAACCAATTCGACCCTGGTCTGAACAACAAGCAGATACATTTAATGATGACGAAGTAGCATACGCTCAAGAAGAAGATTTTGGTGAACCTCAAACTCGAATGTGGCAAGAAAGCATTAATGAGTTTTCTGGTTGGGACTCTACAGTTAAAGAAAATATATTTACTGGGAACGGATCTTTTATCGGTCATTCTCAATCTGAAAAAATAGATTGTGATGATTCAGCACAAGCTTACATTTGGGATACGAGCACGGAGGAAAGTTCGAATTTTTCAGTTCCCCACGAAGCTGACAGTGAAGTATCTATTTGGGATGTTGAAGCAAGTGAGGAAGATATTTCCCCACAACAAACAACAACTAATTTCTCTTCAGAAAGTATAGAGCAAGAATTTATAAATGAAGATATTGCAAAAGAAACTATAGATCGAAAAATTACGCCAGAAACTATTTCTTACCACGAATCTTCCGATTTGGACGAATATGATGACGAATATGATTTAGAAAAATCTGACGTAGAAGAAGACAAATCCAAAGAATCTGAATTCAAAGAATCTGAGCTTAAAGAATCTGATTTAAAAGAAAAATTGGATAGCGTAATTGAGACGTTTTTCCGCAGTCAAGGAATATCTCAAGCATCTCAATCTGCAGATGTAGATGATGCTCATAATCCTCAAAAAACTGTTTCGGAGCCTGTTGTCAAATCACATGACAGCAAACACCCTGATGATGAATTTGGGAATCGAAAAGATTCTTCAGGAGATACTTCTTTAACAGATACCTTTTCAGGAGATATTTTTTCAGATGGTTCAACCTGGTCTGAGGGTAGTTTTGAAAGCGATCTTAATTCAGAACAATTTACCCACTACAATAATGACAATTCTCCGTCACCAGTAGTTTACCCAGAACGTCGTCGAAATCCAAAGAAGTCTTTAGCTTCTGTGGAATTACCAGATTTCCGTTCCCATTCAACCTCAGAATAATAAATGTCAGGTATTGGGTGTTGGAATTAGGTTTGTAGATATCAAATCTAATTACCAATTACCAAGTACCTATAATGCTGTAGACATTTGGTGTCTGTGCTTGCATCCTGCTTTGCTAATGCGTCATGCTTACGCTAACACCAATCACCCAGTAACTTTCATTTCACTACGTTTAATTTTTAACTGATAAGTAAGGTTTTGCTTTCGTATTGTACCTGCGGTTAAAGCATAGGCAAGAGATAACAAGCGCAGCCACAAACCTGGATGATGCTTTTCTAACCAAGGTTGAATCAGGTGGAGAGATTGAGGTAACCACCAGTTAAGTAAAGCAACTGTGAGTGCATGGCGAGAAAAGTTTATGTAATTACCCACCCATCTAATTAAATCTTTGGAGCCAGCTAATTCCCAAATCCAGGGTAGTAATGCGGGGTTTTTACGAGCTGCTTTCAGGGCTAACCGATTGAAGGTCAACCAATCAAATCTGTCTTTAATAAAGTTATCTGCTACTTCTTGGGGTTCTGCAGCTAATAATCCGAAGAAAGTATTGAGCATTGCATTAATTCTTTCCGGAGGAATAAATTTACCGGTGGGAACCATCATTCCCTTGGAAAACATCCAAGTCACAGCAATGTTACTTTGAAATGCACGAATTTGGTTAAGATGTTGCCAAGAAAGCAAGTCATATTTTAGAGCTGTATCTAATAAAGTTGTTAGGCGTTCTAAATTCCGAACTAGGGAGCCAAAACCAGTAAACACTAAAGGAGACTGGAGTGATGCAGCATCACCGATCGCAATAATTCGGTCATAAGCTACAGTGCGATCGCGACTATTCACACTAAAATGTCCCGGAATATAACCGAATGTTGGTTTTTTCCACACCAATTTGTCTAGGTCACAACGGCGATATTCTGGCAAAATAGTAAAGAAATCTTCATACATTTCTAATAAAGAACCCGGATTTTTACTATTAACCTGGTGATAGTGAAATAAGTAAATAGTCAACTCTTCATCTGCTCCAGGAAATAATTCCCAAATTAACTGTCTTCCTCGAGAGATATCGCCATGGGAATTGAGTACATCTCCATATTGGGAATCCCAGACTCCCGGTTCAAAACCACTCTCCACTACTGCTCCAACCGTAGGACAAACACTATCAAAGGTACGACCGCCGTTTAACTGCCACGCGATCGGTGATGCTGTTCCCATCGCATCTACTAATAGTCTACCGCTAACTTGTTTTTCAACTTGCGTTTTTAAGTCTTGCAGTGTTACAATAAGCTTCTGTCCATTTTGTTTTTCGCCATATTTTGGAAAAATATCGGCACGAACAAATTCTGTTTCATCAAAAATTTCTCCTCCAGCTGCTAATAATTTCTCTCCGCACATTTGCAGCCATTTTTCAGAATCTAAAGCTATATTTAATACCGTGGGTGTATGTAGTATGTCAGCTTTTAAGCCGGGTGAATTATTCCCATCGAAAAACTTATTGAAGCCATCTTTATATTCACTGGCAATAATTGTTTCTAACTCTGCAGGAGTAATCAAACCAATATTAATTAAACTTTGGATTTCATCGCGAGAAATATTCCATTCTCTGTTCATTCTTCCAAAGGGCAATCTTTCAATTAGTAATACTTTATAACCCAGTTTTGCCATTGCCGCAGCATGAATTACACCCAGAGCGCCACCAACATAAATTAAATCGTAAAAAGATTTTTTTTCTTCTACATCGAGATTAAATTCATTACTGGATTTTGTGTGAGAAAACACTACTTGCTTCGGTTGTTGCGGATTGCGCACCCCTTCACGCCAACGCTTCTCCCACCAGTAGACTCGTTTCAAATCGTACTCACCATTAGGCATTTTTTGAAAATATTTTACAGTCAGAGGATAATCTTGCTCTAAGGCGGTAAAAATTGACTGTTTTGATAGGTCAATAGCAGGTGGTTCTGGGTAATTGTGGGGAAAGCGTTTCCTGATACTAACCGTTAAATGTTTGAGGAATTTATGTTCTTTAGGAACAGCTTTTTCTGACCAACGAAATACTTTTAAATATGTAGTCCGTTGTAACGACCAAATAAAAATTGAGAGTTCAGCTGGCAAATTTTCCGGAACACTTACTGTTTCCGCTGTAGTGTCATTTACTTTAAGGCAAAAGCCTTGGGCAGTGATAACTTTCTTGCCAATTTTTGGTTGGAAATCTGCTTGTAGCCAAGCACACACTGCATTTATATCTGGTGTTGGAATCTCCAAATAAAGTATTTCTTTCATTTTTGTTTTGTTCTCTCAAGATACTCATTAAGGCAGATTTTACCCAGCTATGAATTACGCTACACTCCGCCCTATTAGTAGAATAAAGATTTAGTAAACAAATATTAAGATTTCATCAAATCTATCATTCACTAAATTATTCATCAGGTGTTTTTGTAAACTCGCGCCATGAATTATCCCATCCCAGACAGTACGCAAGAAATAATGAATTGGCAACAAAAGCCAGTAGTTGACGAAGAAATGGTTGCTGCTGCAATTGCAGGAGTCATCAAAATCGTCAGTTCCCAAGGTCAATCCTTAGATGAATTAACGGCTCAAGTGCTCGCCGATGACCCTTTACTGAGCAAGCAACAAAGACGCTGGTTAAGTCAAGTAGTTACACAAGCATGGGACAGCTTTGCTTAAATAAAAACAAAGCTTTGCTTAATGTAAAACTAAATTGAGCCCTTTTGATTAATGTGAAAGCGTTATAAACGTTTCAAGTGACTATCAACTGTCAGTAAAAACAGATTGCCGATCACCTGTTTGGGTGTGGGAGTGAGAAAAGTTAATCTGTCTGGGATTGGCAATTTGTCTGACGCGTAGATAAATTTACCAAACAAGTATGTTTGACAAATCAAAAGTCATTAGCAGATCCGAACCGTAGGTAGCGCAGCTAAAGGCTGAGCCACACCTGTGGTGTTTGTACGCGGCGTAGCCGTTCATCGTAAGCGCCAAGTGCCGACGCCGCAGGCTAAGCGCATGTCCGTTGGAGATAACAGACCGCGCCTATGGCGTTAACAAAGTGTTGAATTAGGTTTGATTTTGAATTAGGTTTGATTTTGAACTGGAAACGAACAGAAAATTAATTACACGCTTAGAGCACTTGTTTCAAGTCTGTACTTAATACTCACTTTTAAGCTTGATAATTAACTGGATGTGCTTATTTCTGTTTGAGCTTGAGAATGGAGCATTAAACCGTATTCCAATCCATCAACCACTGCTTGGTAGGAAGCAGATAAAATATTGCTTGAAACTCCAACAGTTGTCCAACGCTGACGACCATTACCGGATCCGACTAATACCCGGGTTTTCGCTGCAGTTCCCGTATGTCCATTGAGGATTCTGACTTTATAATCCGTCAATTCGAACATTGCGATTTGGGGATAGAAGTTTGTCAAAGCTTTGCGTAGAGCAGCGTCGAGAGCTGCTACTGGTCCTATACCTTCCGCTGCTTCTAAAATATCTTGACCGTTCACAGTGATTTTGACAGTTGCTAATGCATCCCCATTTCCTAAATTACTTTCTAGGTGTTGAACTAGGTCACAATGAACTTTAAAGCCTTTGATCTGAAAAAATTGTTGCCGTTCTCCCAAAGCACCGCGTACGAGCAGTTCAAAACTTGCCTCAGCAGCCTCAAATTGATAACCTTCATGTTCGAGTTGCTTGAGATTATTCAAGATTTGCTTGGTCGCAGGATTATCTTTTTCCAACTTAATCCCGAAGCTACGAGCTTTTGCCAAAATATTACTTGCTCCTGATTGCTCGGAAACTACAATCCGACGAGAATTACCAATTTGTTCGGGTTCAATATGTTCGTAAGTAAGGGGATTGCGTTCCACTGCGCTAACATGCATTCCCCCTTTATGGGCAAAAGCTGAATTACCAACAAAAGGAGCATGTACATTAGGAGCCAGGTTTACAACTTCACTTACAAATCTACTGGTTTCCGTTAGCTTGGAGAGCTGGGTATTTTCTATACAGTTGTATCCTAATTTAACTTGTAAGTTGGGAATCACAGAGCAAAGATTAGCATTACCGCAGCGTTCGCCATAACCATTAATAGTACCCTGTACCATGCTTGCTCCTGCCATCACCGCAGCCAAAGCATTAGCTACCGCAGTATCAGAATCATTGTGGGTATGAATGCCAAGCTGAATTCCAGTAGGAAGGGATTTAATAACATCCGTAACTATTTGAGTTATTTCATTTGGCAATGTTCCACCATTTGTGTCGCATAATACTAGCCATTCTGCTCCGGCATTAAGAGCTGCTGTTAAAGTCTGGAGTGCATAATCTCGATTATGCTTGTAGCCATCAAACCAATGCTCCGCATCGTATATTACACGACGTCTTTGAGAAATTAAGTATTTTATTGTATCATCTACCATCCCTAGGTTTTCTGCTAAAGTAGTCTTAAGACCTTCTTTGACATGTAAGTCCCAAGACTTACCGACAATTGTCACCCAACGAGTACCAGCAGCAATAATTGCTTGTAACATTGGATCTTTGGCAGCAGTGATATTGGGACGCCGAGTAAAGCAGAAAGGAACAATTTCTGCCTGTTCGAGCGGTTCTTCTTGTAACTCCCAAAAAAACTGTACATCTTTAGGATTTGCTCCAGGCCAACCGCCTTCAATGAAAGGAACCCCTAAACGGTCTAGGCAGCGAGCAATACGTAATTTATCTTCTATGGAAACTGATAGACCTTCACACTGCATACCATCCCGAAGGGTGGTGTCATAGATCCAAATTTGGCGCTCGGAATTTGCACTCATAAGTTAAAAGATGGGTGAAGAGTAAAAATATGGGTAAAGTCAAGGATGGATGATAACAAAAGTTAAAAAGGAATGTGTAGGTACATAAAAAGCAATACAACAAAAAACTTTTTCAAAACTCCCAAATGCTACCTGTAATAACTCAGGAACAGCATATCGAATGGGGTACTTCGAAGGATTTTAGCTGGTGGCATACAATTGTAGATACTCTCCGTAAAATTTTGGTGCAAAACAGCATTGAACTTTACAATAAAAACGCTAAAGTAATAAACTATGAGTATGCTATTATCTGCGGAACCCGTATAGTAAAACCAACAGGTGAAGTGCCACAGGCGGATTTTCCCACCTCCCCATTCTCCTGAATCAGACTTGTGTTTGTGTATTTCAAACTAAGGCGAAAATTAATTCAATTAATTGCAACACAAATTGATAAATTCTGGGGACGAGGTTCCCAAAAGAATGTTTGTACAATCTTTGGCTAGAAAAGGAAAAACAGAAAATGGGTAGATGGACACCACTGGTTTTAATGGCTGGAGGATTAGCAATTTTACTCGGAACCCTATTGGGAATAAGTTTTCCAATGGATGGACGTAACGCTCAAGGTCCGAAAACGTCTGATAAAGAATCCAGCGTTCTCCCAGCTAATATTAATGTTAATAGCACAACGGCAAAGCAATCACCTGCAAATACTAACGGTGGTAGTACTGTAGCTCAAAAGCCCTCTAGTACAGATCCTTCTGTTGAAGTAAGCCAGAATAATAATTCTGGTACCCAACAAAACCAAGAGAGCAATCAAAGAACTATTCAAGATGGAACTGCTCAAGGAAGTGGTCAGGGAACTGATGGTGGTAGCAGCGAAGGAAATGGTGAAGTAACTGATGGTAGCGATAATAGCGAACCAATTCGTGCCTTGTGGTAGTTACCGCTTATTAGTTATAAGTTATTAATTATGAATTAGTTATGAGTTATTTTACAAACGTACTAATAGCTCATGGCTAATAATTAATTATTAATGACTCATGAGCAGCAAAATTTTAATTCTCGGTAGCGGCGTAATCGGTTTAGCGATCGCGGTAGAACTACAGTTACGCGGTGCCCAAGTCACATTGGTAGGTCGTGATATTAACGGTGCTGCCACAAATGCTGCTGCAGGTATGTTAGCACCCGGTGCCGAACAAATTCCTGCCGGTTCAATGCAAGATTTGTGTCGGCGTTCACTCTATTTGTATCCCGAATGGACGCGTAAAATAGAAGAATCAACTGGAGAAAATTCTGGCTATTGGTGTTGTGGCATCTTAGCACCTGTTTTTAAAGAATTAGAAAATAGTAAACAAAATACTAAATTTGTAGAGACGTACCGCGGTACGTCTCAAACTTTAGAGGCTGGGAAGCAAAGTGATGATTCCGGTTACTGGTTAAATAAAGAAGCAATTCACCAATATCAGCCTGGATTAAGTACAGAAGTAATAGGTGGTTGGTGGTATCCAGAAGATGGACAGGTAGATAATCGTGCTTTAGCAAAAGCACTATTAACTTATTCCCACTCATTGGGAATAGATATTAAAGAAGGTGTCATAGTAGAAGGCATTCAGCAACGCCAAGGTGAAGTTATTGGGGTTCAGACAAATATTGGTACTTTGTCCGCCGAACATTATGTTTTAGCTGCAGGTGCTTGGTCGAATCAAATACTTCCCTTACCAGTAAATCCGCGCAAAGGTCAAATGTTAAGCCTGCGAGTACCGGAATCCATAACAGAATTACCTTTAAACAGAGTTCTATTTGGTGAAAATATTTATATTGTTCCCCGACGGGACAGACGAATTATCTTGGGAGCAACCAGCGAAGATGTAGGTTTTACTCCTGGAAACACTCCTGTTGGAATTCAAAACTTATTACAACAAGCAATTCGACTTTATCCTGAATTAAAAGATTATCCCATTCAAGAATTATGGTGGGGATTTCGTCCTACCACCCCCGATGAACTCCCAATTTTGGGTAGCAGTCCCTGTAAAAACCTAACTTTAGCTACAGGTCATCATCGCAATGGTATTTTACTTGCGCCAATAACGGCAAAATTGATCGCTGATTCCATCTGGGAGGAAAAATCTGACCCCCTCCTAAGTGATTTTCACTTTTCTCGTTTTCTTGAAAGGTCATCTACTAATATTCCCATGCTTACTCATCCGGCTAACTTTTCCCCCAATTCAGCGGTCGCAGATCGGCAAAATATCCAATATTTGGAGGACTCACTCCTCAAAATTGCCGGAAAAACATTTCAATCTCGCTTAATGACTGGAACGGGTAAGTATCGCAGTATAGAAGAAATGCAACAAAGCGTTATTGCTAGCGGTTGTGAAATCGTCACCGTGGCGGTGCGCAGAGTACAAACCAATGCTCCCGGACATGAAGGTTTAGCCGAAGCTTTGGACTGGGGTAAAATCTGGATGTTGCCCAATACTGCAGGCTGTAAGACAGCAGAAGAAGCGGTACGCGTGGCACGCTTAGGACGAGAAATGGCTAAATTACTCGGACAAGAAGATAATAATTTCGTCAAATTAGAAGTAATTCCCGATCCTAAATATTTACTTCCCGACCCAATCGGTACTCTTCAAGCTGCAGAACAATTAGTTAAGGAAGGTTTTGCTGTTTTACCTTACATTAATGCTGACCCAATGCTAGCCAAGCATTTAGAAGAAGCCGGCTGTGCCACAGTTATGCCTTTAGCTGCACCCATCGGTTCTGGACAAGGATTGCAAACAATTGCCAATATCAAAATTATTATTGAAAATGCTCAAGTCCCGATTGTGGTTGATGCTGGGATCGGTTTACCATCTGAAGCTGCCCAAGCGATGGAATTGGGAGCCGATGCATTATTGATTAATAGTGCGATCGCTTTAGCCCAAAATTCTCCTGCGATGGCACAAGCGATGAAATTAGCTGCAAATTCTGGTCGAATTGCATATCTAGCAGGGAGAATGCCAATTCAAAGCCATGCTATTGCATCATCGCCTGTAAGCGGAAGGATTAACGAATAATAGCAAATCAGGTAATTGCTTAGTACTGGCATTACAAATTTACTGCGGGCAAAAATTATTTACAATCTCACTCAATAGTGTTCTTATGCTAGATTGACCAGCGCCAATGTAAAGATTCTTATATAATGGTGAGAGTATATATACTCTGTGTGTAAAGTTCTCTAAAAGAAGAAGGGAGTTATTCTATGCCTTACACCACCGAAGAAGGCGGTCGCTTAAATAATTTTGCTCGTGAACCACAAGTTTATCAAGCAGAACCCCCATCATCTAAGCAGAAACGCAATTATATCATTTTTGGAGTCTCCGGTTTAATGTTGGTCGCTGGCTTGATTTTTCTCACCTTCTCCATATCCAACCTTAGTTAATTCAAAAACATAGTTAATTAACCTAACTTAAAATAAATTCACATTATTTAAGGTTCCGGATATTTTTTTTCGGGACCTGATTTATGTTTTTTTAAAGACATTAAAACAATTAGTATAATGAGTTACTTTGTTTAAATTGATTTATTGGAAATTTGATTTATCCTGAAAAGACTCCCGGGTAGGGGAAAATCATATTCATAATTAGTATTTAAAACTAGTTTTATCAATTTTTGAAGAGAAAGATACCTGTAAAAGCCCTTAATTTTTAGTGGGTCATCTTGTTTCTTTCGCCACATAATTTCTTATAAAAGAAATTAATTTCGCAAAGTAATTAGAAAAAAATAAACAATGTTCTCAGGCAGATGCTTTTCTGAGTAAGTCACTGTCTTGTGAAACCCCTTGATTGGTAAATGTCCTTTGGGTCTACCATGAATCCCATAGAGTCAATTACTAAAGCACCGTTAATAAACGTAAATCTTTATAATTGCTATAATACTGCTCCCAGCAGCCATGAGTGCAAACGAAACACCACATTCCGATAACACTGCTTGGAATCGACAAGTATACCAACGTCTCAAACTAGCCCTTGGTCTCGGTTTGCGACGTCAAATTTTTATAGCGGTATGCGATGATTTAAACCTGAGAAATCAGGTTGCAGCGCGCTTACACTCTAACTTAGCGTATCCAGTCGGACAAGTTTTATCTAATTCCCAAGAAACTAGCACCCCAGCTTATCCAAGGCTGGTTACATTGAGATTAGATTTAGTCCAACCAAATCCGATAGTGCAGATCGACCAATGGTTAAACAATTATCCACCACCTGTGGTAGGAGGTTCAAAAGATAGTCCGGGTAAAGCATTACCAATACCGGCGTTTCAGATTGTGGGAATTGAACAACTTACGAGACAACCGGTAGCAACGCAGCGCCTATTTTTGCATAACCTCAGATTAATTGAACAACAACTATCTGGCCAAGAGTCGAGTTTACTAATGTGGTTGTCACGCCCTTGGTTATATGCAGTTCAGCAGTCTGCACCTCAATTTTGGCGCTCTCGAACAGGTGTATTTACTTTTTCTGGCGAACCTACGCCAACAGCTAAAAATCAAGCTTCCCCAGAACGTCTTTCTAGTTCTCGGAATATGAATGTAGATCATCTAGAAAAATCTATATTGGAAGAATCGGTTGGGCTAGCAAAAGAAGATTTTGATTTTCAGATTGAAGCACCTATAAAGAGTAGCAGCCGATTACAAGATAGTTCTCTTTCCAAATCAGAATTATTTATACCCAATCCTCCACAGGAGGAAAGTCATTTGAGTATTCGTGAGACGAATCAAGCATCTTCTTCTCTGGCTTTGTCCCATATAAGTAAAGAATTAAGCGAGTTAGTAGTAGCAACAATTAACAGCAAAATTGATCTTGAATCAGAAGAAAAATGGCAACCGCAGCAGATTTTAGCAGAAATTGAGGAATTACACTCAAAAGAAGCAGAAAAAACAACTTTAGCTCTCGCCTATCACCGTTTGGGAAACTTGTATCGTCAGCGAATCGAACAAGGAGATTCAAATTTAGAAAGTTTGATGGTGGCGATTCTTGCTTATCAAGAGTCGATTACCTATGATGATAACTCGCCTCACGTGCCAGATATCTTAAATGATTTGGGTACGCTTTATTGGATGCTTTATCGCACTCCACCTAATTCAGAAGAAGGTCAAGCTTATATCGAACAAGGAATTGAGTTTTATCAGTTGGCGTTAAAAATGATTTCGCCACAAACTCATCAAGAAACCTATGCTCGCATTCAAAACAATTTAGGAACTGCTTACGGTGATTTAGCACGGTTTACTAACCCATCGGAAAATTGGCAACAAGCCGTTTCTGCTTATTGTGAAGCGCTATATTTCCGCACTGCAGAAATGGAGCCATTGAAATATGCTGCTTGTCAAAATAATTTAGGTACTGCTTATTGGCATTTAGCACAGTATAACCAACCTGTAGAACATTTGAAAAAGGCGATTAATTCTTATCAGTTAGCCCTGGAACACTATACACCAGAGGAGGAACCGCTCAAATATGGCATGATTCAAAATAACATTGGTACAGCTTTCTGGAATTTGGCACAATACGAGCAACCAACGCAAAATTTACAGTTTGCAATTGATGCTTACCAAGAGGCTTTGAAATATCGAACTTCTGCAAACCTTCCGGTCGCTTGTGCTGCAACTCAAAATAATCTTGGAACTGCTTATTGGCATTTAGCAAATCAAACACAAACACCAAAAGAGTTCCGAACAAAATTTTTGAATTTGTGTATCAATGCATATAAAGAATGTCTTGCTTTGGCTCATTCAATTAAAGGTGCACCTCTAAGTTTTGATGTTTATGCAACTCACAATAATTTGGGATTAGCTCACTATCAACTAGTGACAGATTCTTATTTCAAGGGGAATAAAAATATTCGTTCTGAGCATCTAGAAACTTCATTGGAGAATCATTTGAAAGCTTTGAATGGATTAAACAAACAACCCGACGCTTATCAAACAACTCTAGCTTATGTAGTTAAAACAATTCGTGCATTCCACAATGAATTGGGCTTACAAGGACAAAATTTAGCTTTATCAAAAGTTCCAGGTCAATTATTGCCAGAAATATTACCTAGGCTTTGATTTTTAGAATTCAGAAGTCAGAAGTCAGAAATCAGGAGTCAGAAGTCAGAAATCAGAAATCAGAAGTCAGAAATCAGAAATCAGAAGTCAGAAATCAGAAATCAGGAGTCAGGAGTCAGAAATCAGAAATCAGAAGTCAGAAGTCAGAAATCAGAAATCAGAAGTCAGAAATCAGGAGTCAGGAGTCAGAAATCAGAAATCAGAAGTCAGAAATCAGAAATCAGAAGTCAGAAGTCAGAAATCAGAAGTCAGAAGTCAGAAATCAGAAATCAGGAGTCAGAAGTTTATTACTCACAGTTCACTTATATTTTCATCGCTGATAACAACCGTTCGCTAATTAACCAACGGTTTGAATCTTTTTTAATCCAACGTTTTTCTTTTTCGTTGAAGTCACGCTGTTCGATTAAAACTGATTTTAACTTACTTTTTTGTTGGAGTTCTAACCGATAAAGCATACTTTCCATTGCTCTTAACCCAACTGTCTGCTCAAATGCACTTTTTGAATTACTAATTAGGTCCAGTACTAAATCAAAATAGATCGCTTTACCAGACCACTCAGCAATGGAGAGTCCTAATAGTCTGTGACCTTGGTCTTCTGATTGCAAAAATTTATCGACTTCCGATACAGGAAAATTGACTATTTCTGCAAGAGCGCGCATTCTACCAGCAATCGATTCCATCTCGAATGTCCTCTGTGCGCCAGAAGGCATAGATTTTCTAATATCTTTGTAGCGTTGGGCTAAACCTTCTAACAATTGCTTAGCATCAGATACAGGAATCTTTGAAGAATAATATCTTTGCCATTCCTGACGGATTTGCCGCATTTCCTGCTGTTGTTCTGGTGGAGCAACTTCTTCTGCTAATTTTGTTTGCTCAATTAAGAATCCCAGAGAATCTGCACTCAGGGATTGCAACATATTTATCATTCCCGAGCTATCAAACTCTCCTGCAGGTGTTTTTAGAACTCCACCACTCAAAGCAAAAATTTTTAGTACTGCAGGTAACCACATTAGGGTTAGGAAAATAGCAGTTGTATTTTTGATTGCAAACTTGTAAGAAAAATCTTTACCCCAACTAATCTCAATCGTACTCAAAATAATAAAAATCAGATTGATAATTAACCAGCTTTTTGGCAGAACAATGATTTGACGTAACAACCACTCTACTGCTTCTTTTGAAATCTGATTATTAATAATTCTGTCTTTAACTTTACTGTTCATTATTCCAGACCCGTTATTTCATTAAACAGGTTCTAATCAATAGAAAAATAGATTTATCCTATGGATTTATTCAATAAATTCAAAGGATATAATTTAGTAATTTGATACTTGATACTAGTTGAATAACTACCGACCGCACTCAATATTAAATCCTAGTAGTGATGCTAAGCCAATATTATTTTTATATATAAAATTAGAGTGAAAAATTAGGATAACTATACTTTTACAGATATTAATTACGGGAAATTTTAGTTCTGAATAATTAATAATCTATGGATGCTAATCGTTAGCCGTTTTTTATAGTCATTCCTTTTTAATTACTTATTTGCAGTCGCTCATTAGTTGTAAACTTTACTATCAGATTATTTTCTTCTGCAGCCTTATATATTAATCCTCTCAACTGCTTATCTTGTAAAGATAAGACATCTGTATTTGGATCGTAAGTAAGGTAATCTTTTGCACGCTCGTAAAATACGATAGAGTCTTCATTATTGTGGGCACTTCTGTAAATAATGCCATCAATTTCTGAATATATCGCTTTCTCTTGGTAAAAGCATCGCGACCAAGCCTGAGTGATATTTCTTCTATCTGTTTTTGCTAGACTAGCTTCATTTGCTCCAGCCCGCATTGCACCTTGGTCTCTAATATCTAGAAGCATTAAATCGCGCTTAGCAGTCAATAAAACAACCTGGTGGTCAGTTATTTCTATCAAAGGTAATGTTTGACTGAATACTTCTACCAAACAACATGAAAATTTAAGTGCAGCGTATAGTATACCTCTATGTGGATCGTAATCCTGTTTGATTTCCAACTCTTTGTGACAAGGAAAACATAAACCACCACAGTGGTGATCAAATCTTCCGCAAGGTCCCCAGTAACGAAATGTTAGAGGTTTTGGATAGTATTCTGGGTGGGGACGAAAAATTCTGCAAATACTTTCACCTTGGCTAAGAGTATAATGCAGTGGTTTAGCTCGAAACAAATTTTCAGGCGAGGGAGATGCTATTTTTACCATCTTCAAAATTTCTCAACTGATTGACTGAAAAAGCTGGTAAGAATTAACTTGGATTATCAATTCAGTATTCATAGCTTTTAGTCTTGAGTTTGAGATATGACAAGACTACAAAGATATATACTTTAAATATCAAGTTAATTCCGGAATTTCACATCCGGCGACGAAGTTATCTTCCATACTTATTTCAGTCAATCAATTAGCTCCAAGAAAAAAATAAGAAGTAATGGTAGTGGGAAAAATATAAAAAATACTTATAATATTAATGTAGATTTAGATCATTCCCACACATTTAGCTTCAGCAATAACCCGATATTTTTCACCTTTTTGCAAAGCAGCAATCGGAGTTATCCCTCCCAATTCTTGATTTGTTTTAGTCAACCAACTTATTTTTGATAAACCTGGAACGTTGAGAGCTTTTAGTACATCGGGTAATCCATCAATTACTCCATCAGGTCCTAAGTGGTCAAATTGCCATTTAGGAAACTTCCATTTCCCTTCATCCTGAACTGCAATTAAAGTATTTTTTTTCAAGCGATCGTGAGGTGTTTGACGGCTTGTATTCAATAGCACAGCAACTTCTGGAGCACTCAAAGAATCTTGAAGTAACTCCTGTCTCCATTTGAAAAAGTTGAATAGTGCAGTTTTTTCTAAACTGTAATTCTCTTCGCTGCTGATTCGACCCGCTCCTAATTTTGCTGCAAGAGGATGTAAATTATCTTTTTCATCCGTACTTGTAGAGTCTGACTTTAAGCCATACGCTAAATCTTTAATTTCTTTAGGATCTAACCAAGCCAGAATTTTTAGTATTTTCCCAATATCTTTCAGCGTTTTTTGGGTTAATGGTTGTCCTGGAAGAGTAATTTTAGTTTCTATTGGTTTAGCAGAAGAATCATCACAAGATGCAATTAAGCTTAAAACTTGTTTGGGCGATTTTCTGTTACTTTTTTTGTGATTTCGTCGTTCTGGGATTGCGAATGCGGTCATGGTGGAACCTCGATCGGGGCTTTATCTAAATAAGGTTAGCAGCTACAACTTGACATCTCTTACATAAATCATATCTCTCCAATGTAAGAGATGTCAAGTTTGATATTTAAATATTCATTTACGCCTGATGACTTTTCGCAAAAGCAGATAGAGCCCTACTAATCTTTCTTAGAAACTTTTTATACGTTTAAAAATTTAAAGCACAAATAATAATAAACTTTATTGCACTTCACTAATGGAATTAATAGCAGCAAATAATGATGAATAATCTGCATTCGCAAAGGATATTTTTATTGCTTTTTCTATAATTTTTCTTACTCCTTCTACGCTACTAACATTTAAACCAATATTTTTAGCTTCATCAATGAACAAATCAGTATCTTTTAGGAGATGTTTGGTCCGGAAATTCGGATTGCCAAAATTCTGATTTTCCATTCTTGATAGTTTTCGATCAAATATTGGGGCGTAGAGAGGACTTGCACGGAGAATTTGCATTAGCACTTCTACGTCCACATCGTAGCTTTTGACAAAACTTAGACTTAAGGCAAAAGCACTAGTAAGTGAAGCAGTAAGTTGATTTAATGCTAGCTTCAAAGCTGCAGCAGTACCAACAGGACCAATATGCACTGGTTCAGAACTAAAATTTTTAAGTAATTTTAAATGACGTTGAAACTCTTGTCTTTGGGAGCCAACCATAGCAATTAATTCCCCTGTTTCGGCTTCTCTAACACTACCAAGTACAGGTGCTTCTAAATACTCTCCACCAGCTGAAATTACAGTATCTCTAATTTGTTTACTTTCAGTAGGAGTAATAGTTCCCATTTGAATTACTGTACGTTCGCTTAAGGTGCGCCAACACATATCCGAAAGTAAAACACTATAAATTGCAGCTGCATTAGTCAGCATCAGAATGATACAATCTGCCGCAAGAATTGCTTCCCGTGGTTCGGTTGTCACTTGTGCGCCTGCAAATTTAAGTGGTTTTAATTTTTCTGGGGTGCGATTGTAGGCTATTAAATCAATATTATTTTCCAATAATCGGGTTGCCATCGGCAGTCCCATTAACCCAGTCCCCAGAAATGCCACCTTCATACTTTTTCTTCCTTCGGCATAGCAATAAGCAATCAAATCGATTGTATGGCGGTGGAGAAAATAAATCGGTTATTGCTAAGCTTACGGATTTTTTCTAAGTTTGTAAGGACTTTGGTTATGTTAATTAACCCTGGGGAATACTTTAAGCACTCTCCCAGGAAAAATATTTATTGTTTCTAACCACCTGCGGCAAAACTAACCATAATTGCAACCGAAAGTAAAATTCCGGGAACAAGTAATACAGCTAACATCAACAATTCATGACTACTCATAATAATTACCTACTTCTAGATATTTTCTCGAATCATTGCTTATCTTAAACCAATCTTTTTAAACATAGGATTGGTTAAATAGATTTTTAATTTTGTTAGAGTGAAAATATAAGGTTTAAGCTAGTTGGGGTTCATAAAATCCTTGAAGAGGTTGGTTTTTTTCTGTTTCTGAGAGTCCTTTATTTTGAATCAGAACGCCGAAACCACCTAATCCTAAAGGATCTAAAAGTTGCTGTAATGAATCCCGTCTTTTAATTAGTTCCGGTACAGATTTGTACGTGTAAGAAAGTTCTGAGATCCGTTTTCCCAAACCCAAAGCCATGAGGAATAGACCTTGTTGAGTGAAGCCAGTTTTGTTTAATCCACAGCGATCGCCCCAAATTTCTAAGGCTGTAAAGTCAATATGGGCGGTAATATCTTGTTTGCCAATATTTATGTAAGGGTTATTATGGCGCTGATGTTGCCAATAACATTGTAGGGTTCCCTGCGATCGCCTGGGGTTGTAATAACGATTTTCTGGATAACCGTAATCAATTGTTAGCAAATATCCTCGATGTAATTTATCTGCGATCGCACTTAATACATGTAAAGCATTCAAGTTGACTTCACTGCGATATTCATCTGGATAAGTTGTCATATCTACATCCAGCATTTGAAAATATTCTTTGATTTGAGGGGTAGAAAGTGTATCTGTTATTTCTTGGAGTGGATTATTAAATTGGTTGTCTAATTGATTTTGCGATCGATTGTAACTTTCTGGCACTGCGGTGGTAACGTAGATCTCTTTGATTTCGCCCTCACTGACTGTAAATTGATGGACGGGTAGAGCATCAAATAATTCATTAGAAAAAAAGCAGCCAGTAATTGTATTAGGGAGTAAATCTTCTAATTGACACCACCGTACAGCAAATTCCTGCAAGCGTTGCTGTTGATTTTGTCTTAATCCTGGCGATTTTTCAACTATTGAATACTCTAATACAGCAAAAAAATCTGGGTGGTGTTGTTGGAGGTACTTAAGAATATCTGCTGCTAGGTATCCTTGTCCCGCTCCCAATTCTACAAGGGAAAAGGGTTTGGGTTTTCCTAAGATTTCCCACATTTGTGTAAATTGTACCGCTAGCATCTCACCAAAGTCGGAACCAAGGTGCACGGAGGTGAAGAAATCACCTTTTTTACCTAAGTTCTCTGCTTTTTGGGAGTAATAACCATGCTGGGGATGATACAGCACTAAGTCCATATATTCAGCAAAAGTAATTCGGTTACGGGGGTTTGTTGTAATGCGGTTAGTAATTTCTGCTAGCAATTCTGAATTTGATAGTTTTGAATTTGAGACTTCTGAATTTGAATCCATAAATCAATTTCTAGGAATGGGTTCTGAATACAAATAATAATTTTAGGACATGCTCTCATTATTTAGGTTGTACGCAACAACGCAAATATTGGGATTTGATTTTTATGTACTTATGAACGCTTTATTAACTCTAGTTGGATTTTAATTAATCGGTGTGCATACGAATAGCATGCTGGGTTTCTAGATCGCGTTTTCGAGAATTTGAAACACGATGACATTTTTGTATATTTAAGTACTATAGAATCAAAAAAGAATTTTTATCTATGAGTAAAATTGATGTTTATTGGCAGAAAATTAGTCTTAGTCCTACTTTTGAGCTTATTTGTAGGTTGCTCTAACAGTAATTCAGCATCAGAGATAGACTCAACAAAAAAATCAATTCCTGAAGAAATTGTCACAACAACATCTAAAGCAGAAACTGAAAATAGTTCGCTCAAAGACACTTTAATTATTCCTGGAGAACGAGTTGGTTCAGTAACACAACAAACCACTCGTGACGATTTAGTGAAAATTTTCGGAGAATCGCAGTTGAGTGATAAAACGATTTCTGGACCAGAAGGTATAGGAAAAATTCCCATCACTAAAGTTAATTTAGGAAAGGGACGCTCGTTTACTGTGAATTGGGATGAAAATCGTCAGAAAATCAAATATATCAACAACTTAGGTCCCGAATGGAAAACACCGGAAGGGATTAATGTCGGAACTTCATTTGAAGAATTGCAACAGATACTTGGAGAATTTAAACTGACTGGTCTGCAATGGGACAATGCTGGTTATGTGAAACTAGAAAATACCAAGTTATCAAAGTATCAGGGTAAACTTTCTATTAACGTTGATGCTGCTGAGAATGCTTATAATAAATTTCCTAAACAATATCAACAAGTTATTGGCGATCAAATACTTTCCTCAGCTAACCCTAATTGGAAAAATTTAAATATTCGAGTTTCACAAATAACTGTCCAATTTTGATGGCTGTTAGGAATTAGGGATAAAAGATTGGGGATTTTTCGAATCTAATAAAATAAAAAAGACTTTAACCCTTCTCCATTTGCTGAGTATTTCAGCAGATGGTGTTAAAGTCTTCTAATGTATATATAATTCTCAGATATAGTACTACGAAGCTACGTTAGGACATATATTTAGGACTTACGCAAAATGAACGTATTTCCGTCATTACGAGCGACAGCGTTCGCAAAGCGCGTTCTCAGTAATCAATCGCCAAAAACTCTAAGATTGCTATCTCCTAAACGGAGACGCTACGCTAACCCTACACTGCGTTCCGGTCGCAATGACAAATCTATGTCCTACGGACACGCTGTGCTAACGTTGCGTAAGTCCTGATATTAACCCGCCTAAGCCATATGTATTAAGCTTTTTACTTTTTACTTACGCGTAGCGCTATATATTAGAATACAAAAAGACATCAGATGATTACGACATACAATTCAATTATTATTGAAGTGGTAGAGACTTTAAATAAATTGAATTTAAGTACAAAACTTGAGTGTTAAGAAAAAGAAAAACTAACGAACTTAAATTTTCAGTATTCTTTACCCATAAGTTGATTGTAGATATCAAATTAGCGTTTTAACTTATCTATTCAACCTTTCTTTTTCTTCTTATAAATTTTAACTTCATATTCTTCATCTGGCTGTTTATCTGATTTATCTTCTGCTGGAAATAGAATAGCAAGTAAGGTAACAATAATTAACAGTGCAAATATTTCCATCAAAACACCTCTTTTAGAATAAGTTTTTCGTGTTTTGTTGCTAATTTTAATTACAGTCTGAAACATGTAAGTTTCGGATGACTATTTTAATATTTACTAAATTAAAATTCTCAACTTTACTCAATTACTGAAGAGGCTATATTTGATGTAATTTTATAATAAAATATCTATTTTAAAATATAAAATTACGTAATTTAAGTTTTGGTTAATTGTGTTTATTCAAATACATTCATCTGTAAAATATAAAGTGTAATTTCAGTTCACTAAATTACTGTAAGATAAATTTATAAAACTGGGAGTGCAAAATATTTCAATTTTATTTGATATTTGTGATTAACAAACTTCTTATAAACTCAGCATATGTGTGTAGAAACGTACGAGCAAAAGCGGTCGTAAGGTGATTATTTTACGTTTCTACAGAGAAAATTGCTCTTCTATTACAAATCCTAATTTGATTAATCTAGACTTTTTGTTGCAAGCTTATCTTCTGTTACATAATCTAGCAACCAAGGCGTTACAAAATTTTCTGGTTTTTCAGGTGGACAATTTCTTTCCCATTCAAGAGTCGATTTTAAAGCTTTGTTCATTGGAATAATTTCTTGATATCCCAGTTCCTCTCTGATTCGACTGGAGTCTACTAACCAGTCTTGTTTGGTATTTAACACTAATTTCCAGTCACTGGGCATTTTCTCTTTTGATAAAGTAGAAATTTTACCTTTCCATCCTGCTAAATCTCCAATTTTAGCTATACGTTCGCTTTCAGAAAGCGCCTCTTTTTCTGCAACATGATAAACACGATTTTTGGCTTTTTCATTTGTAACAGCTAATGCGATCGCAAACGCAACATTTTCTACATATCCATAGGAACCGCGCCAACTAGCAATGCTCTCTTCCAAAACTATGACGGGACGTTGTTCCTTGATTCTTTGTAGGTATGGGAATAGACGACGCAGAGGATCGTTAGTACCATAAACCATTGGTAATCTCACAATTGTCCCAGGTAGTTCGGGATCTGACATTACCACCTGTTCGACTAAAATTTTCTCGTAATCAGCAGGAGCATTTAAGGGACGATATGGTATTTCTCGAAATGGGTAAAGCGAAGAACGTAAAGGCGAATCTTCTGTTAGTGGTACTGGGATAATATTTGATTCTCTACCCCATAAAACATCATAAACACGATAAACATCGATGCTACTAATAACAACTACACGTCGAGCTATACCTCTAAAGCTTTTCATTAATATTTGAGCATCATCTTTGGTATAAGCGAACATATCCAGAACAACTTCAGGAGCAAGCTGTTCAAATGTGCTTTTGAAATCATTTAAATCTCTGCGATCGCCTAATAGATGATGTACTTGTTCGGGTAATTCTGTCTGAGTTTTTCCACGATGGAAAACAGTTACTTCATGACCCATATTTATGAGATGACGAATTACAGGTGGACCGATAAAGTTAGTCCCACCAATTATGAGAATATTCATAGTAAAGTTCTCTTGGTATTTGTTTACTGAAGCTTCATTGAAAATATTTACGAATCAAAACTTTTTACTTTTTCACTTTCTAACAATGGAATCAATCAAACCATAGGTTTTCGCTTCTTCAGCACTCATAAAGAAATCCCGTTCCGAGTCAGTTTCTATTTGTGCTTGAGATTTCCCTGTATTCGCTGCAAGTATTTGATTTATTCTTTCTCTGAAATACAAAATTTCTTTGGCTGCAATTTCAATATCACTGGCTTTTCCTTGTGCACCTCCCGAAGGTTGATGAATCATAATTCGGGCGTTAGGAAGAGCATATCTTTTTCCTGGAGTTCCAGAAGATAACAAAAATGCACCCATCGATGCAGCAATTCCGGCGCAAACTGTAGATACATCAGTGCGAATTTGATTCATTGTGTCGTAAATAGCCATTCCTGCAGTTACTGAACCTCCAGGACTGTTGATGTAGAGGGTAATATCTTTTTCTGAGTCGTCAGCATCGAGAAATAACATTTGTGCAACTATTAAATTTGCAGTTTCATCAGTTACTTCTCCTTGAAAAAAAATAATTCTCTGTGCTAGTAACCGAGAATAAATATCTAGGATGCGATCGCCTTGAGCAGAAGGCTGAATTACATACGGAATATTTGCTTTAGTTGGTGAATTCATAGCATATTTACCAGAACATCAGCGAGTTGAGCGGGACGAGATAATTGTAGATAGTGTCCCCCTGTTATTTCTATCGGATCGATTCCCAAACGTTTGCGTGCAGCATATCGCGACCATGCAGGATAAAGTATTCTGTCTTCACTACTGACGATATAGCTGTACTCTACATCGGGTAATGTTTGGAGGGTAAAAACTTCAGTTAAATGTGCTGGCGATCGATGAGTTCGTAGGTTAGAAATAGCCCAATCGGCTATATCCGGTTGACAGTCGTGGAAGTGAAATTCCATTGCTATTGCTCGGTCTTGTACGGGGTCTTTTCCTCGTAAAGCAGAATTCAACATATGGGGTTCGTAGCGCAAATGCTCGAATTTACTTTTTACTGGATTGTATTCTTCTGCTTTAAAAAGATTTGAAGTAGCTTGAAATTCGCACTGTTCGAGTGTACTCATTCCAGGGTATGGGATAAGTGCACTAAGAAATACTAAACGACGAATAGGACGTTGACTAGCAACTATGGGAATTACAGTACCAGCCATCGAATGACCGACCAATACTATATCTTCTTCACTCTCTTGGAGTGGATCGAGTACAGCTTGTGCGAATGCAGATAAATTCGTTTCGGGGTTTTCAATTGGTAAATCCATAGCAATTGCTTGACTTCCTCGTGCTTCTAATTCATCAATTAGATATTTCCAACCCCAAGCACCCAAACAAGCACCATGGACTAAACAAAAAAGACTCATAATAATTACTCAATATCGAAACTTGTCTGACCAAAGCTGGTACTTATCCCTAGCTTCCGTCGTGTCTACTTGTGACATATGTTTTTCTACTAAGGCGAATATCTCTTCAATCAATTCGCCCAGTTGATTTACCCCTGTTTGGGGTTCTTCTCGCAAAACCTGCTTCAAACGGAATGAAAGATTGGGTGGGACAATTGTCATCTTGTTAATTAGATTATCTATCCCCTTAAATGGCGCAGAATTAACAGGATGATAGGAGCGATTTAAACCCAATAGAACCCCAATAATTTTCTTGACTGCTTGCTGCAATTCATCCGTTAAAAACAATACATCACCTCGCTTTACACCATAGTTATTAAGCACCGATAAAGGACAAAATTGCAGATTTTTTCTCACCATTGCTTGGGCTAATATATCAGGATAGTTTGCTATCTTTGCTTTCCATTCTTCAATTAGTTGATCGCCATATAATGGCACCATATCAACAATGCCCTCAAGTACTTTTAGCATGATATTATCGGGGTCATATTCTTCGAGCAGCTTTTTTATGTCATCCTCAAAACGCTCAATCGTAACATGACCAAAATCGCATTTAATGCGCTGAACAAAATATTGTTCAACTAATGCTCCGTCTTCATGTTCATCAGCGTAAACTCTGTAATCCGTCCCTTGATTTTGTTTATAAGCTAGTTTCAGTTCCTCCTCTGTTGGTAGTTCCTCGCAATAAATACTCATATCAATATCTGAGTAAGTATCAGCTTCTCCACGAGCGACAGAACCAGCAATTCCAATTGCTTTAACCTGGGGAATCACCATGTATGAAGTTGCATTTTGATGCGCTAAAGCAAGCCGTATTTTATTGGCTTCATTCATTTTGCAATTATGTTTTATTTATTAATAAAAAATTTCTTAGGAGACTTAGGAATGAGAATTTAATAACTTGTAATTTTGAAATTTGGAATGGTGCATTACGCGATGCTCACAGAACCTTTTGTACTTTATTTAATCCACATTCCTTAGGAGACGCGACATGTCCCGTCTCTACGATTCTTCTACATAACTAACTAAGACTTGTGGTAACTTTTTATTTAGTTTGTAGTCCCACTCACCATTAAGAAAGAAATTGAGAACGAGATAGTTTAATCTTTCGTATTTGCGAACGGGAGTTGACTGCAATGAGATATTATAAGTCACTGGCGTTAAAGTCTGAGTAATCTGCTGTGAATCATACATAAAGTGATTCTGCAATGGCTGAGAATATCTTGGTTGCTGCACTTCAAAGGAAACTGTTCCTAAACTTTTATGTTGTAAACGCAAGCGAGTACCATCTTCAACTGGCTCTAAAGTCCAAGTAACAATAGAAGGCTGACACATTAAACTATCTTTCCAGGTGTAAGAAATTCGCTTGGGTTCATCAAGCTCAATCACTTCACAGTCAATAGTTACATTAGTTCCCGGTAATGTAGTGTGCTTAAATTGGAATCTATGTCCAACCTTTGGCTCGAAGTTATTTTCCATTAACCATGCAGCTAAAGCACGACTATCTGTAAGCACTTCCCAAACCCGTTGTGGCTGATGGGGATAAACAACATCTAAATTTAAAGTTTTGAGCATCAATCCTCCTCCAAATAATTACCAAGAGCATCAAGTTTGTTTTGCCAAAATTGTTCGTAACAGGAAATCCAATCAGATACTTGTTTCAAGGGTTCTGGGTTGAGTCGATACAAGCGTTTTCGTCCCGATTTTCGCATTTGCACTAAGCCTGCTTCACACAGAATCTGTAGGTGTTGAGAAATTGCTGGTAGACTCATCGCAAAAGGTTCGGCTAATTGTTTTACTGCTTGTTCCCCAGTACGCAACCGATCTAATAATGCTCTACGCGTTGGATCGGCAATAACTTGAAATATATCTGCACTGGCGCATGGTCTACTCATATCAAGTTTGGTCAGTTATCATTTGTTGCTTGTCATTAGTTGTTATTTTCCTTGTTATCGATAGAATCAACACTCCACAGTGCAAGAATATTTCAATCACCTTCTGAGCAGGTGAGTATTTTTCAGGTGTAGAACAAATAATTAAGTAAATGCTTAACTATCTCTAATATATTTAAGCATTTACTTAAATGTCAACTCAAACTTTGAGAGATTACGGAGAACACAGAAATTGATATATCTGAAGGCTCCGAAGTAAACATTACCGTGGTAGATGGAAGTTTGGTGGTGAAGCCTAAAATTCGTAAGCGATATTCGCTTGATGAAATGATTAAAGGAATTACCCCAGAAAATCTTCATTCAGAAGTTGATACTGGAGTTGAAGTGGGGAACGAAGTTTGGTAGCACAAGCAAATTTTTATATTCCTAGCCGGGGAGATATTGTTTATTTAGACTTCGATCCAACAAAAGGACACGAGCAAAAATGTCGTAGACCTGCTTTTGTAATTTCCCCTTCTGTTTATAATCAGAAGACCTCCCTGGCTTTATTTATGCCCATTACAAAGCAGCAAAAAGGATATCCTTTTGAAGTACTTTTACCTTCTGATTTAAAGACCTACGGAGTTATTCTTACAGACCAAATTAAGTGCTTGGATTGGAAAACTCGCAATGCTCAGTTTATTGAATCTGTACCAGAAGATTTGCTTGAGGAAGTGCAAGCAAAAATAGAACCATTACTTTTTTAAACATATCTTCCCGTGATGCTAGATATGTATTAGATGCGACTTCACCACAGAAATGCTTTGCGAGTAAGTCTCCATAAAAATGATAGACGCCCATAAAATATCCTTTTCACCTCGAAAACATATTAACTAAATACTTATATAGGTATTTATATTTTGTGACTTGATACTTATCTCACTGGACGTTGAATTGACATCAGCTATATAATTTCTTGCCATCGGCTACGTGTTTTTAACTAACTACACTAAATAAAAGTAGCAAAATAATTATGGCAAGACTTTGGAAAATTGCTGTTAGCTTATTGAGTATATTATCTATTTCACAACTCAAAGTTACTCCCGTAAGAGCAGCGGAAAAGGTCGTGTTACGTTTTGGACCTTTTACAGAATCTATCTCTTTGATTGAACTACAAAGTATTGCAAATCAGGGAGAAGTACCTAAAAATTTTAAAATTTATACCAAAAAGTTGTCATCAGAAGAAGGTCGTTTATTTGTTGAAGCTTTAAAAACCAAAATACCAATAAATGTAGTTGCTGCTAGTAAATTACTGAATACACGCATTGGTACAACAATCCTCAAAGATCTCAATGCAGTTATTCGTCGTAAAGATAAAGCAGGAGTCCAAGCAATTAGAGCTGGTGCGGTATTAGGAGCTACAGCACCAGAAGGATTTTCCATACTGAACTTTATTGCAGCTTATCCGAGCAAGCGCTTAGAAATTGATTTGCTACAAGCTTTTAAGTTTACTCAAAAGCTGAATTTGGCATTTTGGCGCACTCAGGAGTTTATGATTGCAATTTCTCCTCGACTCAAAGCTAAAAATCCACGACTTTCTTTTCCCTTTGACCCTTCTCAAAAAGGTAACGATCAAGTTCAAATCTTGGAGTTAAAGCTTACAGACCAAAAGCGAAATCGCAACATCCCAGTTGATATCTACCAGGGGACAAGGGTAAATACTGAAAAACCTTTAATAGTATTTAGCCATGGTTTGGGTTCAGTTCGAACAGAGTTAACTTACTTAGCAAAACATTTAGCATCTCATGGTTATGTAGTCGCAGCATTAGAACATCCCGGTAGCAACGAAGCGAATACTAACTCAGCAATTCAAGGTCAAAACCGCATCATTCAACCCAAAGAATTTCTGGAACGTCCCCGAGATATTAGTTTTGTGCTTGATGAGTTAACCAAGTTAAATAAACGACCGGTAAATCAACAACTAATAAATAAGCAATTAAACCAAACTGTAAATCAAAACCCATTCCAAGGTCGATTTGCAACGAATAAAGTAATGGTACTGGGATATTCCTTTGGTGGTGGAACAGCATTAGCGATCGCCGGGGGAGAGTTACAGTTAGAAAAACTTAAGGAACGCTGTCAAGAGAAATTGACTACATTAAGTTTGGGTGAAGGAATTCAATGTGTAGCTCAAGAACTACCCAAAAACCGCTATCAACTGCACGACGAACGAGTAAAAAGTGTAATTGCTCTCAATCCTATAAGTTCTCTAATTTTTGGTGGTACTGGTTTGTCAAAAATTAAAGTCCCAACTTTAGTATTAGCAGCTTCTGCAGATAAAACAACTCCTGCTTTAACAGAGCAAATTGCTAGTTTTACTGAAATCCCGACTCCAAAGTGGTTAGTTGGAATTATTGGAGGTACCCATTTAAGTCTGAAAGATCCCAGTACTACGATGGACCAAAATCGAAAACCGATTACTGCTTTATCCGGTGGAGAAGTAGTCGGGGAACAAGCTAAGGATATTCGCAAGTATTTTCAAGCGATCGCTTTAGCTTTTGCTTTCCAACTTACCCCAGAAGCTGAACAATACAAACTTTTCCTGACTTCCGACTACGCCCATTTTGCTTCAACTAAAGCTTTTCCTTTTCGATTAATTACAGAAATCCCATCGGATGCAAAGGGAATTATCAAGAATTTTGTTGAGAAACAATGACCGACTTCGTCGGAAGGAAGAAGGAAGACGGAAGAGGGAAGATGTCAATAAGCGCGTTTTCCATAAACGCAGTGCTGGCGTAGCCAAAAAATCTTCCATCAAGCATTGCTGACGCAACGCTACGCTAACCGACCCCGAAAGGATGCAAGCCCCGTCCTTCCAGGACCCAGAAGGTTAGAGCCTACGGCGTCGGCGAAGCCTCTGACTAACGTCACGCTATAGCTTCGCTACCTACGGATCCGCTAAGGGAGGAGTACAAGCAACTTCGGCAACATAAAACCTTCTTCCTTCTTCCCTCTTCCCTCTTCCTTCGCTGTGACAACTTAATCCAAAAATTTTAAGAACTAGGTATGTAATTACCTTATTGAAGTCATCAATTTTTATACCAAAAAGACTTAGTAGTCAATATATGTTGACTAATTGTAATATTTGACTTATGATTATTTACATAAGTTAACAAGGTCATGGCAAAATAACAAATGCTCTAAGATTCTTTTCAGGAAACTATGAGCTATGTATGTCAGTGACAGTTAACAACAAAAAATTAGATTTTGGCATCGGTATCTCCCATCGACATTTGGATTCCTCAATGTCCCCCGGCTATTTAGTCGGGGATTTTCATTTGTGGAGTTTCATATTTAGGGTTGAGTGTAAATGTGACTAAAAATAACAATAAGCCCAAAATTAATCAAAGAAGCATATTCTTATTGGTCTTTATTTTCTATGTTTATTCAACGCTAAATAAACAATTAAAAGGCGTAAATCTTAATTTATCCGCTGATTTTGGGCTAATCTAGAAATTAGAGTGAGTATATAAACGGAAATAAAACAACCTATTTTGTTATTAAGTGCAAATATTTATCGTCCTTGTCAGTAATTCTGCAATCAAGGAAACAAACCCTGCTCAGATAGAGTCACACAAATCATCAATGACAAATAAAAAATGTTGTCATCTTCAACTCAGTTAATTAGACTTTCCCAGGGACAACTAAATGTCTTAGAGCGTTGTCCTCGACAGTTTCAACATACTTATTTAGAACAACTTTTTTCGCCAGCAGATCCGGACACTGAAGCAAGACAAACTTTGGGAAGTCGCTTTCACTTACTGATGCAACAGCGAGAAATCGGTTTACCGATAGATAAATTTGTCAAAGCAGATAGCCAACTAGAAGCTTGGATGAATGCTTTTGCAAAGGATGCACCAGAGATTTTAACTAACACTAATAGTCGATTTTTCCGAGATAGCGAACATTATCGTAGTTTGCAAGTTCAAAATTATGTACTTACAGCAATTTACGATTTATTAATTGCAGACGAGCAACAAGCACAAATTATTGACTGGAAAACCTATCGTAAACCACCTAATAAGCGTAGTCTGCAATCAAACTGGCAAACCAGACTTTACTTGTATATCCTGGCAGAAACCAGCGATTATCTCCCAGAAAATATATCTATGACTTACTGGTTTTTCCAAGGAGAAGGTAAGCTGCGAAGTATCAGGATTGATTACAACACAGTTCGGCACCAACAAACTACAAAAAAATTAACTAGATTACTATCGCGCTTGAGCAAATGGCTGGAAAAATATCAGCAAGGCGAAGCATTTCCCCAGGTTTCAGAAGGACAACGTAAAGTTTGCGAAAAATGTCAGTACGCTCACCGTTGCGAGCGCGATTCTGTTATTGAAACAGAGGAATTAAAAGCAGTAGATAAAACTTTAGCCAATCTCGCCACAATTCAAGAAGTATGTTTTTGACACTCTGTTAACCTAAGCCGGAAGGTCACCCTTCCGACTCGGCTTCAAAACCGGACTTGATACTTTCGCATCATCCGGCTCCTCTCCAAGTTGACCCTTGCCATGAGTACTAAGCTTAGTAGAAAGATTTCCTGTACCACCATGTATCTGGTCGTGACAATGTAGGTGAACAGCTGTTAGATTTTTCAATCGGTTGTCCCTGTGATTACCATTCAAGTGATGGATTTCTATTAGGTCTTCCGGATGAAAATGTAGTCCACATTCGGCGCATTTCCCATGAAGTTTCTTAATGGTTATGGTCACCTTTTTAGAAATTCCGGGGTATTCACCTTTACGCTTGCTCCAATAAGTCCAGTTTCCATCAAAGGGTGATGCTTCACCTTTGACTTTAATGTGTCGAGTAATTTTTGTGTTGGAGTGTTTGGGTAGAATAAGTTCATTACCAAAAGTCCAATTATTGTGTTTTTGGATGTGCCAATATTTTCTGGCAATCCATTTACCCGATTTTTTGGGATGTCTGAACTTTGCCCATCCTAGAAATAATTTCCAAAATAATTTATGGTCTAGCTGTGAGAATATTTCCTTACTACATACACGGGAGTAGTAATTACACCAGCCAGTTATTATTGGAATAAGTTGTGAAATTAATTCATCTTGAGTAGCACTGCGGCATTGAGTAATTTTCTTTGCCAAATTGCGATAATGAATTTTCACTTTATCTTTGGATGGTCTGACGATGGTTTTAAAACCTGTTTTGACTCCATTGTTTCTTCCACAATTGTTTTTTCCAACTGGGTAAGAACGAATGTTGAATCCGAGGAAGTCAAATCCTGGTTCACAGTTACTTTCAGTTTTGTTGAGAGTGTGAGTGATTCGGGTCTTGCTAGGTTTTAATTCTAGGTCTAACTGTGCTAGCCATTGGGAAGCTATTTCCTTACATCTTTCTAAGGCTTGTTTATTGGGGTGCAAAATCACAAAATCGTCGGCATACCTTATGACTTGGGGTTTCCACAGATGCCATTTGCCGTCGATTTTCATCTTGGCAGGAAATGCATTAGATATTGTGGTTTCTAAACCATGAAGTGCAATATTCGCCAATAAAGGCGAAATACATCCGCCTTGCGGCGTTCCCTCTTCTGTAGGAAAGAGATTTCCTTGGTCTACTACTCCAGATTTAAGCCAGTTACGAATAACTCGTTCAAATGTGGGAAATGTGTTTAGCTTCTCAAGTAACTTTTGGTGATTGATTTTATCAAAACATTTTGCAATATCTGCGTCTAAAACATATTTGGCTTTTTTACAGATTGCTGTAAAAATTGCTTCGATAGCATCTTGACAAGAACGACCGGGGCGAAAGCCAAAAGAACGGGGTTCAAACTTAGCTTCCCATTCTGGTTCTAAAGCCAGTTTTAGGAGCGTTTGAGTTGCCCTATCTTTCATGACTGGAATTCCTAAGGGACGTTTTTCCTCTTTGCCGGGTTTAGGTATCCAAACCCGTCTGGTGGGAAAACCACTGGATTTGATTTCCAGTTCTTTAACCATTTTTAACCGTTTCTTGGCAGTGAGTGATTTCACTCCATCTACTCCGGCTGTCTTCTTCCCTTGGTTTTCTTGAGTCACTCGCCTAACCGCAAGACACTTTGCATACCAGGATTTCGCCAGAAGTCTTTGCAAGCGGTGGACTTTTTTAATATTTCCACTCAGTGAAGCTTGATAGATTCTTTTTTGGAGTTTGAATACTTTAACCTGAATTTTCTTCCAGGGTAAATTCTTCCATTCATACCTAATCGTTAGCGATTGGCACATGACATTTAGCTCTAATCATTGACTCTATCTTTCAACTTGCAGTGATTACGTCGGCTTATCCTTGAAATTACTCAAGGCATTTGCTTCTTAATCAATCCTTTCCTCTAATTGCATCCGGTTGATACCTACTCAAAATAATCGACCGTTGTTTTGAGAGCAAAGTAGAGGGTTATCCCGTTCCTGTTATTCATTTGACGTTGATGTTAGGATGCCACTATCCACCGGATTATGCGATGAGGGTGAATGTTGTTACGACCGTTATAGGCAACCTCGGATAATCTCTACCATTTTGGTCTGGCTTATCAGTCTCATTTAGCCAGTTGTCTTTTACGACGGATTGATGTGACTTTGCTTGCGCTATCCGTGACCAACTTTGTTAGATGGAGTTCTGGACGAGACTTCCAGTTACCGTCATTTATCCCCGCTTCATCCGTTTGATAATCAGTCGCTCAGATGGGGGATACACTGTTATCTTGTCACCACAAGAGGTAGGAATTACACCTACATGAATAACAAGTTGTCAAGGTACAGATGGAATGTAAAACATTCCTTGTGTACGAATTGCCACCAATTCTTGAGTATTATTGCTCATTTCTGGCGAACGGGTCGCACCCGGTCTAAAGACACGGAGATTCTCGATTCAACGAGTCCACTTAGATTAGACCCCTTGCGGTATCCAAGCCAGAGGTGGTTCTCTCCTCAAGCGTTAACTTTCCGAGTGCCAGCCCTTTCAACGCGAACAAATGAACCAATAAATCAGATGTTGAAAACTGCTCCCAGTATAGGTTATTGGTGACTAATTGAATGTATCCTTGACAATATCAAGATCAAGGTGGTTAAAAATGCTATCCTCCGTTTTTGAGCAGTTTGGCAAAGAAAGTCCTGTAACCGTGATGGCACAAGTTTTAATGTCACGTATATTTGCTCCAGAACGAATAGATAGCTTATTTACAAAATATGCAACAGTTCAATATCAACAAGACTTATTATTTTCAAGTCAAGTAGATTTAATGAGTTTAGTTGTATGTGGAATTCAAAAATCAGTTCATTCAGCTTACAAGGCAAAAGCTGTGGACTTAAGTGTAAGTACAACAGCATTATATAAAAAGCTTTGTGGTATTGAGTTAGGTGTAAGTCAAGGATTATTGAGAGAAACAGCTAGAGATTTAATTGAGTTAGTTCAATTAATGGGTGGAGAACAAGCAAGTTTATTGCCAGGTTATCGATTAAAAATAGTGGATGGTACATGTCTTGCAGGTACTGACCATCGATTAAATGCAATTAGAAATTTTGCAGCGTCAGCACTACCAGGTAAAGCAATAGTAGTGCTAGAACAATGTTCAAAATTAGTAACAGATATTTTTCCCATTGAAGATGGTCATTCCCAAGAACGTTCATTGTTTGACTCGGTGCTTGAGCAAGTTAAATCACAAGATTTATGGTGTGGAGACAGGAATTTTTGTACAGCCAAGTTTTTATTTACAATCAAGGAGAAAAAAGCATTTTTTGTTATAAGGCAACATGGAGGCTTAGGATTTCGAGAACTAAGCGAATTAAAGCATTTGGGGTCAACACAAACGGGAGAGCTATTTGAACAGAAAGTAGAATTTTCCTATGATGGGAAAACTATAGAAGTTAGACGAGTAGTTCTAAAGTTATTTGTAGCAACGCGGGATAAAGAGTGGGAAATAGCTATTTTGACTAACTTACCATATGCTGTACCAGCAAATAAAATTACTCAAATATATCGCAATCGCTGGAGTTTAGAAAATCTTTTTCAAACAGTAACTGAAAATTTTAATGGTGAAATCCAGACTTTAGCATACCCAAAAGCTGCTTTATTTTCGTTTTCAATGGCCTTAGTTACATATAATATACTTGCAACTTTAAGAGGAGCCTTAGGAAGTGTACATGGAGTTGATAAAATAGAAGCTGGTTTATCAGATTTCTACTTAGGGCCTTCCAATAAATAAAATCTCCAACCGTCGCCTTTCTCCGAATGGAGAAAGGCGCAGCAGTCATTGGTTTTACCCAACATACCTTTAATACGGTTGGAGATTTTATTATTTGGTTCTCCCTTAGTTGATGAAATTCAAGGTACATATCGGGGGATGATGATTGCGATTCCATCGACCGAGTGGGAGCCACTTGTAACATTTTCTCTTGAACAAATAGCACAACTTCTACAACAACTAGCCTATAGTGTTAAACTCAAACGTTTTCTAAAGGCAAAAAGAGGACCAAAGAAACCGCGACCACCTTTAATTGTTGACAGTAAACATCGCCATGTTTCAACCGCGCGCCTTTTAAATAATTATCATAAAAATAAACAATAATTTGAGTGATAAACCACAATATATATTAAGCAGCAAGCTGGCTATTTATTAATCACTGAAATAGCTTTTAATCTCATGTTCATTTTTTGATAAATATCACACTTTTAGCTTATTCATTACCATTTTTTCATGAGGTGAACCTTCTCTTGATGGATATGCTAAATATATCCGCAAATCTCAACATTTTACACAGAAAAAAATCGCTAAAAAACAAATTTTTTTCGTGATTCCCAGCTTGACCTATCAAAAATAACTAACAGTTCATTTGTTCGCGTTGAAAGGGCTGCTTTCCGAGTGCCCCTCGGTAGTTGGATTACTCCAAAAATTTGTTTTACTTAAATTCTGTGTCGTCTAGATTCCATGAAGATTTTACCTATTCCTGGACAGAAACTAGAACTATGGAATAGAACCCCATATCTTCAATTGTCAAGGTACAGATTGCCGTTAGGCAGTTGGGTTTTTATACAGGTTGATTACCGTTCCTGTTTAAGTAATTATATCATTTCATGGCAGGATAAATCCTGCAATCAGCTTTAGTCTAACCACTCACTGAGCCGCGCTTAGCAGCGAACGTGAACATCCCTGGTTTAAAAACACAGGGTTTTCAGCATCTTTTTCATAAGAAATATTTATTCATTGCTAATTGCACAATGACTTTTGAGTAAATATTTCCTAAGTATTGGATATCAATAATCTTAACTTTATATTAGCTGAAGTATTTATTAATTTATACCTGTTGAGTTCTATATTAAATCACCAAGAATATAATGCTGATTTTCAGAATATTAATAACAAACTAAGAAAAATCTTACACAAGAAAGTCATTCTAACTATTATTTTTTTGAATTGAGTAACCTGATAACGACCTTGCTCAAAAAATAAATTGCAAAGCAAAAATGAAATAAAATTAATACTATATGTCTAATGATATGATTTGAATAGTTGAAAAATCAACTAACTTATCAGGGTGATGTTGAGATTGACAAGTGTCTAATTACTCATTCAAGTATCTACTTAGTAATAATAGTAAGATCTGAACCTTATCAAATCAATATTCTTAGCATGAAATCCCCCAAAATTCTCATTGTTGAGGACAAAAAAGTTCTATCTATTGGCATTAGAGAAAGTTTGCAAAAGCTAGGATATATAGTGCATGGGATTAATGATTCGGGAGAAAAAGCAATCAGAAAAGTAGCAGAAATTAATCCGAACTTAGTATTAATTGATATCTGCTGGAAGGAAAATATCGATGCATTAAAAACAGCAGGAATTATTCAGGAAAATTACCAAACACCAGTTTTATATTTAACAGATTATTCCGAATACATATTACCAAATGAGAGCAAATTGAAAGAACCTTTCACTTACATTACCAAGCCTTTTGCAGATAAAGACCTACACATTGCTGTAGAAATGGCACTATACAAGCATCAATTTGAACAGAAATTAGAACAAGAAAAGCAATGGTTGACAGCAATTATTAATAGTATAAATTCTGCTGTAGTAGTTACAGATATTAATGGCTGTATTCAAATTATGAACCCATTAGCACAAAAGCTAAGTGGTTATAAAATCGAAGAAGTAGTAGGTGAATATATAGGAAAAGTTTTAAATTTAGTAAATGAAGATAACGAAAAAATTATTACAAATCTGGTCGCACAAGTAGTATCTGAAGGCGAAGTCGTCAACTTACCTGAAAACTGTACTTTGATCGCCAAAGATGGGAAAAAGATATTTGTAGCTGATAGTATTTCACCGATTTATCTTCAGAATATATCGTCTAAGAGTGAAGATAAGGGAAAGATTACGGGAACAGTTTTAGCTTTTCAAGACATTACTGAGCGCAAAGATACTGAAGCGCAACTTACCCGCAATGCTTTTTATGACTCACTTACAGGATTACCTAATCGAGTATTATTTTCCGACAGACTCAGTCAAGCATTTGAACGTAGCAAGCGTCATAATGACTACTTCTTTGCAATTTTATTTTTAGACTTAGATGGTTTTAAAGATATTAACGATGATTTTGGACATGCGATGGGAGATACTTTTCTAATTGCGATCGCTCGTCGTTTAGAATCATGCTTGCGTAGTGGAGATACAGTAGCACGATTGGGAGGTGACGAGTTCGTAGTGCTACTAGAAGAGATAAAAGACATTAGCGATGCAACTAATATTACTCAGCGCATCCAAAAAACCTTAAAAACACCACTTTATTTGAATGGACGCACAGTAATTGCAACAGCTAGCATTGGAATTGCAATTAGTAGCAGCCACTACCAACAACCAGAAAATTTATTGCGAGATGCTGATATTGCCATGTATCAGGCAAAAAGAGAAGGAAAAGCTAAGTACGCCATATACAACAGTAAGATGAATCTAGTCGAACGAAGTACGTATAATTAAGTACCAAGTAAATCAAGCATTAAGTAAACTGTTAATTATTGTTAGTTTTAATAAAAATCTAGTACTTTCTCTGGACAGCTTAATCTGTTGAGTATTTAAAATAAAGATGCTAGCGTTCCCTCATGCGCCTAAAGTGGAGAATACTCCCATGATCAAACCAAGAGTTAGACGCAAACTACCACAATGTAATCGTTGTCGGTTCTATACAGGCAACCCTTTTTCTTTTTGTCTCGTTCTCGCTAAAGGTCCAGAGGATAGATTTTGTCCCTACTATGCACCAGAGCCCCTTGATTTTGAGAAAAATTTTAATACTAATTAAATTAAATCTTTAAAAATCCTCCGATTTCAATCAAGCTAATTTCAATCAAACTAATTAGCGTAACCTCAAGTCACGCTAATATGCTCGATCGCCTTATGCTGCGGACGCTGCAGCTGCTTCTTCATAAGGCACAAACATTTTCTTTTGTGCGCCACAAATAGGACAATGCCAATCCTCCGGAATATCCTCAAAGGGTGTTCCTAGTGCAATTCCTGAATCTGGATCGCCCTCAACAGGGTTATATATCATCGAACACTGACGACAAATCCATTTTTGAGTTGCTGGATCTTCATCAGCTTTTTTCTCTACTGGCGACTCACCATTAAGTGTATTAAGTGCTTCCGTGTATTGACGGGCATGATGATTTTCAATGTGCGTTAATAGACCAAAGTTATGTACTGCTTTACTGAATATTTGAGCGTGCTCTTTCGACTCAGCTTCTTGTGCTTTAAATTCTTCCACAGCTCCAGCATCGCGATCGCTACGAGCCTGTTCGGTAAAACCTGGGTACATAGTTGCATATTCGTAGGTTTCACCTTCGATCGCCAATTCTAGACAGCGAGCTGCAATTTTTTTCTTGTCTTCTTCACTTAACGAATCCAAATTATCTACTACTAATTCTGGGTGCATCAAACGAAAGTGAGCGAAGGCATGCTCTGTTTCTTGATTAGCTGTTTCCTTAAATAGCTTGGAAAGTTCCTTCATTCCTAACTTACGGGTGACTTCGGCAAAAAATAAATACTTCCGGTTTGCCATCGACTCACCACCAAAAGCTTCCTCTAAATTTTTGACAGTATTGGAATTCGATAAATCCATAGTTCTCTCTCTTTAAGAAGGATAAAGCGTAGTCGTTACAACTGTGAGTATGTCACAAGTCGATAACTTAATATCTTGAGTCAAACACTGGAGTGTATCAGGTAATAATCAATCTAAAGGCATATGTCAATATAAGTTTCAATTTTGCTGAATCAGTATTTATATCCTTGTAGCTATCTAAAAATACTACTTACACACAATTCTGTATTCTTTGCTTTTGGGAAAACTCGCAACAATAAGAGCAGTTTTTCAAGTCTGGTGACACATCTTTCCATAAAAGGATCGTATTTCGAAACGGGAAAAATATCTGAGGTGATAGCTACCAAAAGCAAAACAAGAACCTAGGAATTAGATACGTCACCAGTTCGATCTGTATTGGATTCAGTTTGAAAATGTGTAGTTATTGTCAAAAAAAAGCTTGTAGCAACTAAAAAAGAAACATGACAGGGCTAGAATCATGATCGACGTATATCATAACAACTTTTATCGAGAAATTCTGCAAAAACGCTACGAGATTTTACAGGTATTGGGTAGGAAACCTCAAAGAAAGACATTACTAGCCTACGATATAAAAATAAGAAAGCTAGTAGTTATTAAGTTATTAACATTGAATGATGAGTTTATTGGTGAAGATTTAAGATTATTTGAAAGCGAAGTTCAAGTCTTGAAAGAACTCAAACATCCAGGAATTCCTCATTATATTGATCGTTTTGAATTTTCTTATGATGACGGGAAAGGCTATGCCCTAGTTCAAAGCTACATGCCAGGTAGGTCGCTAGCAGAATATTTACAATGGAAAGGAAAATTTACAGAAAAAGAAATTAAAATAATCGCCAAATCATTATTAGAAATACTAATTTATCTACATGAACAACTGCCATCTATAATTCACCGAGATATAAAACCCAGTAACATTATTTTGGCAGACCGTCCGTACCTAATTGATTTTGGTTGCGCCCAGACCCTGCAAACTAGATACGACGATATACTTCCGATAGTAGGAACTTGTGGTTATATGTCTCCAGAACAATTAAATGGTGCAGCAACCACAGCTTCTGACCTTTACAGTTTAGGAGCAACATTAATTACATTATCCACAGGTATTCAACCAACTAAATTACCTCGGCAAAAAATGCGAATAGAATTTGAGCATTTCGTTAAACTTAGTTCTGGCTTAGTTAATTGGTTGCAATGGATGACTGAAACTAATTTAAAAAGGCGAACGCCATCTGCAGAGGTTGCTTTAGAAGCTTTGAAAACAGGTAAAATCGCGAATAATAAATTATTTATGGTCAATCTTTACAACCAAAAGAGTAATGTAACTTCATTTTGCGGTGCGATGTGGAATAACATTTTTTACTAACAATTTAGTTTGTGGTTAACACCACACTCTTAACGGCTACAGTTATCAGTTAATATTTACAAATTAATAATTACCAGTTTCCAGTTACCACTTATGTCTTTTGATTATCAGACTTAAATCTACCTTCTATAAAACCGCGCTTGTCTAAATGTTTTGTTTTACGTCCACTAACCCGCTTGCGCCACATCCGAAAACTAGATGCTTTCATCTCACGACGCATAATGCTAATTACATCTTTTTCTTTTAAACCGTACTGGGTTTCAATAGCTTCAAATGGGGTTCTGTCTTCCCACGCCATTTCAATAATACGGTCAATTGTTTCAGAACTTAATTGGGGCAATTTTTCCACACTCAAAAACTGATATTAAATTACAAACTACAAAATAATCAAAAAATCGTAGAAATAAATTATTTATTGTCAGACAAAATCATGGTTGGCAGCCAACATTGATACAGTTAACCGTCAACCAATAAAAGTCATATATTAATAATTATGCACTAATTCTCAAGGACTAATAATTCCCGACCACTGAACTTTTTTTTCTTTAGCTCGACGATAGGAAAAGAAATGCTTGGGGGTTTGATAAGTACAGTACGGTGCAATGGCGATTTGTTCCGTACCTATGCCCAATTGTTCCATCTGTAGTGCGTTAACTCGGCGCACATCTAATCGAATTTTACCTGCTTCTGGATCGGGAAGTAAGGGAGAATTTGGGATTTTTTGCACAGCACGAACGATCGCACTTTCTTGTTCTTGGGATAATATTTTTTGCGATCCTGAAACTTGGGATTCTAAAGATAGGGGTGCTATACTGGCTCCCACTCGCGCTGCAACATCCAGGGAAACTTGATAAACCTCACCTGCGATCGCTGGTCCCATTGCAATTCGTAGGTCGGAAATCTTACTACCCTTTTCTTGCATGCGGGCGATTGCTTGGGGAACAATTTTTTGTGCAGTACCGCGCCATCCGGCATGAGCAGCAGCCACTTGACCGGTCTTTTGGTCTGCTATCAGTACAGGGGTACAATCAGCTGAGGCTACCCAAAGTGCCTGTTGAGAGTTGTCACTAAGGAGTCCATCTCCCATTGCTAAGACTGTATTTGCTTGCTCATCAATTTCTTTGCCAGTTTTCAAGCGATGTTCGATTTCTGTTGGCGACAAAACAGTATTGCCATGTACCTGTTTTAAGCGATAGACTGATGTACCTGGCGTTAGTGCCTTTGTCATTTCCGATAGCGGGCGAGACCAAAAATGTTGAGTCAAAAAGCCATGTGCTGCTATGGGCTCGAGCAAACTACAAGTCAAATAAGGCAACCCTTCCCAATCGCGCCAGTGCCAAGTGTGCATTTTAACCAAACCTAAAGAAAAATAAAAATAGCCAATTTATGCTAACTCGAACAAGTTATTTTGGGTAAATTGCTGTGGAATTTAATCGGCAAAAGCTAGAATTAGCCCTGGAAGAAAGGCGAAATTATACTAATATATTTTCTTCTATACATATTTTTGATACCGTATCTTCTACTAATACCACTGCCTGGGAATTACTCAAACAAGGTATAAAACCAGGATTTGCAGTTATCGCTACAACTCAAACTAGCGGGCGAGGACAATGGGGACGTCAATGGAATTCCCCGAAAGGTGGGTTGTATCTTTCAGCAGCTTTAAATTCCCATTTAGAAGTTAATCATGGCTATCAATTGACCCTTGCTAGTGCTTGGGGGATCGCCCAAGAGCTACAAGATTGTGGCATTTTTGTGGAGATTAAGTGGCCTAATGATTTAGTTTTAGATGGATATAAGCTCGGTGGGATCCTAACTGAAACTAAAGTAAAAAAAGCATTAATAACTCAAGCGGTAATCGGGGTTGGGATTAACTGGGAAAATCCAACTCCTGAAACTGGAATTAATCTCAAAACTTGGCAGACAAATCAAAACAACTCAAGTTTAAATAATTCAAGTTTTGTCAGCCTGGAAGAATTAGCCGCGAAAATTATCCAGGGGATAGAATTCGGCATACGTTGCCTTGAACAAGAAGGAGTAGATATATTATTGTCTCGCTATGTTCGGCTACTGGTAAATATAGGTGAGAAAGTATATGTAAATAATAATCCTGGAACAATTATTGGTGTAAATCCATCTGGCAGCCTTCATGTTCGCATGGAATCTTCTAATTCTGAATCAGTAACAACACCCTATATTGACCTTCAGCCCGGTACAATCAGTTTGGGCTACCGTAAAACCTCTTAATTATTCTTATTAATTGAATCCTCTAATTCAAAATTTTTAATTCAAGATTGTTAATCAAAAATTTTAAAATTTTGATTAGAGAATAAACCGAGAACATCTGATTAAGTAAACCTTCAGACAATTACAGTGAAAAATATGACGCAGCGCCATAACTCTGCCGATGAAAAATTACATAAACCATCCCAGGAAAGCCAAAACGTCAACCAAAACGGTAATATGAAACGTTTGGTAACAACACTACCTGCTCGTGGTTTATGTTGGTTGGGAAGCTTTAGTCTTCTTAGTAGTGGTTTGGTATTTGCACAGACTGAGTCTTCTATTGACAACATAGTACCTACAGTCGCATCTTCCCAACCCACATCTCAAAAAACAAAATCTCAGCTACAGGTTGGGTTATCACAGCAGCGAGCTTCGCTCAGAGAACGGCTCAGAAAAGCAAAAGCTAGTAATGCAAAACCTGCAAGTAAAATTCAATCACAGAAAAAATCGGGTGCATCAGCTTTAGGTGCGCGTCAAGCAAAACCAAAAGTAAAAGTGACGGCTAACAACAGCACTAATAATCCCGTCATAATTAAAACTCGAGAATCCAAAAATCAAAAATCTCAACCTCAAATTTCTGCCAGTCAGAAAAAACCTAAAGCAACCAACTTAAACTCTTCTGTTGCTCCTAAAACAATCAAAAAACTTACTAATTCCGCCGCAGCTAACAATACTGTAAGAAACTCTGTTCCCAAAGCAAGGGATTACAACAACGCCTATATCGATCCGACAGATTACAATTCTCAAATAACCTCTAAGTATAAAGCACCTAGCTCCGTAGTTCTTAAAGAACGCCGAACTGGTTGTGAAGCAGTATTGTCAAGAAGTAAAAAGCTTGCAAGTAATTACTGTCAGCAATTAGTCAGAATAGCTGGGAATTCTAAAAGTAAGAATCCGCGCAAACCTGTTCCAAGCTGGATGAAAAAAGGTCAAACCCTAAATTTAGCAAATATTTCATCCATTCGACGTTCTGGGAAAGGTTTGAGAAAAAATAGATCGTCAGCAAGTCGCCGATTTTCTCAACGATTAGCTGGAGTCAATTTGAATGCTAGACGGGTTAGCAGCACCACAAAAAATATTCTCAACCCAAATCGTTTTATTCCCAGCCCTAACAATTTTCTACCAAGTGGGCAGAATACAATTGTAAGTTCCAGTCCCATTGCACCTTCTGGTGGAGCTTTACCATCACCATTAACAGCATTAAAGCAGGTACCCCGAGCAACAACACTTGCTTACAACATTCCTCTGGCTTCCGTACTACCACGAATTGGTTATCGCCCTGCAATTGCTTATGGCGGTAATGGAATGGCATTTCCTTTAACAATTCCGGCACGAATTTCTTCCATGTTTGGTTGGCGACAGCATCCAATTGCAGGCGTTCAACGCTTCCACTCGGGGATTGACCTAGCTGCAGCTATGGGTACGCCAATTATTGCAGTAGAATCCGGTCGGGTAGAAACTGCTAACTGGCTTGGTGGTTATGGTTTAACTGCTGTATTGAAGCACAATGATCGCCAAAAAACCCTTTACGGTCACATGTCTGAGATATTGGTTCAACCTGGTCAAGTGGTAGAAAAAGGAGCTGTAATTGGAAGAGTTGGTAGTACTGGTAACTCTACTGGTCCTCACCTACATTTCGAGGTTCGCCAGCTAACCAGTTCTGGTTGGGTTGCTGTGGATCCTGGTATGGAGTTAAATTCTTCCCTCGCACAGCTAACTCGGAGCTTACAAACAGCCCAAGTATATCAACCAGAAAAATAGTTCAATTACCGACTATTTGAGACCAATCTGATACAAGTCTAAACACCTGTCATTTCCGTAGAATAATATTTGTGAATTTTGGTAATGGGTGCAAGCGCCTAAGTTGAGCCTAAACGGCAGAGCTTTTGTCAAATTTTGCCCTGCCATTTAGGTCTAAACTGCTCTGGAGAATATTCTTCCTTATGTTTGAGTAATATGTCTTACGGGAAAAACTTCCATAGTAAGCTTGCTAACCGCTAACACCAATTACCAATAAAGTAGTCAGTCGGCGACCGTCTCCTCTTAAAATCAACTAATTTATACATGCTATAAATACCCATGCTCTGCGAGAAACACTGGTGTTATTTGTTTTTCTTCAGAGTCAGAAGTCGTGGGATAATCCACTTTCCCGTTGGTAATAAATTTCTCCACATATTTGCCTAGAATATCCCCTTCCAAATTTACCCAGCTTCCGGGGACCAAATGGCACAGATTTGTTTCAACATAGGTGATAGGAATAACTGCGACTTTCAACAGTGCATCATCAGGTTGGTATTGGGCAACTGTGAGACTTATCCCATTTATAGCAATACTACCTTTCGGAACCAGATAATGTGCGATCGCATGGGGAACACTAAAGGTCATTTCCCACGAAGTTGCTGTTTTCGAAGCTTGGACTAATCGACCAATACCATCTACATGTCCCATGACGAAATGTCCGCCAATCTTGCTACCAACACGCAAAGAAGTTTCTAAATTCACGGAAATTTGTAATGTTTCTTCTTTACCTAGGGTTGTGCGTTGCAAGGTTTCTGGTGAAGCTGTAACGATAAAACCATCCGGCAAAATTGTTTCTACACTCAAACAAACTCCATTGACTGCTACACTATCGCCAAAAGCTAAATCTTGCATAATGGGAGCAGAGGCACCATCAATACAATTAATTTGCCAATAATTTCCTTCTAGAGGTCTTATGGTTCCCAATGCTTGAATCAATCCAGTGAACACGGCTAAATTGCAACACTAAGTTTATTTATCTCTTAATTTTGACTGAAATAGCTGATATTTATTTTAAAATTTTGCAAACAAAAGTATAATTTTTAACTTCTGATTATATGAAGACGTCAACACATTTACTCTCAAATCAAGGCATACTTGGTTAAGGAGATAATTATTAAAACAGATGAATGTAATTTACTCTGGTATTCGCAACAATTTGGGAGTTTAATAGAAGCAATTATAAAAAATCATCACCTATTAATGACCTATGTTTACAGTTTTACGAAAATTTCCAGGTTATACGTATCATTTATTACTTTTCTGTTAATGCTCAAAAGATCTTAGAGGCTTAGCCAATGATTGAAATGAAAGTCGCTGGTATAGCATTGGATGCCATTACTCGTAGCCCTATAGTGCTACTAAAAGATGCATCCGAACGCCGTGCCTTACCAATTTTTATTGGTCAGGAGCAAGCAAGGGCTATTATGGGTCCATTAGAAGACCATAAACCGCCTAGACCTTTAACTCACGATTTAATGGTGGGTATTCTCAAAGCTTTTGACCTCACCTTAGAACGGATAATCATCCACTCTTTGCAAAATGATACTTTTTATGCATCTTTAATTTTGCAACAAGGAGAAACCAAAAAAGAGATTGACGCTCGTCCTAGTGATGCGATCGCAATTGCACTGCGTACCAATTCCCCAATCTGGGTAATGGAAGAAGTGATTGCTGATGCTTCCATACCTGTGGATAGAGACGCAGATGAAGCCGAACAAGAAGCTTTCCGTGAGTTTGTATCTGAACTACGTCCGGAGGATTTGATTAAGCGTTTTGGAAAAAATGAATCTTGATAGATTCTAAAAAGTTATAAGTTTGCTGAGGACAATGACGAGCGGACTGGAAAATTTTCTAGTTGCGATAAGCACGTTTGGACGCACTCCGTGTTAGTACGCGCCTTCCGGCGTTCGCATAGCGCGTCAACAAACGGCTAAGCCGCGTCAACAAACACTGCAGGTGCAGCTCAGTGCATGCGCGGAGCGATCAATGCTTTGCACTAGCCGAAAAGGAGAATGTGTAGCTATAGCGCGCTCTGCTACGCGCTATAGAACACGGTTATTGACTGCGAACGAAAAAAATTATGAAATAAGAAAATCATAAGTCACAAAAATTATGAATCACAAAAATTATGAATCACAAAAATCATGAGTCATAAAAATCATGAATCATAAAAATCATGAATCATAAAAATCGTGACGTGAGTACTCTTATCAATAACTCCTGGCTATTTAACTTATAACTTTAAGAGTAAATGCAATATCGACGTTTTGGGAAAACCAATTTAAATTTTTCAGTGTTTTCCTTGGGAACAATGCGCTGTTTAAGTTCGCCGAAAAATGTACGGCAGACCCTAATACAAGCAGTAGAATTAGGGATTAATCACATAGAAACTGCCTCTAGCTATGGTAAAAGTGAGGAGTATCTTGGTGAAATTATTAACTCAGAGCTTCCCGTATCCCGCTCCCAAATCCATATCACAACAAAAATACCACCGACTGCGGATGCTGATAAAATGCGTTGGTGGATTGATGAGTCTCTCAAACGCCTCAAATTAGATTATATAGATTGCCTTGGGATTCATGGGTTGAATACCTGGGAACATTTTGATTTTATCAAGCAGAAAAATGGGTGTATGCAAGCTGTGGAAGAAGCCATGGCTGATGGTCGTGTAAAACATATTGGTTTCTCTAGCCATGGCTCCCTAGAAGTAATTATTGCGACAATAAATACAGGTTTATTTGAATTTGTAAATTTGCATTATTATTACTTTTTCCAAAGGAATTATCCAGCGATCAAGCTAGCTTCACTTAAGGGTATGGGGATATTCATTATTTCTCCTGCGGACAAAGGAGGACGCCTTTATACACCACCCCCAGCATTAAAGAGTCTTTGCCAGCCCTTTTCACCTTTAGAATTAAATTATAGATTTTTACTTAGTGACCCTAGAATTAGCACTTTGAGCGTCGGACCAGCAATTCCCAAAGAGTTGGAAGAACCATTAAATTTTGCCGATCGTACCGAAAAGTTAACTATAGAAGAAATCACTATATTTAATAGTTTAGAAAATCACAGAGATTCAGTTTTAGGTACTGAGAAGTGCAGTCAGTGTTATGACTGTTTACCCTGTCCGGAAAATATTAATATTCCTGAGGTCTTACGACTTCGTAATTTGGCAATAGCTTATGATATGGCTGAATATGGGAAATATCGCTATCGTATGTTTGAAAATGCCGGTCATTGGTTTCCCGGAATGAAAGCAAATCGTTGCACCGAATGTGGAGATTGTTTACCCCGGTGTCCAGAAAAATTAGATATTCCTAAATTATTGGAAGATAGTCACAACCGCTTGAAAGGCAAAGAGGGTAGAAGATTGTGGGGATGATTTCCAAGGTGTGGGAGGTGTGGGAGGATGAGAAGTGTGTGGAAATTTATAGAACTAGGACTTAAAGTCTCACGAATAACAGCTAATACCAATCGCCATATGAGGTTATCACGCCACATTTTGCTAACCCCAATCCCCAGTCGCCAGAGGCTATAACTATAGCTGCGCTACCTACGGATCCGGAGCCGTTACCTATCGGTGCGCTAGGTTCCGTTCCGAACAGATCTGCCGACGCCGCAGGCTCTATGCTGCAAGGTGGGACGCAGTGCTATCCCTAATCCCTCAACTAACTTTAAAGGTTTCTACAATTTCCTGTAATTCCTGGGAAATTTCTACAGTTTCTTGTAGCGATTTACTTACCTGGCGAGAAGATGTACTAGTACGTTCTGAAACGCCGGCAATTTGTTTCATTAATTCACTGACATTTTGTGATGTTTCTGCTTGGGAAGTTGTAGCACCAGAGATTGACCGCACTAAAGAATCAATTTGTTGAGAAACTGTTAGAATTTGAGTCAAACTGTATTTGGCACCTTCAACAATTTTTGTTCCTTCTACAACCTGTGCTGTACCCAGTTCCATTGCTTGTGCAAGTTCGCTAGTTTCGCGTTGGATATTTTCAACTATTTTTTCAATTTCTTTAGTTGCATTTGCACTTTTAGCAGCAAGTTCGCCTACTTCTTCAGCAACGACAGCAAAACCTTGACCTTCTCCACCAGCACGGGATGCTTCAATCCCAGCATTTATCGCTAGTAAATTGGTTTGCATAGAAATTTGATTAATTAGTGCTACCGCACGATTAATTTCCTGAGTAGATTCCCCTAAACGTTTTACTTTTTTGGCTGTTTCAGCTACGGTTGTGCGCAAACGCAAGATATTCTGTACGGTTAAATCCATTGCTTTACTACTTTCCGTTGCAGTAGTCTTAGCATTTCCAGCCACTGAAGCTGCTTCTCGAGCACTGATGGCAATTTTTTGCATTGATTGACTCATGCTGTCAACTGCATCGAGAGTATGGCTGATTTCTGTTGCTTGGGTCAGTGCTTCTTCTGCTAGTTGACGAATAGCATTTTCATTAGAACCAATAGCTGTATTTACTTGACTTGCTGATGTTTTAACCTGAGTCACAATTGAGCGTAGACTTTCCACAATGGAGTTAAAGAAGTCAGCAACAGTTCCAATTTCTCCATCACCAACATCTGCTCGCACGGTTAAATCACCACCTGCTGCACCTTCAATATTGTCAAGAAGTTCTAATAATTGCATTTGCAAGGCTTCTTTCTGCTTGCGTTCTTCTTCAGAAGTTATCTCAGCATTTTTCATCCCTTGTTCTATCTGTTGGAGTAATTCTGCTTGTTCCAACGCGTAACCAACTTGAATTGCGACTTGGGAAAATAAATTAATTTCAATTTCTTCCCACTGACGATAATCAGAGCATTGGTGAGCTGCTAACCATCCATAAAGTTGTTTATTAACAAATATTGGTGCAATTAAATGGGATTTGACATTCAGTTTGTGCAGTTGCTGGAGATACTCTGGAGAAAAGTCGCTGGATTCAATGTTCTCGACTACTTGTACGCTACCAACTTTAGCTTCTGCTGTAACTTGAATTTGAGTAAATTGACTTTCCGAAGCTGCTTCCCATTCGTAACTTACAGACTCCGCAATTAATTGAGGAATATTATAGTTGTCGCAATGATAGAAAATCACTCTATCTAATTGCAATGCTTCTCTAGTATTAGATACCGTTGCTTTTAAAATTTGGTCAACATTCAAAGTTTCGCGAATATTCGCAGCAACATTATTTAGTTGAAGTGCTAATTTTGTTTCTTTTTCCTGATGAATAACTTGTCGGGTGATTTTATCAGCCATTCTATTAAAGTTAACAGCTAATTCTCCTACTTCATCAGTTGCAAATACCTGAGCACGAGAAGTGCGATCGCCATTTGCATATTTCTTTGCAGTTTCCTGTAGATTTCTGATCGGTGTAACAATTGACCGCCGTAAAATAATTGCCCAAATAGCAATTAGAGTTAAAGCAAAAAGAACTGTTAATAATTCTATTATTACTGCTTTACCAATTGCCTGATTCAGAGCATTTTCTGGGGTTCCCCTGACTAAAATACCTACTGGTGGTTCTACTCCAAAACTTTTCTGCGGTCTACTAGCTCCTTGGATGATTCTATTAGGAATAGCAGTGGCTGCCATTGTGTAGGTTTGGTCCCCTAGTTTGATGCGGTCGGTGACAGTTTCACCATTAGGATTTTGTGCAGCTTTTATTAATAAAGATTCACCTTTTGAGGATAATTTTAAATTAGCTATGGCTCGATTGATATTTTCCGATTTGCCTTGATTTAAAGAGGAAGCTAAAACAAATTCTCCTGTCGGTTGGAGTTGATAAATAGCACTATAGCCTCCCCCAGTTGCTTCTAAAGTTTTCTTAACAATATTCTCTTTCCCATTAACAACATCTCCAGAAATTAGAACACCAATAATTGCCCTTGTAGCTCTATTTTTTACTGGTGTTGCAGTATATCTAATCAAGGCTTTACCTTCATTAAAATAATCTTTTACTGCCTTGAGAGAAGGTGGTGATTCTTTAGTTAACTCAGATAAGCTCACAATACCAGTAGCTTTAATTTGTTGGCCGGTTTTGATAGCATCACTAACTAAATTATCTGGGTTAAATTTCTCCCCACTACGTTCACTATTTGCATTAAGAACTATTCTTAAATCTCTACCAACCAAAGTTGCATATTCTATTTCTCTGGCTTTGATCTCATTACGAAGAATTTGTTTTACTTGCGCTCTTAAACCACCAGTGATACTCCTTCCTGATTCATGTATTGATGCTGCATTAATAATTGCTGCATTATCTGACTGTCCCCGAAATCCAAAACCCATTTGGTTAATTTTAATATTGTAATTAGTATCGGTGACGGTAATTTCTGACTTTGCTTGCTCGGAAAGTTGATTCCTTAAACTATTACTAATAATCGAAGTTCCGACAACACCAATACCAATAACAGAAACTAATTCTGAAGCAACTAATGCAACTAGTTGTTTGCGACCAATTGAGAGGTTATAAAATCGCTGTAAAATTGACATTTTTTGACCACTAAAATTAGATGTATGATGTTGCACAATGATTTTTGACTAATTAAAGCTCAAGTTATCTTAAGCCTTTGATTTTTATTGTTATTAAAACTAAACAAAATTTCTAGTGTTTTTTGATATTATCAATATATGCAGTCTATCGAAAGCGATGGGATTACATTATTCCCATTATGCAAAACTACTTGACAGTAATTAATTACTTCTTCATTAACTAATAAAAATTACTACTTTTACATCACAGTTAATATATATTCCCCCATTATTTCTCTTAAAATAAAACTAAATATTATTCAAATTTTCCAACTCAAAGTTGTCGATTTAAGAATGAAAAATAATTATATTTTTATATATTTTATATATTTAGAGTAATCAATACATCTCACCTTCGGGAAAGTATATTAGAGATATTTCGTAAAAAAAAATCAATTTATTAAAATATTTTGTTTTTGTTTTTTGTATGTTTATCATGACAAGGTAAAAAAATACAAGCAGGCAGTCAATCAAACTAAAAATTAAGAGCACTAAATAATCACTGCACATAGAATCAATGATTACTGTGATTCTGAAATGACTCCAAGCAAATTTTCGATATAAACTTTGTTAGATGTTGCTGTATCTAAGTTTCAAAGCCTGAAAGTTTCAAAGCCTGAAAGTATTTCTAAGCATGTAATGATGATTAGTGAAAAATAAAAGATTATACGTTGCTCTATAAATTTACAATAATTCTGCAGAAATATATGTATATCAACTAACTATAGTTATTAATTGACTCGGCATATTTCCCTGGCTTGAAAATAATAAATAAAGCTGAAACTTACTCACAAAGTCTTTTTTTTCGTAGCCGATTTATAATTAGTTAGTTAGATAATTTTTTGTAATAAAATTCAGCAGAAAAATATAGAAATACTTACCAATGGCGTGCTATACTGGTAACTGATTGATATCAATTGAGTACGAAATATCCAAATTAAATACAGTAAGAATCCAAGCATCAAATCAAAATTTCAGATATTAAATCAAAATTTGAAAGTTCAATTTTTAAAGTGAAATATTGCTTAACAACGAATAAAAGCCAGATTTACGAAGCAGTATAATTATAAAAAAGCAAAACTATAAAATCTAAACAGTAAAGCTTAATAATAAATAAACTTAAAAATTAAGATAAAAGGAAAAAGAGAAAACAATTCCCTCTTTTCCCTACTTCCTAACTAATTTATTCATTATTCATTACTTTGCAGTTGTGCCTGCGACAGGATAAATTATTTCTTCTAATGTCTTGAGTAAATCTTGTTCGTTGTAAGGCTTGGAAAAATAAGCCACTGCACCAAGTTGCATTGCAAGAAGTTTATGTTTGTTGCTACTACGAGAAGTGAGCATTGCGACTGGGATATCTCTTGTTTTAGCATTAGCCTTAATTCGTCCTAGAAAGCCATAACCATCAATTCTTGGCATTTCAATATCACAAATTACAGCTTGCACTTCCAATCCAGAATCCAACTTTTCTAAACCATCTTGACCGTCTTTAGCCTGCTCTACACTGTACCCAGCTTTTTCTAGTGTCAGAGCTAAAAACCGGCGAACATTAATAGAGTCATCAACAATCAAAATTTTACCCTTACGGTTTCGAGATGATTCAGGCGGTTTACTTTCACCAGAAAGTAGAAATGCTGTTTTTAGCTTGGCTGAAGGTAATTTGTTACTCCTAGAACTGCGATCTTTATTAACAACTCCATAAAGCAGTTCATTGATATTAACTAATGGCACTACTCGACCATCACCAAGAATTGTACAGTTACTAAAGCCCTCTGGTAAGTGAATATCTCCTTCCACTTGACGAACAGCAACTTCCATTTCTCCCCATGTGCGATCCACTTGCATTGCAAGTTGTTGATTTCCACCTTTAACGATTAACACGCTGCTAGCGTTGATTGCTGCTGGGGCTTCTAAGTCTGGATTATCGTAGCGTACGCAGTTAAATCGCAAATATTTACTTAAACGAATCAATGTTAAATCTTTATCTTGCCAATTTAAGAATTCATTCGTACCGATCACATTAACTTGTTTGTCTTCCAACAAGAAGATTTCTTCGACTATGTCTGTTGGGAACGCTAACAACATGCGATTACTTTCCACCAATAGTACCCTTGCAACAGAAAGGGTAAATGGTACAGAAAGAGTGAAAGTTGTACCCTGTCCGGGTTCAGTATTAACGGTAATATCTCCGCGGATTTGTTTGAGGTTGTTCCGAACAACATCCATACCAACACCCCGACCAGATAGTGAGGTGACTTTTTCACTGGTACTAAATCCTGGTTCAAATATTAGTGATAGAAGTTCTTCTTCTGTAGCTTGGTCTAATAAAGATTTGTCTAAACCCATTTCTAGGGCTTTTTGGCGAATTTTACCCAAGTCAATGCCACGTCCATCATCTCGCATGGTAATGACTGTACGATTGCGGCGATGACAAGCTTTGATTTCAATTAAGCCTGACTCTGGCTTATTATGTGCAGTACGGGTAACCGGATCTTCAATTCCATGGTCGAAAGCATTTCGCATCAAATGCATTAGTGGTTCGCCCAAGGATTCTAAAATGCTACGTTCAATTAAAGTATTTGCACCTTCAACTTTCAGTTGAACATTTTTGCCATGTTCTACACTCATATCGCGCACCGCTCTGGGGAAGCGATCAACAACATCTCCCAAGGGACGCATTCTGATTTGAGTTAATTTTCTTTGTAGCTGTTTGGAAGTTTTATTTAGTTTGCGGGAAATTTGATCGGTATCTTCAATACTTAGCTCAATGTCAGTAGCAACTTCCTGCACCTGAACAATAGTTTCCATTACTTCCTGGGAAAGGAAATTTAGTTCGTTGTAACGATCCATTTCTAAAGCATCAAAACTGCTGTTAATGCTTTGGGCGATCGCATCATCACCTAAGTCAAGCTTATTATCCTCTCCATTACCATTGTGAGTAACTTCATCATCAGATGAATGACTATTATCAGGTGCTTTACTACCAGGTAAAGTTAGTGGTGAAACACCCAAAGATGTAGAAGACCCGGTTGCTATTTTGTCATATGCAGTACGTAATTGGTGATTCTCCCGATCCAAAGTTTGGACTCGTTTATTCAAACTGCGAATTAGCTTACGCAATCTTTCTAATTGCAAATTAAGCCCATTACGTTGAATGACGAGTTCCCCAAATAAATCATTTATTTGTTCTAATTGCTTGCTAGGAACGCGAACAGTGTTTTCTGGAGTATCACTTTTATTTCCAGCAAAATTATTTTCTGCTTTATGTTCGATCAGTTTATAGTCTGTAGTGGAAATTTCTTCACGATTCGCAGCTGCTGATTGTGTTTCTTCCACCACTTCTTCTGCAGCTTCCCGAGCAAAAGCTGCTTCTAGTGCTTCAAAATCAGTAGAAATAACCTCATCTTCTAGCCATGTAGCGTCTGCTTGTTGACTTGATGAATTGACAACAAAATTTTCTTCTTCCTGTGTTTCTGCTTCAGAATTTGTTAATAAGTCTTCAATATTAAGATCTATTGCTGTGTTATCTAATTTATTATCGTTTGTCGATACTGAGCTATCAACTGGAGGTGTTTCAACAGCTGAATCAATATTCTCTGGGCTAATAACATCATAATTGACGCCCTCAGAACTAATACTCTCAGAACTAATACCTTCTAAATCAATATCGACTGGCAAATTATCAATTTGATTTGTTAAAACTAAGGCTTGCGATCGCCGCCATACTTCCAATGCTGCTCTAGCTAACTTGCTTAACTCTCCATCTCGATCAGTTATTTGAACCCGATTAGCAATTGATTGACATAGTTGGGTAAAAGCTGTTAGTTCCAGCATTTCTCCCAAACCGCCTAATTCAGCAGCCATTACTGTTAGTTCTTCTTTTAAGCCGGCTTGCTGGTCTTGACTCACAATTGATTCCAGACGTTCCAAGCTACCCTCAACTTCAGTTTGAAATAGCAAAGGTATGATATTTTGCCCTTCTTCAGGCGACAGCATGGTTGAAACATCTTCCGGTGCTGGGTCGCCCAAACGTTCGTGGAGTTCTTCAAATACTGGATAGCAAAAATTTGCCAACCACTGCTCCTCAATCGCATGACCTTCCGAGTGTAAATCTACGATTTGACGCAACCAATCAACGCCAGATATAAGTAGACTTTGCAACTCAGTATCTATATCTAGGGAACTCTTCCGTGTTTTTAATACTTTGAAACAATCTTCAAGACGATGAGCCAAATCGCTCAAAGCGCGGAATCCCATCATTGCTGCACCACCCTTAATAGAGTGAGCAGCACGCAGCGCAGCGTTAATTTTTTCTAGAGGAATGTTACTACTGGGGTCTATTTCAAGTAATACAGCCTCCAGAGTATTAAGATAATCGGTAGCTTCCTCCAGAAATTGCATCTGGATTTCGAGTTCTTTATCCTGTGACATCGTTGTTGTCCTTAGTCATTATTTATTAATTGGTAGTCATCAGTCATTAGTCAAGCATTAATTCAACATTGACTGTAGACATACATCGAGACAACGGACTGGGAGCATGCAGCAAGACAGCAATTTAATTGACCTTGAACGTACCAACAGTTTTTTGTAATTTTTGGGAAATTTTCACAGTTTGCTGTAAAGATTGCCTTACTTGATTTGAAGAAGTACTAGTGCGTTCTGAAACACTAGCAATTTGTTTCATCAACTGACTCACAGTTTGAGAAATTTCTACCTGTGATGTAGTTGCTTGAGAAATGGAGTTTACTAAAGAGTCAATTTGTTGGGATACTGTCAAAATCTGATTTAAGCTGTATTTTGCATGTTCAACCACGCGGGTACCTTCTACTACTTGGGCAGTCCCTAATTCCATTGCTTCTGCTAGATCACTAGTCTCGCGTTGGATATTTTCGACAATTTGCTCTATTTCTTTGGTGGCACCGGCGCTTCTAGCAGCAAGTTCACCTACTTCCTCCGCGACAACTGCAAATCCTTGACCTTCCTCTCCGGCTCTTGCGGCTTCGATTCCGGCATTGATTGCAAGTAAATTAGTTTGCATAGAAATTTGGTTAATCAATGCTACCACGCGGGTAATTTGTTGCATTGATTCACCCAAACGCTTGACTTTTTTTGCTGTATCGCCAACAGTTTGGCGCAAATGTACTATGCTTTGTACTGTTAAGTCCATTGCTTCGCCACTTTGTGTCGCTGTTTGGGAAGCATTTTTTGCCACCGATGCGGCTTCTTGGGCACTCTGAGCGACCTGTTGCATGGATTGATTCATGTTATCCACAGCGTCTAGAGTGTTGTTAATCTCTGTTGTTTGGGAAAGTGCTTCCTCTGCTAATTCTCGAATAGCACCTTCATTGGAACCAATAGCTGTATTTACTTGGGTTGCAGTATCTTTGACTTGGGTAACAATTTCTCGCAAACTTTCCACAATTGAGTTGAAGAAGTCAGCAACCGTACCAATGTCTCCAGGGGTCACGTCTGCACGTACTGTCAAATCTCCACTAGCAGCACCTTCAACTTCGCTGAGTAATTCTACTAATTGTAATTCCAGTTTTTCTTTCTGTCGCCGTTCTTCGTGGGACTGTGACTCAGCACTGATTTGGCTTCTTTCTAATTTTTCTAGTAGTTTTGCTTGTTCGAGAGCATAACCGGTTTGAACTGCAATTTGCTCAAACAAATCAATTTCTGATTTTTCCCAAGGGCGCGGGCTTTGACAATGGTGAGCAATTAATAATCCTAACAATTTACTTTCGGTAATGATAGGAGCAACTAAATTTGCTCGAACAGCAAATCTTTCCAAGGTTTGCACGTAACAATCTGCTTTCTTCAGAGCGGGATCTTCATAAATATCTTCAATTGCTCTGACTCGACCTTGTTGATAGTTTTTGATTTGGCGTTCCCGAAAACAGGGGTCATCAATTTTTTGTCCGGCGATCGGCACAAATTTCGGATTCACTGACTCAGAGGCTACGGTTCCATCCCAAGTTTCCGGATTGAAAATATAAACAACTACCCGATCTGTCTTTAATGCTTGACGAGTTTCTTCAACTATTGTTTTTAAAATATCTTCGGTTGTAAGACTTTTACGAGTTTGTAGGACTATATCTGCTAGTAACTTAGCTGTCGTACTGTCAAGTTCTTTTTCTTGAATTAGTGTCTGCAATTGTTTTGCCATTAAATTAATATTGGCACCCAGTACTCCTATTTCATCTTCTCCACTTACTTCCAAGCGAGTATCGAGTTTGCCTTCCCCGAGTTTTGCTACTGCTGCTGCTGCACTGACAATTGGTCGGGTAGCACGCTTAACCAACAAAGTGGATAGAATCATTACAGCTGTTGACATGAGTATGGTCCCGAGGAGCATTTGCAACCATAGACTTCTTTGGGGTTCAAATGCTGCTTCCTTATCCCGAGATAGCAATATGCTCCATTCTAAACCCGATAGTTTACTTGATGGTATATAGCTAACAAGTTCTTTGCGATTGTTGCTTGCTCTATCAGTGATGAAGGTTTCAACCCTATCAGGATTTAGTAGTGATGGTATTTCTTTATATTCTGTTATCAGTTTTTTTCCAATATATTGTTTCTCTGCACTTAAGAAAATAGTTTGAGAGCTATCTACTAAATTATATTCCTGCCCTTGACCGGCATAATCTTTAACGATTTCGTCATCAATAGATGCAACGGGCATTTGAGCACGGATAATATAGAGAACTTTTCCTGTAGCTGCATCTTTGATTGGTGCGCCAATGTAGATATTGTAAGTGCTATTATCTTTAGATTTTTCTGGTTGAGATATCTGGGTTTTGCCAGTTTTAGTAATGTATTTAAAATATTCAAAATTACTTTCGTTGCTTAATTTATTTTTTTGAGATTGGGCAATTACATTTCCTTTGAGATTGAAAATAGCGATATTACTATAAAAACGACTGTTTTCCCCAAATTTATTTAGTAAACTACTGGCGTTGTTTGGATTTCTAAAAGTTGGCAGAGTTGACCAAAGTTGAACTTCTCGAACTCGTTCTGACATAAAAAGATTAACTTTATCCGCTAATCCAGTTGCTTTTGTTTCTTGAATTTTATGAATTTTATCTCTAATTCCTTTGTCTGTAAGTTTATAGGCAAAAACTCCCATACCTAAGATTGGCAAAGTACCAAAAGCAACTGCTAATATAGTTGCTTTGCGTCCCCAGCTTATTCCCTGAAAAATTTTTCCTGGGCGATTTAAGGAAGATCTATTCTCAACATTACTATTGGAAGATATGGCGTTCAATTTTGCTTGAGCCTTCGTCAGTTTTCCGGATGAAGTAGATGACACTTCCCGACCTGTATTGCCATTCTTAAGATCGTCAGCTTTATTAAACATAAACAGTATTTCCCTGCACTGATGAATCAAGATACTAAAAAATTACTTTTTAGCAATACACCCTAGTCATTGTGAAGAATAGAAGACTGAACAATTGCCCGCGCATCTAGCAATAGTAAGATTTCTTTTTCTTGCATGACGCATCCACGTAAATAAGGAACTAAACTAGATGCAACTTGTCCTACTGGAGAACGAATTAGATCGGGCATAAATCTAACCGTACCAATAATTTCTTGGACTATTAAACCCAATAATACTGATTCGACGCGAATAATTATCGCATTGTATTGGTGCAATCTGGTATCTAAGGATTCTAGATTTAACATCTCTGGCAAATCTATAGACCAAATTATCCGACTTCTCCAATTCATTAAACCCAGAATACATGGAGGCATGTTTGGCATTGAGGTGATTGATTCCACAGGAATAACAATGGCTTCCTGGGTATATTTCATGGACAAAATACCCAATGTTTGACGGTTAAGCTTAAACTTAAGATATCCGTCGCCAGAATGGTTTTGTATCTGTTCGTTGGCAACGGTTATTTTGGAACTATTCATGTTTTGAGCGGATTTATTAATTTGTTACTGACTTAATAGCACGAAGAAGTTGATCCCGTGTATAGGGCTTTGTTACATAGGCTTTTGCACCCTGTCTCATTGCCCATAAACGGTCAATTTCTTTATTTTTAGAGCTGCAGACTACTATTGGGACTTCCTGGGTATCGGGATTTTTCTTTAAGTAACGACACAATTCAAAACCACTCATATCCGGCATGACCAGGTCTGTAATAATTACAGTTGGCTCTTCCACTTTAATTTTTTCAATTGCTTCTTTCGCTCCGGTAGCTTTGAGAACTTTGTAGCCACTTTCTTGAAGATAATGGCTCATTAGTTCCAACTCACTTGGAGAATCCTCAACAACTAAAATTGTCCCCACTGAAGTAGCATTCACTCCTTTAACTCCTGAATTTATAAATCAATTACGTCAAACATTTTTAAACCCGTTTCGTAATTCTGACTAACTAATATGCTTGAAAATTGCTTTTAGTAGGTCTGATTGGGTAAAAGGTTTGGTCAAATACCCAGATGCACGAACCATTTTTGCTTTTGCTCTATCAATAAATCCAGTCCTTCCCGTTACCATCACAATTGGTAATTCTTTAAAACTTGAATGTTTTCGCAGCAATGAACATAGCTCATAGCCATCTAAATTAGGCATTTCAACATCAAGCAAAATCAGATCTGGCTTGCTACGCAGAATCAACATCAAGGCTTTTACCGGATCGTTAATTGTGACAACTGAAAATGTGTTTTTATCCAGAAAGTGTTTAATGGAATTTAAGACAGTTACGCTGTCGTCAATACAAGCAATTGTGTACAGGTTTTTTTGCAGCAGCTTTGGATGATTGTTGCCATTAATATTTTGCTCTTCAGAGTTAACACTTTCCTGAATATGATTATTTGTTGGTGTTGGTGCAATTTCTGTCCTTGGTTGCACCCTTTGCTGTATTAATTGTGTTGGTATTTGCGTTTCACTGGAGGTTTTTGGCAAAGATTTTTGTTGGGAATCTGGCAAAGATTTTTGTTGAGAATTTGATGAAACCGCAATACTTTTCTGACTTCGCAGTTCCTTTTGACAATGCTCAACTATCAGCCGCAAATCTAAATAACAAAACTTTGGTAATTCATCCAAAGGTGTTTGAGTACTGAATTCATATCCTCCTTCTTTAAGACTCAGAAAAGATTGCATTACTTCTTTTGCTAGCTCTTCAATCAGCATTGCTGCTTGGCTAGGAGCAATGCACCTCCTGTCGACTAACCAGCAGATAGCCTCATAATCTGTGATTGCACCTTTTTTTTCTTGTTTTGATTCAAACATTAACCTCACTTGCGTCCTTGTGGTGCTGTGAAGGCTGGGAATATTTTGGCTCAAATGTTGTAAGTGTGTGTCGAGTCTATCAAACAACTTATTGGAACAGGATGCATAAGTTAACTTGCCCTCTTCTAAATAAATTGACCAAAAATCATTTTGCGTGAAAACACTTAAGCAGCCTGTAACTCTTCTGCTAGTAAGTTGTGCCAGCAGAGATAGCGGGTGTAGTTTCTGGAAAAACTTGTAGCCACCTGTAGGAGTTGTGCTCATTTTACTTTTTATGCTGACTACTTTAATACGAGCAAGCTCTTATTTTGCTTTGGCATCAACTACCATTTCTTCCTAAAAGTAGATGAAATGTAGTTTGTAATACGAATTTTTATATATTCTTTGAACGTAAACTTGAGCTTGCTAGCCTTATTTTAGGACAATCAAATCTCAATTAGATTGTAAGTCGCGGTGATTTTGCTTACTTGTATTGAGATTACCAGACATTTTTGGATAAGGAGTAAAAAAAATGTAAAAACTACATTAAGCAGCTAACTTTATAGCAAAGTACATTTAATTCATACAGTATTTTTACCATATTTTCTAAAATTAAATAAAAGTCTTCATGGTGATAATACTGACATATTCTGCAATGTAAATGTCTAGAGCAAAACAAGTTTAAACTGTGGAAGAATTTATTTTATTAACGAATAATCAATGATTGTAGCTTGTATTCTTTTGATAGATGATTATGGATAATAAATCTATTACAGTCAAGTATCAGTTAAAAAAAAGACTATTCTTTTTATACATTTTTATTCAATGACTATATGATTTGTTGTTAGTGACATAAAATTTCAACTATGAGAAATTTTAACTTGTATTCAATATTGATAAGATATTTTTGGCTCGAGAAATAATAAATTACATATATAAATTTATGTGATTTAATTATTTGACTAAAACACATAAATAAATATTTATTCACAACAATAGATTTTTACTTATGATTTCAATTAGTATTAACAATTTTAAGATTTTTATTTGATGACAGGTATGATTATATTTCTGCTATTGATAGGTTTTGGTAGAGTAAACAAGTAAAAAGATTAATGTTTATTTTTCCTATGCTTTAGAGGTAAATATTAGTAATTTCCTTTTAATACACCGTACATAAATTATACTTACATTGAAGCATTTGTAGCTTATAACACACCTCTAAAAAGCTGATTACATTTTTGATTTCTATAATTTATGCTATTTTCGCCGAAAATATGAGTGTTTAGAATTTCCCGTGGTGCAATAATTACGACTCTATCCGCTAAGACCCAATGCTCTTCCGGAAAATTTCTACTAAAGCTATCTTCGGGCTGAGTCTTTATAAAGATAATTTTGTATTCAAAAAACTTTTTCGATTCTATTAGTTTACTTTAGATTATTTGTGGAGAAATTATTTTTCTTGGTTAAAGGGGAAAGAATTTGATTTTTAGTCTATGGTGGTGGCGATTGCAAGAATCATATTTATATTGCGATTGAAATAGAGTCTTTATTCTGCAAGTACTCGATTTCCTAAGTAATATGGATTAAATAAACTGGAAAGGTCGGGTGCTGTTAGCGTCGCTAGCTAGAGGTTAGGGGTTAGCGTTAGAAGCACCTACGATATTAGCGACAGCGTGACTTTAGTCATACAGCTTTGCCGCGTTCTAAGCGTAACAGATTAGGTAGGGCAGCTAGAGGCTAGAGGCTATAACTATAGTTCACTACCTATCGCTGCGTTACCTACGGATCCGGAGACGTTACCTATCGCTGCGCTACGTTCCAAACGAATCCGCCGACGCCGAAGGCTCTAGTTATTGCGTAACGCGCCATTCCAAAATTCAGAATAGCAGGTTGTTAAATTATTGTTCCTAAAGATTATTTTTAGGGGTCAAGTAAAAACCACTAAGTAACTAGTTACGCTTATTAAGCGAATCTTAAGAGAATTACTTGCTACTATAAATGTTTTACAAGCCTGCAATACTGTGTGCTTGCAACATACAAAAAATACTAGATAATCTTTAGGTTACAGATTTCTAGTAAAAAAATATTATTAAATTTGAAGTTGTTCACTATCGAACATAAATGCGGATGAAAGGACTTGAACCTTCACGCCTTGCGGCACTAGAACCTAAATCTAGCGCGTCTGCCAATTCCGCCACATCCGCATAAGTTTGTGTCTAGAGCATGATAACACTAAACTGATAAAAAAGTGCATATTTTTCATTTTTAATTGAAAGTTTTTTTATTGCAAACTTTTTCCAGGGTTCAATCACATTACAGCAACCCTTGGTAAACGATGCTTAAAGCCACAAACAATTTCCCAAGAGATAGTGTTCAGTTGATTCGCCCATTCATCAGCAGAAATTTTTTCTTTCCCCTGTTGTCCTAGTAAGGTGACAATTTCTCCTTCTTGTATGTGGGGAACATCAGTAATATCAAGAATTAACTGATCCATGGTAATTGCACCAATTTGCTCCACGCGTTTACCACGTACTAATACTTGCATTTTGTTGCTTAGATTGCGCGGAACGCCATCTGCATAACCAATACCAACTACTGCTATGCGCAATTCTCTTGGCGCAATGAACTGATAACCGTAACTAACTCCAGTTCCTTCAGAAATGGTTTTAACTTGTGTCACCCTAGCTTTTACTTGTAAAACCGGTCGCAGGTCGATTTTCTCCCGTAAATAAGTAGCAGGATAAAGCCCATAGATTGCTATACCCACGCGAACCATATCATAGTGCAAATTTTGATCGCGCAGGGTACCAGCTGAATTAGCTAAGTGCAAGTAGGATGGTTCTATTCCTATTTCTTTTATTTGAGCGATCGCTCTTTCGTATCTCTGATGTTGTAGGTGCATGACTGTAGGATCTGCACTATCTGCAGTCGCCAAATGGGAATAAACACTAGCAATTTCTAAATGGGGTAAACTTTGTACTAGCTGAACAAAATTTCCTGCTAACTCGCAGTTGGTTCCTAACCGAGACATTCCCGTATCTAACTTAATATGTACGGGGATAGAGGAAGAATAATCTATCGAACCCAGGGTTTCTGAAAATACTAAAGCCTGTTTTGGGGAACAAATTGTTGGCTGAAGTTTCCAATGGGCGATCGCGTGAATTTGTTCGAGAGTGTGGGTCGCTCCCAAAATTAGAATTGGTGCATTAATTCCTGCTTCCCGTAATTCAATACCTTCAGGGACAGTTGCTACTCCCAACCAATTAGCTCCAGACTTTAATGCTGTTTGAGCAACTGTAACTGCTCCATGTCCGTAAGCATCGGCTTTAACTACCGCCATTAGGTCGGTATGTTCGGAAATTAATTGGCGTAATTGTTGTACGTTATGAGACAGTGCTTCTAAATCGATTTCTACCCAAGCGCGTTGAGAAAACCAGGCATAAGTGTCGCAATTTTGATGAGAACCAACGTCATTACCTTGTTCGCGACTTAACATTTATTTGTACTCCTATCACACCAGTGCTTTGTACTAGTAAGTTTATAGTTATATTCACGCTCTTCTGATGTATTCAGGTCAATCTTTAACCTTTTATTTGCTAACCCTTAAACAAAAAGTATTTTTTTCTGCTTTGTAACTTAAAAAACTGATTTTTACTTTTTAGAGATTAAATCTTAGCAAAGTATAGCAGGAAGTAAAGTAGACATATCCGATAGGTCTAGTAAGTAACCATTCATGACAATTTAAGCTTGTCACGGATTGCAGGATTCTCCCCATCGAAGAGGTCTTGGATAGAATGGGGGTGCAAAACCAGATGGACAATTGAACTGTTGTACTTTCCCGTTGGACATTAAACCAAAATCTTCGATCCAATCAGTTCCAAAGGTGCCAAAACTAACTAAACTGACGGAATTACAATTATTGATAACTGGTTTAGCAATAGAAGCCATTAATACAGAAGAATTCATTATTGGTTTTACTCCTGCTCCTTGCAGGTAAAATGATTGTCTGTGAGGACGACCTTGGGGATAGTAATCGTAAGGAACTCTATCTGTTGGGGATTGGACAACCTTAAGTGAAGGGTTTTTCTCCAATCGATTTGTCGCAGTAGTGATTGCTGCACGACACTTTTTTGTTAGATTAAACCTTTTATTTTTCAATTGAGCAGTCGTTGTGTTAGCTTCAGAGGGCATTATTGAAAGACTTAGGGAAGCTAAGCTCAATAAACTTACAGCAGTAATTGCGAATAATTTGTTTGTCATCGTTTTATCTTTGATTTATTAATTAAATTTGTTAGTTAATAAATTAATAAATCTAAGTTAGTTAGGTAAACTACAAGAAATGGTGTTTTCATTACGTTTTTGTGGATACTAATCTGCTAATTTGTGTATGTGAAACAGCATAAAAGTGCATCCACAGTGCTTGGCCTGCAGCTAGGGTTTCGTAAAAATTACTCAAATCTGCCCAGATTCTCAGTAGTTCAAAACATGCGTTCATTCTTAAATTGTTACGAATGAGTAAGTAACAAGTGCTTGAAAAATTAGATTTGACTGCAAAGGGGTTACTTAAAAGAACAAGAGAAAGCTTTCCCACTACTAATCGTAGTGTTACCAACTGCGCTTTTCTTGTTCTCGAACTGGATATTTTCATTAGCAGAGATTTTCGAGGGCTTAAAATCTCAAAGTTCAAAATCCTAGAATCTTAAAATCTTGCAAGTCTACAATTAATAAATTTAGTAATTTTTCAAGCTAATAAAATATTGGCAAATAAGTCAAGTAATATACATAAACCAACGAAACACATAAAAATATATTTATATTTCTAACTCTCTAAAGCTAATCCATAGCCATTTATCTTAATAAACGATCAAAATACTATAGAGATTAAATTTTTACTAAATCAAATAAGTATAATTTATTCTCATACCCACAGAAGATAGCATTTGTGTTAATATATGTAAAACTAATACCTTGAGCTGTAATCAATGGGTAAGGTTTTAGTATTAAACGCTTCCTACGAGCCACTCAATATCACGAGTTGGCGTCGCGCTGCAGTATTAATAATTAAGGGTAAGGCAGAGCGAGTCGAACACAACGGCAAGACACTTTACTCTGATTTTCTACTTCCGACTGTTATCCGCCTGCGATATTACGTAAGGGTTCCTTACAAGGAAATTCCTCTTACCAGACGTAACATATTGCATCGAGACAGTTATACCTGCCAGTACTGTGGTTATACGGGGGATGAACTCACCCTCGATCATGTTATTCCGCGTTCTCGAAAAGGAGGAGAAACCTGGGAAAACATGGTTACTGCTTGCGTGCGCTGCAATGTCAAAAAGGGTAACCGTACTCCAAAGGAGGCTAGTATGCCCCTGAGGAATTCACCACGTCGCCCTTACAGCAGCCTATATTTTGAGGTTAGTAAACACCTAAAAAGCGGCATGCATGCTGAGTGGCAGAAATACGTTATTGGTTTGTGAGGTTTTTAACAAGTGAACTTCTTAGATACTACTTGAGCCTAATTTCCAGTAAGTAATAAGCAAATAGTTGTGTTGGTCTATTTGTGAAACCAGCTTACCAGGAATCTATTAATTTGTTTACAGCACAAGTGACAAACATATTCGCCTGCCAAAAAATAAAGCTGTTTCCAGCGACTCGATAAATATAGCACATAACGTTTTCGTTCGATGAAAAAAAGTTAGATTTTCCGTAAAAGGAAAATTGGTTGTGTTGACTTATTGAATGGTTGTTGTAAGAAATACCAAAAAATTCCTAGAAAATCTTTTTAGAGGGGGCTGTCAAATCACGTCATCCGCCGAAGCTTAATTTTAGCTTTACAACTGTTTTAATGGCTAAATTTGTGAGTTACAGGTAAAGCAGTGCAATGTTGGTTTGATTATTTGCGACATAATTACTTATTAGGTAATGCAATTCAGTGTAATTTAACCAACGTTAAGAATTTAAATTTGTTCCCTATGCTACCCAAATCTTCTGCAAGTCAGCCTGAAAATCTGCAAACAACCAAAGATAAAGCTTTGGAAGATGTGCAGTTAAAAAAAATAGCAGATCGAGGTAGGAAATCCCAGCCAAAAAAAGAAATAAAATCAGGCGAATCAGAAACTCCCACACACTTTTCTCGTGGGAGTTCTATCGCTGAGCAAAAAATAGAAGAATTAAAGAAAATACTTGGTGCTCACAAGCGCGAACATCATTTAATTGTTTTACAGGATTTTCCCGACCCTGACGCTCTCTCTTCTGCTTGGGCATATAAATTAATTGCCGAACAGTATGATATTAAGTGTGAAATCATATATGCCGGTGCGCTAAGTCATCAAGAAAATATCGCTTTAGTTAAGCTAACAAGTTTACCGTCCCAAAGATGGTCCTTACAAACCATTAAAGGTAAAGATCTGTCGCTGTACCAGGGTTTTGTTTTACTTGATAATCAAGGTACAACATCACAATTGGTACCAGTGTTGGAAAAAGCAGGAATGCCCCTTTTATCCGTCATTGACCACCATAATTTGCAGGGAGATTTGAAGTCAGAGTTTAGTGATATCAGACCCTACGTACGTTCTACCGCAACTATTTTTACCCAGTATTTGCAATTAGGTCTACTTGACTTAGATAGTAGTATTAGTCAGCATGTCAAATGTGCCACAGCATTAATGCATGGTTTGCACTCGGACACAAATCGTCTGATGGAAGCCAAAGAAGAAGATTTTATGGCAGCGGCATATTTAAGTAAATTTTACGATGCCCAACTCTTGAATGCAGTATTACAAGCTACTCGTTCGAAACGAGTCATGGATGTCATTGAGCGGGCGTTGAAAAACCGCATGGTTCAAAATAACTTTTCGATTGCTGGAGTGGGATACCTTCGCTATGACGACCGAGATGCTATTCCCCAAGCGGCAGATTTTTTAGTGACAGAAGAAAATGTTCATACAGCGGTGGTTTATGGTTTAGTTCACGATGAAGACGATGAATTGGAGGTAGTAATCGGCTCATTAAGAACAAATAAATTGACTTTGGACCCCGATGAATTTATTAAGCAAGCCTTTGGAAAAGATAGTACTGGGCGCTTTTTTGGCGGCGGACGTAGTAGTGCTGGTGGTTTTGAAATTCCAATGGGTTTTCTATCTGGAGGGAATGAAAACGGTACTTACGCGAAGATGAAATGGGAAGTTTTTGATTTTCAAATTAAGCAAAAGCTTTTACGATTGGTTAATCCTAGGGATAATCCAATTTCATCAGAGGAATTTTGATTTTTAGGGAACGGGGAACAGCGCGACTACCCCGCAACAACGTAAGTTGCAATCCGGCGTAGCCACCCCGCAGGGTGGGAATGTTGTTCATCGTGGGTGCGTGTAAGCGAGACAGGGAACGGAGAACAGGGAAAGAAGAATAGGAAGCTAGGGATAATAAAGAATAATTACGCCAAACAGTACTTTTTCTGTAATGGTCAGTTTGTTCGCAGCACTAGCAATTGGGATAGTACATAACTTTCCCAATTTGTATCAATAGAATTTAAAATAAATTGGAAAATAAATCATAAAATTAAGAAAAATAAGAAGAAGTGGAATTATATTTAATTCGTCATGGAATAGCGGAAGAAAGACGACCAGAAATTACCGATGCTAAACGGGCGCTGACTAAAGAAGGAAGACAAAAAACCGCAAAAATTGCTCTACGTTTAAAAAAACTAAATTTAAATTTTGATTTAATTCTTACGAGTCCTTTAGTGAGGGCATACCAAACTGCAGAAGTACTTGTGGAGAATGGAGTCGGCTCCCACTGCGAAGAATGCCAATATCTTTCACCTGAGGGTAATTTATTTGATTGGGTGACCCAATGGTTTATGGAAAAAGATCGTGCTGTTATGGGTCAACTTGCACTGGTAGGACACGAACCTTGCTTGGGGGAATGGGCTGAAATTCTTGTGTGGGGTGAAAGCAAAGCAAGTTTAATAGTTAAAAAAGCGGGTATCATTGGGATAAAGATACCAGATCTAGGTTCTCCCATCGGTCGTTCCCAAATGTTTTGGCTAACTCCTCCCAAGTATTTGCTTTAATAGCTTTTCCAAGATTTTTATACAATCTTGGTAATCAGTGACAATTAAATGCTAAAAGCATATCGGAAATGCAATCGTAGCGACTAATGGAGAACATTTGTCTGGTAATTTAATCTTCTTCAAATTTTTCACAAAGTGAATGGTATTGCCATGATGGTGTGCGAATATAGGCCTGGATTGGAAGGCATTCCCGCCGCCCAATCCGCAATCAGTAACGTTGATGGGCAAAAGGGAATATTAGAGTATCGTGGCATCCCCATTGAGGAACTTGCCTCAAAAAGTACGTTTCTAGAGACAGCATATCTTCTCATTTGGGGTAAACTTCCAACTTCGGAAGAACTAACAGTATTTGAGCATGAGGTTCGTCAAAACCGACCAATCAAGTACCGGATTCGGGACATGATGAAATGTTTCCCCGAAAGTGGTCACCCAATGGATGCTCTCCAAGCTTCAGCTGCAGCATTGGGTCTATTTTATTCACGACGCGACTTAGATAACCCAGCATATATCAGAGATGCAGTTGTTCGGCTCCTAGCGAATATTCCAACAATGGTGGCAACATTTCAGTTGATGCGGTGCGGGGATGATGCAGTACGTCCCCACAGTGAGCTAGATTATGCTGCTAATTTCTTGTACATGCTCAACGAAGAAATTCCGGATCCTTTAGCTGCGAGAATTTTTGATGTCTGCTTGATACTTCATGCAGAACATACAATGAATGCTTCGACTTTCAGTGCTAGGGTAACGGCTTCGACCCTAACAGACCCCTATGCTGTTGTAGCTAGTGCTGTAGGAACTTTGGGTGGTCCTTTACATGGAGGAGCTAACGAAGAAGTAATTCAAATGCTCGAAGACATTGGTTCGGTAGAAAATGTCCGTCCTTACATTGAGGACCGTTTACAACGTAAAGCCAAAATAATGGGTTTTGGACATCGCGTTTACAAAGTTAAAGACCCCCGTGCCACAATTTTGCAAAAGTTGGCAGAACAACTATTTGCTAAATTTGGACATGATAAGTATTACGACATTGCCCAAGAGATAGAAACTTTTGTTGGCCAGAAACTCGGTCACAAAGGAGTTTATCCCAATGTTGACTTTTACTCGGGGCTGGTGTATAGAAAGTTGGGAATTCCCACAGATTTCTTTACGCCAATCTTTGCGATCGCCAGAGTCGCTGGGTGGCTAGCACATTGGAAAGAACAACTAGGAGAAAACCGGATTTTTCGTCCGACTCAAGTTTATAACGGCAAGCAAAATGTACCATATATACCAATAGAGCAGCGTCGAGCTGCTTTAGATTGTTAAAGATTGGTACTGGCCATAGGTCTTAGGGCATAGGGTATGGGGTAGTTTTTGCGGTCCTATCTGTATTGGGATGAAGGACACTGGCAATTCAAGGGTTAGAGTTAGGAAGTGGCAATAATGCCATAAGCTTAGTTATCTAACTCGAGAAAATCTAGCTCGCTCGAGTTTAGCCATAGTTCAAACCACAAAATTCTCCATTACCCCATGCCCATTGCCCTGTGCCCATCAACCATTGCTATCATCCAAGAGCATAGTTAGCTTATGGTAATTCATACTATAAGCAAAAATGCTTCTGTTGATATGAGTTGGAAAAAGATCCAAGTATATACTAAGCATGGGAGGCGGGTACAAATTCAGATATTTAGTAAAATATCATCTTGGCAACAAGATATTTGCTGGGGCGTTTACAGGTATTAATACAACTAGTAGTTGTAAATGACTGCGATCGGATGAAATAAATAAAGGAAACATGAATCCAGGAATCGATCTCCAAGGAACTTTTATAGAATCCCTCAAGGATTTAGGACTACCCGCAGGAACAGCCAAAGCAGTTTGGATGCCACTGCCAATGATACTAATGATTATTGGTGCAACAGTGGGAGTACTAACCTGTGTTTGGTTGGAGCGGAAAATTTCTGCTGCCGCCCAGCAAAGAATTGGTCCGGAATACATTGGTCCATTAGGCTTACTTGCTCCCGTAGCCGATGGCTTAAAGCTTGTTTTCAAAGAAGATATAGTACCGGCGAAGTCTGACCCATTATTATTTACACTGGGTCCGATTATCGTTGTACTACCTGTATTTTTGTCATATTTAATCGTGCCGTTTGGACAAAATCTGGTAATTACAGATATAGGCACTGGAGTGTTTTTGTGGATTGCATTATCAAGCATTCAACCAATTGGCCTGTTAATGGCTGGCTACGCTTCAAACAATAAATACTCTTTGTTGGGAGGATTGCGAGCTGCTGCGCAGTCGATTAGCTACGAAATTCCCTTAGCATTAGCGGTGCTTGCGGTTGTGATGATGTCCAATAGCTTGAGTACCATTGACATCGTCAATCAACAATCAGGTTACGGCATATTGGGTTGGAATGTATGGCGACAACCTGTAGGTTTTATTATCTTTTGGATTGCCGCTCTTGCTGAATGTGAGCGGATGCCTTTTGACTTACCGGAAGCAGAGGAAGAAATCGTTGCAGGTTATCAAACCGAGTATTCAGGGATGAAATTTGCTCTGTTTTACTTGAGTTCCTACGTCAACCTCGTACTTTCTGCATTATTAGTATCAATTTTATACTTGGGTGGTTGGGATTTCCCAATTCCCATTAATCTTGTAGCTGGCTGGTTAGGTGTCAGCGAAACAAATCCTCTTCTGCAGGTGATTACCGCTTCATTGGGTATCACCATGACAGTACTCAAAGCTTATTTTCTAGTATTTATAGCAATTTTATTGCGGTGGACAGTACCCCGCGTTCGGATCGATCAATTGCTAGATTTAGGATGGAAGTTTTTGCTACCAATTGGTTTGGTTAATTTGCTCATCACAGCAGCTCTAAAATTAGCCTTTCCTGTAGCTTTTGGCGGTTAAAGGGAAAGTTAAGGAGAGAGAGACACTATGCTGAAGTTCCTCAAACAAGTAGTTGATTACGGTAAAGAAGCGGTACAAGCCGGACGTTATATCGGTGAGGGTTTATCTGTAACCTTCGACCATATGAGTCGTCGTCCTGTAACCGTTCAATACCCTTACGAGAAATTGATTCCTAGCGAACGGTTTCGGGGTAGAATTCACTTTGAATTTGACAAGTGTATTGCATGCGAAGTCTGCGTCCGCGTTTGTCCAATTAACCTACCGGTAGTAGATTGGACATTTGACAAAGCAAGTAAAAAGAAAGAACTAAAGCACTACAGTATTGATTTTGGTGTTTGTATCTTCTGTGGTAACTGCGTGGAATACTGTCCGACTAATTGTTTGTCAATGACAGAAGAATACGAAATGGCGACCTACGATCGTCACGAACTAAACTACGACAACGTAGCGCTTGGTCGTTTACCTTATAAAGTCACTGATGACCCAATGGTCACACCGTTACGCCAATTAGCTTACTTACCTAAGGGTGTAATGGATCCACACAACCTTCCTGCTGATGTACAACGTGCTGGCGATCGCCCAGAAGACCTTGTAGAACAGGAAAAATAAACTAGTTAGTGGTCAGTCTTAGTAGGAGCGATCTGTTAGATAGTTAGATCGTATTTGCAGGTCGTATGAACTGACCATTAACTACAAATCAAAAGCAAAGCAAATCAAAAGTAAAACAAGTCAAAAACAAGACAAGTCAAAAACAAAAAATTTATTTTTGCTGTGCTTACGCACCACTCCGTTAACGCCCTGGGGGCGCTGTCTGTTTTTGACTTATGTCCTGCGGACACGCTATAGCTATAGCTGCGCTAGCTACGGATCCGGAGCCGCTACCTTACGGATCCGCTAATGACTTTTGACTTTTGACTTTCTTGTATAGTCTGACAACTGACAAATAAGTAAAGGACGTAAAAAGTGAACCTCGCCCAAGGAGTACAACTTGTTTCATTTGGCATCTTGGCTGCAATGATGATTGGTGCAGCACTCGGTGTAGTGTTGTTTGAAAATATCGTTTATTCAGCCTTTATGCTTGGAGGTGTATTTATTAGCATTGCAGGAATGTACCTGCTGCTAAATGCCGATTTCGTTGCTGCGGCTCAGCTACTAATTTATGTTGGTGCTGTTAACGTCCTGATTTTGTTTGCAATCATGTTGGTAAACAAACGGGAAGATTTTGTTGCGCTTCCTGGTGCTTGGATACGAAAGGTACTAACTGGATTGGTGAGCTTGGGATTATTTGCCTTACTAGGTGTGATGATTTTAGCTACACCTTGGGTCACATCAACATCCATAACATCGGTAGGTAATACTGCAATTGTAATTGGCGAACATTTCTTCAGCGATTATTTATTACCTTTTGAACTTGCTTCTGTATTACTGTTGATTGCCATGGTAGGTGCAATTATCTTGGCACGTCGCGAGTACTTACCAGAACAATTACCTTCTGAAACTCAACAAACAGTTCTAACCTTACCAGAACGCTCTAGAGAATTATTCTCTGCTAGTGGCGAAAATGAGTAATATTAGTTAAACATTGTTAGCCTTATTTTGTGCTAATAATTGCTGGACAAATAACTAATCAATAAACTGACAGAGAAATCCAACAACATCAAAATTCATGCAACTTGAGTATTTCTTATTACTTGCAGCAGCGTTATTTTGCATCGGAATTTACGGTTTAATTACCAGCCGTAATGCCGTACGAGTCCTGATGTCTATCGAGTTGCTGTTAAATGCGGTCAATCTCAACTTAATGGCATTTTCCAATTTCATGGATTCTGATGCGATTAAAGGTCAGGTATTTACAGTATTTGTGATTACCGTAGCAGCTGCAGAAGCAGCAGTTGGTTTGGCGATTGTACTTGCAATTTATCGCAACCGCGATACTGTTGATATGGAGCAGTTTAATCTCCTTAAGTGGTAATTTTAGGTGGACCTAAAGCAGGTAATTATTGCCTACAAGGCACGGGATTCCCAAGCTAAACGCTGGGCAGAAAAGTGTGCCTCCCAATTGGAAGAACGCCACTGTCAAGTCATGATTGGACCGAGTGGACCAAAAGATAATCCCTATCCGGTATTTTTGGCATCAGCAACCCAATCAATAGACTTGGCGGTGGTGCTTGGTGGTGATGGTACGGTTTTAACTGGAGCCAGACATTTAGCTCCGGCTGGTATTCCTATTTTGGCCGTAAACGTGGGAGGTCATTTGGGATTTTTAACTGAATCCGTTGAGGAATTTCAGAACACAGAAGAAGTTTGGGATAGATTATCGGATGACCGCTATGCTATACAACGGCGAATGATGTTGTATTCTGCAGTCTATGAAGGACAAGGTAATCATTTGGAACCAGTAACGGAGCGTTATTTGGCTTTGAATGAAATTTGTATTAAACCTGCATCTGCCGACCGAATGATTACATCGGTTTTGGAAATGGAAATCGATGGGGAAGTAGTTGACCAGTATCAAGGAGATGGACTGATAATTTCTACTCCTACTGGTTCAACTGGTTATACGGTTTCTGCTAACGGTCCAATTATGCACGATGGTATGGAAGCGCTGACCATCACGCCTATTTGTCCCATGAGTCTTTCCAGTCGCCCAATTGTGTTACCTCCTGGCTCTGTTGTTAGTATTTGGCCATTAGGTGATTACGATTTAAGTACTAAGTTGTGGACAGATAGCGTACTGGCGACTTCGATTTGGCCGGGACATCGAGTAGATGTACGTATGGCAGATTGTCGGGCTAAGTTTATTATTTTACGTGAAAACTATTCGTATTATAAGACTCTGCGTGAAAAGCTGCTTTGGGCAGGTACAAGAGTTCGCTACAACAGCAAGAATCATGTGAATTAGGGGTTGGGGATTGGATAATAGGTAATGGGTAATGGGTAGGTGTTAGCGGAAGCTCGGCGTATGACTGGCGTCACGCTTCCGCTAAGAGCCATAAGCACTGCGTACCGCCTTGCGGCATAGAGCCTGCGGCGTAGGGAGATCCGTTCGGAACGTAGTGCAGCGATAGGTATTGTGTGGCGTTAGCCATATAGGTATTAGGGATTGGGAAGAAAAAAATTACCAATTACCAATTACCAATTACCAATTACCAATTACCAATTACCCATTACCCAATCGCCAGTCGCTAGTCCCCAGTCGCCTTACGAAACCGGAAACTGACCGGGTGTAATATTAATATTCAAGTTGCGACCATTGCGGTTCACTTCTAAACCGACATTACCGCCAACGGAAGTTTTTTCTACCTGCTGTTGTAGCTGATCGGCGGTTGTAACTCTTCTACCATCAATTTGCTGAATTACATCGCCTGTTCTCAAACCAGCTCTTGCTGCGGGAGAATTACTGGCGACGTCCAAAATTAAAACTCCTTCATTGGCTGCAACCCGTAGGTTAACCTCTTGGGTCAAATCTTCTACGACGCTTGGTGTAAGTGTAGCCATACTAATTCCCAGATAGGGATGTTGAACTTGTTCCCCAGCAATTAACTGATTGGCGATGGTACGCGCTCTATTAATGGGAATTGCAAATCCTAATCCCTGGGCGCGTCCAATAATTGCTGTGTTAATACCTATTACTTCGCCTCTTTGATTTAATAATGGTCCGCCGGAATTTCCTGGATTAATTGCTGCATCGGTTTGAATGAAGCGGAGACGTTTGTCAGGAGTACCAACTAAACCACTAGAACGTCCTGTCCCACTGATGATTCCTGCTGTTACGGAGTTGTCTAAACCGAGGGGATTACCAATCGCGATCGCCCATTCCCCTGGTTTCAAACTATCAGAATTTCCTAACTTTACGCTTGGTAGATTATTAGCGGAAATTTTGACTACAGCCAGATCTGTTAGTTTATCTCTACCTAAAACTTGTCCGTTAAAACTACGACCATCACTCAGAGTTACTCTAACTCTACTAGTGCCATCAACAACATGGGCATTGGTTAGTAATGTACCGTTTGAATCAATGATAAAACCGGAACCAACACCGCGCTGACCTCTGCGACCGCTTCGTCTTCCAAGCCTTGTTCCACCAGAATCAATTCTTACAACTGCTGGACCAGTTTTCTCGACTGCTGTTGCAATAAAGTTAGAGGGAATTCCCTGTGCTGTAGGTAACTGAGCAACGGACTGCTGTGGTTGGGCGATTGTAGGTAAAAGTTGAGTTACTGGTAAACTAAAAGCTGCTCCAGCAACAAATACAGATGCAAGAGTGAGTGTTTGTGGTAAGGAGAATTTGGGAGCCATGGGTTTTTATTTCAGTTATCAGTTATCAGTTATCAGTTATCAGTTATCAGTTGTATGCTCTTGTTTATTCACCGTTAGTTGCTATGTATCAAGATTTTTTGTGTTACTTTTGGATGACTAAGTGTAAGTTAAAATACTTTTATGTGTGAATTATTTACAAAAATGACTTAATTTGAAAAGATTTAGCAGAATTCAATAATTTGCCCAAATTTAGGAATTTGCATTTAGAATTGTTTAGGACTTATTACTTTTAGTTTTACAAGCAAATATGACACAAAAGTGTCAGCGCTATGGGCAAGTCAGAAGTTAAATGACATAAATTACTCTTCAAATAACTGCTGCCTATGATGTGATTATAGGTATTCAAGCTTAGCAGTACATGAGAATCGACTGAGTTTTCTATAAACTTTTTACCCAATTGTGAAGGTTACCAGGGGATTGTGAAGATTACTAGGGGATGTTAGCAGGGGATAATTAAGATGGATATATATCCCAAAGATGTACTTTGATAAAAATGAATGTGTCTCTAAGAAGTTTTTTGGTTGTATGTTGGTAATTTTTGGATATTTTTATTAACGGTTACAGCGTTCAAACTTTGAGACAAATTGCCAAAATAACTCAATATAATTCCAAATAAAATAATCGTACCGCCAATTAATTGAGCTGATGTAGGTACTTCTCTCAAAATAATATAAGCTGCAAAAATTGCTGCAATTGGATTAAATGCTCCTGCGATCGCAATCATGGAACTGCTAGATTTCTTTAATCCTTTAAACCAAAATGTTTGACCAAATCCAACAATTATTGCGCCATAAATTAACATCCATTGCCACAAAATAGGGGAAAAGATAGATTCGCTAAAATGATTTGTACCTCGAATCGATAAAACAGCAAATAAAAAAATTAGAGTTGATAGTGTGGTACGAAAAATCATGTAAACCCCGATGGGGATCCGGGTTAAGCGAGTTTTACTGATAATACTAGAAACTGCTAGGGCTAAGGCTGCAATTGCAGCAAAAATTTCACCAATTCCCACGGTGCTAAATACTTCCGGGCTGGTCAAATCTTCCCAGATACTTTGCAGGAATACTGTGATAATTACTCCAGAAAAAGATACGATCGCACCAGCAATTTTCCAAGCATTTATTTTTTCCCTGAGCAACCATACGGATAAAGCTAGAAAGATTGGCGGTTCAATTCTTCCAATTAGAATGACATTGGTTACCATGGTGTGAGAAAGTGCTTGAAATGTTGCACCGGGGGCTAAAAGTCCTGAGAGAAATGCTGCTGTGATAATGCTTAAATAGTCGAAAAGAGAAAGCTGTCTAATAGAATTAAAATTTAGTTGTCGGCGATAGATGATAGTTAAAACTATTAAACCGAAGATGTTTCCTACAAATAAAACGTTGGTAAATGAAATCGGATTCTGACCATCGATGGGATTTTGAGAACCAATTTCTGTCAGCTTTCGGATGATGGGGTTTGCAGAGGCTAAAATAAATACTGCTAAGAAAAGGTATATTTTCCCCGGAATATTTTCACTGCTATAAGGTATTTTATATATCATTGACGCTTCCCTGATTTATTGATTTTCGTGGTTGTGTAGAGACGCAGCATTGCTACGTCTCAAAGCGTGCGATTTTGGTAGCAATAGTTTTTAACTGAACTATTAGTTTTTATCTGATAAAAAATTATTGAAATTAGACATGCGAAATAGACCTCTTTGTAACGGAGGTAGGGAATTATTCTAATAAACTGATAACTTAGAGCAAGTTCGTTCAGTCCAAAATATCGCCTTGAAATTAATTTCCAGCCTAATAGCCTAAGTATGTTAAAACGCACTAAAAGTCTTACCCAGTCTGATTTATCAGACTTTTCTATAAGCCTGGGCATTTATTCCAAGGTGGTCAATTCGACCAGTCGAGAATTATGCAAATTGTTAGCTAAACAAACTATTATTTGGAATAGAAAAATTTAGATTTATTAACACAGCAATATTGCGTCCTTAGGGAACGAAATTCGGAATTATTAACAACCGCTTATTTTTATATTGACAGGTAAATGTGACACAAAAATGTCACATTATTACAAATAAAATATACAACTCGTTAGGGCGCACGTTGGTGCGCCCCTACAGGTGATGAATCATTATGTGAGTTATTTTATTTTTGGAAATTTGTGGTGCTTGATGATGCTGCGCAATGTTGTCTGTCGCTAACAACAATCCATTATATTGTCGCGAATAGCGCCCTAGGACATTTTTCAGAATTGATTTTCTAATTGGGGCTTGCTGAATAAAATTAGAAACTATAGGACTCCCGTTTGATTATTATTAGCAAAGTTTGCCCTCTGGGCATAAAAAATTGGGTGTCGTAGGGTGCGTTAAACGGAAGTCGTAACGCACGAAAAGCTATAAGGATGCTGCGTAAATACACCAAATCATACACGCGATCGTAAAGCTATCAGTCCCAAAAGACAGTCACAGACAGAATTTCCGAGAGACGGCTGTGAGAATAAATCATATCAGCCACCTAACGGAGTTTTGAAGATTATGTTTCTGAGACAGCAAAAGCGTTTGAGTCTTCCCAAAAATGTATATCCTGTGGATCCTTGGCGAATTGTAGAGAAACAATACTATCGTTCTTTGACGCCTCGGATGGAAACTATATTTTCCATTGGTAACGGTTACCTGGGGATGCGTGGGGTAAGTGATGAAGGGAAACCCGCATTCGAAAATGGTACTTTTATCAATGGTTTTTATGAAAAATGGCCGATCGTCTACGGGGAAGAAGCTTATGGTTTTGCTAGAACCGGACAAACAATTGTTAATGTCACGGATACTAAAACTATCAGATTGTATGTGGATGATGAATGCTTCGATCTAGATATAGCTAATTTGCTGTGTTTCGAGCGCATGTTGGACATGAGAACCGGCACCCTGCAACGAGAACTGTTGTGGGAAACTGCATTAGGGAAGCAAGTCTTGGTTAGATCTACGAGGATTGTATCATACGACTACAAACATTTAGCGGCAATTGCTTATGAAGTAACGGTTCTGAATGCTGACGCTTCTGTAGTCATTTCTTCCGAAATGCGCAATGAACCTTATAAGCAAGTAAATGAAAGCGATCCTCGAAAAGCAAACGGGTTAAGGGGTCAAGTTTTAGTACCACAAATTCACCGCGATCGCTTCGCCCATCTCTCACAGGGATATCGCCGTCGAATTGTTCTGAGTCATACAACCCGCAATAGTAAAATTAACCTCGCTTGTGGAGTAGAACATAAAATTGAAGTTGGTTCTCCTTATGAGTGTAAGACTGAGTGCGAAGGCAATTTTGCTAGGTTTGTCGTTACTGTAAATGCGCAAGCAGGAGTAGCAATTAAACTTACAAAGTACATCAGCTACCACACGAGTAATAGCGATATTCTGGAAAATTTATGCTCTCGAGTGGAAAGCACTTTAGACAAAGCCGTATCTCTAGGCTGGTCTGGTATTTTATCCAGTCAAAAGCAATACCTAGATGATTTTTGGCGTGGGAGCGATATTCAAATTGAAGCTAATTTTGATTCCTTAGAAGCTTATTATCAGACAGCAGAATTACAGCAAGTAATTCGTTTTAATTTGTTTCAAATTCTTCAAGCATCTGCAAGAGCAGAAGAAACTGGTATTCCTGCGAAGGGTCTGAGCGGTCAAGCTTATGAAGGACATTACTTTTGGGATACTGAGATCTATCTACTGCCATTTTTTATTTATACCGCACCCCATTCGGCAAAAAACCTCCTCAAGTTTCGCTATCGAATGCTCGATGCTGCAAGAAAACGGGCGCAAGAACTCAACCTCAAAGGAGCGTTATTTCCCTGGAGAACCATTAATGGGGAAGAAGCATCAGCGTATTACCCTGCCGGGACAGCGCAGTATCACATTAATGCTGACATCATTTATGCCCTGAAGAAATATGTAGAAGTTACGGGAGATGAAGATTTTCTGTATCGAGAAGGGGCTGAGATGTTGGTGGAAACCGCCAGAATGTGGGTTTCCCTAGGATCTTTTCAAGGTGAAGACCGCTTTGAAATTCATAATGTCACCGGACCGGATGAATATACTGCTGTGGTTAACAATAATGTTTACACTAATATGATGGCGCGGCTAAATTTGCAGTATGCAGTTCGCATCATCGAATTACTGTCTGAGAATTATCCCGATTATTTAGCATTTTTGCGAGACAAGACAAAGTTGAGTATGTCTGAAGTTAAAGAGTGGAAACGAGCAGCAGATCGAATGTACATTCCTTTTGAGGAAGAAATGGGTATTCACTCGCAAGATGACAGCTTCCTCAGCAAGAAATTCTGGGATTTTGACAACACTCCCGCTGATAAATATCCTTTGCTGTTACATTTTCACCCTTTAGAAATTTATCGCCATCAAGTGATTAAACAAGCAGACTTGGTGTTAGCGATGTTTTTGTTAGGTTCGGAGTTTTCCTTGCAAAGCAAGAAACACAATTTTGATTACTACGATCCTTTGACCACGGGTGATTCTTCTTTATCGGCTGCGGTTCAAGGTATCATGGCTTTTGAGTTGGGATATCTAGAAAAAGCTTGGCAGTACTTTGACAGTGGCGTATTTATCGACCTTCACGATGTTGCTGGTAACACCAAAGATGGTTGTCACATGGCTGGGATGGGCGGTTCTTGGATGTTAATGGTTTATGGTATCGCCGGGATGAGAGATGAAGATGGTATTTTATCTTTCGACCCCAAGTTACCTCACGACATTCAAAGTTTGCGTTTTGCTCTCAAAATTGGCGATGGCATTTTGCGGGTTGATATTAAGAAAAATTCCACCACTTATTTACTAGAGCAGGGTTCGGAATTAGTTCTTTATCACCAGAAACAAGGAGTTAATTTAACTGCAGATATTCCTTTGATGGTCGTTAATTCAAATGTTCGTGCTTAATAGGCGTCGGTTATTTTGAGTGCAGATCGGTTTTTTTGGACGCAAGTTAAGTTGATTTGGACACAGGTTGAGTTTGTTCGGGCGCACCGATGTGCGCCCCTACAGGTTATAAATTATGGTATTAATTATTTTTAAATTATTTTTTTGGAAATTCGTTATGCTTTATGGTGGTGCGTTACGCTGTCGCTAACGGCAGCCTACAATTCTAATTCAAAATTTTTATCGAATTGATTTTTTACTTGCTCGAAGGGTAAAAACAAGGTTGATTCAATTTCTTCTCTGACATCACGGGTGACATAGCCATTTTCTAAGCAGTCTAATAGTAGCTTATTGGCATCAAGGTACTGTTCCAAACTTTTCTCTTGCTCTTGAGTGAACTCCCAGTCATGTCCAATATCACGATACTTAATCATTACATTTCTCAAGTGATTTGACCAAGATTCACCATTTTCGAGCCACCACTGCTTAATCATTTCTGGTTCGCTATCTTCCTTGGGCAGTTGCATTTTCAAGTTTTGTAACTCCTGCTTCATTTCTGGAGCAATATAAAGATTCAGGTCTAAGCTGAGGTATAAGCTAAGGTCGAGAATGATATCACAATCGAGGTCTAAGGTGAGGTTGAAGTATTCGCTAAGATTGATGATGAGGTTTAAGAACAGGTCGAGAATGATTTCGAGGCTGAGATTAAGGCTGAGGTATTGGCTGAAGTTGAACTTGAGATCTCGGCTGAGGTCTTGGTTGAGGTCTAAACTTAGGTCTAGGATGAAGTTGAGTTTGAGGTCTCGACTGAAGTATCGACTGAGATTTTGGATAAGGTCTCGGTTGGATTCTAGACTAAGATCTGCACTGAGGTATCGGTTGAGGATAATGTAAAAAAAGATTGGGATTGTAGCTTTTTTGTAGCTTGTTTCCAAAGAGTTAGCTTTGCTATTGGCCCAGGTGAGAAATTTCTGTAGCTTCTTGTCTTTTGCTAGCAGTCTATCTACTTGCTGTTTCATCAGTGTTAACAGTTCATCTACATTGGATAGCATCCCCGCTGTGAGTAAAAAAACTTCCCGCCAGCGTGTTTCTGTAATATGCTTCACCAAATCTGCTAGTTTTTGCTCACTAACAATTTTTTCGGCGGTAAAGTATTCCTGAAAAGTCAAATGAGAAAACGAGTAGATACTTTTTGCACGTTCTACCAGCAGTCCGTGGTGAGCTTCGATGGATTTTAAAACTGCTTCACTATCAAGATGCAACTTTTCAGTATCAGCGGGTGTATCTGGTAAGTTACTGATGTAATTAGCGATGTGATTTTCTACAATTTCTCGCTTGAAAAAATAATGCTTTTCCCTAAAAGTACTAAAAGCAACCTGACTGAGCAAATCTTCCTTGCGTTTTACAGAAAGTTGTTTGTAGACTTGTTGTCGTTTAATTCCGCGTTTATCATCCCATTTTCGCAGTAGAGTTTGAGTTGCTCGTTTGTACAGTTCAGCACGGTCAGCAGGAAAACTTCTCGCATCTTCAAATTCTAGACAAAGAAGAGTTAACAGCAAAGGATTGGTTGCTAATTCTCTGATTTGAGGATTATCTTTCAACTGCTGAATGAAATCATCAGCGTACTGATCCAATTTTTTTATCTGAAACCAAGATTTAGCAAAATTGTTAATTTGCTCGTCTTTAAAATCAGCTACTTCCACCTCAGTAAATTGCTCAAAAGTGTACTCTCTAGAAGCAATACGACAGGTAATGACAAATTGGTGAGGGCTAAATTCTTGGTAAAAATCTTGAATTTCTTTAATGTACTGAGATTTTTTAATGTACCAAGATTGGTTATATTTTTGAGAAAATGATTGGTTATATTTTTGGGAAAATGATTGGTTATATTTTTGGGAAAACTTTTGAATTTTTTTGATGTATTGAGGCTGGCTAAATTCTTGGGAGAAATTTCGAATTTCTTTGATAGTGCGCTCGCTATCTTCTTCTCGAACTTCATCTAAACCATCTAGTAAAATCAATAATCGACCTGCTTTTAATAGCTGCTCTAATTGGGCTTGAGCTTCTGTCAACCCACACTTATCTAACCACTGAGAAATATAATCAAGCAAACTAGGTTTATCTTTTGTTTCTGCAAATTGTTTGAGAGGAATAAATACAGGGACACAATTTTTTATAAATTCTCCTTTACTGCACTCGATTGCTAGGTATTTGAGAAAGGTTGTTTTTCCTGCTCCCGGCTTACCAAGTACCATCAGTTTATTATATTTACGTACCACCTCCAATCCTTCTAATCCCTTCTCTTCTACCCGACTTAAGCCAAAGCGGTCAAAAGTTTCTGAATCATCACCTGCAAGCTTTGTGAAGTCAATTCTTCTACGTCCAGTGATTTTCTCTAGGATATTGAGTTGAGTGTAAATACTTCCTAACTTAATTGGCTGAGTCATATCTAAAACTCGCATGGTACCGCAAGATTCTTCAATATCGCCCTGTACCTGTTGCCGTATACCCTGCACTAGTTCTCGTATATTATGTTTTAGAGTCTTGATTTGTATGTAAATACTGCTTAAGTCAATTTGCAGAATCATATTCGACTCGGGATTTTGGGATCCTTGAATGTAGGGATCTATCTTTTGAAATATATCCTTCGCCAGACTATCAATTCGCGAGCAATTATTTTGTTCTTCCTCTGATGGAGGTTCAAATGTTTCTTCCCTGTTCAGATTGAGTCGCTTGCAAATTTCTTCAAAGACGTAGCGCTCTACAGTTTTACCGTTGAAAAATTTGCTGATAGTTGAGCGACTTATTTCCAAAGTTTCTCCCAGAGCTTTTTGAGTTAGCCCATTACGGAGCAAAGCTTTTTTTGCTGCTTCGATTCCTTTTTTCGATGCTTTGAGTGAACCTCTACCCATGAACTCAACGAATAATTCTCTGAGTATATTTTAACCAGCTCTAACCCAAACCATATACAACTTTCACGCAACTCATACAGTCATACATAAAGTCATAAGTTCACAAAGACATTCGCCGACAAAACTTCAGACATGTGGCTGTCAATATAAATATGTTGAGAAAAATTCAATAAAAATTTAGGATGCAAAATATGATTTCAAATCGTAATAGTCAATACGATCAATATCAATGCCCATTTGTTGCAAACCCTTCTGACCCACATCATTACGCTTGTCCTAAATGTGAAAAGGATTACTATTTTCCCAAACATCGATTTCCTTCTATTCTACTTTTATGGGTATTAATTGTTGCAATTCTGCTGTTAGTGCATAACCCTAATTCAGAAATTGAATCACCCGAAATTAAACCCACTTCCCAAGAGGTAAATTTAAAACGTTAGTTAATGGAGAAATTTCTAAAAAATAAATCACACCATATTTTATCCGTAGGGGCGCACCGACGTGCGCCCTAATTATTTTTTGTCATAAATTATTTTTTGAGTCTAATTATTAGAACTTATATTTTTTGACTCAACAGTCCATAATTTAAGTCCCTAATTTAGGAACTTAACTACTCCAATACCAAGTTACACATAACTCATACATTCATTCATAAAGTCGTAACTCCTTACAGACATGCTCCGACAAGAATTAAGACGTGTAACTGTCAAGATAAAAGTTAGCTTATTCAGGCTTCCGGGGGAGTAAAGCTGTGTGCAACAAAATACTTAATAAACGATACAAAATAGTCAGAAAATTAGGAGAAGGTGGATTTGGAGAAACATTTATCGCCCAAGATACCCACTTACCTAGTAAACCTCAATGCGTTATTAAAAAACTAAAAACTCAATCAACAGACTCATTCACTTTAGAAACAGCTAAACGTTTATTTGATACGGAAGCTAAAGTTTTAGAGAAATTAGGTAAGCACAAGCAAATTCCACAATTATTATCTTACTTTGAAGAAAATCGAGAATTTTATCTTGTCCAAGAATTGATCGTTGGTCACGAACTAAATAAAGAACTGACTGCTGGAGAAAAAAAGAAGGAGCAACAAGTAATTGCTTTATTAATTGAGATTTTAGAAATATTGACCTTTGTTCACGATCAAAAAGTCATTCACCGCGACATTAAACCTAGTAATATTCTCAGGAGAAATAAAGATAGCAAACTAGTTTTAATTGACTTTGGTGCTGTTAAACAAGTAAGTACCCAAAGATTGAATTCCCAAAGATTTAACTCCCAATCAACTGTTATTATACGTACTCTTGGGTACACTGCACCAGAACAAGAAAAAGGTGTTCCCCAATTCAGTAGTGATATTTATGCTGTGGGAATGATTGCGATTCAAGCATTAACTGGACGTCATCCCAAAGAAATAGATGAAGATATCCACGAAATCATTCGCAATGAAGCGCAAGTTAGCCCCCAATTCGCACAATTTTTAGATAATATGGTTTGCTCTGACTGTGCTCGGCGTTTTTATTCTGCTACAGATGCATTAGAAGCTTTGAGAAACTTAGGTCAGCCAACTCAACTCACAGAAACAGCAACATTACCTCCCTCTAAATGCAAGAAAATATCAAATTCTAATAGTTTTGGGAATATTCAACATAAAAGTATATTTATTAAATCACTCACGATCGCATTTGCATGTGCTGGATTTTTCATCACAGTATACATTTCCATGCTCGTGACGATATACATACGTAAATCAAATATCAATCAATATGGCTTAGAACAAGGTAATACATATCATGCTGAATTAAAGATAAATGAATCAAATGATGAAAATTAAGGCTTGTAGTTGCGCTATATCTTGGTGGACAAGCAATACCTAGGGTATACGCTAGCGATGCTAATAGCGCTAAAGCGCAACTACAAACACAAACACATTACCTTCAATTTAATGGAACACTCACTTTACCATTCCCATTACCATTACCGTTATGATTTGCAACAACTAACTCTAAACTTTCTTCATCTTGAGGTTTTGGCGGATTCCCACCAGAGAAATCCCGTAGCAACCCCATCAATGCAGGTACAACAGTTGGGGTCAGAATCGTAGAAAACGCTAAACCACCCGTCAGCACAATTCCCAATCCCTGATAGAGTTCTGCACCTTTCCCAGGAATTACAGCCAAAGGTAACATTCCTAACACACTAGTTCCAGCAGACATAAAGATCGGACGCAGACGGTCTTTTACTGATAGATAAAGGGAAGTATCATAATCTTTGCCTTCTTTTTGTAAATGCAAAGCGTGGTCAACTAACAAAATTGCATTGTTAACAACAATCCCGGTGAGAATAACGAATCCTAAACCGGTAATCATGTCTAGGGGAACCACTACACCAGGAATAGAATTGACAAGGACCAAACTTAAAAGTGCGCCAGTAATTCCCATGGGAACTGTCGCCATAATTAATACTGGGTAGGTAAAGGAACGATATAAGGCGACCAGCAGTAAATAAGTAATTACCAAGGATAGAACAAAGGTTGACCCCAATTGAAATAAGGTTTCCGATAACACATCTGCAGAACCAGCCAGTTCGAGGCGAAAACCTGCTGGTAAAGTTTGGCGCAGGGGGTCGAGAATTTGCTCTTCGGTTTGTTCGATTAACTGACCTAGAGGTGCTTCTCGGGCTAAACGCACAGTGAGAGTTAGCGATCGCTCTAAATCTACGTGGTTAATTGCATCTGGTCCTGTGGCTTCAACGACATCGGCGACGTCTGCAAGTTGCACTTGGCGACCATTACCAATATTTAAAGGTAACTGACGTAGTTGTTCTGGTGTTTCAACGAATGTATCTTGTAACTCAACCGTAACATCTAACTCTCGGCGACCATCGGTAAACTCGGAAGCTCGTAAACCTCCCAATGCAGCTTCGACAATCGCTCCTAAATCTGCTTCCGAAAGTCCGACTTCTGCTAAACGTTCCCGATTAGGAATAACTTGAAGTTCTGGTGCTCCAGTAACAAAATTAGAACGGACGTTTTGCACCCCAGTTAGTCCCCTTAATTGCTGCATTAATTTTTGCTGCAATTGATTTAACTGTTCCAGGTCTTGTCCAATCAGGTTAACTTCAAATTCTTTACCGGGGTCTCGGAAAATGGAAACGCGTCGAGGAACGAGAAAACGATAACCAGGGAAATTACCACTAACTGCACGCATGCGATCGACTAGTTCATCGAGTTTGTTACCCGTTGCTTCCTCTGGTTTGACAAAAGCTGCAATTGCTCTGAGTCCGTTTCGATGGACATAAAGCGATCGCATGACTTCTGGTTGTTCGCTAACAAAATCTCTTGCTCCTTGGGAAAGTTTGATAGCTTCAGGAATGCTGGTTCCGGGGAATGGTTCAGACAACCACAAAATTAGATTACGGTTTCCTTCGGGTAGGTAGTCTGCAGGTGGTAGTAATTGAAAACTTACAAATAAAAGCGCGATCGGAATTGTTAAAACTACCAAGCGTCTACCTTTGCGTTTTTCACCAATGGACCAACCCACAGTTAACAGTAAAAACTTCTCTAACTTGCGTTGGAAGAATAGAAATCCGGCTGAAGTTTTAGTAACAGCTTTTTCAAGTAAATTAGGACTTAGCCATTTCTTATTAATTCTCGGTCGTTTGAGATTGCTATTTCCTTGCGGAAACGCTCCGCTAACCTGCGTCGCAATGACTGTAGTTTGGTTATTCGTAGGTAAGTTCTGTAAGTTTTGAGTGTTAAACTCATTGTTCTGATTTATATTTACCTTCCCATCTTGATTATTCCCCATTCCCTGAAGGATTCGTTCAGCTTCTGCTGGATTGAGAAATAACCCCGACAACATCGGAACTAAGGTTAATGCAGCAAACAGAGAAAACATCACCGAAGTTGAAAGGGCGATACCGATATCAAAAAATAATTGTCCCGCTTCACCTGTAACTAAGATAATCGGAGCAAATACAGCTACAGTTGTTAAAGTCGAAGCTAACATCGCTCCACCAACTTCTTGAGTTCCTTCGATTGCAGCTTTAACTGGAGATTTACCCCGTTGCATATGGGTAAAGACATTTTCCAAGACCACGATCGCATTATCTACGACCATCCCCACAGCAAAGGCTAACCCAGCTAAGCTAATCACATTGAGCGATCGCCCTAACAAGGAAAAGACAATAAAAACTGTAATTAATGTAGTGGGAATCGTAATTGCAATTACTGCAACCGTTCGCAGGGAACCCAAAAATAATACTAATACTAAAGCTGCGAGGACAGCCCCCATCATCAAATTACCTTGGACAAAGGAGATGGATTCATTAATATAGTCATTTTCGTCATAGGGAATATCAAAGGTAATACCTTCTCCTTCCCGGTCAAACCGTGCTTCTAAATCCTTGAGAGCTTGACGAATCCCTTTAGAGATTTCTGGTACATTTGCATTGGGTTGACGAATAATTCCTGTAGCTACCGCAGGTTCATTATTACGAATTAAGGCGCGGTCTTGAATACCCCGACCAATCCGAGCTTGAGCAACATCTCGGAGATAAACCGTTCCCGACTCATCTCGTCTTAAAATAAAATCTTCTAACTGTTTAACATCCGTCGAACGGCTAACTGTACGAACTCGATATTCCCTTCGTCCCAAAACTAAGGGACCACCCCGAATATCTCGGTTATTGCTACGCAGCGCATTGACTACATCACCAATTCTCAAATTGCGATCAGCTAAAGCTTTGGGGTCAACAATCACTTCAACTTCTCTTTCTTTTCCCCCAGAAATCAGAAACTGACCGACCCCTTGAACCTGTCGAAACCTAGGAATGACAACATCATCAACTAGGTCGCGGTAATGATTGTCATCAGGAGTAAAACCTTCCTTGGGAGTCAGAATTACCCACATCATGGGGCTACTGCTACCACTGACAATCTCTACATCCGATTCACCAGCTTCTTCGGGAAGTTGTTCTACCTGTTGGAGTTTATTTAAAACATCCACTAAGCGCTGATTGATATCAATATCCCAGTTAAACTCTAAATTAATAGTGCTGTTACCAGAAGAACTACTACTAGTAACTTCTTGTATTCCCTGGACTTCTTGTAATCTTTCCTCGATGGGACGAGTAATTAATTCTTCAACTTCAGTGGGACTTGCACCAGAATAAGGAGTAGTAATAGTAATTTCCGGACGTTCTCCACCCGGTCGTAACTCTAGGGGTAGGTTTAATAAAGATAGAGTTCCGAATAAAGCCAAAATACAGAATAGAACAAAAGTTCCATGTCGCCAACGGACAGCAGTTTTGATGAAGTTCATCGGTTTTGAGTAAGGAGTAAGGAGTAAGGAGTCAGGAGTCAGAAGTCAGAAGTCAGGAGTAATGGGTAACTGGTAATGGGTAACTGGTAATTGGTAATTGGTAATTGGTACTTGGTAATTGGTAATTGGTAATTGGTAATTGGTACTTGAGTAATTCATTAGCCCTGATTCCTAACTCATTACTTATTACTTATTACTTATTACTTATTACTCATTACCTCCTCTTCCCCAGTGTCAGCAATTGGTCTTTATCTCTGACTATAAATAAAGCTATTAATGCTCCCAGAGCGGGGACAGCAGCCCAAAATAAAGTATTTGGTCTTTCGTAAGGATTTAATAATCTTTCATATGTGGAAAGCACTGATACTGTATGCATTCCTAGTAACGCGCCGTAAGTCCAGGTTTTGAATAAACCCACCATAAAAACAAGGATTATCAGAGTTTGAATTGCACCAATAACATAGGAAACTACGGGCGATACGTTACCGATAAAGTAAAAAGTAGAAAATATACTTTGGGTAGATTCTGGTTGAAACAATTTTCTTAACGACCAAACCAGGAAAAATACTCCTGTAGAAAGACGAATAATTGCTAAACCAATTTGTAACTTTCGTTCATCTGTCATGGGTTTGTAGGGTATTAGGGATTGGAGACTGGGGACTGGCGATTAGGAAAAGAAAATAAGTAATAAACAACAAATAATGAATAATTAATAGATACCCAATCGCCTATCCCTAATCCCCAATCCCCTATAAAGGCTTGACCACTGCACCATCTCTAAGTCCATCTCCACCTTTTAATACAATGGGCTTACCATTTTGTAGTTCATTACTAGCGATCGCTACTTGTTCGCCCATATCTGCAACCATTTCCACCTCAAGCTGTTTTGCTTGACCATTCTCTACAGCAAATACAAACCACTGGTTTTGTCTTCTAGTTAATGCATCGCGGGAAACAACAAAACTTGGTGTATTTCCGGGTAGTTCTAAATTCGCTGAAATTGCCATTCCGGGTAATAATCCTTGGGGTGGATTATCTAACCTTACCCTCACTCGCTGTCGCCTAGATGCAGCTTCTGCTGAAGGTACTACCCCTGTAATTGTGGCATTTCCCCGCCATTGTGGAAGTGCACGAGCGGTCAATACAACTCTACTCCCTGATGGGACTCTACCACTCAAGTTTTCTGGTAGCTCCAAGAAAATATCAAGTCTTTCTCCTGCAACTAAGGTAAGAATTTCATTACCTGTTTGTACGTAGTCGCCAGGACTAACTTGTCTTTCTAAAACGACTCCACCAGAACTTGCTCTAATATTTGTACGTTCTAATCCTAATTTCGCTTGATTCACCGCTGCTACTGCTGCAGCCATATTCGCCCTTTGTGCTGCAATTTCTTCGCGGGTAGGACCTGCTTGTGCTTCTGCTAATTCTGCTTCAGCTTCTAATCTTTCTCCCCTTCGATCATCAACTGCTGTGCGAGCTTGGACTAAAACTCTTTGGGCGATCGCACCTTCTTTAACTAATGCAGTTTGACGTTGGAGATTATCCATCGCTTCCTGTTCTCGTGCTTTTGCAGAACTTACTGCAGCTTGACGTTGAGCAATAATTTCTGGTCGAGTCCCAACTTCCAAGCGAGCTAGATTATTTCGCTGCTGTGCTAACTGAGCTTGAGCTTGAGATAGGGCTAACTTTTGGTCAGCATCATCAATGACTGCAATTGTCATTCCTGGAGTTATGCGATCGCCTGCTTGTTTCAAGACTTGGGTGATTACACCTCCTGTTTGCGCCCTAATTGTTGCTCTTTGGGGAGACTCCACTTGACCTAAAAGCTGAATCCGTCTCGTTGAATTACCCCGTGCTAATCTGGTAACTTCCACAGGTCGAGGTGGTGGTGTTTGCGCTGCATTCGCAATAGGTTCTGGTGTTTGCTTTAAGGGAGATATAAAACTCCACAAGGCGAATCCATTAGCTGCAACCGACAGCAATAAAATCATCCACAACCAAGACTTTCCTGGTTTTTGAGTGGGGTATGACGACTGTTTTTGTTCTATTTGATTTACATCCACAGAAATATCAGAAGAATTAATACCAGAAGAATTATCTGAGTTAGTTTCCGTCTGATGTTCTGGCTGCTTATCTAAAACAATATCTGGTGGTTGCAGTTCATTCATGGTTTTTAGTTGGGTAATCGGGGGTAATTGGTAAGACTTAAAACTGAATGGTCAACTCTTGAATTATTAATACTCAAGAGCAATACTCAAGATTAATACTCCTCAAATAATTGATATTTGATTCATTGACACTTGATTTATTCGCATTTAATTGCTGAAAATCTAATTTATTAAGATTTGAAAATTTTATTCATACCAGTCGGTATGTTAATGATTAAAAAAACTTAGGTAAAAAATTAGATTCAAGAAATTAGGTAAGAAATTTAGATTCAAGAAATTTAGATCCGAAAAACTAGCTTTTAATACCGAGTATTCTTAAGAGTCCAGGTCTCAGGTCTGTTTTAACAATTTTTAAATCATTTTTAACTCTTCCTAAGGTTAGAACTCCCTGTACAAATTCATACATATAGAGAGCTATTTTTAGTGGGTCTAAATCTCGACCGACAATACCCTCTCTTTGTGCATCAGCAACAAGAGAAGCAAAGTATTTGGTCATGCGGTCAATAATTTCAGCAGATGAATTTTTGAGCTTATCTTCCGTTGTACTTTGTCCGCTGGAAATAAAAGGACAACCAACAACACGACCGCTTTGAGCTTGCTTTTTCTCTTGCATAGAAATGATTAAATCGCAATATTTATCAATCCTTTCTAAAGAAGAATTCTGAGATGAGAAAACCCGATCTAAATCGACTCTAACACCTTGCCAATGCTCTTCAAAAGCAGCAGTTGCCAAATCAGCCTTTGATTTGAAATAGTGATAGAAAGCACCTTTTGTTACCCCTGCTCGATCACAAATTTGAACAATTCCGACCGAATCATAATTACTTTGCCAAATTAAGTTAAGTGCTGTCTCTAACAACTTTTGCTTGGTTTCTCTTTGTTCTATCAGTCTTGATACTGCCATACTATGAAAATAAACATGCATGACTTACATCATACATACCAGTTGGTATGTTGGCAAATAGGTTCGGCGATATCAAGAATAGATACCCGCGACTGTAGTAGGAGTTTGCTTAATTGAATGAGTGTGAGAAGTGTGGAAACAGGAAGAGATATTCTTTAACAGGTAATCTTAAGGTAGGAAAGGAGTAGTTAGTACAAAAATCATCAAGTAAAAATTTACCAATTACCAATTACCAATTACCATTCGCCGTTAGGCGCGGGCGTATACCAATTATTTTTGAGAAGAACGCAAATTATTTGGAACATTCTCAGGGATAGTCCACTGGTAAAGCGTATATGTACGACCATTATTAGCCTTTACCTGTTCTTCTCGTTCAGGTTTCCAGTCACCCATATTAAAAGCATGGGAAACAACGCGAGTACCAGGTTTAAGTTCCTCAAATAACTTGGGTCGGAGCTTTAAGTTAACATCAGGAAGTAGGTAAAGGGTAACCACATTTGCATCCCTCAAATCAGTCTTAAACAAATCTTGTTGTAAAAACTCAACCCGGTCGGAAACACCGGCTTTTTTTGCATTTTCTCGACTTTGCTTAACTAAGTCAGGGTTTATTTCTATACCAATAGCACGTTTGGCAGCATATTTTTGCACAGCAGTAATAGGGATTCTACCATCACCACTACCCAAATCAAAAACAACATCTCCATTGGAAACATTAGCCATTTTCAACATTTGCTCAACAACTTCATTTGGTGTTGGAACAAAAGGAACATCAGCTTGAGTCTTTTTAACTTCTACAGCAGGAGGAGATGATGCTTGCTCGGTATTTTGATTTTGGGCTTGTGCATTTGGTTTGCAACCAGCAACACTAAGAGCTAATATCCCAGCACTGACAAAAACTAACCTTTTAATGTGGCGTATGTGCATAATAATTTTCTCCTTCTTAGTTTTGTCTGAGAATTCAGGAGTGAAAAATAATTCCTAATATCAATACCCAACAGTACGCAATGACTCAGCTAGCTTACAAGCGAGATACTAAGGTAATTTGTAAACACCAAAGCCTGCTGCGGTGTCGCATCGGCGTTCAGCTTCTAGCTGCAATACCTGCAGAGCCACGAACATAATTGTAATTTCTGATTTTGTACATAGCTTGCTTGTAGTTTATATGCGCTACGAGAACGAAATTGATGATAACTTGGGAGTTAGAGTTTAGGAGTAAATAAATTCTCCCAACTCTGAAATACTATCTTTTAAAATCAACTTTTAACCGTAGCCCATAAGATAAGGTGTGGTATTAACCATAAACTAATAACTAGCGACGAGAAGATATAAATAGTAGTGGTATCCCAGTCAAAACAATTCCTACACCGAATAGAGAACTAACTCCGGTGTAAGCAAGACTAGAGTAAAGCAAATAACCACAAGTCACGCAAAATAGTATGGGTGTTACAGGATAGAAAGGAACGCGGAAAGCTCTATCCACCGCTTTCTCACGAATTCTCAATACGATTAGAGATAAGCCGGATAGTAGAAAAAAGAACCAGAAAACCGGAGCCGTATAATCTACCATTGACTCAAAACCCTTGCGCGTTAGAGTTCCTAATATCACTAACCCTAAAGCAAAAGTTCCTTGAACTATATATGCATTAATTGGCGTATTGGTACGATTTCCTAAACCTCCTAGAAAAGAAAATAACGGAAAATCGCGCCCCAAAGCGTAACTGCTACGACCTCCGGTAAAAATTGTGGCATTAAGCGCACCTAAAGCAGAAATTGCAATTAACGAACTAATAAACGCAGCACCCGGTTCTCCAAAAGCACGACGCATCAAGTCTGCTGCAACAGCTTTAGAGGATTCCATCCCAGCAATCCCCAAACCCTGTATATAAGCCAGATTAATTAACAGATAAATTGCTGTAATAATACCAATACTCCATATGAGCGATCGCACCATATTGCGTTGAGCATTCTTCAAATCTGCAGAAATAAAAGCAGCTTCGTTCCAGCCACCGTAACTCAACAACACAAAAACTAACCCCAAACCTAAATTTAAACTATTTGAGGATGTATCGGTACTAGTTGTTTCTACAGGAGTAAAACGGAAAGCCAAACCCAAACCAACAATTGTAACTAGGATCAGACCCAGAACTTTCATTGCAGTTAACCAATTTTGTGTCCACTTTCCTTGGGTAATACCAGCAATATTTAACCCAGTTAATACCACAATCGCGACACAAGCATATATGGAAGAAGAGCGATCGCCAAGACCCCAGATCTGTGCTGTATAGTCACCAAATACAAAGGCTAAAAGTGCAATTGAACCAGTTTGAACAACAGTTAAGCGCGACCAAGCGAACAAAAAGCTAATCCACGAACCAAAAGCACGCCGTAAATAATAGTAACTACCTCCTGGATGGGGATATGCTGTAGCTAACTCCGCAAAACACAAAGCTCCGACAAAAGATATAACGCCACCCAAAAACCATAAGCCAAGAGCCATTTCCGGATTATTGACATTAGCTGCGACTAGAGAGGGGGTTTGAAAAATACCCACTCCAATAACAATACCGACAATGATTGCAACTGCATCCAATAATCCTAGCGCCGGTAATGGTTTTTTTCCTTGTTGCGAATCTGAAGAAACTGGAAAACTTTCATCTAGCTCATTCATGTTAGTACCACCCTTATTAAACGAATTTTGTTTGATACTAACTTCCTATATACCTAGATAAAAAAATTCCCAGGAATGGAATATAAATCAAATTGATTCGGCACAATAGTTTTTGCTTCATTCACACCCACCCCTTAAAATTTGCTTTGTCAATTATCCCAAATAAATATGACGAGAAAGTGACAGATTTATAGTCGCAGTTCGATTCAGACTCAAAAAGCTTATAAACTAAATGTCAACTTTTTAACAAAAAATTAATAATAAACTAAAATATTTGATTTCTCAACTTTTCTAAAATAATTGAAATTAAGTTAGATAAGGATAAACACCATCCTTTAAAGTACTCATGATTTTATACACATAACTTCTGTTTTGCTAGTTAATTATGCTGTGGATTTTTTCTAATTCGATTTAATTAAGTTTTTTGACGAAGAGAGTAATTTCAAAAGTGGTACCTTCCCCAACGGTACTATCTACACTAATTTGCCCATCATGGGCTTGAATAATTTGTTGAACAATCGCAAGTCCTAAACCGAAGCCACCAGAAGATCTAGTTCTTGATGTATCAACGCGATAAAAACGCTCAAAAATATGGGGTAGATTTTCTTGTGGAATTCCAATTCCAGTATCTTTAACTTGGATCGATACTCGGCGTGATTGATTAATAATTTCTAATTTAACGCTTCCACCTTGAGGAGTATATTTAAAAGCATTGTCTAATAAATTTTTAATTGCATGGCGCAAAAGGTCTGCATCTACTTTTAAATTAATTGGTGGAGATGGGAAATCAGTAATAAAATTTAATTCTTCAGTTTTAGCAATGGAATCATATTGAGTCGCTAATTCTTTGAACATGTTCACAAGTTCGCAATTTTGTAAATCTTGCGGGTTTAATTTTCCTTCATGGCGAGCTAAGAATAATAAATTACTAATGAGGTTACTCATAGTTTTGGAAATATCGACAATATTTTCCAATCTTTGACGTGGTTGTTCTGCATTATTCTCTGGAGCAAGCAAACCAACTTGAGCATTACTCAAAATAGCTGCAACAGGTGCTCTTAACTCATGAGATGCATCAGCAGTAAAACGTTGTAACTGTTCGTACGAGCGTTTGGTTGGTTCCATCGCTAAACCACCAAGATACCAACCAACTACACCAATAAAACCAAGGGTTATTGGTATTCCTAAAGAAAATAATAAGCGCTCCTTTCCTAGTTCTTCTTGTAGTGTTTTCAATGACTGTGCAACTTGTAAATAACCAATTAATTTTTTGTTTGCTTTAATTTCTAAAGTTAGTTCGCGTTTAAATTGTATTTTTGGAATTAAGTGAGATGGATGATGCTTAACAGTTCGCAAACCTGGCGATCGAGTTAATTTGAAATTACATGAATAGTCATCATGAGAATTTTTCAATATTCCATGACGATCGTACCAACAGATATGTTTAATTCCATTATTTAGGTGCCATTTCCTTCTATAATTAAATTCCCAGTAATCTTCTTGCTTAATATATTCGGTTCTTTTAGTTATCTTTTCGGTTTCTGACCTGAGTTCTTTATCAAATTTCGAGATTTGATCTTCTAGGCTGAAGAAGTAAATAACAGAACTAAAGACAATCAGAATTAAACCCATCGGTAAAGTAAACAGATAGGTCAAGCGACGACGACTGCGAGTAAACATGATTATTTTGGGTTGTTGATTATTAACTGCTAATGGGTAATGGGTAATGGGTAATGAGTAATGAGTAATGAGTAATGGGTAATGAGTAATGAGTAATGAGTAAATTTTTGCTCCTGACTTCTGACTCCTGACTCCTGACTTCTGACTCCTGACTCCTGACTCCTGACTCCTTACTCCTTACTCATTCACCCAGGGGTATTCAAGCGATAACCCATACCATATATAGTTTCCAGACAATCCTTAACTCCTACAGACTCTAAACGGTGTCGCAATCTTCTGACTAAAGTACTGACAGCATTACTTTCTGGGTGCGTACCCCATTCCCATAGTGTTTGTTCGATTTGGTCGCGCGATAATACTTGCTTTGGGTGACGCATCAAATATTCCATAAACTGAAATTCACGGGTAGATAATTGCACCCGCGCTTCTCCCCTTTGCAAAACTAAACTATGAAGATGTAATTCCAAATCGCCCAGTTTAAGGGTATCACCCTGCCATAATGGCGATCGCCGCCCTAAAGCTCGAACTCTTGCTAATAATTCTATTACATCCACAGGTTTAACCAGGTAGTCATCTGCACCAGCATCTAAACCCGTAACTTTATCTTTGGTAGTATCTTTAGCTGTTAACATCAGTACTGGTGAAGTTTTACCGGTCTTGCGGTAATTATTACACAATGTAACACCACTAACATTAGGTAGCATCCAATCTAAAATTAATAGATCGTATTCTTTTTGAGCCAGTAATAGTTGGGCTGTTTCCCCATCTTCAACAGCATCAACAATATGTCCAACTCCCGATAAAGCTGCATGGAGTGGCTCTAACTGCCTGGGATCGTCTTCTACCAGTAGAATTATCATAGATATGATTGTTTGCTTGGATACTTGGTTGGGAATATTTCTCTAATTTTTAGAATAATGCTTCAATCTCGATGGTTACATTTAATGAAATATTTTCAATATTTCAGGTTAGGGTTTTGGTTGTCATTACCGCTATTAGGAATAGTTTTTTGGTTCTTTTGTGGTTGGATGACACAAGAACTTTTAATTAATTTATCTAATGAGGATATCAAGCCAGAAATATCTGTTGAGCCACAAAGTAAATCATACTTACAACAGTTCTCATCAATTGTGTTACAGGTCAATTCTGGGAAAGGTTTTTCCACGGTGACAGCAACAAAAGAAATCAGAGGTGAAAAAACTAGAGGTGTGAAAAAAATCGAATTTCAACTGTTTACTACTGACTTACAAGAAATAGAAGCAGAAATAGCTAAAGAATTAGAATTACCACGAAGAAAAGTCAGACAATTACTTGTGAATTGATTAAATTTGCCATTTTTTAAGAATTTATTAATTTTTTGATTCCCAATCCCTAATACCCAGTTCCTAACACCCATTAATAAATTTCTTCAATGTTTTACTGCATTTTGGTAAGTTAATAAATAATGAAGAAAATCGCAGTAAAGCACACAAGGTGTTATTTTGAGCAAGCAAAATCAGGGTATCTCTGCCCACGGTGGTCAGTTGGTTAATCGTGTTGCGACACCAGAACAAAAACAAGAGTTTGTTTCTAAAGCTGAATATTTACCGCGAGTTCAACTTGACGCGAGAGCGGTTTCCGACCTGGAAATGATTGCGATTGGTGGCTTTAGCCCTTTAACTGGTTTTATGAACCAAGCGGACTACGACCGAGTTGTAACTGAAATGCGATTGGCTGATGGTACTGTATGGTCAATTCCTATCACCCTGTCAGTTACGGAAGAAATAGCCGCACAACTCGAAGAAGGTAGCTACGTTCGCCTTGACGATCCTAGCGGTCGGTATATTGGGGTACTAAAACTAAGTGAAAAGTATCACTACGACAAAAAGCGAGAAGCAATTAATGTTTATGGTACCGACGAAGAAAAACATCCTGGTGTAAAGGTAGTTTACAATCAAGGTTCTGTAAATTTGGCAGGTGATGTGTGGCTATTGCAACGCGACCCCCATCCCCAGTTTCCTAAGTATCAAATCGATCCTGCCGAATCTCGGAAAATGTTTTTGGAAAAGGGTTGGAAAACCGTTGTTGGTTTCCAAACTCGCAATCCCATTCACCGTGCCCATGAGTATATCCAGAAATGCGCTCTAGAAACTGTTGATGGCTTATTTCTACATCCGTTGGTCGGAGCAACCAAATCAGATGATATTCCGGCTGATGTGCGGATGCGCTGCTACGAAATTTTATTAGAAGGATATTACCCCGCAAATCGAGTAATTTTGGCGATTAATCCTGCTGCAATGCGGTATGCTGGTCCTAGAGAAGCAATTTTCCACGCCTTAGTTCGGAAGAATTATGGTTGTACCCATTTCATTGTTGGGCGCGATCATGCTGGGGTGGGTGATTATTACGGCACTTATGATGCTCAACACATTTTTGATAAATTTTCTCCCGAAGAATTGGGGATCGTGCCAATGAAATTTGAGCATGCCTTCTTCTGCACGCGCACCAAACAGATGGCAACATCTAAGACCAGTCCTAGTACTCCAGAAGAGCGGATTCACCTCTCTGGAACCAAGGTACGAGAAATGTTGCGTCGCGGAGATTCACCACCAGCAGAGTTTTCCCGTCCGGAGGTAGCGGCAGAATTGGTTAGGGCGATGCAAGTAGCAATTAATGCTTAAATAAAAATCTGCTACAAAAACAGTATATTGTCTGGCTTTACACGACAGACTACAGCCCTTTAAGCTGATACCTGATAGATTGAGGGCACAGAAGCTGGATGATGAAGCGGCGCACGTTTTTGCAACGGTTTGGCTCTATACTTGCGGCGGTGGGGATAGCTGAAGCTGAATGGTTATCCTGGGGGAATCCCTACTATCAAGCTTTGGCACAACCCACATCGCGAAAGTTAGCTTTATTGGTTGGTATCAATCAATATCCAAACATTCCCCCACTAGGTGGTTGTCTAACAGATCTGGAATTACAAAAAGAACTTTTGATTCATCGATTTGGTTTCCAGCCGTCAGATATTTTATGTTTAAGTGATGAAGAAGCTACTAGGGATGGAATTGAGACAGCTTTTATCGAGCATCTCATAGATCAATCAAAAGCCGGTGATGCGGTTGTCTTTCACTTTAGTGGTTATGGCAGTCGCGTGAAACAAGGTGCATTGATTGGAACAACCGAAAATGCCCTAGTACCCGTCGATTATTCTTCGCAGGATGGAGAAACTGTTGATTATTTATTGGTAGATACGCTGTTTTTGTTATTGCGATCGCTACCAACAGAAAGCGCAATTGCAGTTTTGGATACAAGCTTTTATGCTCAGCAAGCCACCCTACCAAATGGTTTGCTGATTCGTGCGACTGAAACTTCACCACAAGCAGCATTAGCAGAATCAGAAGTTGATTTTCAAAAGCAACTCAGAAATCGAATTGTAACCAAAGATTCACTAGCACTAGTTGCAGCATCAACTCCCAAGCAATCAGCTAGAGAAATTTTATGTTCTGGATTTAGTGCTGGTTTATTTACCTACGCATTAACCCAATATTTATGGGAAACTGTTGAGCCGAAAGCTATTCAATTCAGTCTTTCCCATCTTGGTAGTACAATTGAGCGCATAGGTTCCCGGCAACAACCAGCAATATTGGACGGGCAAAAAAGTCAATTTAAAGAACGAATCAGGGATAACTTATTAGCAACAACCTCTACAGGTGCAGAAGGAGCAATTACATCAGTTGAAGAGGAAGGTAAAAACTGCGAGATATTTTTAGCCGGGATACCGCCACAAGTTCTTGAATGCTACGAAAATCATTCTCGGTTCAAGGTTATTAGCGATGAAGAAACCGATCTAGAATTAGTGTTGCGATCGCGCAGTGGTTTGAGAGGAAAAGCTCAAATTGCTAGTATGGATAACCGCCAAATTAACCCTTCCCTAGAAGTTGGGCAACTAATTCAAGAATCAGTCAGAATTGTATCTCGTAATATTGATTTAACCATTGCCCTAGATAATTCCTTAGAAAGAATTGAACGGGTAGATGCAACTAGTGCATTTTCGGCATTTGAGGATGTATCAACTGTAATTGCCAAAGAACAACCTGCTGACTATGTTTTTGGTAAATTACCAGCAGCATATAGTAGAGATTCATCTGGTGTATCCTCAATGACATCTCCTAGTCGCTATGGTTTCTTTTCTTTGGGAGGAAAACAAATTCCCAACACCATTGGTGAAGAAGGAGAAGTAGTAAAACTTGCAGTACAGCGTTTAGCACCGAAGTTAAAAAATTTGCTCGCAGCCAAACTGTGGCGACTTACAGATAATGAAGCCTCATCTTGTTTGCAAGTCAAAGCAAGTATGGAAATCAATAACGGTATATCACCCCGCATGGTAATGCAGCAAAAAACCGGGCGAAATTTAGAACCTCAAAAAAACTTGTCCAATCAAAGTGGTAATCGAGCTAGCAGTGAAGGTATTCCCACCGTACCCATCGGTTCTAGAATGCAATATCGCGTGCAAAATCAAGGTGAAATTCCCTTGTACTTGATTTTGCTTGGTTTAGATACCAGCAAAAACGCTGTTGCTCTTTATCCTTGGGATGAGATTGAGGAAGATGACGCTTCACAAACAAAGCCAGTACTTCGGGATATAAAGGTCGAGCCAGGAGAAACCCGCGTAATTCCCCAAAGTACTGCTGGATTTGAATGGGTAGCAAAAGGATTAGTTTCTTGGTGTGAAACCCAGCTAGTTTTTAGTACTTCTCCCTTCAGCAAAAGTCTTAAAGCCTTGGAAAATAGCAAGCATTCTGGAGCCAAACAAGAACGAGTATTAGCATTGTTAAACCCATTGGAAGTCGCAGAAGCAATGCTGCTCGATTTGCATAATGCGAGTAATGAAGGGGTGGAACCTAGTAGTAGTAATGTTGACTCTTACATACTCAACGTTAACAATTGGGCTGGTCTGAGCTTTGTTTACCAAGTAGTTTAACTAAAGAATCTAAAACATCCCCGGTTGATAAAACCGGGGTATAAGGCACGGATATTCTCAAATAGATGAGCAAAATTATTTATATATTTACTATTAAATTGTATTGAAAGTTATTTGTTTAGCTTTCTTTTCTTTTTTCCTCCTCCAAACAAATATTAAATTAATTTTTCAAATACTTGTGATTGCACTTCTCTAGTTGTGTCAGCACCCTGTCTATCTTCAATGTTCAATCCATTTACTTAGATAATTTTGAAATAACAGATTCTGAATTTTGAATTTTACTTCTCCCAGACGCAGTCTGTTTTGTTAGCAAAGGGTGTCCGTAGGACATCTTCTAACTTTTTACTTTTTACTTTTTACTTACGCATAGCGCCACATTTACTTTTTCTTATGAGAATTTGGATCTCGGTGCGGGGGTGTATCAGCATAAAGCTGTTGGCGTCCGTTATGAACAATTCGCAACATATCATCTAATTCTTGTTCGATATTTGCCAGCACATTATCCGCATAATTATCTGCACCCTGGGCAATTTCATCAGCTTCTGCGATCGCTTGACGTCGCATCTCATCAATTTCTTGCTGACAAATACGCCGTTTGCGATCAATTTCAGCAAGAGTTTCTTCCATCATTGCTTCACACTCTTGTTGTACCTGATGTTGAATTTTTTCTGCTTCTCGTTCTGCTTGTCTGATAATGTCGCTTTCATCCAAAATTTGGGCTCTTTTGGCTTGAGCAGCATCAACTATTTGTTGTCCGTATTCTTCAGCCTGTAACAGCACTTCTTCTTTTTGTTGAAGGATTGCTAATGCTTCTTGAAAAGCTGCTGGTAAAGAAACCCTGACAAAATCAAGTTGTTCGAGTAACTTCTCTTCATCGATTAAAGTGCGTTTTGTCAAAGGGATACGTGGACTTGCAAGAACAATTTCCTCTATACGATTGAGTTCTTGTTGAATATCTAAGTTTCCTTGTCGCTGAGAGTTGGGGTAAGACTCTCCTGGGGAAAACTCTTGTGGTGGGGGATTGTTTCCGTTTTGATTGTATTCGAAATCGAATTGTTGTGGCTGTAGCATTGGGAGACTTCTAGCGCAACGTGGGCTGGGACGAGATGATCTATAGAACCACCGAATCTTGCAATTTCTTTTACCACACTACTACTTAAAAAACTATACTCATTTGATGTGGCAAGAAAAACTGTTTCAATTTCTGTGGATAGAGTTTTATTAGTGTGCGCCATTTGGAGTTCAACTTCAAAATCTGAAATTGCTCGCAAACCCCGTAATAAAACTTGGGCATTTCGCATATGAGCATAATTTACAGTTAAACCTTCAAAAGCATCCACCTCTACATTATGGAGATGTGACACAGAAATACGGATTAGTTCTAGTCTTCGTTGCACTGAAAATAAAGGCGTTTTATTTGGATTTCGCAGTACGGCTACTATAACTTTTTCAAATAACTTCGACCCACGTTCAATAATATCAAGGTGTCCGAACGTAATTGGATCAAAACTTCCTGGGTAAACGGAAATCACGATTGTAGTGCCTCAACGTTGCTGAGGTGATTATATCGAACCTTACTTTGGATCCTACTTAACAGCTATTTTTATTTACACAAGATCGTATTTGTTACCGATTGCTCATTATTTATTACTTATTATTTATTACTTATTATTTATTACTTATTATTTATTACCCACTCACCGGCAAAGGGATGGCAAGAACATTTAAAGTAATAAATGCACTGATTAAGTTATAAATTCCTTAACTTGAAGTCCAAGTCCCATATCCCATCCAAAAATCACACTAAATTAGATAAAGATTATATGGTTATAGGTAATGAAAGTATGGTGATTGATTTTTCTACTTTGCTTCTTGGATTTCAATTTACATCGCCCGGACCAATTTTATTTGAAGTTGGACCTTTTACAGTTCGTTGGTATGGTTTATTAATAGCTACAGCAGTACTACTTGGTGTAATCCTGTCTCAGTATTTGGCAAAACGACGTAATTTTAACCCTGAATTACTAAGTGACTTAGTAATTTGGTTAGTAATTGCTGCTATTCCATCAGCCCGTCTATACTATGTTTTATTTCAATGGCAGGAGTATGCTGGTAATCCCGGCGATATAATTGCCATTTGGAGAGGAGGAATTGCTATCCATGGTGCAATCATTGGTGGTTTGATTGCTGCTGTAATCTTCACCAAACTGAAAAAAGTATCTTTCTGGCAAATGACAGATTTGGTGGCTCCTTCTTTGATATTGGGACAAGCCATTGGGCGCTGGGGTAACTTTTTTAACTCCGAAGCTTTTGGCGCTCCTACGGATTTACCTTGGAAACTTTATATCCCACCTGCAAATCGTCCTCCTGCACTTGCAAGCTTTGATTACTTCCATCCGACTTTTCTCTATGAATCTCTATGGAATGTAATGGTATTTGCTCTGCTAATAACTTTATTTTTTAAAGGTTTACCAGGTAAGCGCCAACTAAAAACTGGCACTATATTTCTGGTATATTTGGTTGCTTACAGTTTGGGACGCCTGTGGATTGAAGGACTGCGAACTGATAGCTTAATGTTGGGACCACTAAGAGTTGCTCAAATTATTAGTCTAGTAGAAATTCTTTTGGGCGTACTTGGCTTGGTTTGGCTTTATTACTTGAAGCGTCCTTTACCAGATGTTGTCTCCACATCCACACTCATGAATGAAGATAAAGAAGTAGAACGGATGGGTCGTTGACGTAAACATATTATGAGAGCAAAGGATTTAAGAAACAATTGAAATTCTCAATTTTCTTAATGAATTCTCTCAGTTACTTCCCTTAGATATAAAAAATGCCCCAGAGTGTTCTCTAGGGCTTAACCAGGGTGCATCTACCATATCTCTCTTCTAGATATAAATCTCTCATCCGGAAAGTTCTAGAATAAAATTCCAAAAAAAATTTTTCACAGGACTACCGTACTTCAGTATAAAAGTAAAAATACTAATAATGAACGCAATAAAAGTTACTAAAGCAACATTAAAAGCAGGAGTATATATTATTGGGGCTGGACCTGGAGACCCAGATTTATTAACGATAAAAGCACAAAAAATCTTATCTCAAGCCGATGTAATTTTATTTGCAGATTCCCTAGTACCTAAAGAAATATTAAGTTGTTGCAAAAAAAATGCTGAATTAATTCGCACAGCAAATAAAACCTTAGAAGAGATTGTGCCCCTAATGGTAGAAAAAGTAGGACAGGACAAAATTGTAGTTCGTCTTCATTCCGGCGATCCCAGTCTATATAGTGCCATTCACGAGCAAATACAATTCTTAATAGAAGCAAATATACCCTTTGAAGTGATACCAGGTATCAGCGCCTTTCAAGCTGCTGCAGCTAAATTAAATATTGAATTGACAGTACCCCAATTAGTTCAAACTATAATCTTGACGCGAATTAGCGGTCGGACTCAGGTACCTCCAACCGAAGAATTAGCAACCCTTGCTGCTCATCAAGCCAGTTTATGTTTATACTTGAGTGCTCGTCATGTAGAAGAAGCGCAAGCCAAACTTTTGGAACATTACTCCAGCGATACTTCAATTGCTGTTTGTTATCGTTTGGGCTGGAATGATGAAAATATTTGGGTCGTACCCTTGAACAAAATGGCGGAATGTACCCGAGAAAATAATTTGATTCGCACCACACTTTATATTATTAGTCCTGCGCTTTCAGCTACAAGTGCGCGTTCGCGTCTTTATAACCCAGAACACGATCATTTATTTCGTCCGAACAAATTTAAGGTTAGGAGGCAACAGGGAACAGAGAACAGGGAACAGGAAATAAAAAAATCTTGATCTTAAAGCTACAGACAAATATTTACCCCAAGGGTAGAAAGTTTAGCGTCCGCTGTTCTGTAAACTTAACTATGTAGAATTTCTCAAGCAGATACACCGATGTTAGACGAACAAGCGAAGAAAACCATGCTGCGGAAAATTCCCCATGGTCTATATATTTGTGGTGTCAAAGATGGAGAAGAAATGAATGGCTTTACTGCTAGTTGGGTAATGCAAGCGTCATTTCAACCACCTTTGATTGTCAATTGTGTTAAGCAAGACTCCATCTCTCACCAAATGATAGAAAAAAGTGGAGTTTTCGCTCTCAGCTTTTTAGAAGATGGACAAAAAGAGATGGCGCAAAAATTCTTCAAGCCCATGCGTCGTGTTGGTAATAAATTTGAAGATGTGGAGTTTTACACTGGTGAAACCGGCTGTCCAATTATTTCTGATTCTTTGGGATATGTCGAATGTCAAATTGTTGGTAAAGTAGACAAAGGGGACCACACGGTATATGTTGGCGAAGTTATCGCTTCTGGGATCCATCGTGAAGGTAAACAGCTGCTATTAGAGACTACTGGTTGGAATTACGGTGGATAAGTCAGTTGTCAGTTAACAGTTAACAGTTAACAATTGAAATATTTTAGTTTTGAGTTAAGTGCTCTTAACCTTCTTCCATCACTCTGATGAGATAATAATCTTGGACAGATCTCAAACCCAGATACTGTCGGAGATTTGGACCGTAATATTTCACACAGGGCTAAAACATTTATTTTTTCGTAAACCCTTTTGCTGTAAGGATTTCAAAATATACTCTGGTAAGAGTGATGGAAGAGGTTAGGGAGTTCTGAGAAATAAATTATCCCTATTTGATAATGATAATCATTCTAGTTAGAGGAGAAATTGGTCGTCCTGGGTAAACCGTTTCTCTTTCAAAAACGCCCGCGAGAACTTCTGTCCCTTACAGTTTTTTTGACAAATATGTTATGTACAAATGGGTACAGTTATTAAAACTAATATCACTAACATCAATTGTTGACTTAATAAAAATATTCTAGTTATTAAAAAATTAGCGCCAAATCCCACCAGAGAAGAGAATAAGTAAATAAATTAAACATACAGACAATTGAGCGCAAATATTTAACTTTACGATCAAAAACTAAGCGCTTAGCAAGGAAGAGTATTTGTTTTTCCTTCATCTATTCAAATGCATGGTTTGGTAATTGACTTGTTTATTAACAGAGATAAATTCTAAGTAGATATATAGCTATTTCAATTTATCAAAAATGTTACCTAATTTGACTTATAAATTTAGGTATTTAACGGGTCTTTACCGTGATTTCTGGTGTGAGTACCAGTGAAGCTAAAAGTAAGTGTTATCATACCCGCAGCTAATAGTTAGTTAAAAGAAATATTAGAATAGAGACTTTATTAATGAATGAGGAACGTCTATCAACCGGAATTACTGGTTTTGATGAAATTCTTTGTGGGGGGTTAATTCCCAAACAGGCTTATTTAGTGCGGGGTGGTCCGGGTTGTGGCAAAACTATATTGGGATTACATTTTCTTTTAACAGGTTCTGTTAACAATGAGGAGAGTCTTTTCATTACCTTAGGAGAATCAGCAGGGCAAATCAAACATAATGCTAGTCGTATAGGTTTCGATACTCAAACTATATCTTTTCTGGACTTGAGTCCCGAGTCGAAATTTTTTCAGGAAAACCAGACCTATGATATTTTCTCTCCTGCTGAAGTGGAAAGAGAATCTACAACTCAAAGAATTATTGAATGTGTAGAAAAACTTCAGCCTAAGCGTGTTTTTCTTGATGCTGTAACTCAATTTCGCTATCTATCTACGGATGAATTTTTGTTTCGCAAACAAGTGCTCTCATTCATTCGCTTTTTATTAGATCGAGGTGCAACATTAATTTTTGCTTCCGAAAGTAGTCCCAACGCACCTGATGAAGATTTACAGTTTATTAGTGACGGTGTAATTCATTTATCAAATGCACCTCAAGGTCGGACAATTGGGGTTACTAAGTTTCGTGGTTCTGGTTTTATTCCCGGATTTCATTCACTCACTATCAGTACTCAGGGAATGCAGATTTTTCCCAAACTACGACCGGAAGTCCATGAAAAGAAATTTACCATGGAAACAATTTCTTCAGGAATTCCAGATTTAGACGAATTGCTTCACGGTGGAATTGAAAGGGGAACGGTAACTATTCTAACTGGTCCAACTGGTGTCGGTAAAACTACAGTTGGAATCCAATTTATGAAAGAAGCTGCTGGACGGGGAGAACGCTCTGTTGTTTATACCTTTGAAGAAAAAGAAGACACTTTATTAACTCGTTGCGAACAAGTTAATATTCCCGTTCATCACATGGTTGAAAATGGGAACTTATTAGTTGTACCGGTAGAACCGTTACATCTAACACCCGATGAATTTGCAAATAAAGTGCGTAACGAAGTAGAAACACAAGCGACTCGGATTGTCATGATTGATAGTGTCGCTGGCTATAAAATTGCGATGCGTGGTGCAGATTTGGTTGCTCACCTACACAGTTTGTGTAAATATCTGCAAAATATGGGAGTTACTGTTATCCTGGTGAACGAAATGGAACATATAACCGGTAACTTTCGAGCAACCGATATTGGTATCAGTTACATTGCAGATAATATCATTTTCCTGCGCTATTTAGAAATTCAAGGGACAATGCGTAAAGCGATAGGTGTATTGAAAAAGCGGGTTTCTGATTTTGAAAAAACTTTACGAGAAATAGAAATTACTCGCTTTGGGATCAAGGTAGGTAAACCTCTGACTGGACTCCGTAAAATTCTTAGTGGTACTCCGGAATGGGACGATAGTTACCAAGGGAAAAATGAGCGATAAACCCCTAATCTTAACCGTAGATCGCAACCGCCGGAATTTAGAGTTGCTGAAAAATTTTCTTATTAAACAAGGTTATGAAGTTATCAGCGCAAGCAATTTAGATGAATTAGATCGAGTTTTAAGCGAATCAAATAACATAAATTTGGTATTACTTGATGTTAGTGGCTTTGACCAAAATATTTGGATCAGGTGCGAACAATTAAAAAATCAGGCTATTCCCTTCTTAATAATCTCAGCTAAATCTAAATATATTACAGCTATTGAATCAGAAAGTTTAGCTCGAGGTGCATCAAGCATATTAGTCAAACCGTTAGTTATCAAACAGCTGCTAAATTTAATTAGAAGCCTTTTGAGAGATTAACCATGGCTAAAGTATTACTGCTTTTGAAGCAAAAAGAAAATCGTCGGCTTCTGCAACAATCTTTAGAATCTCGTAATAAAGTGCTTGTTGTTGAATCGGAAAATGAATTATTAGACTCCAACTTATCTTTTGACCTTTGTATTTTAGATTTAAGAGCACTGATTAAAGTTGGTAATTGGATAAAGAAAGTTAAAAAAAATCAAAATCAACTATTTATCCCATTTTTGTTAATAACTTCTCCACAAAATGTAGGGATGGGAAAGCTTTATCTATGGAGCGTAATTGATGAAATCATTACCACCCCCATTGAGAAAGTAGAATTAACCGCTCGAGTAGAGATGCTATTACAAAGAAGGTTATTATCTTTAGAGCTTAAACGTAAGAACGAAAATCTACAACAACTTAACGAACTTAAAACCCGGTTTATTTCGATGGCTTCCCATGAACTGCGCAATCCAGTCCATGTCATATTAGCTTATAGTAAGATACTTTATAAAAATAGTAACCTTCCAAAAACAAAAAAAGATGATTATTTTGAACGCATGAAATCATCTGCTAGTAAGATTACTGAGACTCTAGACGATATTCTAACTTTAAGTAAAGGTGAGTTACTAGACCAAAATTTTAATCCCATGCCTATAGATTTAGAAAAATTTTGCCATCAATTAATCTTAGAAATCGAAGTAGGTGCAGGGTATAAAAATCAGATTAGCTTTGTGACAAAAGGAAAAGCTAATAACAGTTACTTAGATAAAAAATTATTATCTCATATCCTGATTAATTTGCTAACTAACGCTATGAAATATTCTTCTCAAGGCAGCACCATTGATTTCAACTTAATTTATCACAAAGAACAAGTCGAATTTCAAATTAAAGATAAAGGTATTGGAATTCCTCTAAAAGACCAAAAGCGACTATTTGAATCATTTCATCGTGCGAGTAATGTAGGAAGAATTCCCGGTAATGGTTTAGGGTTAGTAATTGTTAAACAATCAGTAGATTTACATGAGGGTAAAATTTCAGTTAATTCTGAGGAGGGTGTAGGAACTACTTTTACTGTTAAATTACCCTCTGTTGCCCAAATAATACATTCTGATAAGATTGCAGATTAAAGTTTTGTTGGGGTGTCAGGAGCAATTTCAACCCCTGATGGCTCGTTAATATTTTGTTATGTAGAATGTGTTAGGCGTAATCAGTAACGCACCACCATGATATTTTTGACAAAAATAAATAATATATAAAATCAGCGATCGCGCACCGTAATATAAATAAATCAAATTAAATAGTTTATTTTTTGGGATTATCCGATCTTATGCCCTTAATTAAAGTTCAAACATCCGTACCTACTCCAGAACAAGCTAGTGTAGAAACTATGCTCAAAGGTCTTTCGGGAAAACTAGCCCAACATCTTGGTAAACCCGAATCCTATATCATGACAGCATTTGAAGCTGAAACACCAATGACATTTGCTGGAACAACAGATCCAGTTTGTTACATCGAAATCAAAAGTGTAGGTACGATGAAACCCGATTTAACAAAAGCAATGAGTCAAGATTTCTGCCAAGAAATTAACCAAACTTTGGGGATTCCATTAAATCGGATTTACATTGAATTTGCTGACTCTAAAGGTTATATGTGGGGTTGGAATGGTAGAACTTTTGGTTAATTTAGCCAGCGATCGGTCTTAGCATAAAGTCATCTGGGAAATCATAATTTTTCACTTAAAATTACCTTATGCTTGACCTCACTAAACTAACGCGACAGATGCAAGGTTTGAGTCAACATCTGACTCAAGAAGCTACCGCAAGTCGCCAACGCTTAGAAAACGCCCAAAAATATTTTCAAGAAGCCTGCAAATCACAACAAAAATTTGTCAAGGTACAGGAAAAATGGCGCGATCGCATTTTATTTGCAAATGCAACGCCCGTTGAACCCCTACATACTTGTATAGATATCCCAGTACCGCCGAAAATTCATACTGTTGTCGCAACTGATGGTTCTCAAATTGCTCCAAACCATCATGAAATAGCTTATTGTTATCTACTTAATATTGGCAGGGTAGTCTTACATTACGGGCAAAATCGACATCCCCTCCTTGATAGTTTGCCAGAAATATTTTACCGTCCAGAAGATTTATATGTTTCTCGACAGTGGGGGATTAAAACTGAAGAATGGATGAGTTATCGTCGTACAGCGAGCGAAGCTGTAGTACTGAGTGAGTTAGCAAAAAATGTTAAAGCGACTTTGACTGACGATATTCCAGCTTTAGCAATGGTAGATGGTTCTCTAATTTATTGGTTTTTAGATCAACTACCCTTTGATGCTAGGGAGCAGATTTTACCCCCAATCCTTGAAGCATGGGAAGAATTGCGCGAAGCTAAAATTCCCCTGATGGGATATTTGAGTGCATCTCGCAGTATTGAAGGAATGAACTTCTTACGTTTGTTGGCTTGTCCCCATAATACTCCTGACTGCGTAAGCTTTTGTCCTAACCAAATGGAAAAGTTACCCTGTAAAGCCTTTGAAACTTTGCGGGACACAACTTTATGGTCAACTCAACTCAAACCAGGACAGCGTAGTCCATTATGGCGCAGTAATAGCCGCATATTAGATTTATACGATGAACAAAGAATCTACTTTTGTTACGTCCATGTGGGTGCGGAAATTGCGCGTATCGAAGTACCTGCATGGGTAGCTGAAAATACTGCTATGTTCGATCTGGCTTTAGGATTAATGTTGGCACAAGTTCAGAAAGGATACGGTTATCCAGTTGCGATCGCAGAAGCCCACAACCAAGCAGTAGTAAGAGGTGGCGATCGAAGTAGATTTTTTGCGTTACTAGAAAGACAAATGATTAAAGCTGGCTTAAGGAATGTAGGAACTTCCTATAAGGAAGCAAGGAAACGTGGCAGTATTGCTTAGTATTACTTAGAGTTCCTAAAATATTTATTTTGAGTTGATTTCTCAATTTCGATCGTATCTGTTATTTCTCATTGCTTATTTGGAATTAAATAATCTTTTTCATGGTCCGGTTGTTGTTTTATGCACTCGGACCTATTTGTATTTTGTTTAATTTTCTACTTTTTTAATTTTTTACAGGTGTAAATATCAGTAATAAAGATAAAATGTTACCTTGTTTGTACTTTTACGAGATTAATCATAAAAGTAAAAATTAGATCGCTTACAGTTCGAGTGTTGATAATTGAAGCACTCACAATTAAATCTCTTGAAACTCACTCACACTATTGGTTTGTCCAGATACTTACCAGAATTTCCAAAAGATCAATATACTCGGTGCTATGCGAACAAGCAAAGAACTACAGCAAATCTTTGTCCACAACTATCTCCGTAAACGAGTAGCTTTAATTTTGATGACAGGATTTACACTTTTGGGAAGTGGCTGTAGGGTTGGAACATTTAGCAAAAATCATTTTGCGATGTATTCTTCTAGTCCTGATGAAGACAGTCAAAACCAGAAAAGACTAGAAAGTTTAAAAATAGGGGTATTACCAAATTACAGTCCTACCAAACAAAAAGGTATGACTCAGGCTTTGGATCGTTACTTGGAGAAAACCCTGGGATTAAAAGTTGATTTCCGGATCGCTTCTGAATATCAAAATATTATTGACTGGTTAGTAAAAGAAGAAATAGATATTGCTTATCTTGGAGCCACTTCTTATCTGGAAGCATTGGAAAGGGGAGCTCGAGTTAAGCCTCTAGTTGCACCAATTGACAAATATAGCGGGCGTCCCTGGTTTAAATCGGTAATCTTTGTCAAGGCTGATAGCTCTGTTCAAAGTTTGTCAGACCTCAAAGGTAAGAGAGTTGCTTTTGTCGATAAATTCTCCACCTCTGGTTATTTAGTTCCAGCGATCGCTTTTCAGCAAATACGCATAACTCCCAAGTATGACTTTGCTCAAACAATTTACGCAGGAACCCATTACAAAAGTATCAAGGCTCTTCAAGAAGGAAAAGTAGATGCAGCAGCCACTAATATTCCGTTTTATATGAAGTTAAAAAAACTTGGTAAGCTCAATCCACGTGAATTTCGAGCTATCTGGGAGTCTGATTATATTTCTCAAGTACCTATAGTTGTTTGTCAGAAGTTACCAGAAGAGTTAGTTGAGAACTTGAAACTAGCTTTTTTACAAGCACCAAGGTCAATTAGTCGCGGGAGTAGCACACGAAATAAACAACCCAGTTAACTTTATTTATGGCAACATCACACATGCGACTCAATACACCAAAGACATATTAGAACTAGTACAACTCTATAAACGAGAATTTTCTCACCCTGGGGTAGTAATTCAACAAAAGACCGAAGAGATAGATTTAGATTTTATCTTTCAAGATTTTCCTAAAATCCTGAATTCAATGGAAATGGGAGCCGAACGCATTCGTCAAATAGTTTTAAGCTTGCGTAACTTTTCTCGCTTGGACGAGTCAGAAATGAAAGCAGTTGACATCCATGATGGTTTAGAAAGTACTCTGCTAATTTTGCAAAATCGACTCAAGTCACGTCCAGAATATCCAGAAATTCAAATTATTAAACAGTACGGTCACATACCCCCAGTTGAGTGTTATCCCGGACAGTTAAATCAGGTATTTATGAATATTATGGTGAATGCAATTGATGCTTTAGAAGATGTATTTATCAAACATAATAAAGAAAAACAGTTCGAGCCAGGACTAATAAAAATTCATACCAAAGTTATTCAAAACAACCGAGTTGCGATCGCGATAGTGGACAACGGTCCCGGAGTTGCAGAGGAAGTCAAGCGGAAATTATTCGATCCATTTTTTACAACTAAGTCGGTTGGTAAAGGTACTGGACTTGGTTTATCGATCAGCTATCAAATCATTGTGGAAAAACATGCAGGTTCGCTAAAGTGTCAGTCTGAGTTGGGAAAGGGAACGCAGTTTTTAATTGAAATTCCTTTACAACAAAAACAGCTACAGGAATATTCTCGGGAGGTGACGGTAATAGGTAATAGGTAATGGGTAATAGGTAATAGGTAATGGGTAATAGGTAATGGGTAATAGGTAATGGGTAATGGGTAATGGGTAATAGTAATAGGTAATTTATTTACTAGTGATCTATTAAAATGGGCTGCTAATAATAGATAAATGGAAACCATCTTCTTGCAAAGTATCTCTTTCTCTAGAAGTGGAAACTAAAGGAATACCCCAATCGAAACGAGCAACTAAATTATCTTGTAATTGTAAACGCAATCCAACTCCAACAGAAGCCAAAGTATCTGGATCGGAATTAAAATTATTTTCATCCCGACCAGAACGATTCCAAACAGTACCAAAATCTACAAAAGGAGTTAACTGTAATAGACTATTTTCTTTAGAGAAACGAGCAATGGGAACTCTCAATTCAGCAGAAGCAAAAACACCATTATCTTTGAGTAAAATATCCCGACCATAGCCACGAACGTTATCAACACCACCCAAACCAAATTGCTCAAAAGATACAAGTGGTCTATCTGCAAGCTGTACATCCCCCCTCAGCACTAACACCGTGTCGGGAGCTAACAAACGCGCCCATTGCATCTGTCCTCTCCAAGTATAAAAACGACCATCAGGAGAATTATCATTAATAGTTGAGTCGAACGCACCTAAACCTATACTAAATTGAGAACGTAAAGCAAAAACTTGTTGGCGATCGCGAATGGACCAATCTTGAAAAAAACGTATTGCATTTACTCTTGTTCTTCCGTCTTCATCTGCTCCCAGGGAAAGGTCGCTCGCAGGAATCCCCTCACCTTCTAAAAAGTCCGAAGATATCTTGCTTTCCCGACGACTAAAGGTAAAACCCAAAGCAAATTCTTCGTTGGGAGTTTCCCTTAGTGGTTGACGTAGAGTTAATTCGTAATAGCGAGAAGCTGATTCAATATCAAGCAAATTAAATGGTTTTTCAATAATATTATTGTCAGAACTGCCATAACTTAATATCAAATTACCATTACGGGGATTTATAGGTAAGGCATAATTAAAACTGAAAGAATTACTACCATCAGTATTGGTGTAACTAGCAGTAATGTTGTCACCATAACCGAGCAGGTTACCTTCATTAACCTGGATTTGACGACTAAAGGTACCAACTCCTGGAGAACCATTATTATCCAAGCTAAAAGACGGACTAAAAGTTTTCGCTTCCTTAATTGTTACTTCTAATAAGTTTTCTCCCGGACGCGTTCCTGCACCTAATTCAGCAGAAATAGTTTCAATCAGAGGGTTAAGTTGAAGTAACTGTAAGCCTCGAAGAAGACGTTGATTATTTAGTGGTTGCTTCCCTGCAAGAGCTAAACGACTTCTGACATAACTGGACTTTAAACGACGATTTCCCCTGATTTTAATATCTTCCAGCTTGCCTTCCAATACCTGAATTATTAACTCCCCATTTTTCAGTGTTTGTGGAGGGATGAAAGCTCCAGATGTGATATATCCTTTATCTTTATATAATTTGGTAATTAATGAACTTGCTTGAAGTAATTCAGCAATTTTGATTTGACGGTTAACCAAACCCTTTGTAATTGGCTCAAAATCTTGTTCTTTAAAAACAGTACTACCGATGACTTTGATTTTTTTTACTTTAAAAGTCCTATCGATTTTACCTGGTGAGGGAAACTGTTGTACTGGAGAATCGGAAGGGGGGATTAAATCTTCTGGGGGTGGTAGTGGTTCGGGTGCTTGTGGTTCTGGTAATCGTTGCTGTGAAGGTGGTTTGGGTACTACACGGTCTAATTGTTGAGGTCGATCAGGAATATTTTGTTGAACCCTAAGGTTTTGCTGAGTTTGAATATTTCCGATCGCAGGGTTTATTGTTTGTTTAACTGTTTGTGCTGAAACTGATTGAAATAATGTGAAACTCAGCATCAGGTAAGACTTAAAGGTCAAACAAAATTTATAAGTTTGTAATTTTAATCTTAGTTTCGCTCTCATGGTACTAATAAATAAGAAATTATATAAAACAAGTTTTCGTTAATAAATCAAGTCAAGTATCTGACCCAAGAATGCAATCATTTTACGATGGCAAGAAAATTTTACGGGACTTCAAAAATAAATGATCCTACAGGAAACACTTCTAATTTATTGGTACAGCATTGAATATTTAATTGCTTGATGTTTAGCAGTTAAAAACTTTCGATTAATTATGCAGCTAAAATGATAAATTTGGATTGGGGTGTATTTTAATAGCTTAAATAATGAGAGCTTATTCAAAAAATCTACGTCAAAATATCATAGATGCTTATAACAATAAAGAAGGTTCATATCGTCAATTAGCAAAACGTTTCTGTGTCAGTCTTAGTTTTATCCAAACGTTAATAGGACGCTATCAACATACTGGGAGAGTCGAGCCCCTACCTCATGCAGGGGGTAATCAACCAAAACTAAAAAGCGAACATTTAGAGGTTCTCAAGCAATTAGTGCAAGAAAATAACGATGCTACACTGGATAAACTTTGTGAATTATTAAAGGCAAAAACACAGATTAAAGTTAGTAGAGCGACTATGGGTAGAGTTTTAAACCAACTTCATATTACTAGAAAAAGAAAGACTCCAAAAATTAATAAGGTGCTTCAAAATTAGAAATTAATATCATTATTTTGATAATAGATATAAACCAGATTTTATTTCATAATTTTTTTGGAAAAACTTGCTTGGTTGGCACTATTAATTAAAAATCTACAATCCATTTATTGTCAACTAAAAGCTCTGGTTTATTCGCTAAAATTCACCGATAAATTACTAACAGCAAAGCATAGTAATTCGCTTCTAGCATCTGAATCATTAATTATCATGTCCTCAACAGATTTTACCGAAAAGCTACAAAATTTGATGCTCTTAGTAGGTATAGATAGCTTTAAAGCTTTGGGAAAGACTTCTGGGGTTTCTGAAAGACAAATTCTACGAATTAGACGTGGGGAATTGCATCAAATGCGAGTGGAGGTTTTGTGGGCGCTTGCACAAGTTCTACAAATTTCCCTAAATGAATTGATCGCCACTTTTTCAACTCTAAATATTCCAGATTCTCGAACAATTTCTCAAACCAAAAATTCCAATAACCAACAGTTTGCTAACGAAAATACTAATACCCAAAGTTTAGAATTAGAATCATTACAGCAGGAAATAGCAACTTTAAAACAAGAATATTTAAGGGTGCAACAGCAGTTGAAAGAGCAAAAATACTCATTGCTTCAAGAATTTCAATTATCGAGTTTGCAATCATTAGAATCTTTATTATTACAATTTCCCAGCGCAGCTCAAAAAGCTCGAGAAAATCCAAAACTAGCGGCAGTAAATTTGTTACCTTTGGTGCAGAAACCGTTAGAAAAACTATTATCTGGATGGGGAATAGAAACAATTGCAGCAGTAGGAGCCGAAATTCCCTATAATCCCCAAGAACACCAACTGTTAGAAGGAAAAGTAGAACCGGGAGACACAGTAAAAGTTCGCTACATTGGTTATCGTCAAGCTGAAAAGTTACTTTATCGCGCCAAAGTAATTCCTTTGTGAGGGTAATAGGTAATTGGTAATTGGTAATTGGTAATTGGTAATTGGTGATGGGAATGAGTTGTGGATAAACAGCACCTAATCCCCAGTCGCCAATACCCAATCCCTAATACCCAATCCCCAGTCGCCAATCCCCAATCCCCAATACCCAATCCCAAATTAATGCTTCAATAGTTGTAGTGAATAAATGTGGAGAAACGTAAATGTTTGCAGTTGTGTCTTACATTGTCTTTCTAGGTCTGTTTATTGGAATCGCAGTTGGATTGCTTTTCGGTTTGCGTGCCATTAAGTTAATTTAGTAATTTTTTGTCGAGTAAGAAACTCGAAAGTTTGTACAGAGAAACGTAGCAGAGTCTGCAGCATCAGTGGATCCGCAGGTGACCTAGTCACAGCCTCTGCTACGTCTCCATAATCAACTAGCAAAACCTCATCCGATCGCAGCAGTAGTTTCTTTAGACTTTACTTGTCTGTTAGCAGGTGGACGCATTTCTAAACCAAGTAGATTGAGCATTTCTTTGTCCGCATCGTATCCAGGACAAGGAGTTGTAACGGTTAGCATATGTCCATCATCGCTAGAGAATATAGAATTTGCCCCAGCCATAAAACATAAAGCTTGCTCGACTTGAGATAACTTTGCTCTACCAGCACTCAAGCGAACATCGGAAGCAGGCATAATAATTCTTGCTGTTGCGATCGTGCGGATCATATCCCAAATAGGAACTTCTGGCTGATTTGCTAATGGTGTACCTTCAACTTGAGACAAAATGTTAACCGGTACTGACTCTGGATGGGGATGCAAGCTTGCTAAAGTGAACAGCATTGATACCCGATCATCAACACTTTCACCCAAACCTAAAATTCCTCCAGAACAAACTGTAACATCAGTCTGACGAACATTTTTGATGGTGTTTAGGCGGTCATCATAATTTCTGGTAGTGATAATAGTACTGTAATGTTCTCGTGAGGTATCCAGATTATGGTTGTAAGCGTATAATCCTGCAGCTTCAAGACGCTTTGCTTGTGTATCTGTAAGCATACCCAAGGTACAACAGACTTCCAAGCCCATATCTGTTACCTCTGTAACCATATCTAGCACTCGGTCAAACTGGGAATTATCCCGTACCTCTCGCCATGCAGCACCCATACACACACGACTGACACCTTTGGCTTTTGCTTGTTTGGCAATTCCCACAACAGTTTCTTTGTCGAGTAGTGGTTCTGGCTTTACCTCAGTCTGATAGCGTGAAGACTGAGCGCAATAACTACAATCCTCTGGACAAGCACCTGTTTTAATTGAAATCAGTTTGCAAACTTGTATCTGCTTTGGGTTATGGTGTTGACGATGCACGCTAGCAGCTCTATAAATTAGCTCTAATAATGGCGTGTCATATATCTCCCGGATTTCTGTTTTTTGCCAATCGTAGCGTATTTCTACCGACATCTGATTCCTTCCCGTAAATTCATTTACCAATAGCTTAGTTGAGCAATTTCGGCACTGTTGACCGATATTATGACTTCAAGGTATTGCTTGGAAATGTTTTTAATCTTGATCGCGATCGCTCACAATACATGTCAGGAATCAGCTTACCAAGATTTTAGCCAATTTACGATTGAGCATATAAATAGTTAATGTTGCTGGTTACCAACCATTGTTTATTAGTTTCAGAATTAGGCACACTTTCCACTAATAAACAATTACCAATATGTATAGAAATATTGAAAAGGCTTAGAAGTTAGGTCTTGAAAATTTGATAATTTATTTTTCACCCAGGGAAACACCTTACATCTCTAGAAACTTCATCTGTTCAAAAATCAAATGAAAAGGATTACCATATCAAGTCATTTCAACAGTTTAGCAATTACCAATAAAGTAGATAACAAAATTCATAAATAAAAACTGTCTCACCTGGATGAGACAGTTTGATTGCCCTGTAACATCTATGTTGCTACAAGTAAATAATTTTGCCATATCAATCTCAAAACATGAGTGTTGTAGATTACATTAGTTTTTATTTTTCAATACAATATATAAATTTAATTTTAAGCAAGTATAGGATAATATATACACACACAAAAAATCTCTAATATATTTACTTTTTTGATTAGATATAATCAATATTGAAATATTCAGATTTTCAGTTCAAATTTCCAGTGACATGCAGAATTAGAATATTATTAGCTAAGTTTTTATACTCACAATTATCAAGAAGATAAATATATTTATATATAGTATTAGAAATGCCATTATGTTAGATTTTAGTTTAATATCATTGATTGATGGGTATTTCAACTACAAATTCCGTACCCTTACCTTCTTTTGAATAGCAATTGAGCTTACCGCTATGTTTATCTACAATTATCTGATAACTAATTGATAAACCTAAACCTGTCCCTTTACCAACTTCCTTTGTTGTAAAAAACGGATCGAATAATTTTGGCTTGATTTTATCTGAAATACCAGGTCCGTTATCAGTAATCCGAATCATAACCCATTCATCATTATTAACCTCAGTAGAAATTTTTATATAACTAGCATTAGCCTTAATTTCTTCTGGAGTTCTTTGTAAATTATATTCATCTAAAGCATCAATTGCATTAACAAAAAGGTTCATAAATACTTGGTTGAGTTGTCCGGGATAACAATCAACTAAAGGTAAAGAAGAATACTCTTTAACTATTTTGATTTCTGGATGATCTGATTGTAATTTTAAGCGATTCTGTAAAATCATCAGAGTATTATCTATACCCTCATGAATATCAACCCGTTTAAATCCATCTTCGTCAAGGCGAGAGAAATTACGTAAAGATAATACAATCTTATGAATTCTTTCACTTCCAATTGCCATTGAGTTTAGAAGTTTCATAAAATCATTCCTAACATAATCAAGATCTATGGCTTGAATCTCATCCTGAATTTCTTGGTCAGGTTCGGGATAATGCTTTTGATAAAGTTCAATTAAATTCAGTAAATCTTTTGCATAGTTAATCGCTGGAACTATATTTCCATAAACAAAGCTCACAGGATTGTTAATTTCATGGGCAATTCCTGCAATCATTTGTCCTAAACTAGACATTTTCTCGCCCTGGATCATTTGGGCTTGGGTACGCTGTAATTCCTGAAGAATATTTTTTAGCTCAGAATTTTTTTGTTTTAGTTCATAGGTTCTATTTTGAACGGTATTTTCTAGATTTTGATTGTATTCTTCTAATTTTTTATTGGCTTCTTTTTGTTTATCCAAGAGCAAAGATACTTGCTCTGCCATATAATTGAAACTCTTCGCTAAAATGGAAATTTCATCATTATCAGTAATTTTGATTCTGGCACTAAAATCACCACCAGCTAATTTTTGAGTAGCATTATTTAAATAGATAATTCTACGAGTAACTAAATTTGTCAGCTTTGTGACAGTAATACTAAATATAGTAGTTCCAATAACAGAAAATATGATGATATAAATCCACAACTGCTGCTGATTTTCTCTTAAAGGAGTAACAGAATTCAATAGTACTATTTTGGCCTTATTACCATTTAAACCTATTACATTGATAGATTTGGCAATAAATTCTTTATTCCCAATATTAACTAATATCGGTCGTGATTTTATGGGTGGTAGTTGCCAATTATTTTCTTTTGCTATTTCTAATGTTGAAGCAGTGACTTTTTGATCGTGTAAAATAACTAAATGTGGTTGTGTTTGCGCCCTAATTTCTGCTAATATTTTATCATTGATAGTCTTGCCAATTATTACTCCACCAAGAATTTCTTCTCTAGATTTAACTGAAGTTAAAGCAACCAATACAGAATGTTTATTTTTGCTAACAGTAACCACGTCAAAAATATCCATTCCAATACTGGCAGCTTCATCAAGAAATTGATTATTTAATTTTGCTTGTTTAATTTCTCCTTGGCGAACATATGCAAGGACTACACCATTTTTATCTATAATTTTAATTAAATCTAGTTGTAATGATTCTTTTAGAGGCAATAAGTAGCGAGTTAAAGCTAATTTGTCACCCTTATTAACTAACTGTGAAACTTCCGTTGACTCTGCTATCCACCTTGCTTTTAGAAATAATAATTGCTTTCGTCTCTCAAAAGATTCTAATACCGTTGAAGATACTTCTTCTGTTTCCGAACGCAATTTACTTTCGAGGTTATAACTGAAAAAATACCCAAAAGTAATTGTTGCTAATGCCCAAATAATGATAAGAACTGATAATAAGGGTAAAATTATTTTAATTTTTAAAGGCAGTTTGGAATACTTACCCAAAAGCATTGATTATGATTCCTCTAGAGATGGGACAAAACCAGAACGGCGTAAAACTTCTTGACCCTGCTCGCTAAAGATGAAATCTACAAAACCCTGAGTTTTAGGAGTAGGTTTTTTACTATAAACTATTCCTAACTTACGCACCATTTTGTATTTACCTGCCAGTACATTTTGAGTTGTAGCTTCAATATTATTCAGACTGAGGCGTTTTACTGACAATTTATTTGATAAGGCATAAGCTAAGGAAAAAGTACCGATGCTGTACGGAGTATTATTTAATGCGTTGACTAATTCTGGTTCGTGACGCATAATTACTGCCTCAGGTGCATTTTGAAGTTCTTTACCCAAGTAGTATTCCCGTAAAAGTCTTTTACCAGACTCGTCTTCAGGGCGGTCTAAAACCACTATTTTCCCTTTACTTCCTCCTAAATCCTGCCATTTAGTTACTCTTCCGCTATATATTGCTTTGAGTTGAGAAGTTTGTAAATTCCTGACTCCCTCAACGCTAGGGTGAATACCAACAACCAAAGCATCTTGAACGAATTCTCGGTATACAACAGAAGTATCATCTTCCTCAGGTTTCAGGGTGCGACTAACTGTACCAATATCTACAAACCCCTTTTTGACACCAGCAATACCGCTGGAAGATTGACTTTTAGGTAAAAAGGTAAGTTTTACATTACCAGTTTTGTTTTCATAAGCTGTGGCTAAGATTTTTGCTGCTTGATAAGTGCTACTCGAACCAACAATTTTTATTTCCTGTTGGGCTTGAACTTCAGATTTAGTAATATTCCCAGAAGAACAGCTATTAGTTCCAAATAAGCTGATTATTCCCAATGTAATACTAAGTAAAATATTGTTTTTCATTAAAAAATTTGAATAATAAAATTATTTTTGAAAAATATTTCCGAAACAATAGAGTATTATTTTTACTCGTCATCTGATTGTATATTATTACTCTTAAGGTAGGTAGCAAAACACCAGTAAATATCAGGGTATTTTGAGATTGTTCTCATCTTTTTGAGTTTAATTTTTAACTATAAAAACACTCTGTAAGAAAGAACGATTTCCTTAGTAAAGAAAGTCTTCGCTCAATTGAACGCCTCTCATATCCCAAAATACATGAGTTTTGTTTATATTAAAAGTAAAAAAACGATCAAAACTTTAATTAAGTAACAAAACAATCGCGACTGAGGAAAGAATCATTCCTGAGGGAAGCAATAAAATGACTCATTAAATTCCGTGACTTTTACCGATTACCCAATGACGCCGGAAATATTTAGACAAAGACGATTCACTTAAAGACAAATAAATGGGACGTCCGTGGGGACAGGTATGAGGATTACGGGTACGCAGCCAGTCATCTAATAAAGACTGCATTTGTTCTAAACTTAGGGGTGTACCGTTACGAATTGCACTGCGACAAGCAACGGCGACTTGTGCTGTTTGTAAGTCACCTCCCCAACTCAGTTCGATTAAGGCTTCGGCGCAGTCATCCCGGTTTTGCAATAACCCTGGAATAGATCGTACAGCCCAAAGTCGATCGCCAAAGGGTTCGATATCTATACCAATATGCTGCAGTTGTTCTACTTGGGCTGTGGATAATTGATAAAGAATAATAGCTGGTTCAACAGGTACAAGTTTCCAGCGATCGCACAATTGTTCGTACAAGACTCGTTCGTGTGCTATGTGCTGTTCGACCAACCATACACCACCCGGATGTTCGGCAACAATATATGTTTTATTAACTTGAGCAACAGCTTTTAAAAATTGGATATTCGATGGAGAATTATTTAAATTAGAATTACTTAAATTAGAATTACGTAAATTAGAATTATGTAAATTTGACCCGTTTATATTCAATGAATGGGTATTTGATGCATTTATATCTACTGTAGAGTTAGCTTCTTCGCCATTAATAGAGTTTTGCGATTCAACATGATAGGCGGCTTTTGATTCTGCAGCTTTAATTAACTTACTAACTCGAGTGTTTTGTACTGAAAATTTAATTGTATCGGCATTAATTCGCAGCGCTCGCTCGATAGCTTGTTCGACTTGTTTTTGCCAATAACCTATCTGTTTGAGATAGATTTTACTTTTTGCTGGGTTGCGGTTCCAGTCTACTTGTTCCGGAGAAATAGAATAATGTAGCAAGCATAGAGGATAGCGATCGCGCGGTAAAGTTCGAGCAAGAGAACTAACAATTGTTTGTTCTAATTCCGGTGACTTGACCATTCTGCCATTCACTGCGACTCGTACCCAGTCAGGACGGTGACGATGACAGCGATCTGGTAATCCTAAAACAAGATTTAAGGTAGAATACCCCCGCTTTTCATTAATATCTGACAAAATTGGGGATACTTTACTACTATTTTCTCTTACCCGATAACTAGTAGGTGAATTTTTTACTGAATTTACTTGTGAATCTATTTGCGAACTTGCTGTTAAACTTATCTCTTCATATTCTTGGAGTGGGTCGGGAATTTTTAACTGTAATTCTTCTAAATCACCATTTCGCAGACGAGGTAAAATCTGTGGTAAAAGCTTTGCTGTTGATGTAGCAGGACAAAGACTAAACCATTTACGATCATTTTGCCATACTTGCCAAGTTAATTGGGGATGACATAAAGCTATTTGCTCAATAATCTTTTGTACGGCTTTAATTTGTCGCGCCATCGCCGGTAAACCGCGACGACGGGCGAGAAATTTCCCAAATAATTCTGAGACTGTTACTACAGTACCTGGTGCGATCGCGGCAACTTCCGAGAAAACAATTTTTCCTTCACTATCGTATACTGCCCTTCTTCCAATATCTCCTGTGGATGGACGACTCAAAATTTCCAGACTTCCCAATGTTGTCAAGCTATGTAAAGCTTCGCCACGAAAACCCAAACTATTAATCTTCCATAGATCCCCACAAGTGCGAATTTTGCTCGTGCTATGGGGAATTGCTGCTCGCTGCAAATCTTCCCAATTCATTCCACAGCCATTATCAGCCACTGTTAAGCGCCACTGAGATGGCCAAATTGAAATTACAATTCTAGTAGCACCGGCATCCAAAGAATTTTCTACCAGTTCTCGAACTACTGCAGCAAAGGAATCAATTACCTCTCCAGCTGCAATCAAATGCACTAATTCCGTCGGTAATTCTTGAATTGTAGATGCCATCTTTTTGTCGGAGCCCGTTTACCTTGCCTTACAGAATTGCATTTCAATGGAATTTTCCAATAAAACTTTGCTTTTTCACAAGGGGTCGAGCAAGTTATTTATATTTCACAATCAAACTTGATTAAATTTTAAGTACTTAGAGAGAAAAATCTGATGATTGATAGATTGATATTTGCACAAGAATAATATTTTTTCTAGTTGTTTATTTTTTTTATACTTACCAATTACCAATTACCAATTACCAATTACCAATTACCTATTACCTATTACCTATTATTTCAAGTTATTTCGAGAGTAAATATCATTTAAAATTGATGCTGGGCGCTCTCCATAAGGCCATGCAAAAGCATGACGAAATGCTGCGTCTTGACAACTTTGAAGCATTTCAAAATTAATAATGTCGTAGGTTAACAAGTTTTCATATTCAAATGGTAACCGGACGTTATGTAAACCAGCATTATCGGTACAAATAGCAATATCAACCCCAGCATCAAAACAACGTTCGAATACTAACTTTAACTGCCGAATATCTTCGAGGGTTCCAGTTTTAATGTAAGTGGTAGGACAGACTTCTAAACACTGATTACGTTTTGCTAAATCTGGGAGTAGTTCGGGATAAAGTAGAGGGATTTGAATCCCATGTCCAATCCTCATCAAATGAGGTAACAACTCTTGATAGCAACCATCCTTAGTTTCATACACATGTCCAGTAGTTTTGATCCCTGAAGACAAAGCGTACTCATATAACTTGACTAACTCATCCAAACGCTCCCGATAGTAACGATCGCCCCCAGCCAAATCCACTGCACAAACATATTCTCGCTTTTGGGCAGCCAAATCTACAATTGCCTTGTTTACTTCATAGGGAAGGCGGGAATGCATGCATAGAATTTGGCTAGTAACGATCGGATACTTCAACGAATTACTAGTTTTGCCGACAATATCTACGATAGAAGCCATCAGATCGATTCTTTGAGACTGACTTAAATCTTCTGGCGTCCTTAAATAGGGGGTATACCGTAATTCTAAATATGCTAAATTTTCGAATATGTAAGCGCCCCTTAGTAAGCGATAAATAAAATAAGGTAGACTATCTTCTGTTTGCACGCTTTCTACTAAGGTGTGTAATTCTAAATATTCATCAAGGGTATTACGCTTGCGAGTATAAAATTCTTCAAAATCTGTATATTCAATAAATTGGGAAATTTTGTCGGAGGAATTTCGTTGAAAGTAACGCCACAAAATACGAGGTACAACTGAACCACCGAGGTGCCTGTGTAATTCTGCGTACAAGGTCATAGCTATATTGTGTAAATTTAAGTATTATTGAAGTTACTATTGAGACTAAAAATTATTCAATATCTATCTTTATAATTGAAAGTTTTAGAATTTCCTGAGGTACTTTTTCCTAATACAAAATATTAAGTACAAATATAGCTTATAAAATGGGTTGTCGTGACTTATGTCACAATATATAGACTTTAAACTTTACGCATTAGATATTACACGTTCATCCACAGCTAAAATTCCGGCTCCTTACTTCTTACTCCCAACTCCTGACTCCTTACTTCTTACTCCCGACTCCTGACTCCTGACTCCCGACTCCTGACTCCTGACTCCTGACTCCTGACTCCTGACTCCTGACTCCTGACTCCTTACTCCTGACTCCTTACTCCCGACTCCTGACTCCTTACTCCCGACTCCTCACTCCTGACTCCTTATACCAATTTAGAAAAATAATGAGACAGATAGATTTTGTAGAGACGTTGCATGCAACGTCTCTACCGGAGAATCTGTTGCAATGATTTATTGAATTGGTATTACTTCTTACTCCCGACTCCTGACTCCTGACTCCTGACTCCTGACTCCTGACTCCTTACTTCTTACTCCCGACTCCTTACTTCTTACTCCCGACTCCTGACTCCTGACTCTTGTTCATATATCTCCAGAAATCACTAAATTAATTGTCTGTAACAATTCCTTCGCCGTACAAGGTTTTGATAAAAATGCTTTAACTCCTACACCTGCATTTTCAGCTATATTTTGATTGGAAAGTAAGCCGCTAATCCCAATAATTTTGACTGCACTATTAATTTTTTGTAACGTGCGAATAGTCAAAGATCCATCCATTATTGGCATCATCATATCTAACAGTACTACACTAATGGACTGTTGATATTGGGCATATACCGAGACTGCTTCCACACCATCGCTAGCAGTCATGACTTGATAATTATGGATTTCCAAAGAAGATTTAGTTGCTTCTCGAATCGCAGCTTCATCATCTACCACCAATATTAACTCGCCTTCACCACCTAAAACTTCGAGTTCTACTGCGTGTGTAGTTTTTTCTTTTTGACTGCAGGAAGGTAAATAAACTTGAAATTGGGTTCCTTTACCTAACTCGCTGTAAACATTTACAAAACCGCCATGATTTCTAACTATACCCAGCGCTGTAGAAAGACCTAATCCCGTACCCTGACCAATTTTTTTTGTAGTAAAAAATGGCTCAAAAATTCTTTCTTTAATTTGACTGGATATACCAATACCAACATCAGCCACAGTAATTACCACATAGTCACCAACTCGAGCATCGACGTTCATTTTGGTATAGTGTTCGTCAATGGTAATATTAGTGGCAGAAATATTTAAGTTACCTCCATCAGGCATTGCATCGCGGGCGTTAAGAACTAAATTCACCAAAACTTGGTGTAACTGAGTCATATCACCACAAACACAACCAAGTCGCTCTGGGATAATAGTTTTGCAGTCAATGGATTTGGGAAATGTTTCGGTCACAATTTGTTCGATTTCAGAAATTAATTGCTTGACCTCCACAATAGTCTGCTTACTTTCCATACCCCTAGCGAACAACAAGACCTGTTTGACTAAATTTGCTCCCCGCTGAACATTTTTTTCTAAAGTTTTGAGTAGTTGTTGGTTCTGCTCATCATTAAATCTTATCTGCAACAATTGTACTGACATTAATATTGGTGCAAGTATATTATTCAGATCGTGAGCAATTCCACCAGCTAAAGTACCGATACTTTCTAAACGCTGCGATCGTAAAAGAGCCGCTTCTAACTCTTTTTTTCTGGTAATTTCGCGATCTATAGTTAAAATTGATTTTGGTTTACCGCTTTCATCTTTTACTAAGGTCCAGATACTTTCGACTGTAATTTCTTTACCATTTTTACTTACTTGAGTCAGTTCTCCTCGCCACTCACCTTGTTCAATAACTATTTCAAGTGCTTGTTTTTGCTGGGTTAAAACTTGTGAATCTAACAACTTGGAGATATGTTTTCCCACTACCTCATGGGATGTCCAACCATAAAGATTTTCAGCACCCTGGTTCCAATATAAAATTTCTTCACGAATATTTTGAAGCGAAATAGCATCTATAGCTATGTCTAATAAATTAGCTCGCTCGCGAGTACTGCTATCGCGTAAGGTTTTAGCAAGCTCGGCTTCTTGGAGTTGGCTAATATAATTTTTGCAAAAGTAATACAGTAATAATGTCAACAATAAATTGATTACAATCGCAATTAAAAATATTACATCTGTCTGTTGTAAATTGTTATGGAATCGATCAATGTGTTGCTTTAGTAGATTTTCTTCTCCAACTTCAATATTTTTAATTAGTTGCTGAATATCGGCTCCAAAAAAAATCTTTTCCATACTTTGATTTCTACTATAATGACCTGAATCATTTAAGTTTTCTAAATCTGTTGCTGGGTTGAGATTTTCTTTTTCTGAATTAATATCCGATAGAAGTAAATTCAAATTGTTATTTATTTGTTGTTTAAGTACAGCTATATGCTGTTGTAACTGCGGTCTTTCTAGCGTTAATTGTTCCAAATTCTGAATATGCTCCAGAATATCCCTATGAGCCAAAAAAGAGGCTTCGTAGAATTTACGAGTATTTTTAGTCAATAAATATTGACTTTGTAAAATTTCAATATCTTTAAACGAAGAGATAATTCTTTCTAATTGAACGATCACCCTTTCGGAATCAAATGCTATAGTTTGGGCTTCTATAAGTTTAACAGTGCAATTATAGGTAACTTCGGCATTTAGCAACACTACAAGTAATAACAATATAAGTGTTGCTGTTAGTTTTCTGATGATAGGCCATTTCACCATGAGTTAACCATACTCCTTCAGATGCCTTGTGAAGTAATTCATTAATACTGTTTTTGTTAAAAATGTTTATATATACTAAGACTAAACTAGATTCAGGTTCGGCTAAATTTCAGAAACACTTTATTCGCGAAAATTGGCATCTCTAGAAAAAAAAATTAATTCGAGATCCCCTCGCTCTGTAGAATGCTATATAGAGTTATGAGTTTCAACCTCCCAGATATATGAACATACTATTTTTGTTCAAATTCATTAGCTCGAGCATAGCTATGTTTATGACTCAAAATTTTTAGCTCATAAAACCCAAATCAAATTTATAACCTATAAGGTAATAATTATACTTCTCTACAAAGTTTTTCGAACTAAATAGCACCAGATTTTTATATCGATATATTGTCTGCCAGTAAACTGTTTATTAGAAGTTTAATCCTTAAAAATAAAAGGATTTCAGATTTTAATCACTACAAATGGTAAATTTTTCTTCATCTAATTCAAAAGCTAAAATTAAGAATTGGATAAACAAAAATTAATTTACACTTTCAGCCACTACAACTTGTAAGTTTTTTAATCTAGAAGCCAATAAATATTAACCCAGACTTAATATCTACGAATTATTAATCTATATCCTCAGAAAATGATATTTATTCCTTTACCGTAAAATTACGAAATTGATATAGAAAAAAAAGAAGCAGGTGGCATTAGTGATTCTTGCCTCATGATATTTAATATCAGGTTAAGCATTGAATAAATGTTATTTCAAACACATTTCACTCGCTTAATTTTGCATCAATTTATTTTTTGCTCGAATCAAAATTACGAGAATAAAACGGTAAGACACTCTAAGTAATACTAGTTTAATGTTGATAGCTTTTTATACTTGATGTCGCTCTGTCTTACCTGACATTTCCAAGGCAAATAGAAAATTTAAATAATATTAAAACAATATTAAAAAAATATAAAAACAATAAAATATTTTTGAGTAGTCAGTATTTTTTTGTGTGACGGTAACATAATACACCATGACTATAAGTTTGAAAAATATTTTCCCCTTTAGGATTCCACGGTTCGTAGCAGCAGAATTTACCTGAAAGCCTTATGAATACTATATATGTGCCTTAGTCTTACACAGTTAAAAATTCTTCGATGTCAGGAAGAAATAATTAATATTGGGCGAGAAAAACTTAGAGAGGCTTCGGTAATTCCAAAATTAATAAAGTTTTTATGTAAACATTTATATGTATTATATTTAATTAACTGCTCAAAATTTATTTAACATTTTTTAGGTAAAAATATGAACACAAGAGCGGGTAATATAGCTTAATAGTAAATAACAGACATCATTACCCATAGCTTATTTAGCACTGAAATTCTCTTTTAAGAGAGTAGCCAGACTATACTTCCTACAGAATCGAACTTACATCTTGTAGGGGTCCAAACAAGATATACAAATCACTTTGTGATTGTTTTTCCTAAAGCGTCACCTGAAACTATATTTGATGAGGAAAATAATTATTAAATTACTTAGAAAGTGTGGACCAAATTTTCTTTCTTCAACGATTAAAGTTGCCGCCAAAATTGTTTGTAAGAGATAAATTTAAATAACATTAAGAAAATGTCTAGTTTTTGCTTAAGTTTATAATTTGGGATAGAATTGCACAGTTAGATTTTCAATTTACTTTGTTTAAATAGTTGTATTAACCCATTTTAGATATAGCAAATACTGATGGATGATGTTAGATTTTATTGTGAGTTAATAGCTTTCATGAAAGTAGATTAAAGTTATCTAATAAATTTCGATGTTTTTGTTTTCAAATGATTAATAACAGCAGAGATAGGCATCATTTTAAGATAGGGATTTGGCCAATATTTTTAGCAGAGATGCATAAAATGATTGGGCTGATTATTTCAAAAATTTATGCTATATGAATACTCATATTTATTTTCGCCAATTTAAAATCATTAGGCTTAAATAGTTAGTAATTTTATCGATGATTGATTTTAACCTACGATAATTAGGTAAAAATGACGGCACAATTACTTGTGATAAATGAGCAATATAGGTCGCAACAACCCAGACGAATTTTATTAGTTGAGGACCACCAAATTAATAGAATGTTGCTTAGTGACTATCTCAATTACTGTGGATACAATCTTAAAAGCTTATCGGGGGGAGTAGATTTTTTTTCAACTATAGAATCTTTTTATCCACATTTGATTTTATTAGATTTAAAACTTCCAGATTTTGATGGGTACAGTTTATTAAGAGAATTCAAGCAAGAAGATAAATATGCCAGAATACCTATATTTATAGTTTCTGCGTTGGCTTTTAAAGCAGATGAAGAGCGGGCGATGAAGTTGGGAGCTAGTCGTTACTTCGTTAAGCCAATTAATCTCATTAATTTATCATTAGCTATTAAGGAAGCATTCACCAACTGTAGTAGTTTATGCATCTAAGTTAATTTTTATCATTAAGTAGTATTTGTTGAAAATCGTAATCTCTTGCATTCTAAGACTCTCGTTTTGTATAGCCCTAACGAGTTAAAGTCAGTCGAGATTATTTTTCACTGGTCCCAATCATAAGTTCCTAATCTCCTAAAATATATAGAGGTAGATTTATGAAAATTGCTAAATACTATTTGTGACAACATCTACTCAAGCTGTACCTCTATACAAAAACCCAGAACGCCTTGAAGTTCGTCTTAAAGAAATTCCCCCAGAACCAGGCGTTTACTTTATGCGTGACGGTAGCGATCGCATTATATATATTGGTAAATCAAAGAAGTTAAAAACCCGCGTTCGGTCTTATTTTCGCGATTCTCAAAGGCTTACAGAACGGATCGCCACGATGGTGAAGCAAGTGACAGATATTGAATTTATTGTCACTGATACTGAAGCAGAGGCTTTAGCCTTAGAAGCGAATTTAATTAAACAGCACCAACCATACTTTAATGTCCTACTTAAGGATGATAAAAAATATCCTTATGTCTGCATCACCTGGTCAGAAGATTATCCACGTATTTTTATTACCCGCAAGCGCCAATTAGGTAAACCGAAAGATAAATTTTACGGACCTTACACAGAATCTCGATTACTACGACAGATATTGGGTATTTGTAAGCGAATATTTCCCTTACGTCAGCGACGTCAACCTTTATTTAAAGACCGTCCCTGCTTAAATTACGATTTAGGAAGATGTCCTGGTGTTTGTCAACAATTAATTTCACCAGAGGAATACCGCAAAACAGTGCAAAAAATTGCAATGGTATTCCAAGGTAGGGCTGGCGAACTGATTGATGTTTTAACAGTCCAGATGCAAAAAGCCTCAGAAGAACTGAATTTTGAGGTAGCAGCCCGGATTCGCGACCAAATTTCTGGTTTAAAATCCCTCAATGCAGATCAGAAGGTTGCTCTGCCTGATGATACAGTATCTCGGGACGCGATCGCCTTAGCAGCAGGTGAACAAAATGCTTGCATACAACTGTTTCAAATTCGTGCCGGACAATTAGTTGGACGTTTAGCTTATGTTGCTGAAGTACCCGCTCTTTTACCAGGCGAAAATTTTATGGGGGCGATTCTACAACGAGTATTAGAAGAACATTATCAAACTGCTGATGCTGTTGAAATCCCTACAGAAATTCTAGTTCAACATGACTTACCAGACGGTGAAATTTTGGCAGATATTCTCAGTCAACGTAAAGGTAAGAAAGTAACGATATTGAATCCTCAACGACAACTCAAGGCAGAATTAATTGAGATGGTCGAACGCAATGCTCAATATGAATTGCAAAGAATGCAAAAATTGAGCGATCGCAACCAGCAAGCAATGCAAGATTTAGCTAACATTCTCGACTTACCGGACTTACCACGTCGACTTGAGGGTTATGATATTTCCCATATCCAAGGTTCTAATGCGGTTGCTTCCCAAGTCGTATTTGTTGATGGGTTACCAGCAAAACAACACTATCGCCACTACAAAATTAAAAATCCTGAAGTTACCATCGGTCACTCCGATGACTTTGCTTCTCTTGCGGAAGTTATTGGTCGTCGATTTCGTAAGTACATACAAGAGCCAGAATTACAGCGTGTAGGTAATCCAGATTGGCCCGATCTAGTTATGATAGATGGCGGTAAAGGTCAATTATCCTCAGTTGTAGCGGTTTTACAAGAGATGAATTTGTTGGAAGATTTGCGAGTAGTAAGTCTTGCAAAAAAACGAGAAGAAATATTTCTACCTGGGGAATCTCAACCCCTAGCAACTGAACCTGAACAAACAGGAGTACAACTATTACGTAGATTACGAGACGAAGCCCACAGGTTTGCAGTTAGCTTCCACCGTCAACAACGGACAAATGCTTTGCGACGATCGCGTCTAGATGAAATACCTGGTTTGGGACACCATCGACAAAAACAATTATTAGCCCATTTCCGTTCTGTAGATTATATCCGGCAAGCCACACCGGCACAATTGGCGGAAGTGACAGGAATTGGTCCTCGTTTAGCAGAAGAAATCTACAATTATTTTCATCCTTAATATTTTCTGGATATAAATTAATTTATTTTTGGATTAATTGGTAAATATCCTAACTGGAAGAGAAGGTTAGAAAAAAATATGGGTAACTGATAACTGAAAATGCCGTTATCAAATTACCCATTACCCATTACCCATTACCATCACTAGAGTAACAAATTCATTTAAAGTTGGGATATTTAAGATTTGAATTTTTGATTAAGTTTTAGGGATTAATATCTTGATTTTTCAAAGTTTTTACGCACAGAGTTGTACTAGAAAAAACTCTAATTTCTGATCGCTTGACTCTATTGGAAACATTTCAACCACTTGTACTGTTAGCCATCCGAGAGGGTAGAAAGCCTGGATAACATTCCTTCCGGCGTTTATTTCGTCGCAATATTCGTTTTTCTACCAATTCTAGACGACGCTGAAAATTTGTGAGAACTTTAATTGCTCGCGGATCTTGAAAACTGTTAGCACCAAAATCTGTAAATGCTTTTGGATCGTACTTGGTACCGACGCTTGCAATAGGATTAAGCTGGGCAAAAGTTCGGGTTACATCGGGTAGAAAACTAGTCAGGCTATCTTCATTATCAAACATTCCTTTTTCTTGAGGAATAGGTTTATAGATAGATCCGGGCATATTAGGAATGAAAGCCATATATTGATATTGAGTCCAAGCAATTGCTGAGTGTTGTGGACCAGCAATGAAAATTATTTGTGTCAACAGGTCAATCAACTGGTTGCGGTTAGTAATTTGCTCCGGTAAGGAAACTACACCAAAACCTCCATCACTAATCGATTTTCTTAATACCTGTAGCCAATTTTGTAGTTCAAAATCCTCACGCACATCTCTATTGGATCTGTAGTAAATACTGATATATTCACTGACGTAGTCCTCTAGAGTACCCCAGAGCAACAACCCATCATCCCGATAAGGAAAATCTCGCAACATAGAACGGTCATCCACACCACGCAAATGTAAATTCCTGGGAAACGCAAACTTGCTGAAGTTACCGAACAGTTCCGACACACCCCTATCCGCAAGATTGAGTGAGCTTTCTAGAGCACCTACAAAAAATGTTTCCACAAATCCCCCTGGATTTATAAGCCGCTCATCAGCCAGAAAATTAACTGCCATAGTGAACTCAAAATGGGGTTTTAATAAAACATTAACCGGATGGCGAGCGGCTAATGAACGAACTGTTGCTAACGCAATTGGTTCCATCGAAAGATGAGTCTGACCCGAATGGCACTAAGAAAAGCCACAAGCTATGCAAAATAAGCACTATAGCTTTTCAAGCAATTTAATAATTAAAGGATAGTTTAGGAGGTTGTTCTTGATGCAATATCTTCACTTGGGGCCACGAATGGACAGCATGGAGCGATTGATCTGCAGGTTTCCGCTGTGCTAACGCTCCGCTACGCTACGCACCTACGATAAGCGGGGTTATCCATGCCGCAGGCACACTGTAGCGAATGGATGAAACAAGTATGTAAGGACGATGTAAAATTTGTTGTGGGTAGAAAAGCTTACTCGTTCATGAAATACTTTCTTTGATACGAGCAAGCCAACAGATAAATACTACTGTGACACTACGAGTACAAATCCTCAAGAATAA
>NZ_LMTZ01000097.1 GCF_001456025.1 Mastigocoleus testarum BC008
ACTAATCTTTCCCTATTGACCAAAATTTTCTTTTGGTGAGGAGAACTTCAGAAATTTATTTCTTGGTATCTCCAACGACCCGCACTACTATTCCTGTGACCTCACCTTTAGTTAATGTAGTTGGATTATTGCGATCAGTTGATTGAGCATAAGTGGGATTTACTGATGCTGTTAAGATAAGTATTGTAGCGATAGATATCGCAACCTGTTTGCAAATCGCAATCGTTTCTAAAAATTTACTCGGTTGCTTATTAAGTTTTATATTTTGCAGCATGGTTGATTTTACGTATTTTGTATTTATAATTAACTTGTAGTGGAATATTGTTCGTATAGACGCTATTTGACAAGAATTTGTATCAAATATAAATATTATTTAAGACTCAACAATCTTAGATCTATAAACTTAAAACTTGTATAAACTTAAAAGTTGTAAACTATAGCAGTTTCTACTTGAATAAAATACATCTTGTATTTCTAAATATAGAGATGCGTTCATCGTTACAAAGCGTGTCCGCAGAACATAGATGCATCTTAACTTTAACCTAGTGGCTACGCTAAGCTGACGCATCTTGGAGAGCGTATTATAATCAAACGAGAACCACTACATAATGATATTAAAACCAAATTTTTTCTCATCAATAATTACATATAATGAGCGTTACCACTTGTTTAAAGAGTTGAATTGTAAATTTTGATTAACAGTTATTTTAATTTCAATAAAATAGAAAAAACTTTTAATAAATAATAAACATCATGAGATAAGAAAAAGAGAAAGGCATATGGAAATCATCATAAGCCTATAAAAATAACGTACTCAAAAGCTTTTTTTGAAGTTGTACTTAATTCATGATGTGAGGATTTCTTTGTAGTAAAAGTTGTAAGAATAATAGGTTTAAAGGTACTGCGAATACAGGAATTAAAGACAGAGTTAAAACCTGAGTTAAAACCTGAAAATAATAAGCAGCGGATGCAGTTATTAGATTGGAGTGAGGAAAGCGCAACGTTAATATGACTGCAGTCAGTCATTAGGCTCAATTAACTTAAAGCCCCAAGGTTTTAATGCTGTGATCGCGACTTCTTCATCTATACCTTCATAAGCTTCCCATTCTTCGGGATGCTCTTTAGGATGTCCATCACCTATATTACCTGCTACTTTAATAATGGGAATATCTACGGATAAATCAGCATAGGTGCGGATGCTAATCGTATCACGCTCCATTGATATGGGTAGGACTAATTGAACTTTGTGTCCTACAAACTTTGCTTTCTTCTGTGAGTTAGCAACAGATTCGCGTATTAAACAGATATCACCAGCTGTTCCCCAAGTAGTTTTGTAGATATAAAGGAACGAAATATAAGTTTTTGGCTTGATGGCTCTTTTGAGAACTTTCACGATCTGTAATTCCTGTTCTTCGTTTCTGATTCAATCATTTAATTATCGCTGGTTTGAAACCAAAAAATGTATAAAAAATACTATGAATTTCAATTAAGCTCACTTTTACATATTCAGCAGATAAGAGCGTTTGGAAGCTTTTGCACTTGGTTTGGAATTTTTATGTGGATTTAATTACATGAATATAATTTTAGGTTAAGTGACGATAAAGTTAAGGTAAATTCCACTTGTTAAATTTGTTGTGACTGATTTTGCTACCTTAAACTTCAGTGGTAGTAACGAATAACTCATTAAGGAAATTGATTGTCATATAATTTTCTAATCCATACTTAGAGCTTTTTGAAGTATCTAGCAACTGACCAAAGTTCAAAACCTGACTTTTCATAGGTGTGACGTGCTGGAGCATGACCGGGATCGCCTCCAGTCTCAACCATTGCAATAGACATGCCAGCATCTTTCATCCAATCCAAAGCAAATTCTATCAGAGCGCTGCCAATACCGCGACCTTGAAAGTCTGGATCGACAGCAAGCATATAGATTTCACCCATCCTGTCTTCTGAGTGAAGTTTCACGGCGACAAAACCTACTGTTGCTCCTACATTGATCGCAACCCATACATTTGTATCCTCTGCAGCACAGACATCCTTCACGGCTTTTTGCTGGCTCACACGCCAATTATCAGGATAAAATGCTTGGTATACATCAGTATTCATGGCTTTCTGAATAGAATCAAAGACTGGAGTCCATGCTCGAAGTGAAAGACGAATAACGGCATCAAGGTGCTGTGGGTCGTATGGTTCAATACGCATGTTGATATGACCTCTAAAATATACAGAATAATTTTGGGTAAAAGTACTACCAGTAAAGTACCGAAGAACAACTAAAGATAATTTAAAACCTGTAAGAATTATTCACCAAGAGAATTTATATGATGTCTGCTTAATTAAATTACTTATGAAAAAATATGTTTGTAGTAGCGCTTTAGCGCCAATATTTGTTTACCGCGCTAAAGCGCCACTACGAACCTTATTACAAGTGTTTTAACGGATATGATATTACACTTCATTTGAATTAGTAAAAGGCAAATGAATTAGGAGGCTGTACTCTTGCATAAATGTTAAATAAATTCAAGAACTAAGATATTCATCAAATCTTTCCTGTAGTTGTTCTACTGTTAAATTTTGAGTCCAATATTCAACCATTGCATGACCAAAAGCCCAAGCATTGCGATATCCCCTTTGGGGATGCGCGAAGCTATCCGGGGATTCGGAATTTTTCATCAGGACAGGCCATAATGTTAGTAAATCAAATTTGAGTTGCTTTTCACCTGTATCTAATAGTAGAAACAAATCATACGCCATTTGCAATTTACCAATAACTATAGGTAACTGTTCTACTGGGATTTTTTCTGCTAGCGCATATGCCAAAGTTGGGGAACCTGTTGATAATGTGGAAATAAACTGCAGCACAGGACTTTTCAGTAAAGCTGTGACTCCTTGGGTTGTAGTCATTTGGAAAGTATAGCGATCGATTATTTTGGCTGCTGCAACTGTACGGGCTTCGAGATCCCGCAAAAATCGAGCCAAACGTAGTTGCTTTGCTGGCGCGATCGCATTTATTAGTCCCAAAGATAGTTCATCTACATTCCAAACTTGGCGATTGGTTTTTATATCATAGGTAACAACCGGTAAAACCTGCTGGGAAAATTCCCCAAGTAATTCAGCCCGATATTTCGTAGCTTCCCGAATTGCAATTTCTTTGGGACGTCCCCCTTCTAGCCAGTTGTAGGGAGGTTCCCATTCCCGGATCGGACGCAGGCGATCAACTTGAGTGACAATGGTAATTACAGGTAAATCTTCTACTTCCTCCTTCATCTCCTTGAGAAAGTCTGCATCCATTTGTAGTGCTGGATCTAAAGCAGGTGTAACTAGTAACAACAAATCTGCGGTAGTTGCATAATCAAGTACAAGTTTGCGGAAATCTGCATTATTAATTTGCTCGTAACCGGGAGTATCCCAAAGTGTCAGGGTTCCACCGGTGGAAGTTTCCCAGTGATAATTTTGAATTTTATCGGTACTGGGTAATACGTCAACTTCCGCTAATTCCAATTGAAATAATGTATTGATTAAACTACTTTTTCCCGCTCCAGTTCGCCCCACAAGTAAAATATTTACTGGTTTTTGTTCGACGACCTCTACAGGTTCGGCTTGCACCAGAATTTCTTTCAAAGTTTGGGTTTTTGCTTTTGGTAGACTTAACGTGGATCCAGAAACTTCTACAAATGGTAAGTTATCCCCACCATAAAGTGCTACAGCCTGCTGACAGAGATTACGCAATGCAGCTTCGCGCAACATCTGACTTAAATTTACTAGTAATTGTTGACTGGCTTGATCCCCATAATTTTGACTGACCCGTTTCGCGATCGCGGCGATGGGATTTAAGAACCACTGGGCTAAATTCCAAGTATTCCAGAGTTTGCGGGCTGATGGTTCTAGTTTTTGGTAAACTTCATAGGCGCGATATGCTTGTCCTACCGTAACTTGATTGAGGACTGGTGATAATTTCTGCATCCACCGGTCCATATCATCTACTGTACCCCTGATTAAACCGTAGGCTTGGGGGACGTAAATATTTAGCAGCGGATATTTGACTTCCGGGTGGTAAATATTAGCAATTGCAACGATTAAATCTTGACATCTTTGCCAAAAAGTTTGCCAGTCTTCCCAAATTGGTGCATCTTCTCGCGTTGCTTGGAGAATTCTTTGGAGTGTCTCTTCTACTTGTCTGACGTTGTCATCTCCTGCTATTTGGGCTGTATTCTCCGCCAAAGACTCGATTTCTTCGTTAACCTCGGCGATTACAGCTTCTACCTCTTCGAATTGCGAACGCGTCCATTTCACCAGTAACCAACGCCAACCTACCAAGACAAGGGTGAATATCCCCCAAATCCAGTTAATTCCCCATTCGTGAATTTGCAAACTTGCAGATACTAATATAAAAATCACGATAGTTGCAAATGGGGTTGCTAAGGTAATCCATTGCCAAGGTTTTAAGCTAATCATTGGTTTTGTAGGTGTTTAAATGAGATTTCCTATCACTATTTTCAGTCAATAATTCTTTGACGGTAAAGGAAACTCAGGGAAATTACAATCATTCAAGTTGTTAAACTAGGGGTTTTGCCATGTTAATTCGTAGAGCTTCAAAATCAGATTTCGAAAGTATTTGGAGTATTTTTCAAGTTGTAATAGAACCAGGTAATACATACGTATTTGCTCCTGATACTAGTCGCGAAGATGCTTTTGATTACTGGTTTGAAACAGGTATAAAAACATTTGTGATTGAAGATGACGAACAAATAGTTGGAATGTATAAGCTTGTTACAAATCAACGGGATCTTGGTTCCCACGTTGCAAATGCTTCTTTTATGGTTAATCCAAACCTTCAGGGTAAAGGGATTGGAAAACTAATGGGATTGCACTGTATTGAAGAAGCGAAAAAAGCCGGTTATCTTGCGATTCAATTTAACTTTGTTGTAAGTACGAATAAACCCGCAGTCACCTTATGGGAGAAATTGGGATTTACAATTGTAGGAACATTACCTAAAGCATTTAAACATAAAGAATTGGGATATATTGATGCCTATGTGATGTATCGGTGGTTGGAATAGAGATTTAATTTGTAGCACCATTCCCTAATATACACAATATTCAGTAAAAATTCTTAATACACCTTTTCATGATGTAATTTTTCAAGCTGGAGGACTCTAATAAAAGATGATTTTGGAAAAATTTTTCTACAAAGCGATCGCATTGTACTTAAAAGCATTGTCCCAAACATAGTCAATTACAGCTTTACTATCATCTAAAGAAAGCAACTGACAATACCCTTGCTCATCATAAGTTAGTAAAGGTACCTCAGGGGTATTTTCTACTTCATTACAGTTTTGGTGAACTTTACCACGGATATTTGCCAAATTATCCAAAGGACCGTGAATATCAAAATTAATTGTAGTGCCTAACTTTTTCTCCATCCATTCTTCAACGCGAGAATCTAGCTGTTCGGGAGTCAGGGGAACTGGACTAGTAAGGAGGTGATAATACACTAGAATGATTTCCTTGCATTCCTCCTCTTCAGCAAGATCTATCAGCATTTGAAACACACCATCATTGTTAGCTAAGTTACTAAAGAAAAGAGTATCACTGACCTTTTTCTGAAACTGTATTTTTTTACTTTTATATTTACTATATTGTTTAAAAGCAAATCCACCCAAAGCCATTCCTAAAGATAAAGTTGCGACTAAAACTGGCATTAAATCACGTACTTTAGATTGCTCTATATCTAAATCTTCAACTAAAGGCTGTGCATTTAAAAATATTAGAATTGCAGCTATAAGTAATAAAATATTTGGTAATGCTCTTAATATTAACGGAATTGCAGCCCCTATAGCAGGAATTCCAAATAATAGTCTATCTTTCCAAGTCATACTAGTAGTAACATTAGGAAATAGTAAATCTATATCTGATTTTGGAATATCTTTATAAAAATATAAATACATTTTACCTGGAGTGAAATTCAAGTCTTTGACTTTAATCTTTTTCCCATGAAAGTAAGCTGCTTCCTTGAATTTAATAAGTAAAACAATTCGCTCAAAAATTTCAATTGTTTTTTCTTGACGCCAAAACAAGAACTTCTTAATCGAAATTTTCTTAATAGTGTCACCCCGGTAATAACATAAGCATCTATCAAAATCATCAAAATTAACTTCACTTTTCAAATTAATTAGGGATTTTGTCTCTAATGCTTTTTTAATAATTGATCTAGGCAGGCTAATATAATTAGCTCTTTCTAAGATATGATGAAATTTATTTACCACTTGCGATTCCATTTCATCATATTGCTCTGGTGTTAATTTATTTATAATTTTAATATCTGTATTAGGATTAAATTGTACATAATTATCCTTTATAATTTCCATAGTTTGATGAAAAGAAAAATGATAATATGCTGACAAAATATGACAGAAATCTTGAAATTTTTTGGTGTCAAAACTATTTAATTGACCATCTTCAAGGCAAAGTCTAATAATATCCCGGCGACGGTAGGGAATAAACGCTTCTCGATTTTCGTAAGTTGCCATGAATTGGTTTTTATCAGAGTCCAAGTGGTGATTTTTTTATTAAAAGCTATATTTGTATATCATCTACTTCTTTGAGTTATTAAACAAATTTGTTTACACAAAACTTTAATTTGTAAAGCTGATTGTGCAAGGTTTAAGACAATACTTCTGAGATATTTCGCTAAGATGTATTTTATTTGTATAGAGGTAATATGACCTATCCGCGTTTAGCTTTTCTGATTTTACCCTATACCCGTCATGAACTACCTGGCTGGGGTTATCTTTTCAAAGCTTTTAAAATTTCTACTGTTGAACATCATTCGTTGTGGAAATCTGCACCTACTAAGACAATACGTCATTCTTGGCATAATCACCTAATGAAGTTGGATCTTTCCAATTGGTCCGAACGTCATACATATTTTCTTGGTCGTTTTTACGACCTCGATCTCCAATTAGCTATGAATCAAGTCTTGAAAGCTGGCGATCGCCTGGTAGATATTGGCGCAAATATTGGGATGATCACTCTACATGGTGCTGCATTAGTAGGTGATTCCGGTCATGTTGATAGTTTTGAGCCTAATCCCGAGTGCTGTCAGAGGATCAGAGAATTCTTAGAGTTGAATGATATTAAACATGTCAAAATTCATGAAGTTGGATTGTCAGATGTACGGGACACTTTAACCCTCAGTATCCTTCACGAACATTCAGGTATGGGTACTTTAACTATACCTGAAGGTATAGAAGATGAAGTGATTTCTCAAAAATTTGAAGTACCTGTTTCTATTGGTGATGATATTCTCAAGGAAAATTCAAAACCAATAAAATTTCTCAAAATTGATGTAGAAGGATTTGAATACAAAGTTCTAAGGGGATTAGAACAAACCCTGAAAACTTGGAAACCTGTTGTGGTGACAGAAGCATCTTGGAAGCCTGTTGTCAAAACAGTAGAATCGAGTAATTCTATGGATAATATGGGGATGAATCCGCTGGAAATTTATCATTTCATGAAGCAACTGGGATATTTACCCTATGGTTTGACAACAAAAAGACGTTGGTTACGACATCATTTGGCTTTAATTCCAATTGGTGAAGATAATATTAAAGATTCTATCTTTTCAGATTTTCTTTGGTTACATCCAGAAAGTTCGGGTAAAGAAGCTCTGGAAAAATTTATTTCTTGAAAAGCAACATACAAAAAAAATTACGCATCAACTTCAAATAAACCATCTTGCCATATAATCGCTTCAATATCGCACTCCGAAGCAATTGACGTTTGGAAATCTGGTGCGTAGTTCTTTTTTATGAAAAATATGTGGCGAGAATTAGTTTTTATATATAGACGCTATCTAAAAAGATGGATTGCAAGACTCTTAATAATGCTATTAACAGCATGTCTTGTGGTAATCGAATCACCTGTTGGTGCGAATGTTCCTTCCAAGGGAAACTTATATAAAGGAAGATATCAAAACAGTAATTTGATTGTTAGTCAAGCAGATGTAGATAAACTTGCACAGCAAGGTCAAAAACTATATCAAACAGGAGATTTCGCTTCCGCAGTAAAATTATTACAGCAAGCAATTAATAAATTTGAATTATCTGGAGACACCCTACATCAAGCAATCAGCTTGAGTAATCTTTCCTCAGCGTATCAAAAACTTGGATTGTGGGAAGATGCAGATTTGGCTGTTGCAACTAGCTTAAATTTATTGCAAAGGTTAAATAGTTCATCAGAAAATTTAAGATACATCGCTAAAGCTTTAGATGTTCGAGGACATTTAGAGTTAGCTCGGGGACAGACACAAGTTGCACTTACAACTTGGAAAGAAGTAGGTGATATTTATAAATCCTTAGATGATACTTATAGTTTGATAAATAACCGTATTGGCCGGGCTCAAATTCTACAAATTTTAGGTCATTTTCGTCAAGCAAATCAAGTTTTAAATGGTTTAGAAGAAATTGTTAATAGTCAAGCAAATCCCATTTTAAAAGCTAAGCTATTACGCAGTTTAGGTAATATTGTAGCAGTGATTGACGACTTAAAAGAATCAAGCAGACTCTTAGAGTCAAGTTTAAAAAATGCTCAAGACTCAGGTTCAAATACAGAGATTAGTAAAACTTTATTAAGTCTGGCAAATTTAGCACGTATTCAACACAGAATGCCAGTAGCCGTAAACTATTATAAGCAAGCTATAGAAAGGTCTAATAATTTTGATATACGTCTTCAATCTCAACTAAATTTACTCAGCTTACTTATCGATGTAAAACAATATCCTGATGTCTATTTATTAATATCTCAAATTCAGCCTGAATTAAATTATTTACCCATTAGTCGTCCGGGAGTTAATGCCAAAATTAATTTTGTGCATAGCCTAATTAAATTAAGCAGTGAAGCAGGAGAAAATAGGAAATTATTTAAATCAATATCTTCATCTAAACCTGCTCAAATATTAGCAAAAGCAATTAAAGATGCTCGAAAATTAAAAGATAGACGGATAGAATCCTATGCAATTGGAACTTTGGGTGAATTATATAAACAAGATAAACGATTCTATGAAGCTGAAAAGTTAACGGAAAAAGCTTTATTTATTGCCCAAACTATTCATGCATTAGATATTACTTATCAGTGGGAATGGCAAATGGGACTTTTACTTCAGCAGAATGGGAAAACTCAGGACGCGATCGCTCACTATAAAAATGCGATTGAAACTCTTCAAGGGTTACGTAAGGATTTAATTTCAATTAATACAGATATTCAATTTTCTTTCACTCAAAGTGTTGAACCAGTATATCGAGAATTATTAGAATTACTCTTACAAGAAAAAGTACCTAATTCAGAAAATCTTAAGTTAGCTCGAAATACAATTGAATCACTACAATTAGCAGAACTTGATGATTTTTTCCGTTCTGCATGTTTAGAACCTTCAGAAATTGTTGATACATTAATCGAAAAACAGGATTTCCATAGTGCTGTTATCTATCCGATTATTTTGTCAAAAAGCTTAGATGTAATTTTGAAGGTACCAGGTGAACCCGATTTACTTCATTATAAAACTGCCATCAATAAAGAAGAGTTGGAGAGTACTGTAGCTAAGCTTAGGGAATATTTAAAAAATGTCACTCGTACCGCTGATGTCAAACGGTTATCGGGGAAAGTTTATCAATGGATGATTAAACCCTTTGAAACCGAACTAGCAAAGAGTGGAATTAAAACCTTGGTTTTTGTCTTAGATGGAGAACTAAGAAATATTCCTATGTCCGTTCTGTACGATGGACAGCAAGATAAATATTTAATCGAAAAATATGCAATTACTATAACTCCTGGATTACAACTTTTAGATACTGAAATCCGACAGAAACTAGCACTAAATGTTTTGACAGGTGGAGTAGATCGAGAAATTTCCGTGGACGGTAAAACATTTCCTCCACTTACTAACGTTGAACGAGAACTAAAAAATATTCAGTCAGAAGTATCAAACAGTAAAATACTTGTTAATCAAAAATTTACTGAAGTTAATTTACATAATCAATTACAAACCATTCCATTTTCAGTTGTTCATTTGGCGACCCACGGTGAGTTTAGTTCCGATCCACAAAATACCTTTATTTTGACCTGGAATGAGTTACTAAAATCAAGAAAATTTGATAATCTTTTGAGGGAAACCAATGGATACAATAGCTTCCAAGACCCCAACAGTATCGATTTACTTGTCCTTAGCGCTTGTCAGACAGCACAAGGTGATCGAAGAGCAGCTTTAGGATTAGCTGGGGTTGCTCTTAAGGCTGGTGCGAGATCTACGATCGCAACACTATGGTCAGTGGATGATGAATCTACAGCCGATTTAATGAATAAATTTTATAGTGAATTAAAAACTGGAGTAAATAAAACCGAAGCGCTTCATCAGGCTCAATTAGCTACTTTGGATCGAGAAAAACGTCCTTATTTTTGGGCTCCTTTCGTTTTGATGGGTAATTGGCTTTGATGGTGTTGGAATATTCAATTGGTTGACAGTTAAATGTAAACTATCAGCTGTCAGCCATTATTAATGATTCATTATTAAGGACTTTATTCCAATGTCCACAACACCAACTCCTCGTCAAATTTTAGAAACTCTACTCCCCCATCTCAGAGTTGCAGCTGGTTATGCTCGTTTTCTCCAACCAAAAATTGCTGCACTTCCCGATAAGGACACCACAGATGGTAACTTTTTTGCTGCAGCACTCACTGATGCAGATTTAGCAATTCAGAATTTTGTGGAAGTCGCAATGTTAGGTAGTTTCCCAAATACTAGATTTTATGGCGAAGAATACCAGAGTTCTCCTAATACTGGGTACTTCCGTGCAATTGATTTAGGAGAGCAAGATGACTATTTAGTAACTCTTGACCCAATTGATGGTACTAAATATTACATGGATGGGCATTCTAATTATCAAATCATTCTCACCGTGTTGAATGCAGATGATTATGAAGCGGTACTAGCAATTTCCCCTGCACAGAATATTTATTTCTATGCTTTGAGGGGTGAAGGTGCTTTTAAGGGTCAGCTTGACATGAGTTTAGAAGAATGTTCTCCCCTGACGGTAAGCTCAAATCCCGAACCAACTATATTGTTGGGAACGAAAATGGGCGCGTTAGCACCAACACTTAAAAACAAATATCAAGTAATAGATCCCAATGTTGATTATTCAAGCTCTGTGCAAGTTCCCAACTTGAATGGTATGTTCGTTGGTCTATTAAGTGGAACAGTGAAACAAAGCGGTCAATTTATTGATGGTGGAGCATTGGCTTTTTTAGCAAGGGAAGCAGGTTTTATTGTTACGACTTTAGATGGTTCGCCTTTACCTCCTTTGCATACCTGTAAAAATTATTGTTTACCTGGGTTAGTAATTGCTACTTCTAAAACAGTTCATCAAGATTTACTTGAAGCCACAAGCATAGTACAAATGCGATCTTAATTAATAAAATTAATCGGGGGAATTTTCTTTTTTTTTGTTACCCATTACCAATTACCCATTACCAATTACCAATTACCAATTACCCATTACCAATGAACGATCAAAACATAATTAAACTCGACCAATTCTTGAAACTCATAGGTGTAGCCTCAACTGGAGGACAAGCCAAAATGATGATTTTTGATGGTGCTGTCAAAGTAAATGATGTCGTTGAAACCCGGAGAGGAAGAAAATTAGTATCGGGTGATAAGGTAACAGTGAAGCAAGAAATTTCTATTAATGGTGTTACCTCATTTGATGTGGCGAGTTTTATCAATTAAAGGAATGTAAAAACTTCTTACTTATTACTTATTACTTATTACTTATTACTTATTACTCGTCTACCTTCTCGAAGACGATTGTACTATGGGTTACTAGGGCTGCGATCGCGCCGATAGCAGCCAATTGAGGTGCAAGCAAAGCCCCAACAACTCCCAAGGTCAGAGGTATGTCGATTAAGGTTTTGCCATCCTCGTTCTTGATAATGATACGGCGTATGTTACCTTTACGGACTAACTCCTTGATTTGGCTCAGAAGTTTATCACCACTTACTTTTAACTCTTGGGTATGGATTTTTTTTTCGCTCATTTCAATGTTCTTCAGCTCAATATCACTAATATAACAATCCTAAATGACAGCCGAAATCAAACCCCTTGAAATCAAACACCCGCGAGAAGCAACATCCCCAAATCAAATCTTAGGAGAGCTAAGTCCACCTAATAAAATCAACCACCATGGTATTTTCAAATCGGGAATCAGCGACGAATAATTTCTAAGTGCTGGTAACGCAGAAGGTAGTACAAAGCGAAGAGAACGGAGCGATGCAGGAAGATTTCCATCCCGATCTGCTATTCCATAATGCTTAGCTAGTTCGGCGACAATTTGTACCCGTCCGGTGTGACGCATTATATTTGCATTTGGTTCGGAAGCCAGCATAGCGATCGCTCGTCCTGTTAGTAGAGGAGTTTCCCAATTGTAGCGATCGCCAAATATTCTACTTTGAGGGTCGCTCATATTTTTCTCTTTAATTTCATTGGCAATGCTGGAAATATGCTCTGTACCAACAATACCAGGCCAAATTGAAATGGAAGCGACATTATAGGATTTTAATTCGACAGCCATATCAGCAGCTAAGCGATCGCATGCAGCTTTTCCCGCACCATATGCTGCACCAAAGATATAAGACATCCCACCCCAAGAGGAAATAGTGCAAATCAAACCTGAGAGATTTTTAGTCATCATCCGAGCAGCAAAAATACTGGCGACGTAGTGACTGCGAAGACCAACGTTATTTCCTGCATCCCATAAATTTGGTTCGCAATCCCAAAATGGTTTTCCTTGAGCGTCTCTCAATGCTCTGACGCCGGAATAAGCATTATTGACCAATAGATCTAATTGTCCACTTTGCTCGTCCTGAATGCGTTCGAATAGTAAGCGCACCTGCTCGTCATCGCTATGGTCTACTCGAATGGGAATGCAAACACCACCGGCAGACTCAACTGCTGCTTGGGTATCATTCAAAGTACCTGAGATATCGCCATCGGAATCAGAATCACTGAGGCTGCGTCCTGTAATGTAAACAGTTGCGCCTGCTTCACCCAGCCCAATTGCAATTCCTTTTCCAATTCCCCGCGTAGCACCTGTCACTAGTGCGACTTTACCTTCAAGATTTTTCACTTGTGCTTTTCTAGCTGCTTAATCATATGTCTGTCTCATATATATTAGACTTCTTTGGGAAAATATACCTTAAATATAAGGTTTTATATGCTAAATTTTGAGGTATTCTAGATAATATGGGATTGTTTTTGTTAATACCAACGTGTAAAGATTCATTGCGAATAAAGCAGGTAGTTTGAAAGTGGTGATAAATTAATAATTGAAGCTTGAGAAGCTTCCCTGGCAGAGACAACAGCCAACGTTGTTTAGTTCAAATTAGTTAAGAGGTAAAAAAGCTGTTTCATCATCTGTCTCGTAACCCAACTGCAACACCCGACGCGAAAACTTATATTTCCTCATGTTGTTGAATAGGGGGCAATACAACTGGATTATAACTCTATTTCTAGGTTTAAGTTATTCATTCAGTGCAACCCCATTTATAAGGATTAGAAAGAGGAAATTACTAAGTGATTAGTAGCTTGGGTGTTGTTGTTTTAAAATTTAGTTTATAAAGATAAAAATTTAGTTATTAGAGCTAATCGCATCAATAATATTACAGCTTTAATCGACAAATTTAGTTAATAAATTCTATTATTATTAATTTAATTTGGATTCCAAAATATTCAAGTTATTAATCTTTATAGTAGTTCGAAATATACTCGGTATTCATAGGAAATACTTCACTGATTTGTGTTGTTGTAGCTCACACCTATGCCTACCGTAAAATTTCTGTTGCCTGTTTCCTGTTCTTTCTACTCCATATCTAACTTAATGTTTATTATTAGTAGATTTTGGGAATTCTGGAACTGTAGCGCACAGACGGAAATTTATTCATGTGGGTGAGCCTAAAAGAGTTAATGTGGCAATGGCGCGGTGTTTTAATTGCTTCTCCTAGTGTTGCTTTGTTATTGATTGGATTGCGCTTGGCTGGGTTGCTACAATCTTTGGAATTGGCTGCTTGGGATCAATTTTTTCGCTTGCGCCCCTCAGAAACAGTTGATTCGCCCATTACAATTGTTGAGATGAACGAATCAGATATACGAAAGCTAGGATGGCCTTTATCAGATGCAAAGCTTGCTCGTTTATTATCGGTCATTAAACAACATAAACCTAGAGTTATTGGACTTGATTTTTACCGCGATTTACCAGTAGAACCTGGATTCGAGGAGCTAGAAAAGGTTTTTGCATCCACGCCAAATTTATTTGCAATTCATAAGGTGATAGGTAGTACCGTTGGTTTCGGAGTAAATCCACCAACAAAGTTAAGGGAGTTAGGGCAGGTAAGTGCTTCTGATATAGTGGTAGACCAAGATGGTAGAGTAAGAAGAAATTTATTATCTGTTGAAAATAAAGATGGCGAAATTACTTTGGGTTTGGGAACGCAGTTAGCTTTAAGTTATCTGGAAGCCGAGGGGATTAGTTTAGAAATTATTGACGAACAAGCTAGTAAACTCAAACTTGGTAAAGGAATTTTTATTGAATTAGATGAAAATGATGGTGGTTATATCAGAAATGATATTGGTGGTTATCAGATATTAGCTAACTTCCACAATCTTCGTGCTGGTTTTCCCACAATTTCCATGAGTCAGGTTTTAGAAGGGAAAATAACAGCTAAATTTATTCGCGATCGCATAGTTTTAATTGGACCAACTGCTGAAAGCCTGGGGGATTTTTTTTATACTCCCTATCGCGACAGGAGTAGTGGAGTTTCAATTCACGCTGATATTGCTAGTCAAATAATTAGCGCAGCTAAAGAAGGTCGTCCGCAAATTCAGGTGTGGTCTGACACCTATGAATACTTATGGATTGCAATCTGGTCATTGGTCGGAGCTACATTAAGTTGGGCGCAGCGCTACAAAAAACAAACTCGTTGGTCCCATCTGTCTAGTAGCTTGATTATTTTATTATTGGGGACTTGTTTGCTTGGTGGAAGTTATTTAGCTTTCTGGAAAGCAGCGCTGTGGATTCCTGTTGTCCCAGGATTTTTAGCTTTATTTGGTGGTGCGACTACCGTTACAGGAATCGTTGCTCGCGACTCATCAAAAATGCGGCAAACTTTTGGTCGTTATCTCACAAATGAGGTGGTTGCAACTTTGTTGGAAACATCAGAAGGTTTAAAAATTGGCGGAGAAAAGAAACATGTGACAGTTTTAATTTCTGATTTGCGAGGATTTTCCGCTATGTCGGAACAGGTTTCTCCAGAAAAAGTATTAGAGATTATCAATCTGTATTTGGCAGAAATGACTGATACTATCAACCACTACAAAGGTACGATTAACGATTTTATGGGCGATGGTATCTTTGTGATGTTTGGTGCACCGGTTTCATTTGCAGATAATGCACAACGCGCTGTCAGCTGCGCCATTTCTATGCAGTTAGCAATGGATGGAATCAATCAAAAATTATTACAAATGCAATTACCACCTTTGGAAATGGGTATTGGTATCCATTCAGGGGAAGTATTAGCGGGAAGTATTGGTTCTTATCAGCGCGCTAAGTACACTGTCATGGGTAGTAATGTTAACCTTGCAGCTCGGATTGAAACTTATACCGTCGGTGGACAGATACTTGTATCTCAAGAGACTCTCGACGCAGTGGGAGAAATTATGCGGATTTCTGGAGAATTGCAGGTACAGCCTAAAGGATTCACCAATCCAATTACAATTTATGAGGTGGAGGGAATTGGTGGTAAGTACAACTTGTTTTTGCAAGATAAAAAAGAATCTCTCAAAGTTTTAGCAACCAAGATACTTGTAAAATATCGAGTGACTCAAGGAAAACATATTTCCGATAAAGTGTTGCAAGGTTGGTTAGTCAAATTATCGTTGGATAGTGCTGACATATGCACGGGAGAACCATTACAAGTTCTCAGCAATCTTCGGGTTCAACTTGCGACAGATGACGAAAAATTAAATCATCAACAAATATATGCCAAAGTAGTTAAAGTATTGGATGAAAAGCAAAACTATTTTCGTCTTCGTTTTACTGCATTACCTACAGATATTAAAGTTTGCTTTCAAGATTTGTGTGAATGATATAGGATTCCTACAAATATGAATTTATCACATGGTTTGTAGTTGTGCTTTAGCGCTGAAGCGCAACTACAAGCATTTTTACAAGTAATTAGGCAAACCTGATATTATTTATTGGATCCCTTTATGTTGTAATGGAGTCTTAGCGATCGCATCTAAACCAACAGATTCCAGTAAGCTTTCCCAAGCTGTAGCAATTTCCAAATTCTCTGGTTGAGAAACTTTGAGTGCAGCGAGATTCGATACAGCCTCAAACCAATATCCGGATTCGCTATAAAGTATAACTTGTTCCAAAGATTTTGGTTTATCTAGCTGATTTGTCAATTTAGAATTGGGTGAAATTCGGCGTACTAATCCTTCTACAAAAGGGTTTTTAGGACCAGTTTGTTGACAAACTATTGATATTACAAATCGGTAATCTTGATCTATTTCTAACCCTGGCTCTGTTTTAGCTAAGGTAAAACTAATAATTTCTGGAGTATTTGCTACATTTACTTCCGTTTGATAAATTCCCTCTCCTTCCTCATTTTCTAAAGTGAATTCCACAGCTTTGGCTGAAGTTGGAGGGATATAAACCATAAAACTTGGGTGACTTGATGCTGTTAATCCCAGTTTTGAGGATGGTAATAATGGTACTAAAGTTTTATCAATAGTTTGACTTTTAACTCCAAGAGAACTTATTTCCTCTGACGCTTCGCACATACCGTTATCCCGTCTACCACCTCCAACCGTCACTTTAGGTTTTCTTTCACCTTTACGAGGTTTAAAGGTTACTTTTGACTGCTTATTGGTAGTTTTTTCAGAAGTAGCACCCTGTGCTTGAGCTTGTCCTATACTGTTGGGAATAGAACCGCATTGCAGTGACATCGTGGTTGCAAACAGTACAAGCAAGCGAGTGATTCCGATCTGATTCATATTAAATTTATATTTAAATTTGTGTTGCTATATAGCCGTCCAAGAACATAATTCCCAGAATTAAGAAATAGATCACAGATGTAGAAATTATCAACAACTAAATTTCATCAATGTAGCTTTAGTTATGAATATTCCTTATTTTTCATTCCCAAACTTCTTATTTTTAGTTACAGGACTTACGCAATGAAGATTTGTCATTGCGACCGAAACGTAGTGTAGGGTTAGCGCAGCGTCTCCGTTTAGGAGATAGCAATCACAGCGTCTGGGGGGGATTACGTCGCTAACGCTAGCCCGCAGCGTAGCTGTTAGCAAAGCGTGACGTTAGTCATACGTAATGACGGAAATACGTTCATTTTGCGTAAGTCCTAAGTTAATTAAAGCCAGTTACCAACAAGTACAAAAGGTGCCCAATAAAAAGGATGTTTAAATCCACGCTGTCCGAGTAATGAAAGTTGGGCTTGACGTAATGCTTCTGCTTTGGAGACATTCGGTTTTGCCAGTTGTTTGTAAAATTCCACCATGAATATTGAAGTTGAGCGATCGTCTACAGCCCATAAGCTAGCTACAGTACTGCGCGCACCCGACCTCACCGCTACACCTGCAAGTCCTAACGCAGCCCGTTTATCGCCTTGTGCTGTCTGACAAGCACTTAAAACTAACAATTCTATGGGATTGTTACTGTATTTCTCTCGGTTTTGCAGTAAGTTACCCAATTGTTTAACATTGATGCGATGATCCCAGGTAAGAATAAAGGTATCCTTAACCCTACAACTAAATTGACCGTGGGTAGCTAAATGAACTACAGGAAATGGTGTATTACTAATATTCTTTTCTAAAGCTTTGGTGGTAAATTTCTGATTGAGCAGTACTTGAGAAGAAATCTTAGACTTAATTTGATTAATTTCTGTTTTTACTCCAGGAAGTGACATAAATCCTTGTCTGGATTCACTTAAGCCACCAAATAATACTTTTAAGTTTTTATGTTTTAAAGATTGAGGAGCAAATAGTTGCAATCCTGGAGTTACTGCTAAATTATATTTTTCGATTAAGTATTGCTGACCGTCATAAAGTACCGCCATTGGCAGATTTTTCATGGAACCGTCAAGCATAAAAGCCAAAGTTTTCACACCATTTGCTTGTAATTCTTTTTCTGCTGGCTTAATAAGTAAATCGTAAAATTTTTCGGCGATCGCTAAACGTTCTTTTTTTAAGGATGTACGTCTCAAAGAACGTCGCATTTTTTCAATATTAGTTTCCAGTTCGCTTTCTGAAATCTTGCTACTGTAATGAGTTAGAGTTTGATTCGGTAGAGAAAGAACTACCTCCAAGCGATCGCGTAAAATGATGGGATAAATTACTGCTGCTTGCGGATCTACCTTATCGATATCAAGTTGAGTTGAACTCCCGGTTAAGTAAGCTTCTCGAAAATAATTATCTAATTCTGCTAATTGCAAAGATTCTATGACTCGGCGAGCTTTTTTTAAATTGCTTTGACTTACTTTTTTTCCAGATTTAAAAGATTTAGAGTTAGAGTTTTCGTTAGATTCGCCTTGAAGCAATAAATCAACTAATTCCCGATAAATTGGCTCTACGCTTTCACGAAAATAAAATTGGACATTGACATTATTGGCGACTAAATCATTACTAATTACACTTAAAGTGGCTACAGCATTACTATATGCTGAGACTGCTTTATCGATCTGATTTTGCTTTTTGAATAATCTTCCTAATTGCCATTGCCAATGATAGGAAATATCAGCAGCATTATTTGCTTGTGCAAGTATCAATGCTTGTTCTGTGAGCTTTTGCGCTTCTGCTAACTGCTGTGTTCGTTCGTAAAGTTCTCCCAAATAACCCAAAGCGTAAGATTCTGCTCGCGAATCCCGGATCGCTTGAGCTTCTGCAATTGCTTTGGTAAGAAGTTTAGCGCTATATTCATTTCTCTTATCTTTATCTATATCCTTATCTTTAATTCTTACCAAACTTTGGACGAAGTTAACTTTTGTATATATCGCTTGACGACTCGGGGGTAAGTTTTCAATTCCTGGTTCGATTTTCGCGATTAACTCTTTAGCTTGATGCCATTTTTCCATATCTATCAACAGACATAATTGATTGAGTTGCGCCTGAAGTTTATTAATTGGAGATTTTGATGCGACAATCGCCCGTTGATAATATTTTAGTGCCTTTTCTGACAATTCATCATCGCGAGCATTATTACCCAAACTAAGTAGTACCGCAGCAATATCATTTGGAGAATCTAATTTTTCGGCGATCGCTAAACTTTGCTGTAAAGCTTCTTCAGATGCTTGTAAGTCTCCCAATAACCTCAGAGTATTACCAAAGTTAAGCAAGGTAGCTGCTTTGAGCGAAGAGGGTGATTCTTTCTTCAAGCTTTGATTTACCTCTTCTAAAGTAACCCTAGCACGAAGATAAAGCCCCAATCTTCTCAAAGCTTGAGATTGATTTATTAGACTGCGGATATAACCGACATTATCTCCTACTTCCTTGTACTTTTTGCTCGCATTAACCCAAATATTTAATGCTTCCTCTGTCTTCCCTCGAGCAAGTAAAAGACTACCTTTGATATTTAAAGCTGCAGCTTGTAAAGACTTTGCTTTTACAGTCTCTAGATTATCTAATAAATTCAGACTATCTTCGATTGTTTTATTAGCTTGTTGCCAATTTCCTAACTTTTGGTAGGCTAACGCTAGATTACTCAGCACGATGCTCTGATTGAGAATATCGTTTGTAGAGCTAAAAATTTTCAATGCTTGCTGCCATTTTTCTATAGCTTGTATAAAATTTCCTGTTTGGTAATCATTTTTCGCTGTTTCTACTAATGCAGATGAAGAAATTTTTATAGTTTCAATTTTTTTAGCTTCAACAGCTACGACTTCTGATGTTTGCGCCGCTAATAAAAAATAAAAATTAGTTAGGAATAGAATAATTAGTGTAAAGGAAACTCCTAAACCCAATAATCTGAGGAATTTCCTAGTAGAAAAATAAAGAATAATTACCTTACAGTTAGTCGCGACTGAAATTATGTTTTTTTTTTAACCCTATAAAATAAACGCATCTATATGTAATGTTTTTTTGTTACTTCAACTTTAAGTCTGTTATAACCCCATATGAAATAAAAACAAAGAGATGCGGTGTTGGCATACAGAACTGTGCCCTAGAGTAATAATCCTAGAATAATTTTTTGCTTGAGATACGTTAGTAAGAAAAATCATAACTTGTAATAGCGCTTTAGCGCTTTAGCGCTACTACTAGCTAAATACAGATATTTTATATTTATTTACATAGTTTACTTTTTTCTCGCCTACTTACTTATCCTTTCCGTTTACTTTGGAATGATTGAAAAGGTGATTTAAAAATCTCTGAACCTTTGTTTATACAAAATATATAATTCCGATGCTAACGGATTTGATATTATTTGAGAAAATATTTAAAGAAGCAAATTGCCACAGCAGAAATAAACGAAAAATTCCAGAAAGTATTCAATTAATATCAATTCCCAGTCGCCAGTCTCTAATCCCTATATGCCGCAAGGCGGCACGCAGTGCTATCCCCAATCCCTACAACAACGGCAATAAAAGCGTGACAAAATAATAAACTAGAGGTGCAGTAAAAATATAGCTATCAGTACGATCTAAAATTCCACCATGACCAGGAATTAATTGCCCAGAATCTTTAACTCCAGCATCTCGTTTTAACATCGACTCCGTCAAGTCTCCTAAAATACTGGCAATACCAATTGTTAATCCTACAGCTGCACCAACAATAATTGGGTGCGGCCATTTTAATAAATATGCTCCACATATGGCAACAAGAACGCTACCAATAACTCCAAATAACGCTCCTTCAACAGTCTTTTTCGGGCTAATGTCTGATAAAGGTGTTTTACCAAAAAACTTACCCACAATATAAGCACCAATATCAGCAGCCCAAATGCATAAGAAAGTTAATAATGTGGCTGTTAACCCCCTAGGTAAAGCAGAAACTTCAAAGGACTGGGAAATATTCGGATCTAACTGCGGTAAATAACCTCCAAGGGGCAGATTGCTGAGGTTTGCACCGTCAATACCACGCATCCTTACCCAATAACTGGGCAAATAACCCGTGTAAAATAATCCTAAAACCGAGGCAGAAATATCAGCAATTGTTGCCATTTTGGGTTGAAACAGCAAATAAAAACAAATTAATGTACCGCATACAGGCATAATCGCATCAGCTAAATTACCATCAAGGGTACAAATAATTAGCAATAACTGACTTACGAACAGAGTAGTTTTAGCCGCAGGAGCCATACCTTTAGCTTTGACTAAATTAAAAAATTCTCGCTGTCCTAGATAAATAATTACTGCAAAAAGTATGGTAAAGTACCATCCTCCCAAAATAGTTGCAATTAAAGCCAGTGTAATAGCAACAATTCCACTGATAATCCGAGACCAAGGCATACACAAAAAATAAGATATAAATTATAGGGGCTAGGGTTAGTCTAACCACAGAGCCTGCGGTTTGAATAAAGCCTTTAGCTGCCCTTACAGTTCATTTGTTCGGCGTACTTAGGCTTAAACTACTGCAGCGAGGTGCATCATAGATATTTCAAAGCGTTGACTCCCCACAGTTTTACTCGCATAGTTATTAATTATGAATTATTAAGTTTCACAATTTAACATCGGGTAACTATGATTTATTTTAGACCTATTCATTCTAGCTTTTCGCCACTGAGTATAAATACAGGATTTAAAGCAGCAAAAGTTTGAGATAATCCGCGTGTTTCCAAGCGATTAACTGCTGACTGGACGATTTCAATATTTCGTACTTGGAGTTGAGCAAAAGTCTGGGAAATCGCATACAAATTTTCCAAGTTAGTAGCTGTGGCGACTAATCTCCCATGGGGAGGTAAATAATTCCACGCGACTTGTAAAATGTCTTGAATGGGTCGTCCTCCTTCGATACAAACCCGTCGGGGAAGCTCCTTGATTTCGTGCAAGCAAGCAGGAGCAATACCTTCAACTACTTTCACATTTTTAACCCCGAAACGATTGCAATTATGCCTAATCAGATCGGCTACATCCTCATCTCTCTCAATCGCGATAATTTTTCCCTTTGGGCAAAGTAATCCTGCTTCTACTGGGATGGTACCAGTACCCGCACCAATATCCCATAAAATGGAATCAGGTTTTAGTCTTAGCTGAGCGATTAACAACAAGCGAATTTCTCGCTTGCTTAATGGAATTCCCGGTAAACGTTCAAATAATTCATCTGGAATTCCAGGGGTAACATAAGGCCAAAGTTCACAAGGCATATTCGTTATAAGTATGAAGACTTTAAGTCATATTCAGGTCTGCTAGAATCCTGAAAAAACTTAGCATATCTTGACTAACAATAGCTACTTATAACTTAAAACTTCCTAGCTTCAATACACAAAAACTTTCACTGATTCGGCATTATTAAGTAGTTTTGCATGAAAAAGCTTGTACTCAACCTCCTCTTTGTATAGTTTGTGGAGTGTAATTCAGGGTTCAAGATGTGAACTGCTCCTAAATTATCAAAACGATATCAGAATATTAATTTTGGTGTTTATAGGTGTCAAAGAAAAATAGATTATTAGAAATTTAACGTGTAACTTAAAGCAAATTATTATCCCCAGCATCCTGCAAGGGATATAAAAATTATTTATTGTATAGATACATACCTGGAATAATCTATCTTATTTCAGCATACCTTGAAACTTCTGAATTAATATTCTCTAATTCTGGTTCTGCTTGGCTCAAATGTTGTTCTAAAATTTCCAGGTTACGAATATTAGACTTGTAAAAAGCATCAAACAGATCTCCTACAACAGGTATTGTACCAACGATTGCTTCTAAACCAACATTGAATATCATCTGTCCCAAATCCCGAGTAGGGATAGACAAACGAGTCGCTAAAAGTATGATGTACGCTGAAAATGCTGCACTGATAAGATCTCCTGCTCCAGGTATCAAACCGATAATAGGATCTAACCCTATCCGAAACTTTGTTCCTGGAAGGCGTATGGATGAATCCATCAAGCGGCTAAGTTTCCGAACGCGGTTAAGAGTTGCAATACGTTTAGAAATCTTCATTGAGTAAGTATCATTTGATGTGAATATAATTTCATGATTTTAGGTTATTTATCTTCTATCCGGATAAATAGGAAATAAAAATAAAAATTTTACTAATAATTTAATCAAAATCATCCTAAAGGATGACTACAGGACTTAGGAAACGAAAGCGGATCCGTAGGAGCGCCTACTAGCGCTAACATCAATTCTCATTACTATTCACATTCCCAGCAACGTACGCAGATAGAGAAAACAGATAAAACAATACCAACTTCAACCATTACCTGAAAAGCTGCAGGTGTTAAAGTAAAACCCCAAATCAAAATGATACTTCCAATGAAAGCTCCTGATAAACGATAAACTTCTTCCTGGATTTTTAAGCCGAACGCGATAAAAGCTAAACCTAGTACCAGAATTAAGATGTAGTTCATATTCCCAAAGCCTTCAGATAAAATATATAAAAAGTAAATTGAAGGTGGAGATCAAAAATTAACTTAATATTCTATTCTGCAACTCGAAGGAAAAAATCGGTGCAATAATTGTGAAATAGAATATAGTACCTTCACCTAATTTACTTTCTACCCAAATTCTACCCCCCATCAGTTCACTTAGTTGCTTGCAAATAGACAAACCTAAACCCGTACCACCATATTTTCGACAGATGGAAGAATTAACCTGAGAAAAGGATTGAAATAGACGATCTAGACGATCTTGGGGAATCCCAATACCTGTATCTTTCACTGCAAACTGGATTTCGTAAAGCTCCTTACCTTCTTGGGTTTGTCCAATTTGATGACTATTGAGAAAAACTTCTACTCCTCCTTTTGAAGTAAATTTGATCGCGTTAGCAATCAGGTTAAGTAAAATTTGCCGTAATCTGGTAATGTCACCCACAATCATTTCAGGTAGGTCCGGTGAAGGATTGAAGTTTAAAGTTAATTTTTTATTCTCAGCTTTTAGCGAGAGCAAAGATATTGCTTCCTGAATACAATTGCATAGATAAAAAGGTTGTGTTTCCAGTTCCAATTTACCAGATTCAATTTTGGCGAAATCTAGAATATCATTCACAATCTTAAGCAAAGAATTGCCGCTAGTATGAATAGTCTTGACAAATTCTTGTTGCTCCTCTTCTAATTCCGTCTCAAGCAATAGATCGGCGATTCCCATGACAGAAGAAATTGGAGTACGAATTTCATGACTAATAATTGCCAAAAATTCTTGTTTTGCAAGTTCTGCTTGCTTGCGTTCAGTCATATCTCGCAAAATATAGATATAACCTCGGAACCTTTCTATTTCTGTTTTAATTTTTGCACAGGAAAAGGCTACAGGAATACTTTTACCGCTTTTCGTTTGACATATAGCTTCTACTTCCTTAGTGAATAAATCTGAATTTTCTGTATTATAAAAATTATTTATTTGCAAGCTATCAAATTTTGGTAGAACAACAGAAATATGTTGCTCTAAAAGATCTATTTCTTTAGATTCCAACAGCATCTCTGCTGCTAAATTAATTGTCTTAATTTTCCCAGACGGTGTTGTTACTAATAAGGCGTCAGCCATTGATGTAATAACTACATCTATATATTGTTTAGAAGCTGTCAACTGTTTGAACAACAAACTAGTTTCATTTGCTCCTTGAACTAATGATTGTTCTAAAATCATCCGTTCTGTTGCATCTGAAATCAATAATATCAATTTGCCGTTATCAAAATTATCTGTGAAATTTGGAAGAATACAGATATCAATATACAATTTTCTATCTGGAAAACTTTCTATTCCTTTGATTTCAAATTTACTTCGCTTACCCTGAATAATTTCATGGGCAATATTATCTAAACCGACTAGTTCTGAAATAATTGTTCTAACATCTCTTCCTAAATACTCCTGAGGTAAGTTAATCAGAAGTTTATCATCTGTTAAAGATGTCTCAATTATTTTCCAGTCTTGATTAATTAATAGATAATCTTTGTCACATGCAGACAAAAATTTTGTCAATAAATTGTTCATCTTTAATGTTATATTATACTGTTAGCTAATAACTGGAATATTTCATCAACATTTACCCCTGTTTTTGCTGAAGTCAAATATGTTTTTAAAATCATGGGATTATTTTCAAATTGATATTTTTTTTGAATCCGATCTAAATATTCAGTTTCGATTAAGTCTGACTTATTAAGAGCTAATATTGTATAACTTTGAGGATTAACTTTTAAAAAAGCTTCAATACGGTCTTTCAAATGCTCGAGAGTATCTTCACGAGTTAAATCTGCAACTATAATCCCTCCTTTAGCTCCTTGGAAATAACTAGGAGAAATAGCTTTGTATTTATTACTACCTTCAATATCCCAAATAAGTAGATTCAGATCTTGTGAATTTACTAATTCTTTTGGATATGCTTTAACAAGTTTACGAGAAATTTTAACTCCCACAGTAGAAAGATATTTATCGCTGAATTGTCTATCAACAAAACGACGAATTAAACTGGTTTTACCAACACCGAAATCACCAACCAAACAAATTTTACGAGAGATAATAGACATGATTAACAACAATAAAATTCAGTATTATTAGCAATGAATTACGTCGATTTAATCGAAAGTTCAAATAAAATAGTTTTAAATCAAATAATTAAATATTTTAAATATCATGCGAATTATCTTGAATGATTTTAATATTGCTTGATTTTACTAACTATTTTGATTAACTATTATTTTCTGTAACCGGCTCAAAAATGACACAACGTCTCATCCAAGAGGGTTGTTCTTTTGTTACCCCAGGTGGTAAATCAATTCTAATTTTCTCCTGTAATCGAGATGGATCTATACCTCTTTGGAGTAACATTTTTTTGACATTTAAAGCTCTTTTAAGTGCAATTGTTTGAGAGTTTTGATTTGCAAGAGAGTTACTGTAACCAATTATTTTGAGCTTTGTTGTAGGATATTTATTGAGAAATGATTGGACTTCTTTCAGTATGTCATCAATATTTCTAGGTAAAGTCGCTGAATCTGATGAAAAGTAAATTCTTACTCCAACTTTTAAAGGTTTAACTTCAACTGCACTTGAGACAAATTTTACTCCCGGGATTTGCTCGAATGCTGCGATAATTTTTTTATTATCAGCAATTTGTCTAACACTACCTTTGATAATCACTTTATCATCAATAAAGTTAGTAGAAACGACTGTACCAGACATTTGATTCAAAATTTTGGTAACTCTTTCAACTTCAGCCTTCGCTAATATTGGATCTATTGGTATATCAACAGGAATAATTTTATTCTCAATAGACCAATTAGGTACTGCAGCTTTTGTAATTTGCTCAGCTTTTTTACGAAGCCATTTGTTTGGTAATTTCCCAGTTAATTTTAGTTTTCCTTGGTTTTCTTTCACGTGCAAATTATAAATCGATAACTCTGGAGTAGAATCCAACGCAACCCTTATTTTGTCTTCTGTAAAACTAATAACTGCACTACGATATTCCCAAATTCCCCAAGGAATCCCGATCGCACTTAAAATGGTTAAGCTTAATATTAATAATGGAGATAATTTACTTTTTTTACTTTTATTACTTTCATTATTTTTATAGTTGCCTAATTTTTCTAAACTAGCGTTAATTTCTGATGGAATAATTTCTAAGTTCCCATCAAATTTTTCTATAGATTTACCATACTTCTTAATAATAAAACAGAGAGTAGCTCGCATCTCTTTTATGAGTGATTTAGATGGTTCTCCATTTACAATTATTGCAAGATAACAATATCCTGCTACTTCTAAAATAATTTTGGATGCACCATAATCAATTTCACCTAGTTCAGAAATTTTTCCATTTTTAGTTATACATTCATTTGCAAATTCACGAATTGCAGTTAACATCCCAGCAACCATATCTGACTCTAAACGTTCTTCCTGTAAAGGTTGAATTTCTGAAATTAATAATCCAGAACCTTTATGGATCAAAAAGATTGCTTGAATGCTAAAACCGAGAGATTCTTTAACAATTAACTCCGCTTCTGAAACTCCCTGTAGTTTAGCTTTAATCTTACGGTTAATACCTCTGAAACTAAGGTTTTCTTCAATCTTCTCATTAATAGATTTAACTGTTTCTATCATATATTTGGAAATAGTGTTTCCAATTACAGGATAAAGTGCATCAACAATTTTATCTTGCTCTATTTCAATCTGCTTTTTTATAGCTTCTCCTATTGTTGGTGCGAGAGCATTTGCAAGGTCTTCTAAACTAACATTCTCCAAAGCTGATGGAATTACAGTCGATAATGCTTCACCCATATTGACTGGGTGTTCTTTTCCTCTAGTTCTAATTAAATCATCAATAATTGGTGCGATCGCTTGAATAATATCTTCTTTAGATATAGATATTTTACGTCGTATAACTTCACTAAATAGTGGTAATAATAAATTAATTAATTCATCATTATTATAAATTTTATTTTCTAATTTTAGAATACTATTTTGAATATTTTCATAACGAGTATTTAAGTCTGATATTTCTGGTCCAAATAATAGTTTCTGTAGCTTTTTAAATGCAATATTAGATTCTTCTTTATTAGTTATTTTAGAATATTTACCGTGAGAGTCATATTGATTATATTTTAAATCGGAGTTTGGTGTTTGGTTATTGATCGATTCTAATTCATTATGCGATGGGAGTTCAAAAATATTTGATTTATCAATTTCATCTAATACACTAATTTTACTTAATATATTATTATCTAAAGGTTGAGAATCTGAGATAAAATGTGATTTCAGGTCTATCGCAGCTTCTAGATAATCTGTTGGTATATCATTTTCAAGAAATTGTGAATTTCTATCTACAGTATTGATATTTGCTTCCACTTCAGTCTCAGACAATTCTAAATTTATTACAGGCTTAGTTTGTATTGAAGCATGGTTAGACGAATGTAAACTAACTGTTGATAAAACATTATTTGATGACAATGGTTCTGTTGAATCAACAATTTTTAATTCAACTAATAATTTAACAAAATCTTCTAATTGCGCAGTTTCTTTTGAATCTATATCCATATTTGGAGAAGTAGATTCTTCTACTTGAGTCATATTTATATACCAATTTATATACTAAATATTTAAATATTGAATAGTTAACAGTTAACAGCTTAACTGCCAACTATTTTGATTTAAGAACTCAAATCGTTAGATCTATGAGAACGACCCAATATATCAGAAAATTTTTCTTCGTTTGCTTTCAATATTGGAGTTGAGTTATAACCATTGATTTCATCGCTTGCTTCTCGTAACATTGGGATAAATTCTGTTTCTTTTAAGCGCATTCCCAAAGCAAATAAAGTTTCAGCAATATCATCTTTAGAGACTTTAGTTTTACTTAATTGGGAAAAATGTTTTTCCATTTCTTCCAAAACTAAATCTCTCAGTGCTTTAATCTCATCTTCTAACTGCATTTTTGTTTGGGATCCTTCTTGACGCACCGAAGTTGTTTGAATATCTAATGCTTCATCAAGGGACTGGATACTGCTGGAAAATTTACGATTTAATCTATCTACTTGCTGACGTAAATCTACAGATTCTTCTTGAGTCGTCAAAGCTATAGATTTTATTTTTTTATCTAATGCTTCTGTTACAGCTTTTATTTCGATACTAAAACTGGATTTGAGTTGTTCAACCTGGGAGTGCATTTCTTGCTGTAAGCGCGATATATCTGATTCTAGTTGAACAAAGCGGTTTTCATAGTCTCTAATTTGTGCACCAAAAATGATATCTCGGATTTGGTCAATATTACCGAGCCGTTCGCGTACTTCTTCCCTGGTTTGAAAAGTCATAGATTATACTCTTATGTTATCTTTAGTAAGCGAAGATTAGGAGGTCATGGGGATCGATGCACAAACAATTTCTGCATCGAAGATTAGAACAAATCAGACCAGCTAAACCGCTCGCTGCTTTCTAAGCTATAGATTTAGTATTCCCACTTTTATCTTATATGTTTCAACAATGCCGTAATTTCTCTAGGGCTATTTTTTTAGTAATAAATAAAACTAGAAAGTAATAAACCTAGGAATTAACACTGGGAAGAAAATAAAATTTCATGATTTTTAATAAATATGGAAAAATCATTCACTCTTATATTTCCACAAAGTATGACGTAGCGTACCGATTAAAATTGATCGACAGAGTTATCTTTGAGATTTAATAGTAAATCTTTAGTTGAAGTTTTGCAAATTTATTATCTTATTTAAGATTAAGAGATTATCATGTCGCATTCACAGCCAAATTTTTATACAGATCCAATAGAAGAAATTAAAATTTGTACTCAACTTAAATATACGGGGAAATTAGAAATTAAATCTCAGAATAAACAGAAATGGAGTTTTTACTATAGATTTGGACGCATTATTTGGGCGACTGGAGGAACTCATCCTCATCGGCGTTGGCGCAGATTAATGACAAAATATTGTCCTCAAATTAATCTCGATAGAATTAAGTTAACTGCTGAGCAAGTTGCTCTTGAATATTGGGACTATAAATTACTTATAAATATATATAAAAGAGAAGAAGTAGAACCCAGACAAGTAGATGCGATCGCTAAAAATATTGTTGCAGAGTTATTATTTGAAGTTATACAACAAGCAAACTTCAGTTTTATTCGTTGCGACCGAAAACCTAAAGTTGTACTCAATGTCCCAATTAATTTTATTAGTACTAAAGTTTTTTTAACACGTATGGAACGTGAATGGGAAGATTGGTCTGACGCTGGTTTAGCTTCCTTTTCTCCTAACTTATCACCTATGTTAAGAGAACAAGAGTTATTCAAAAAAGAGATTAATCCAGAACTATATACTAACTTAGCTCCCTTACTGAATGGACAGAATACCCTCCAAGATTTAGCTTTAAAACTAAATTCTGATGTTCTTAAAGTTGCTTCAGATTTAATACCATTTGTTCTCAAAGAATTAATTATACTTAACAAAATTTCAGATTTACCATTACCTACTGAAGCAAAAAATAAAGAAAAGAAAAAACCTTCCAATTCTATTTCATCTAAGAAATCTAAACAACCTTTAATTGCTTGTATAGATGATAGCTTACAAATATGTAAAACCATGGAGAAAATCATCACATCAAATGATATGGATTTTCTTAAAATACAGGATACAATCCAAGCCTTACCAATTTTAATTCAACATAAACCTGACATGATTTTCTTAGATTTAATGATGCCAGTAGTTAATGGATATGAAGTTTGTTCTCAAATTAGAAGAGTATCTGAATTTGCAAAAACACCTGTCATTATCTTAACCGGTAGTGATGGATTGTTTGACCGAATTCGTGCTAAGGTTGTTGGTTCTACTGATTTTATAACTAAACCTATAGTTACAGATAAAGTCATGGCAGTTATACGTAAATATCTGCCTAAATCTATAGTTAAAAGTAATTCGACTAATAAAATGCAAAAACTGTAAAAATTGATTTTACGTTCGTGCAAAGATGACATATTCATAATCATTTCTATCTCAAGATAAGAAATTAAAAACTTATAATCTAGTAAAGAACAGAGGATATTTAGTGTGTTTGTGCAGATTTGGGTTATCCCTGTATCTCATTCTCTTTCATTAGATTTTAAGTAAGTATTTCCCTTGCTACATTTAATGTATTATTTATGATTTACTAGTATAGTATTTTACTTTTATTTGGCTTTGACGAGTAAAACTACAGTTAAATCAATTAATATGGTAGATAGCATGAGCCAACCATTAACTATTCAAGAACTAGTAATCGTTGTTGCGGCGAAAAACCAAAACCCTTCTATTTTAAATCCAGATTTTCTCAAATATAGCGGTATTGTCCCTGCAGAATGGGAATTTGCTGGAAAGCCAGTATTCAGCAATAATTTTACGCGTATTAGCTTTAAAAATGGTGTCAGCATTGTAGGTGAACCTAATAGAGTGATTTTTGCCGAACCAATTGCGGATAAAACAACAGCAACTGTTTCAGTTGCAAAGATTGCTCAAAAATATGCTCAAGTATTACCTAATATGGATTTTCAAGCGATAGGGATTAATCCTAGAGGCTTTGTTGCTTTTACTATGGAGGATGCAGCTCGCAACTTTATTACCAAGCATCTATTATCTGAGGGTGCTTGGAAAGAGGAAGGGGAAGTACCCATGCAAGCATCTTTAAATTTGGTTTATAAATTACAAGATATTCCCGTTGCTTTAAATATCACTCAAGCTGAGTTGCGTCAAAAAGATAAAGCTATTCCAATTGTGATTTTTAGCGGTAATTTCAGTCATCAAATTACTGGTAATAACTCGGAGGAAAAACTCAGTTTCATTACTCAAACTATTGAAAATTGGTTTAGTGATGTTACCACTTTTTCCAATTTAGTTAACAATAAATTTATGGCAGGCGTAGATAGTAATATTGCACTGACAAAAATAGTTCAAGGAATTCCTGAAGCTAATCCTGAAGGATCTGATATCTTTGCTGTTGGTGCAGGAGCTTAGCTAAGAATTTACAAATAATGTTACAAATTGTTTTTTGTAACATTATTTGTAGTAAGGGCGCACTTTAATGCGTCCTGAAGATTCAAATTAAATTATATCCCTTCATAGTTAAGGTACTACAGCGCCAGTTATCAACGCAGTAATGTATTCTGGTGCAGCTAGATGACAGTAATGTACGCCCTTTCTTTCGGGTCCAATGGAGACAAATGGTGGTACAGTTCTGGGTACAGGTAGGGATTTTGCTTGCAAGTGGAGCAATCCGTCATTACCTAAATACGCCAAGTCTGGGGGAAATGGGTTTAGCCACTCTGGACCATTAGTAGCAACTATATCAGGTTCAAGAATAACCTCGTCTTGTTCGAAGGCTAAATTCTTTATATTCCTGATTTTCAGTTTAGAGAAGACTTTTTTGAGGATCCGCTTGTGGATATTACGACAGCTGGACCCAGATACTGCTGCATCTTCCCCATAAAAAAACTTGATAGCATCAGCGCTCTTCATTTTACAGGAAATAATCTCTGGATAAGTTCTCCCAGTATTTGGGTAAGTTCCGTAGGTGACAAGTTGCTGCGTTGTCAACGGTAACATATCACCATCAGGACTCTCGAAAGGGGTAGCAAAAGAGTTTACAAATGAGTTGAAATCACTTTGCACCACATTAATAGCTTTGATTTTGGTTTGAGCAATAATTTTCTGAGCGTATCGACAAAATCTCTTGGTTTTTAGGCTTGAGTAAAAGTGATTGTGGCGAGAAAAACTTGAATTGTCATCATCAGCACGGACAATTTTGAAGAAGGGAAAAGGGAAAGAAATGACAATGCTAACCGCGATCGAAAGCATCAACCAACTTTTCTTCTTCGGAATTATATGTCGTGCTGGCATATTTCGACTTCCTGGCTCTCTATGAAATGATTAAATCATGAAGTTTACATCATTAGTCTGAGCATAATAATTCTCAATATTGGTTTACTTAATGCCTGTAACTAATATCAATTTCTTTTAAGATTGCTACACTTAGAACGCGGTAAGCTGAACCCTTATAAAAGGGAACAGGGAATAGAGAACAGGGAACAGAGTTTATGCAAAAAACTTGGATTTACAGCCGATTTGTAAACCTGATTTTATCCTAATATATCAAGCGATTAATTCTTTCTGCTGTTTGTATAATCCCTTAAACAAACGCTGCTGGACTTTATGATCGACAATTGGTTCGGGATAACTAACAGCCTGACGCTCCAAAGGTGTAATATTACCAGTTAACAAACATCTTGTATCGAAAGATCTTAACTCAGAAACCCATTGACGAATATATTCCCCTTCTGGATCGAATTTCTGGGCTTGGGAAGCCGGATTAAAAATCCGCACTGGTTTGGGATCCATTCCACTAGAAGCACTCCACTGCCAACCACCATTATTAGCAGATAAATCCCCATCAATTAATCGTTGCATAAAATATTTTTCTCCCCATTGGGGATTAAGTAGCAAATCTTTAGTTAAAAAACTCGCCACAATCATCCGACAGCGATTATGCATCCATCCCGTTTCATTTAACTGACGCATTGCTGCATCGACGATAGGATAACCAGTTTTTCCCTCACACCAAGCTTGAAAATGTTTTTCATTGCTCTCCCAAGGAAAATTCTTGAAGGTATCGCGATAAGCACCTGAAGCTAATTCAGGGAAATTGTACATCGCATGTTGATAAAACTCCCGCCAAGCAATTTCTTTTTGCCAAGTTTCAATATTAGCTTTTGTTTCATCGCTTCGACTATTCTCTAAAGCTTCCACTGTTGCTTCCCAAACTGTGCGAATACTAATTACACCAAATTTTAGGGCTGGACTTAGTAATGATGTTCCTGGAACTGCGGGAAAATTTCGTTGTTCTTGATATTCGTTAATCGCACTGTAACAAAACTCTTCCAACTGTTCTTGGGCTGCGATTTCTCCTGGAGCAATAATTAGTTCTCCTTCCCATTCATATCCTAAATCCTTCGCTGATGGTAATTCTACAGTTCCATTTTGTTGAGCAATTTCCTGTTCGACTTCTGTCAAATTTTCCAAGGACGCCAAATTTTCTATATCTTGTGGAAATACTTTTGGTTTTTGACTCCAATTTCTCCAAAAAGGTGTGTAAACCGTGTAAACTCCACCGGAACCACTGCGAATATCTTCTGGTGCGTGTAAGAGTTGATCCCAATTTTTACTTTCGGGGTATTCAATACCCTTTTCTTTAAGAGCGTCAATTACCGTACGATCTCGTTCTTGGGAATAGGGTTCCACATCCCAATTCCACAATACAGCACGAGCGTTTAATGCTGATGCTAACTTGGGTATTGATTCTGTAGGCTTCCCGTAAAGTATTAGTAATTGACTTCCTGCTTGAGTGTATTTTTCTTGTAGCGATCGCAAACAGCCAATCATATAAGTTACCCGCACAGAAGCAACATCATCTGCTTTGAGAATATTTGGGTCTAAACAAAATAACCCAACAACTTTAGAACTTTTAGCGATCGCCTTTGCAAGTCCCGTATTATCAGCAAGACGCAGATCTCGACGATGCCAAAATAAAATTAAGTTAGACATAACTTACATAGTCCTTTTGTACTACATAAGTGACCATCCTACCAAAAAGTTTTACTGCAAACGCGACTAAATTCTAGGAAATTAAATTCTATGACCTCAAATTCTGAGAAACTATAGCAGGAGTCAGGAGTCAGAAGTCAGGAGTAAGGAGTCAGAAGTCAGGAGTCAGGAGTCAGAAGTCAGGAGTCAGAAGTCAGGAGTCAGAAGTCAGGAGTCAGGAGTCAGGAGTCAGGAGTCAGGAGTCAGGAGTCAGGAGTTAAACCTGCTTTACCCCCAAAATAGGGGGTAATTGGGGGTTTTCTAATTTATCTCTCGACTTAAAATCAAAAAGGATACTTTGAGAACATCCTTTTAAAGTTAATTCAAGAGCTTTTAGTTTTTTTGTTCAGAAATTGTTCTACAAGTCCGTTAATTTGTAATCTCAACTCTTCCCGAGTGGAACCTTTGAGTAAATAACGAAAAGCAAACCAAACCACATAGCAACCGCCAATTAATTCCAAAATTGGTTCTACTAAAGGTATCTCATTTAAAGCCGAGAATACAGCAACTAAGATTTTGAGTAATATAGCAACTGTGACGATTAAAACAATACTAACGATGGGAGTCTGGAATTTTTTGTAAGTTTCACCGACACGAGTAGGTATTTCTCCCAAAAAATCTGCAATGTTTTTGGCAATCAACTGCCGTTTGGTGTCAGACTTTGATTCAGAGCTTGAATCTACAGGTTGGGTCGCTAACTCAGAGTTCCCAGCGGAAGCTTCAACGATTGAAGTATCCTCTTGTGCTGCTGTTTCAGCTGTTTCTGGCTGTTGTGATAGATCTTCCATGATTTTCCCTGCTTTAAAACTGTCGAGATAATTTTTTATTTGTTCATAATTTTTATTAGCATTTTTTTGCTAAATTTTTCACTCTTAACTGGAAATTATTTATATGTCTATCAATAGGTGTAGTTAGATGATTTTTAGTTAAATTCAATTGACAGATAATTAATTTTATAGTGTTCATATAATTAAAATAAAAAACCCAGATTCTCAAAGAAAATGGGTGTTAACTGTATGTAAAATAATTGTTTAAGTATTTACTCTAGCAATTGACATGTATAATTGATGCCTGAAAAATAATATTTCGTAATTTAACAATTTTTAATTATCTCTTGATTTTATCGAAGCAAATTGTTGATGGTCCTGTTGGTTTACATCTGATGGTAAAAAATGACCGTGCAAACCATAACTTACTAAGCCCATATATTCATAAAATACCAGCATTGCTTTTCGACTTTGGACTAGTGCTGATGGAACGGGACTAGAATGTGGAATTACTTCAAATCCCGCACTTTTGAAAGTAAGTATGGAGCGCAACATGTGGGGAGGATCTGTAACTAACAGAATTTGCTTAATTCCCTGATTTTGTAATATTGATGCAGTGAATAAAGCGTTTTCTTTAGTAGTTCGAGAACAATGTTCTTCTGCTAAGGCTTTATCGGGGATTCCTTCTTCTTTGAGTTGTTCGACTATTTCTTCTCCGTCTCCAACCCCACTAGCAAAAATTAAAGGAGCGCGTCCCATTTCCCAAAGTCTAGCTGCAACTTTAACTCGAGAGTAACGTAATTGTTCTCCCCGACCTAAAATTACAATTGCATCAACTTTATTACCTGGATCGGGTGGGATGAATGTGACTAACCCTTTATTGGCGATCGCAACAGTGAAAGGTAAAGTTGCACTGAGATAAATAACTAATATAATTGTTCCAAAAGTACTCAGTACGCGTTTTAGTCGCAGCCTAGGAATGAGCCAGGGTAATAAGATTAAAGCTGATATGAATAAAATTACTAAGCTTGGCGTCATCAATAACTTTGCCATCATCGATTTGATAGCTAGCCACTGATTAATCGGACGGCTAATACATAATAATTGATTAAACATTGAGGTTAACTTATCAAATTAATACTTATCAAATAAATACTTACCAAATAAATACTTACCAAACAAATACTTATCAAAGCGATAGTAATCTTAAATAATTCACAAACGTAAAATGTGTAAAGGAAAAATTTCCAACTAAAAAAAATCTAAATGTATTCATCGCCATAAATAAAAGTACTATTGGAATTTCTCTACAAAATATATATTCAAAAATAAAATGTGATTCCTAGATTATTTACCTACGATTTTAAAATAAACTTTAAATCCATGTAGTTTTGTTGCGACTACTACTATTGATTAAATCATTTAAAATTCTAAATATAAAATTTAAGATTCCAACCCATAATTTAATCGTAATTATCTAAAAAGTTTAGTGAATAACAGTTTATATAGATAGTAAAATATAGCTATTGACAGAAACTCATATAATATATGGTTCTTCAAAAGTAAAAATTTTTCAGCAACCGAGGTAATTGATGGCAATTCTTAAACTAGAAGATGGAACCTCCTATACAGATTTGCAGTTAATAACTAATGAGTTAGCATCTTTGAGGATCGCACTTAATTATTGGAGTGTAGGAGACGAACCACATTTACGAGACTTACTCGCAAAAGATAGTCTTACCGAAGATGAAAAGGAAGTGGTACTCCAAGGATTGGATAATTATTTCGAACAACTCAAACAAACTGAAGGTTATCAATCTCGGGATTTGATTGCTTTACACCCAGGTATACCCAATTTAGATAGTTTGTTGTCAAAATTTGAGCGAACACATACCCATGCAGACAACGAGGTTCGTTATATCATTGACGGGGAAGGGGTTTTTGGGTTTGTACGTCCAGATGGAAGCCAAGTTGAGTTAACTATCCAACCAGAAGAATATATTAATGTTCCAGCAGGAACCGAACATTGGTTTTATTTAACACCAAACCGTCGGATCAAAGCAGTACGCTATTTCAGTAATACAGAAGGTTGGGTTCCAGAATATACAGGTACAGAAATTCGCTTTAGTCAGAATCAGTTGACAGTGAACAGTTAACAGTTAACAGTTAACAGTTAACAGTGAACAATGAACAGTTGAAAGGTATTGATAGCTTTAGCCCATAAAGGTGTGTGGTGTTAGCTATAAACTGTTAGCGAAGCGTGCGCGTTCCTAGCGTAAGCGTACCGTAGATATTGCGCATTAACTGAACAAAAGTGGATCGGATAATTTTTTGTGATTTTGACGGGACAATTACTGTTGAAGAAACCTTTGTTGCAATACTGAAAAAGTTTTCTCCTAAAGTTTCTGGAGAACTAATTCCCCAAATGTACACCAGAAAATTAACTTTGCGACAGGGAGTACGACGAATTCTCGAATCTATTCCATCTTCATGCTACGCCGAAATTCTAGATTTTAGCCGAAATCGAGAAATACGACCGGGTTTTGAAGCATTCTTAGATTTTCTTGAAGCTGAATCTGTACCGTTGGTTGTAGTTTCTGGAGGACTCAAAGAAATAGTAAAAACAGTTATGGGTGAATTGGTCAACCGAGTTCAAGAAATTCATGCGATCGACGTGAATACCACAAGTGAATATTTGCAGGTGTTTTCGGAATTTGAAGGGGGAACAGAATTAGTTGCAAAAGTACAGGTGATGGATCGGTACCCATGTGATGAGAAAATAGCAATTGGTGATTCCTTAACCGATCTCAATATGGCGCTACAGACACCAATGGTTTTTGCACGCGATCGCCTTGCGAAATATCTAGACGAACAAGAAAAAAGTTATATTCCCTGGGATGACTTTTTTGAAATCCGCGATTATCTCAAAAAATTGTGGAACTAGAGTCAAATACCCCAACTAACACTACGATTTTAGTTGGGGTGGGACTTGCGAAAAACCATTGAATATTTTTCTATGACCAATACAAGTTTTGTCGATCCTCGTCTAGAGTTAATCGCAGCAGCAAGTCACTTTTATCAGCAAGGTTGGATGGTTGGTACTGCGGGTAACCTTTCCTGTCGGATACCTGATGGTAGCTTTTGGATTACAGCCAGTGGTAGATCTAAAGGTGAATTACAATTGGGTGATTTTATTCGTATGCACCCAGATGGAAGAATAGAACGAGAAGGATCTGCTAATAACTTAAAACCCTCAGCCGAAACTTCCATCCACCAAACTATTTATAGTTTATTCCCCGATGCGATCGCTTGCTATCACGTTCATTCCGTGGAAGCAAATTTAGTTTCTGGATTTACTAATTCAGATAATCTATCACTACCACCTCTTGAAATGCTAAAAGGATTGGGAGTATGGGAAGAAAATCCTAATTGTGAAATACCAGTATTTACCAATCATCTCCAAGTACCGCAAATTGCAGCAGAAATTGAAAAGCGCTTTAGTAAGACATCTCCACAAATACCAGCTTTACTAATTCGCAACCATGGTGTCACTGTTTGGGGAAAATCAACTACGGATGCTCGTAATTATACAGAGTTAGTCGAATATATTTTTCGTTATATGGTTGCATATAAAAAATAAGCTAACGAAAAAGTTATTAGCATAGTGATTTCTACAGGAGCTTGTTGTCAGAGTCTGAGATTATTAATTTCTTCGTGACCGACTTCGTCGGAAGGAAGAAGGAAGACGGAAGAGGGAAGATGTCAATAAGCGCGTTTTCCAAAAAAATCTTCCTTCCTTCCAACAGGAAAGGATGCAAGCCCCGTCCTTCCAGGACCCAGAAGGTTAGAGCCTACGGCGTCGGCGAAGCCTCTGACTAACGTCACGCTATAGCTTCGCTACCTACGGATCCGCTAAGGGAGGAGTACAACCAACTTTGGACGCGCTGCGCGTTCAGCTTGCTGCGTGCAAACGGCAACATAAAACCTTCTTCCTTCTTCCTTCTTCCCTCTTCCTTCGCTGTGACAAGTAATATTTTAAAGTATCTTTCTCCAGGCTCTTACAATAACTTGTATTAAGTATATTAAGTCCTGTATCAGTTTTATCTGCATTAAATCCTGTTAGCAGAAGGATATTTGTAATAATAATTTTGAACGAAGTAAAATTTTATTGTTTTTGAGTGTAATTTAATACTTTTAAGTATTATCGGTTTATCTGAAAACCGTATTAAAAAATACTTGAAATGCCTCTTACAAAACGTTGTTTAGCTGAATTAATTGGTACTTTTTGGCTGGTACTTGGTGGTTGTGGTAGTGCAGTACTCGCAGCTGCTTTTACCGCAGACGCAGCCAAAATTAGTGAAAGTACTTCTTATCCTTTAGGAATAGGATTAGTTGGTGTATCTTTGGCGTTTGGATTGACTGTGATGACAATGGCTTATGCTATCGGTCATATTTCTGGTTGTCATCTCAACCCTGCTGTTTCTATCGGTTTAGCAACAGCAAAGCGTTTCCCCGCAAGGGAACTACCTGGTTATATTGTTTCCCAAGTTTTGGGTGCGATATTGGCTGCAGGTCTTTTATTTGTCATTGCTAGTGGGAAAGCAGGGTTTGAACTAATTGGTTCAAATCCCCTCGCAACCAATGGTTTTGGTCCAGAACATTCTCCCGGAGCTTATTCACTACTTGCTTGCTTTATTGCTGAATTAGTGTTGACTTTTATGTTTCTGTTAATTATCTTGGGGGCTACTGATAGTCGTGCACCTCAAGGTTTTGCTCCTGTTGCGATTGGTTTGGGATTAACTTTGATTCATTTAATTAGCATTCCCGTAACTAATACTTCTGTTAACCCCGCACGTAGTCTAGGTCCTGCGGTATTTGTTGGTGGTTGGGCGATACAACAAGTGTGGCTATTTTGGTTAGCACCTATATTGGGTGCATTTTTAGCAGGATTATTCTACTATTACGTTTTTGAAGTTTCTCCACGGGAAAGAAATTTATCAGAAGCGCAAGGTCAGTAAATCTTGAATTTATAAGAGTTTAGCTTATCGAGAATAATCAAATTTTTGTTGCTTGAACCCGTGGTAATTAAACTTAAAAATTAGTAAGCCTTGCTAAGGGTATATTTTCTGTTCCCTATTTAATGTTTCCTATTTTTGCTCTCTATTCTCTAGCTTGATAATTAATTAGGATCTGCTGAACGACTCCAAAAATTTATACATGTAACTTTTAAGTATCTAGATTATTCTGACTTCCTCTATTGATTCCCAAAGTTTCCCAACAAATTTTTTAGCTAACGCTACGTTATAGCTGAGATGCGAACAGCAAACCCTAATTTTCTAATTCTCACTAGGAACGCGCTCTTTTACCCTTTCTCTTTGGTTTTTACTACCTACAACGCTACCTGCAGCATACCCCAATAAAGTACATAAAATAGGGGTAAAAAGATTATAAAATTCACTATCACGCGAAGAACTTTGAGTATCAGATGTTTTTTCTTGAATTATTGGTTCATTATTAAATACTCCTTCTGTTTGAGTATTTGAAGTAGAGCTTTGAGCGACTAATTGCTGTGAATATATAATTTTAGAACTTATAAATTGAGAAATCGCAGCAGATTTAGAATTAATACCTGTCACGATTACAAAAGTTGTAATAACAAATGCAAATCGGCAATATTTAATCATTTTGAGCTATTTAGGTTGTTTTTAGTGAATAGAAAATGGCGCGTAAACTATTACTTAATAGCTATATTTTTTAGAAAAAATTAAATCGATAAATAGTTATTTAATTGCTAGAATTCTGTCAGTATATCACCATTACTAATACATATTTTGGTACGCAAAAATCAATACTTTTTTTTACAAAATTAAATGAATTGTAGTGAAAGTTTCTGTGTAATTAATTTGAGTTACGGTTAGTCATACCACATCCATTAAACCCAACCGAACTCTGAAGATGAAGGTAGCACAGGTATAAAAAGAGTGTCAGTGTAGCTCTATACTTAAAAGTAAAATTACCATAGCTAATTGTTAGTGAAGCAGGACACCTAAGTACCCAAACCATGCTATAGCAATCCTAAATAATTCGTGTTAGCCGGATCAAAGATGAACGCGGTACCGTAGGTAAAAATAAATATTGTAGAGACGTTGCAGAGCCTGCGGCGTCGGCGTTAGCCTCTGCAACATCTCCTAAGAAACTTACACTCGAAAGCTTATAAAATCGTACTTTTTGATTTTGTGAGCGTGAGTTTATTTTGTGTTTTGTGGAGGAGAATACCCAACCCCTCCTTACCCGCTCTACAGAAATCACCCGTTCATAAATCAAATACGATTGCTATAACAGTTAACTGTTAACTTTCTTTCTCGCTCATCATATGCTTGAAACGCTGGTCATTAAGAATTCCTTCAAAATCCGGATCTGTTGTAACTTCTTGACGATATTTGGGGTTGATTTCAACTGCCTTTTTGAGATTATCTACAGCTAAACTAACTTTGTTCTGAAATACGTAGCAAATTGCTTTGTTATAGTAAGCACTGGCGTAATCTTTTTGAATTTCCAAAGCTTTATCAAAACTACTCAAAGCTTCTTCATCTCGTTCCAATTGAATTAAGACATAACCCCGTTTATCCCAAGCTTTAGGAGAAGGATTAAGTTCAATTACTTTATCAAATGAATTCAATGCATCTTCATAACGTTCTAAAACTTCTGAAGCTAAACCACGATTCATCCAAGCAATACCGTTATCTGCTTGTACTTCAACAGCTTTATCAAAGGATTTAAACGCATCTTCGTGACGTTGTAATTTTCCGAGTAAAACCCCTCTATCAACCCAAGCTTGATGATAATCTTCTTTTACTGCTAATGCTCGATCAAAAGCTTTAATTGCATCTTCATAACGTTTTAATCTTCCCAAACTCATACCCAAAACAAACCAAGCTTTCTCGTTTTTGGGATCAGATTTAACTACTTTACCAAAAGTTGCGATCGCGGCTTCATATCTCCGCAGCTCCATGAGTGCGAGTCCGCGATGATACCAAATATTGGAATTATCTGGTTGCAGTTCTAGAACTTTATCAAAGGAAGCGATCGCATCTTCGTAACGTTTCAATTCCCAGAGTGCCATACTCCGGGCTTCCCATCCATCTATATTATTAGGTTGAAGTTCTAAGGCTCGATCGTAAGCTGCGATCGCTCCTTCATAGTTTTGCTGTGCAAAAGCTTGATTCCCTTGGTCAATAAATTCACTGGGATTTAAGAATAGTTGCGGATTACTTGCTTGTAATTTTTCTAATGGTTCCGTTAAAGTTTGAATTTTTTGTGTTAATTCTGCGATCGCGCTTTCAGCGATTTGCGTGGGGGAAATTTCCGCCAGTTTTTGCAAAATTTGTTGTTTTTCGCTCTTAGCATCGGATTGTATCAGTTCTAATTGTTCAGCTAAAACAGTTTCTAGTTTATCCAGTCTTTCTAAGGTTAGATTCTTACGCGCTTGGACTACATCCAATAAAGTATTAAGTTGGTTGCTAGACTCGGTTTCCAACCGTTTCAAACTTTGAATAGTTTTATCTTTCTGGGCTTTAATATTTACTGCAGAACCAGAAACACTGTTAGCAAATTCAGTTTGTAAGTTTTGCAAGTTTTGCAATGTTGCATCCCTAAGGGACTGAATTTCTGAGAAGAACGCTGCGATTTGACTCTTAACTTCATTTTCCGATTTTTGCAGATGTTGCAAAGTTTGCTGTCTTTGTTCGTTGACTCCAGATTCGGAATTGGATATGCGAGCAACAACCTCAGTTTCTAGGGTTTGAATGTTATTTTGAGTCTGTTCAGTTTGTTGTTGGATTTGAGATTGTGCATCTGTTAATTGAGCAGTAATTTCTGTTGCTAGTTGCTCTAAATTTTGTAACGCTAATACTTGTTGCTGTTGGGCTTTCTCCCTCGCGCTAGCTTCCAAATCTGCAAGTTGAGGCGCAAACTCATTTTCTAATTGTTGCAGATCAGTAATAATTTTATCCCTTTCCTCTTGGGCTTTTCCTTTGAGTTGGGAAAGTTGAGAAACAAACTCCGATTCAGTATCGGTGAAACTTTTAAGAACTTCTAGTTTCTCGGTCTGCAAATCAGCCTTTAATTGGGAAAGAGCAGTTGTAAATTCATTACTAGACTGTTGGAAATGCTGCAAAGTAGTATCTTTTTCTCCTTGCATGTTTTCCAGTAGTAATTCCATTTGCGGTGCAAATTCAGATTCCAATTTTTGCAGATTTTCTAAAATCAAATCTCGTTGTGTTTGCACCGATGCTTGCATCTCACCAATTTGAGTTGCAAAATCTGTTTCCGACTGCTGTAATTCTTCAAATAAGCTATCTTTGCGTTGACTGATTTGTGTTTGTAATTCTTCAACTTGAGGAGTTAAATCTGCAGCCAAATGTTGTAAGGAAACTAAAGTCAAATCCCGTTGTGTTTCTGCTGCAGATTGAAGTTCTTTTAATTGATTTGTAAAATCTGTTTCCGATGTTTGTAATTTTTCGAATACCTTACCTTTCTGCTCTTGTAATTCAGTTTCTAGTTCTTCTAGACGTGGAGTAAATTCAGTACTTAATTTTTCTAGGTTTTGAATAATTGAGTTACCGCGCTCTTCTGTATTTGTCTGTAATAAGGTAACTTGAGTTGCAAAATCTGTATCAATTGTTTGCAGTTCTCGTTGAAAAGAACCGACCTGCGTCTTAATCTGATTTAATGCTTCTTCTTTGGATTCAGATAACAGTGTAACTATCTCTGATAGTTTTTCTCGCTTGACGTTGATATCTTTTTTCAAACTTTGCGCTTCATCATTTAACTCATCCGCAATTTCTTCTGCTTCACCAACGAGTTCTTCAACTTTTTTATTTGCGCTAATAATTCTAGTTTCTAAATCTTTCAGTTCCTTCAGGTGTTCTGTAACAATACTTGCAACTTCTCGCAACACTGCTCGTCTTAAAAATATTAAAGCTGCGACCCCGGCAGCTAATATCAAGCCCAAAGTGACAAGTAAAATGATAATTATTGGGTGAATTTGTGCCTCGACTTGTCTTCTCAATTCTTGTCTTTGGATTTCCAAGTCTTGGCTATTTGGAGTCGTTTGGGCAATAATTGTTTGGGAAATCTGGGGTTGATTCCTATTTCCAGAGCTTTCGCTAATTGCGTATGCTTTATTGATTCCAACAGATATTAAGCACGTAGAAAGAAGAATATTGCTGAACGACACCAATAAAAATATCTTGGGAATATAGCGTTTCACAATTCACTTCCTTTATCTGTTGGTTATAGACAATTACTTGGACAGGTCACCTCCCTAATTTGGGCAATGACCCCATAAAGCATAAGCTATATGGCAAGTAATTGCTTATATTAACTTTAACAATTTTGCTAAATTTCTTGTACTTACATTCTTGTACTTACACAACTTACTCAAATTGACATGCTAAGCACTGTATCCCACTCTTGTAAACTGAAAATACCTACATCAGTGGGAAAAACTGGGTTTTGTGTCCGACATCGTACAGCTGAAGTCTATATCCGCGAATAATATTTGTGAAATTTGTGAACAATCGCAACCAATTTCTTAATCCTTGGGTTACTTGTCCTAAACCCAATCCTGATGCACAATTACGATTATTTTGCTTTCACCACGCAGGAGGTGGAACTCTAAGTTTTCGCAATTGGGCTGATGAGTTATTCCCTGCAATTGAGGTATACCTAATTCAATTACCCGGACGTGAAAGACGACTAATGGAAAGTGCTTTCACCAGAATTGAACCTTTAATTCAAGAGCTAAAACCGGCGATTATTCCTTACCTGAAGCAACCTTTTGCTTTTTTAGGGTATAGCATGGGTAGTTTAATTGCATTCGAACTAGCTCGTAGTTTGCGTCGCGATCGCTTCGCGCATCCCCAAAGGGGATATCGCGAAATATCTCCTAACCATCTATTTGTTTGTGCTCGTCGCGCACCTCAACTTCCTCCAACTAAAAAACCAATCTACGAATTACCAGAGTCAGAGTTTTTGCAAGAATTACGTTGTTTGGGTGGTACTCCTGAAGAAATCCTTGCAAATAAAGAACTAATGGCGCTTTTTATCCCAACGTTACGGGCAGACTTTGCAGTTATTGAAACTTATAATTATTACGATGAGCCACCTTTAAACTGTCCAATTACCGCATTTGCTGGGTCAGAAGATACAGAAGCTAGTCGCGAAGAATTAGCAGCTTGGAGTTCACAAACTGCTGCTGACTTTAATTTACATATTTTACCAGGTGACCATTTTTTCCTAAACTCTTCACGTTCTAGGTTGCTGCAAATAATTGATACAGTATGTCATCAGATAAATCTTTAACATTATATGCTGCAGTCAAATACCTTCTGAGTCTCTTATGGCGAATTTCCAAGATTACGATCCCAGCGATGTAGGTCAAGTTAATGGTAATATTTTTGGCTTACCTTTCGATTATGAGTCTGCAAAACTAATTATCTTTCCCGTACCTTGGGAGGTTACTGTTTCCTATGGTGCGGGAACTGCTAATGCACCACAACGAATTTTGGATGCTTCTCCACAATTGGACCTGTTCGATTTTGATCACTCTGATGGATGGAAACAGGGAATTTTTATGATAGGTATTCCCCAAGATGTTGTAGATAAAAATGAATATTACCGAAACCAAGCAGCAAAAATCATTGAACGATTAGAACAAGGTCAATCCCTAACTATTGAACCAGATTTAACCGCTGTGCTTACAGAAATTAACCAAGCGAGTGAAGAAGTTAATCAATGGTTATATCAACAATGTCAACAAGCTATAAGTGATGGGAAACGAGTTGCAGTTATTGGTGGAGACCATAGTTCCCCGTTGGGATATTTCCAAGCATTAGCTGCCAATTATCATGATTACGGTATATTACATATTGATGCTCATGCAGATTTACGGGATGCTTACGAAGGATTTAAATTTTCCCACGCATCAATCATGTTTAATGCAATGGAAATACCGCAGATATCAAAACTAGTACAGGTGGGATTGCGAGATATTTGCCATGATGAAGTGGAAATGATTGAGCAATCTAACGGTAGAATCATTGCTTTCTACGACTCAAAAATTAAACAAAGGCTTTACTCTGGAAGCAGTTGGATTGAACTATGTCGAGAAATTGTTAGTTATTTACCACAAAACGTTTATATCAGCTTTGATGTGGATGGTTTAGATCCAAAACTGTGTCCAAATACCGGTACTCCGGTTCCTTCTGGATTAGAGTTAGAGCAAACTTTTTGTCTATTTCGGGAATTGGTAAATAGTGGGAAAAAAATTATTGGGTTTGATGTTTGCGAAGTTGGTGATGCACAATGGGATGGGAATGTAGGAGCGCGGATAGTTTATAAGTTAGCGAATTTGATGGATTTATCGCAGGAGTCAGGAGTCAGGAGTAATATCATGTCTGGATAATCAGTTATGACAAGAGAAGCACTTTGCAATACTCCTGGCTGCAAATATTACTCCATCCGGTTAACTTCAGCTACGACGATTAGATTTCAATTTTAGGGTAGACCACAATCTGTTTCAGTGCGTCCGTTGCAACGCGATTGTTAGGCTAAAACAAACTGAACTTTCCAGTTTGATATGAGAATAAAATATGTTGACACAACAATAGATTCCTACTTAACGCCTACTCTTTGGCTTATTTTTTTGAGGGGATGAAAGCTTTAGCTCTTCAGCCAAAGGCGTTATAACTATTTCATCAATTTCAATCGGTAGTTTATAAAGCAAAAAATCATACTGTTTTTCCCATTCCTGGGATAAAGTATCATCTCCTTTTTCGATCAAAGGCATTAATGTTTCATCAATTCTCTTGATAAGATTTTCTTCAAAGAAACACAACAGCTGATTGTATAGGTCGTTTGATACTAAACGCGCAGCCTTACTAATCTCAAGTCTAATATTACTAAATAAGTCCCATGATTTCACGTCATAATTTTCTACTGCGGCTATATATTTCTCTGAGTTCGAGTGAACTTTATAGTAGCAAACTGCAAGAGCTAGAAGTTGCAGTTCCCATAGTGACTTAGAAATGTTCTCCAAAAGATTTATTTGTGCATCAACTATATTGGCTGATCGTTTTAAGTCTGCCTCATACTCCATTTTTGCTCGGAGCTTCCTTGCATCAATTCCCTTGAGAACATGAGGAATAAAAAGACCACTTACTCCCGCTGTAAGTATTAAAAAGATTACTCTATCCAGGAAATTTTGATTTAGCAATAAAGTCTTTAGGGTATCTAAAAATTCCTGGCTAAATTTCATAAGCAAGTTCCAAGCTGGAAATCGTTAATATAAGGATATCGAGTTCATTGGGGATAAAACTATTTTACGGAAGATCTCAAGCAAGACTTCAAGAGTTTTGACGATCATTTCATTTAAGAATTCATTTAAGAATAGTGAGAGAAAAGGGATATTTCCAAAATTCACTGTTATTTGCTTTTATCCCAGCAATAATTGGGAAAAGAACTCCAAGTACTCCCAAAAGAGCTAGTAGCGGTATTCCAATGAATACAATAGTTAAACAAGAAAATATTGCACCATAAATTAATGATGAGATTAACCAATTAACAGCCATTTTGCCATGAATATCTAAGATTGGTAATTCATCTTTTTTGAGTTGCCAGATGATTACTGGTGCAATAAATCCTCCAAATGGAATTATATAACCACCTAATAATGACAAATGTAGAAACATTGCCCATAGGTTGGCTTCTCGCTCTTGATTTTGCATTGTCATTAAAGAACCTCTACAAAATTGATGGATTTATTTTACTTATATTAAGTACTTAAAAAAATCAGCTATTATGCTTGCCTGGGTGATTTCTTGGCATGAGTCCAATGGCTTTATTATGGAACGATATTTAACAATTAAATATTAATAAGGTTAGCTTTTTGTTGTTTTTCAAATAAAGCATAAATTAATGAGACAAGCATAATTAGGATTTCAGCCCAATAAGTGCAGTAAATTAATTCACACACCAGATATTTCACTGCAAAACTGGAACGCACAAAATAAAGCATATTATTTAATTATACAGCAATGTAGTTAAGAGGATTGATGCGGGTTAACCGTGTAATTCTTAATAATTTATAGCAAGAATGTAAATTTTTTCGTAAAATAATACACTGCCTCAAGTATCCATTAACTTGAAAGGGGTGTATAACAAAATTATTGGTATATTAATCCAAAGTTGTACCAATCCAAAGTGTTGTGGCAAATTCCCCTACCGATCAACAATTGATTTATTAATAAATATTTTGCTTGCAGTATCAAAATCTGATGGTAATATCATGTCCGGTAAAACACTTGTAATAAGGTTAGTAGTAGCGCTTTAGCGCGATAGACAAACATTGGCGCTAAAGCGCTACTACAAACATATTTTTTCATAAGTAATTAAGCGGACATCATATAAATCATAAACCTGCTATCGTACCACAGGTTCGTGAGATGAAAAACCAGATATTTTGTTAATCAAAAACGAGTTTTAAATTGTTACGATAAATTTATTTGTCTCAAGACAATAAAACTAAATTATCTCGAATAAAAGTGACGATATCCTAATTTGTACGCCTCACTAGTGCACCTGAATGCTACGTTTAATAGGCAATTTATGTTAATTGTATAGTTGATTTACACTATCTTATACGATACAGATTGAATTGTACTCCTCACAAATTCCTCACTTTTTTGTTTTAAATCTGGAAATAAACAAACAGACAAACCCTTGATATTGTGAGTATAACTCTGCCTAAAAGCAAAATGTTACTTTAAATTTATATCAATAATTTTATAATGCTTACACATTAAAACATCCAGTCCAATTGCCTCCTTAATTATGGAAAGCAACTCCTTCGAAAATTGGCCAACCTTGGAACAGATTGTTGATGCTACTACAGCTAAGCGTTATCGCACTCCTTTAAAAGTGACACCAGATACATCCGTTTTTGAGGCAATCACCTTAATGAACCAGGGAGATTGCAGTTGTGTTTTAGTTGCCGATGGGATGAAGTTAGTAGGGGTATTCACAGCACCAGATATAGTCAAGCTAATTGGGGCAGGAAAAAATTTATCCCAGATCAAGATTAAAGAGGTGAATACAAAGCCAGTTACTAGTCTGACCCTTACTGGTTGTGAAAATATTTTCACCGCCTTATCTTTAATGCACTCTTCACAGGTTCCTTACTTAACGCTACTGGATCGCCAAGGTCAATTGCTTGGTTTAGTTACTCAAGACCAAATCCAACAACAAGCAGAAATTGCTCTACAGCAGAACAAACATAAATTTCGAGCGATTTTTGATAGTACATTTGAATTTATGGTGCTGCTAAGTCCTGAGGGAATTGCGATCGAAGCGAATCAAACTGCATTAAATGCTATTGCTGCTCAGCGCTCGGATGTAATTGGACAACCTTTTTACAAAATCCCCTGGTGGGCTGATTTTCCCCAACAGCAGCAGCAATTGCAACAAGCGATCGCCAAAGCCGCCAAAGGTGAATTAGTGCGTTTTGAATCCAAACATATTTGGACTTCGGGAACATTTGCTTTTGTAGATTTTTCCCTCAAGCCCTTTTTTGATTCAGAAGGTAAAGTTGTGATGCTAATTTTAGAAGGACGGGATATTACCACTCTCAAGCAAGCTGAATCAAAGCTCCAGGTAAGCCAAACCAAATTTGAGGCATTGGTTACCAATATGCCAGGGATGGTCTACCGCTACTTTCCTAATACCCCAGAGTGCCCACATCATTTTACCTATGTCAGTGAACATTCCTACCAATTGCTAGAATTAGCGCCACAGAAGATTGTCGAGGATGCCGATACATTCATAAATTTGATTCACCCAGAAGATTTACCATCTTTCTTGACTTCTGTAACTCATGCTGTTGAAAACTTTTTACCCTGGCACTGGCAAGGACGAATCACAACCCCATCGGGAATATTGAAGTGGATTGAGGGCAATTCCCAGGCGCAAAAAACATCCCAAGGAGATGCCTGGGATGGGTTGTTGATTGATATTAGCCAACGCAAACTCACCGAGCAGAAAATTGCTCAACAAGCCGCTTTAATTGATATCGCTACCGATGCAATTTTTGTCCGAGATTTAGACAATTGCGTCTTATTTTGGAGTGAAGGAGCTCAACGCTTATATGGTTGGACTGCTACAGAAGCTATTGGCAAAACTGCCCATGAGTTGTTTCATACCGAATCTTCTTCTCAACTCGCTCAAGGTCTTAGTCTTGTTCTAGATCGAGGTTTCTGGCAAGGTGAGCTAAAACAAGTTACTAAAAATGGTCAAGAAATTATAGTTGTTAGTCGCTGGACTCTAGTGCGGGATGAATCTGGGCAACCCAAATCTATTCTTGCTGTTAACAGCGACATCACCGAAAAGAAAAAATTGGAGCAACAGTTCTACCATTCCCAGCGCTTAGAAACCATTGGTACTTTGGCTACTGGCATTGCCCATGACTTCAACAATCTTCTTACCCCTATTCTTACCATTGCTCAATTGCTTCCCCTTAGATTCTCCAATATCGATCAAAACACTCAACAGCTCTTGACAATGGTTGAGAATAGTGCAAGGCGCGGGGCTGATTTAGTTAAGCAACTTCTTTATTTCAATCGGGGAACAGAGGGTAAGCAAGTTACCATCCAATTAGAATACTTGCTTGAAGAAGTAATTAGTATTGCTCAAAGTACCTTCCCCAAAACCATAGATATATCCAAACAAATTCCAAAAAAGAAACTGGGGCTAATTTTGGCTGATAGTACCCAAATTCATCAAGTATTCATGAATGTTTTGATCAATGCACAGGATGCAATGCCTAATGGCGGAAATTTAACCATAAAGGCGCAAAATCGCTACCTAGATGAAAATTATGCCCGCATGAATTGGCAAGCCAAGGTTGGTTCCTATGTTATCGTTACAATTTCTGACACCGGAGTCGGTATTCCACCACACCTAACAAAGCGAATTTTCGACCCTTTTTTCACTACTAAAGAATTTGGTAAAGGTAAAGGACTGGGACTGGCTACTGTAGAAGGTATTGTCAAAAGTCATGGTGGCTTTGTCAAAGTTGATAGTCAACTGGGAAAGGGTACCCAATTTGAGGTGTTTTTACCAGCTGTAGAAGGAACACCTTGCTTGCAAAACTCATCAGAGAATCTACTGCCAAAGGGCAACGGTGAGTTGATTCTGATTGTAGATGATGAAGAAATTATTCGACAGACTACAAAAACTTCTTTACAAAACTATAACTATAAAACTCTTCTTGCCAAGGATGGAATTGAAGCGATTACCATCTATGCCGAACACAAAAAGGAAATCAGCCTTGTTCTCATGGATCTTATGATGCCGAATATGGATGGATTAACAACTATCCGCGCTATTCATAAGATTAACCCCCATGTTAAGGTCATTCCTACCAGTGGACTTCCTGCGGACCCTGGAAAAACTTTCCCCCCCAATATTAAAACTTTTTTGTTGAAGCCTTATACCATTGAACAATTATTAAATGCTGTAAATTCACATCTTTCACCAAATATTTCTTAGCAAATCTGTCTCGTGGGAAAAATCTGCATGAGTTACTTCCCATACCACCGCTACCAAATTCTGCGAGTTTTTCAATCAACTCTCCAAGCTGACTAATATGATGTTCGCTTAATTACTTATGAAAAAATATATTTGTAGCAGCGCTTTAGCCCCAATATTTGTCTATCGCGCTAAAACGCTACTACGAAACTTATTACAAGCGTTTTGCCGGACATGATATAACACTTCCTTGAAATTAATTAAAATAGTGGAATCAAGACAAGATTATTTACTTATCCCACCAAAAAAGCCTTGAGGGTTCAAATCGCATGATGACGCAAGCTGAAGAGAAAAAACTTTATACGCCCGAAGAATACCTCGAATATGAAGTAAACTCAGAAGAACGTCATGAATATATTGGTGGTGAGGTTGTTCCTGTGACTGGTGGAACCCCAAATCATAATCAAATTGCTCTCAACCTTAGTGGTACTCTAAATTTTGCACTTAAACGTCAACCCTATCGAGTTTTCGTCACAGATCAACGAGTTTGGATTCCAAAAAAACAGATTTATACTTATCCTGATGTGATGGTAGTTCAAGGTGATTTGCAATTACAATCGGGACGGCGAGATACAGTCACCAACCCGTTAATAATTGCTGAAGTTCTATCAGATTCCACTAGAAACTACGACAAAGATAAGAAGTTTTTGGCTTATCGAACAATTCCTGGCTTTGTTGAATATCTCCTCATTGACCAATATACGATGTATGTCGAGCAATATTTTAAGACAGGTCAAAACAGCTGGACTTTTTCAGAATATTATGATGTGAATGAAACAGTTACTTTAAATTCAATTTCCTTAGATTCAATTCCCTTTAGAATAACGCTTGCAGATATCTACGATAAAGTTGATTTTGAAGACTGTTGAACCCAACGCTTAGGATCTAGCCTATAATAACCTTGTAATAAACGATAAAGAGCCGGACGTTTTTTGATTAATTCCTGTGGTTTTTCAAAAAAAGTTTCAGTTGCTACAGCAAAAAATTCTGCAGGGTTAGTTACACCATATCTATCTAATACTGTATCTACTCCTTTCTGAACGTCTTCACACAGTTGCTTGTATTCTGCGGTCATCACCTTAGACCAGGTGGAGTAGTCTGATTTCCGTCGCAAAATTGGAACCCCTTCAGCTTGACCATCTTCTTGATCTAACTGATGAGCAAATTCATGTAATACAACGTTATGTCCATTTCCCCAGTTGCAAGTATCTTGTTTTACCTGCTCCCAAGATAATATTAATTGGTCAGTTGTCCATGATTCTCCCAATCTTGCAACTAAACTTTCTTCAACAATATGATTTCCGGTGACAGTGGTTTGTTTTACTATATAAGCAGTTGGATAAATTAAAATTGAACGCAATCGAGGAAAATATTGTCCTCGTTCGTTAAGAAGTAGCAAACAAGCATTTGCAGCAATTAACAGTTTCATTTCTTCTGTTAAATGTAATCCAGCACAACCAATAAATTGTTTTTCTGCTAAAAATACTTGAATGTGTCCCTGAAGGCGTTTGCGTTCCCCAGGGGAAAGATAAGAATAAATGGGAAGATGGTCGTCAATAATAAAATTCCAAAGTCGGGGAAAAGAACGACGTTGCAGACGTTTTCTGGCTTTTTTTACTAAAATTGGGCTTATTAAGATCGTTATTGCAATAAGGAAGCTGACAAATAAAACAATAATTGCTTCGAGCATCGATTTTAATTATTTTATATTGCAGTGCAATTTCGAATTGCCATGCTTTATTTGCAAATTTAACAATTATTGCGAACTATCGTCGATATTGTATATCGAGTGGTCATATATTGTATCCCTATCTTCATAATATTTGTAGAAAAAATTTATCCAGATCGAACATCAGAAACTGATGATGATAATCTCTGTAAAAAAACTAAATATTATACCGACGGATTAATCAAAATATAAATTGACATCAGGAAAAACGTAACGCAATATCTATAGCCGTGATAGCCCATCAGACGCATACAGTCCCAATACAGTTGAGATAAGAAGACTGAACCATTTGGTAGAGACCTTTGCAGAGGCTAACGCCGACGCCACAGGCTCTGCAACCTCTCTACACGCCCAAAACAATTATGGTTTAACTTTAACTGAACTGTATTGCATGCAGTCTGATATCAAGTCCGCTTAATTAGTTACTATATGACCCTATTGAAAAGACGGTGGTTATTACCTAATAACCCTTTTACTTATTACTGTGCGCTTACGCTAACATTACTCATTACTTCGCCCCCACAGATGTGATAACTGTTTAGCCGGACGTAATATGACCCTACTTCCTTTTGCAGGAGGTGAGAAATAAGGTAAAGCAAAAAGACTCTATAGGTAAGTCGTAAATCTTATAACTTGTTTTCGAAAAGTTCAGTGTGTAATATCCATGAGGAAGAACTGCTAACTTTGGTTTAACTTGTAACAATCATTAACTGTATTCCACTAAACTACACCTGCTTATACTTATAGTTATGAAAAGAAAAATATTGTTCGCAAGCTCGATCGCGACTGGAATCATTGCTTTGACATCACAAATATCACCTGCACGAGAATTACCAAACCTCAAACAAAATATTCCTTATGCGAAAGCTAGAAATATGCTAATAAATGCTGGTTGGAAACCATTATTTAATAAAGAACAGGTAAATAATCCTAATAGAGGAATAACAATAAATAATTTCATTGAAAAGAAAGGATATACCGAAATCGTAGATTGTTCGGGTACCGGTTTAGGGCTTTGTCTTTTTCAATTCAAGAATGCTGATGGAGAAAAATTATTTGTTACCACTGCAAACAATTTTGAAGATAAAGAAACTGTTTTTGGTTGGCGAATTGAGCAACAGTCAAAAACATCAGTAAAAGTAAATACAAGTTGTGTACCTCATGATAGTACATCCCGTATTCTGTCGAGTCCAAAACCAAACGATATCCATCCTAATTGGAGTGGTGACAATTATGTTGGTAAATCTTGGAGTTTCAAAGCTAAAAATGTTGTTAAAAACAACACGGTGACTTATTTAAAAGGTGATTTGTACTCTCCACAAGGAGGACTTATAAATAAAGATATTTTTATCATACAAAATGAGTGGGAGTGTAAATGAATAGTAACCTTAGCACTATATATTATGTAGCATTTTTAGTTGGCTAAACTAACTAGGATTTAATAGTTGAAAATATTATCGAATAAACATGTCCCCAAATTAGCGTAAAATAAAACTCCGTAAGGCATCTACCAACTCATTCGCCCCATGTTCTGCGATTACCTCGTACAAATACTCACAGCTCGCGTATATGATGTTGCCCAAGAATCACCCCTTGACCACGCCCCAAATTTATCGAAACGTTTAAATAATAAACTTCTGCTTAAAAGAGAAGACATGCAATCGGTGTTTTCTTTTAAACTCCGGGGAGCCTACAACAAAATGGCACAACTACCCCCAGATATCTTAAAACAGGGTGTAATTGCTGCATCAGCGGGAAATCATGCCCAAGGTGTCGCCCTCGCAGCCAGTAAACTAGGTACGCAAGCTATTATTGTGATGCCAGTAACTACACCCCAAGTAAAAATCAATGCCGTCAAAGCTCGGGGTGGAGAGGTTGTTTTACATGGAGATACCTATGATGATGCTTGCGTCCATGCTCGCGAACTAGAAGCAGAAAAGGGTTTAACTTTTATCCATCCCTTTGACGATCCCCATGTAATTGCCGGACAAGGTACAATCGGCGTGGAGATTTTGCGTCAGTATCAGCAACCGATTCATGCAATTTTTGTTGCTATTGGTGGCGGTGGTTTAATTTCGGGGATTGCAGCCTATGTTAAACGGTTGCGTCCGGAAATTAAGATTATTGGGGTTGAGCCTGCTGACGCCGATGCGATGTATCAATCCTTGCGCTTGGGTCGTCGAGTACGTTTACCTCAGGTGGGTTTATTCGCCGATGGTGTAGCGGTGCGACAAGTTGGGGAAGAGACTTTTCGCCTGTGTCAAGAGTTTGTAGATGACATCATTCGGGTAGATACTGATAATACCTGCGCTGCCATTAAAGATGTATTTGAAGATACTCGGTCAATTGTGGAACCAGCTGGAGCACTAGCGATCGCAGGGGCTAAAGCCTATGTAGAACGGGAAGGAATTGAGGATAAAACATTGGTTGCGATCGCTTGTGGTGCAAATATGAATTTTGACCGCTTGCGGTTTGTTGCCGAAAGGGCAGAATTAGGGGAACGTCGAGAAGCAATATTTGCAGTAACAATCCCAGAGGAAGCGGGAAGTCTGCGTAAGTTTTGTGAATGTATCGGCAAACGTAACCTCACAGAATTTAACTATCGCATCGCTCATGAGAGGGAAGCCCAAATTTTTGTCGGGATCCAAATTCAAAACCGTGCTGATGGGGTAAATATTGCCGAAATAATTAAAAATAATGGTTTTGCAATCATTGACTTAACCGATGATGAACTAACCAAAATGCATTTACGGCATATGGTTGGCGGACGTTCGCCCCTCGCCCATAATGAGCTATTATATCGATTTGAATTTCCCGAACGTCCCGGCGCGTTAATGCAGTTTGTTGGTTCCATGAGTCCCAACTGGAATATTAGTTTATTCCACTACCGCAATAATGGTGCAGATTACGGACGAATTGTGGTTGGGATACAGGTTCCACCAGAAGAAATGAAAGAATGGCAAGCATTTTTAGATACTTTGGGTTATCAGTATTGGGATGAGAATAAAAATCCCGCCTACAAGTTGTTTTTGGCTTGAGGATAGGGATTGGGAGAAATGAGTAATAAGTAATGTTAGCGCAGCGGGGCGCGTAAGCGCACAGTAATGAGTAATAAGTAACAAGTAATGAATAAGAAGTAATGAGAAAAAATTACCAATTACCAATTACCCATTACCAATTACCAATTACCCATTACCTAATCCCCAATCCCTACTCCCCAGTAATCGAAAGACCTTCAACCCAAATTCTGGGACAGACTCCTCCAGGGGTTAATTCTGGTTCTTTCTCGACAAACACAATCGATTTCATAACTTCGAGGAAGTCTCCTGCGACGGTTGCAGAGTCAATACTGGTTTTTACACCTTTATTCACTAACCAACCATCAAAGGGTAAGGAAAAAGAACCTTGCAAGGATTTGACTCCAGCGTGGAGAGCTTGCAAATCGTCAATGAAAACAACATTTTCCGCCGTATCTAAACTAAATTCTTTTTCTACAGTTGCGCCAGCGTAAACGTGATAGAAGTTAGGACTAACTGTTACTTTAGCCCCAATGTTAGCGTTTCCTGTGGGCTTAGCATTCATTCTTTTCGCCGTACCCGCGCTGTGAAGGAAGTTTTTTAAGATTCCATTTTCAATTAAGGAAACCTTACGAGTGGGAGTTCCTTCTCCATCAAATGTTTCCGCCCCAATATTTGCTGGATGTAAAGAATCATCGCAGACTGAAAGTAAGGGGGAAGCTATTTCCTTTCCTAGGTCGTCAGCCTTCGATAAACTTTGATTATCCAAAATACTTTGGGCATTGTACAAATTAGAAAAAGCACCGAGCAAGCTTAAGAAAGCATCAGGGGAAAAAACAACGGTGTACTTACCGGTTTTGATTTTTTCGTAGTTTAAGTGGCTGATGGTTTTATCTGTGGTTTCTTTGACACAACCATCAAGATCCAACTCACTCAAACTTTTACTCAATCTAAAAGCACCTGCACTCCGGGGTTTTTTCCCTTCTTCTTCGGTTTTACTGTACAAGAAAACTGAAGTATAGGAATGGGATTCGCTTCTCATTGCACCGTCGCTATTGAGATAAAACTTATCGATACCTCTTTGCGCTAAACGGTTATATGGAACGCTTTCAATCGCCGGATGAGCTTCAACTACATCCTTTTCAGCTTTTAATAGTTTTTCAATCAGTTCTGAAACAGAAGCAGGTTCAGCTTTTTCCTCTTGCCTAACGTCAATCTTAACGGTAGCCTCAGGACTAAAATCAGGTACATTTTCTTTAACACCAAAAAAACTTGCTTCGTAAGCAGTTTGTAATGCTAGTTCCAATCCCTTGGAATTCACATCGGTGGTGCTAGTAACGCCCATGGTATTTTCGTCGTTCCATACCCTAACCGTTACACCAGAAAGATTTGAAGCTTTTACCTGTTCTGGTTCGCCTTTATCTACTTGAACGCTAGTTTGGTCGGTAACCGCACCATAAATATCAAACTTCTTAATTCCCAGTTTGCTAGCACTTTCTTTCGCCGCAGTTGCAATTTCTTTAATACTCGCCATAGTTTAAAAAGTCAAAAGTTATTAGCGTAGCGTGTCCGTAGGACATAAATCAAAAGTTGTAGAGACGTTAAATGTCACGTCATAAAAGTCGAAAACTAAAAAATATGTCTGTGTGCTGGATCGGTATTACTGAGAGTTTCCAAAAATGATTCGTACCGTATTTTGTACCCGTAGGGGCGCACAGACGTGCGCCCTTAAAATCTTTAATACGTCTACCCTTAAGATTGATATATTTCCGCTTTGGAAAATCTTCAATCCAGCACACACAAAAAGACACAAAAATCCTTAACGTCCGCCAACGGTGATTGAATCAACCTTGATATGGGGTTGTCCAACGGTTGTATAAATACTACCGCTCACAGAACCGCAGAAACCCGGAGCTAAAGATAAATCTTGGGAACACATAGAAATTTTATTCATAATTTCTTTTGCTTCCCCAATCAAAATTGCTCCCTTCAATGGCTTGGTCACTTTGCCATTTTCAATCAAATAAGCTTCATCTACACCGAAGTTAAATTCACCGGTTGCACCAACGCTACCACCACCCATTTTCTTGCAATAAATGCCCTTATCGATGGAAGCGAATAAATCTTCGTTCTTGTACTCTCCGGTAGCGATGTAAGTATTACGCATCCGGCTAGCTGCAGCGAAAGTGAAATTCTGGCGACGTCCGCTACCTGTTCTGGGATGTCCGGTACGCATGGAACCAGCCCGGTCTGCTAAGAAGTTCTTCAAAACACCCTTTTCAATTAAAAGTGTTCTTTGAGCTGGCATTCCTTCATCATCCATCTCGATGGTACCAAAAGCGTTGTCGGAACGACCTTCGTCCCAAGCAGTCAAGCTTTCGTGGGCAATTTTCTCACCTTTTTTATCTGCAAAGGGAGTAGTACCCCGCTCAATTTGGGTGGTTTCTAATAAATGTCCGCAAGCTTCGTGGAAAATAACCCCACCAAAATGATTCGCCATCACAATGGGATAGTTGCCAGATTCTACGTAATCAGCGTAAAGCATTTTACCTGCAGACTCTGAAATTTCGTCGGCTGCTTCTTGATAATCCCAGGTTTTTAAGAATTTGGGATCACTAGTGTTACCAGCGCGTTGACCGATAGAAGTACGGTGAGCGCCATCAGCACAAAGAAGATTGAATCCTACCGATTGGGTTAGGCGAATGTCGCGAGCAAAAACTCCATCGCTAGCAGCAACTAACACTTCTTGCCAATCTCGGAAATATGAAGCACGTCGGGATTGAATGTGGGATGCTTTTTTACCCAGGGTACTTGTTGCATCAAGTAATACTTCCCCCATCTCTTGCATGCTGCTGCACAAAGGTAACCAGGCATCTTTACCGCGTTTGGTGCTATAGTCCCTAAATAATTCCAAATTAATTTCTGGAATGAAAGCATTTGGTCCGGGTAATTGCAGACCCATAATATCTAAAGCTTTTTCCAAAGCAGCTTTTAAACCAGCGAAAGAAATGTTATTAGTACTGACATAACAATCAGCCTTACCGCGAAATACTCTCACACCAGCACCGGTGGAAAGGCGTGGTGTAATGCTAGTAATGGCGTCATCCTCTGCAAGGCAGCTAACATAATTAACACGCTCTAGGAAAAATTCCACGAAGTCCGCGCCTGCTGCACGTCCTAAGCCCAATAAAGTTGATAAAGGAGCTTCCCAGGTTTCGTCAAACCTCTCTGTCGCCGAGGAATATTCCAGTGTGGGGATTTGCTTGGATAGGATAATGGTATTTGTTAGCATATTTGCCTCTCAAAGATGGCTTTACTTAGGAAGTTGAGCGAAAATTTAATATAGTACTTACTCTAACAAATCCCAGAAAGTCACAAGAAATTTACGGGAGTTTGGAAGCCCAGTGGTTTTAACCCTGGGAGGAAAAACGACACGGGGTAATTTATTACCCCTTATATTGCTTTTAAAAAGAGTAGGAATAACCATCCTTTTTATGTATTGGAGTACAAAACTTGTAACTGATACCAGCTACCCTACCTGCTTTAGTAGCTATATCAAAACTTCCACTTTTGCGGCATAATAATCTACCAAAATATGTACCTATTTTCTTACCTTTTGTGACGACAGCTTTTACGATATCGCCGGTAGTAAAACCAAAATGTATTTGTTTCCTACCTCGGTGTCTAGTTGGGAAACCAAACTTATTCGTTCCGCACATCTGACGAGTTCCGTGACCATTGCATTTAATCCTTAGTGGTTGGTTTGTTTTTAAGACTAACTTTTCTACATCACCTACACAGGCGGCATCAATCCAATGTTGTTTTTCTAGTTTTAAGCGAATTCGGTTGTATTTGGTTTGAGCACCGGTAGCTGTTTTTACGGGTAATAATCCAAACAAAACTTCGACTACCTTGTTTCTAGTTGAATTAACTGCAGAGGCATCTTTTAGCGGTTTATTAGCATTTGATTTGATTTTCTTCAGTAGTTCTGGCTTCTTTCTCAGGAAATCTTCGACTGGTTTATTCCCTTTCTTCTGGTTGCATTTTTCGCAAGCTAAGCATAGATTACTTACTCGGTTGCTGCCTCCTTTTGAGCGGGGATGGATATGTTCAATTTGGAGGGGTACATCTTTCTTTCTGCAATAAGAACATTCTCGACCCCACTTTTCTAAAAGATATTCCCTGACTTCATAGCCTTGCAGATCTCCTTGCTGGTACTCCACACCAGATATTTCTGGATTTTGCATTTTATGCATATCAAATTTGACTTTTTCAATCCAGATTTCTGCTACTGGAGCGAAAATAATCAAGCGTTTTACCCAGGTTTGAGTTGTTAAAACTCGGTGCATTAAGCTTGGAGGAATCCAGCCAGGCGAGCGTTTGCGGTTATCGAACCGAGCTTTACGATACCGGGTTTTCCTATTGCGGCGAGATCTTCTCAAACTTCTTCTGGATTCTAAAGTTTGTTTAATTTGGTATCCGCGATGCTCTACTTCAGCGCCCCAGATTACATTTTCTCCTTCTGAAACTGCGATGCCAGTAAATCGGGAACCAGGATCGATTTTTACTGTTAAAGGTTTGAGAACAGTTTCTGTTACAGCATGCTTCAGAATTATGGTAAAGGGATAGTTTCTCCAAACGGCTGCTTTTCCTTTTTCCAGTAATTTTCTTGCCCTACGTGGCGTTACTGGGTTTACTGGTTTTTTGTTGGTATCGACTACAAATACGTAATTTTGCATTGCTGCTTTTCTCGTTGGTAATGTTAGCTTCGATAAGGTTTAAAGGCGGCACATCCAAAAAGCACTGACTTAACCCATTGGGTCTATTTAACTTCTTGATTTCAGAGCAAGAAACTAGCTACGCATTTCTTGGTGAGAACTTTAACACTTCCTTGAAACGTAGTGCCCGGAGCACTTAATCTGGTCAGCTAGACCGCAGAGCGGTCACAAGAAGCGTGAGAGACTCCCAGTTTTTAGGCTGGAAGCCCAGTCACTTTAGTGCTGGGTTGCTGACTGTTGAGATCGATTTGCAAACAGATTTATATCATTATTAGTCGTGATGGCAGCTAAAGCTGCGCGTGCAGATCGCAAGTTATACCAATTTCGGAAAATAATAAGACGGATAGATTTTGTAGAGACGTTGCATGCAACGTCTCTACTGGAGAATCTGTTGCAATGATTTATTGAATTGGTATTAGTTTATTTATCATCTGTAACATAACTTGAGAAATGCATTAAGTGTTGTTTGGGAACTTGCTGCAAAAGTTATAAAAGAGTTTACACAATAGTTCGTTTATACGGGAATAATCTACTATATATAAGAACAAATATACTAAAATTCTGTATTACCACTACATGGGAATCACTACTCAATCCTCCGATTCATCATCCATCTTCTACTGGTAGCCCGAGTTTTTTGTGAAATTCTGGACTATATTTTGCTTTTTCCCAATTTTTGGCTTGCTTGATTTGTTCTGGTGTTATATTTCTGGCTTCATATAAGCTTTCATCCCAGAACTTGGCATCATTGAGGTTAGCATCACTAAGATTGGTATAAAGCAAGTTGGCATTTTTGAATTTGGCATCGATAAGTTCGGCCCTGCTAAGATCTGCACTGCTGAGGTCAGCACTGCTGAGATTAGTGTACATGAGTTTGGCATCGGTGAGGTCAGCACTGCTGAGGTCAGCACTGCTGAGGTCAGCACTGTTGAGGTAAGCACTGTTAAGATTAGCACTGCTGAGGTTGGCATAAGTCAGGTTGGCATTTTTGAGTTTAGCACTGCAAAGCTTGGCAAAAGTGAGGTCAGCAGTGCTGAGCTTGACAAGAGTAAGATCGGCTCCACTGAGGTCAGCAGTACTGAGATTAGCAGTACTGAGGTCAGCAGTACTGAGGTTCGCACTGTTGATATTGGCACCACTAAGGTTAGCGCTGCTAAGATTGGCACCGATAAGTTTGGCACTTCTGAGATCGGCACTTCTGAGATCGGCACTTCTGAGGTCAGCAGTACTGAGGTCAGCAGTACTGAGGTTCGCACTGTTAATATTGGTACTACGAAGGTAGGCCCCACTAAGCTTGGCAAGAGTGAGATCGGCACCGCTAAGGTCGACACGACTAAGGTTGGTACGAATTAAATAGGCACCACTAAGATTGGTATAGCTAAGTTTGGCATAAATCAGATTGGCATCACTGAGGTCAGTACCACTGAGGTCAGTACCACTGAGGTTGGCTCCACTGAGGTCGGTACTACTGAGGTTTCTTTTTTCAGTTGGCTGATTAACAATTTCCCAGACTAAGCGCCATTTTTGATCGAGTTTTGTCTCAGAGTCGATGATTGTATTGCTCAGATCGGCACCACTAAGATTGGCACCACTGAGATTCGTATTGGTAAGGTTTGTATAACTGAGATTTACATTAGTCAGGTCGGCACCACTGAGGTTGGTACCGCTAAGATCTGTACCACTGAGATCGGTACTACTGAGGTTTCGTCTTTCAGTTGGTTGATTAACAATCTCCCAGACTAAGCGCCATTTTTGATCGAGTTTTGTCTCAGAGTCGATGATTGTATTGCTCAGATCGGCACCACTAAGGCTGGTATTTCTGAGGTCAGCACCACTAATATCGGTACCACTAAGATTGGCACCATTAAGATTTGCACCATTAAGATTGGCACCATTAAGATTGGCACTACTGAGGTCGGAAGTACTGAGATCGGCTCTACTAAGATCGGCATTAGTAAGGTTTCGTTTTTCAGTTGGCTGATTAACAATTTCCCAGACTAAGCGCCATTTCCGGTCAAGTTTTGTCTCAGAATTGATTAATGTATTGCTGAGGTTGGCACCACTGAGGTTAACAGTACTGAGATTGGCTCCACTGAGGTTGACAGCACTGAGGTCAGCACCACTGAGGTTTGTACCACTCAGATTAGCATTAGTGAAGTTTGTACCACTGAGGTTTGTACCACTCAGATTGGCATTAACTAGGTTGGCACCATTGAGGTTAACACCAGTGAGGTCGGTATTAGTAAGATTCCGTCTTTCAGTTGGCTGATTAATAATTTCCCAGACTAAATGCCATTTTTGCTCGAATTTTGTTTCAGAATCGGTTATTGTATCACTCAGGTCAGCACCACTAAGATTGGCATCACTGAAGTTGGTACCGCTCAGATTAGCACCACTGAAGTTGGTATGACTCAAATCGGCACCACTGAAGTTAGTATTACTGAGGTCTGCACCACTGAATTTGGCATTACTGAGATTAGTATGACTGAGATCGGCACCACTAAATTTAGTATTACTGAGGTTAGCATGACTTAAATCAGCACCACTGAAGTTGGCACCACTGAAATCGCCATTGTCACTTAGGAGATTGGCATTACTGAGATCGGCACCCGTGAGCTTGGCTTCTCTGAGATCGGCACCCGTGAGCTTGGCTTCTCTGAGATCGGCATAAATTAGGTCGGCTTCTTTGAGATTGGCATATCTGAGGTTAGCGCCAGCGAGATTTGCATACCTGAGGTTAGCGCCAGCGAGATTGGCATGAATCAGATCGCTATTACTGAGTTTTCGTCTTTCAGCTGGTTGATTAACAATTTCCCAGACTGAATACCATTTTTGATCGATTGTTGTCTCAGAGTCGATGATTGTACCACTGAGGTCCACATTACTAAGGTCGGCACTACTGAGGTTGGCTTTAGTCAGGTTTGTACCGCTAAGGTTGGCATTAGTGAGATCGGCTTCTACCAGATTGACATCACTCAAATTGGCTCCGCTAAGGTCCGTACTGTAGAGTTTTCGTTTCTCGGCTGGCTGATTAATAATTTTCCAGACTAAGTGCCATTTTCGGTCGAGTTTTGTCTCGGAGTCGATGATTGCACAGTTTAGGTTTGCACCACAAAGGTTGGCACTACAAAGGTTGACACCGCAAAGATTGGCATTACTAAGGTTTGCATCTCTAAGATTGGCATATCTGAGGTCGGCTTTTCTCAGGTTGACGTTACTAAGGTTAGTAGCACTGAAGTTCGCTTCTTTGAGATTGGCATATTTGAGAGTGATGCTTTTCAAATCAGTATTCGATAAATTTACCCTTGTCAGAGAAACTGCATCTTCATTCAAATCTTGCAGAGCTTGATTTCTGGCGTAACTGCTTTTTATCCCATCAGCTGCGTCGATCACCTGCCAAGCTTCATAATGTTTTCTTTGTTTTCTGTCATCAATTTCTATAAAATAAAGAATGACAGCGGCAAAAATGCTTATACCTTCAATATTTCTTAAAGTTGTCGCCCAGAACTTTTTGATTTCCGTGTCTTTTTTGTTACCTTCTGGTATTACTAAATACATAATAAATGCTAAAGCAGTAATACAGATGGGAATGATAGAATATTTGATTATTATTTGCCTGATTTTTTTTTGCCTGATTTTTTGTTTGCGTTTTTGAAACCAATTTGCGAATCGTTCGTGTACCGGTCGTTTTTCTGAGCATTTATTGTTATTAGTCATTATCCAAACCCTTTACAATGACAAATGCAAAGATGAAGTATCATTACAGCAATTTTCAGGCGAATAGATCGCAGTGAGCGAAACAATCGATGGTATTATCTTTTATGATGTAATCCATGATTCCAGTCATAGCCTGGTCTAGAGCTTCATAAGTACAAGTCGCCTTAGAATGTAAAAAATGCTTGAGTTTCCACCGGCACAACTCAACTGTAGATAGATCTAGCGAGTAACGTTCCAAATCTTTTGGATTAACTTCCACCTTTGTTTAATTTGTTTCCCGCAGCCACTTTTGATATTTTTTTGTATTTTCTAATGCATTAAACAAAATCTGCGCACAGTAGCGGATAGGTTGAGTAATAAAACTACTAAGTGATATTAACTGCTTGTTATTTGAAACGCTTGTATACAAGGAATCAAATTCGAGATGATAATACTTTTGTGTTGTTGTTTTTAAAGCGGGATGCAAATCATAATCAGTTATGTTACCAGGAATTGCTTGGGTAAGATTGGCAATTTCTTTAGTAATTTATTTAATAATTTCTTTGATTTTAGCAGAATGGAAAAATCTAATTGAAGTTCAAGCTATTTATCCAAAAGCTTCTGCTTTTGGCAACTTCACTGTGTTTAATATAAAAGAAAACAATTATCGCTTAATAGTTGATATCATTTACAAAACTCAAAGAATTTATATTAAATATGTCCTAACTCACGCCGAATATGATAAGGATAAATGAAAAAATTACCCGTACTTTTAATTCTGAATCTTACGGTAAACTGCTAGCTGAGTATCAACCAAAAACAATTACTACCCGAACAAGCTATCAAACTAGCACAAAGCTTAGAACATCATCCCAATCGTACAGCAGAAAAGGAGATGCTGTTGGAACTGTTGGTGACATTAATTGAGAAATTTGAAGAAACTCATTACCCAATACCCCAAGGTACTCCCCATTCGATGTTAATACATCTGATGGAGGCACGGGATCTTACTCCAGAAGCATTAGCTGGGGTAATTGGTTCTAGGGAAGTTGTTTGGGAAATTGTTAATGGCGCTACCATCAATAAAGCACAAGCAGAAGCTCTTGCAGAGTATTTTCGTGTGGATGTGAATTTATTTGAATAGTGAATTGCGCATAGCACTATATTTCTATGAGGAGAAAATAATGCCACTTTGGGGAGGGATAGAAGCTGGAGGAACAAAATTTATATGTGGTGTAGGAACTAAACCTAATGATATACGTGCAGAAATTCGCATTCCAACAACCACACCACAAGAAACAATACCTCAAGTAATTGATTTTTTCCATCAGCAAGAAAAACTTGAAGGTACCTTGGAAGGTATTGGAATTGGTTCCTTTGGACCTTTAGATCCAAATCCTGCTTCTCCTACTTTCGGCTATCTCAAGCATACACCCAAACATAATTGGGTAGACTTTGATTTTGTGGGTGCAATTAGGCGCGAATTCAAGATACCAATAGGTTTTGATACCGATGTAAATGCTGCAGTTTTAGGTGAGTATCGCTGGGGAAATGCCCAAGGATTAGATACTTTCATCTATATTACTGTTGGTACCGGAATAGGTGGAGGAGGAATGGTTAATGGTAAATTAATCCATGGTCTGCTTCATCCTGAAATGGGACATATTTTTATCCCTCACAATTTAACAGAGGATCCCTTTACCGGTTGTTGTCCTTTCCACAATGACTGTTTGGAAGGATTAGCATCTGGACTTGCAATTGAAAAGCGTTGGGGTAAAAAAGCAACTTCTCTTCCACCGGAACATCCAGCTTGGCTTCTAGAAGCAAACTATTTAGCTCTTGGTTTAGTAAATTTCGTTCTCACTTTATCACCTCAGAAAATCATTATGGGAGGTGGTGTCATGAATCAAAAACAGCTTTTTCCACTTGTACGTTCTCAAGTCCAGAAACATCTTAGTAGTTACTTAAAAGTTCCAGAAATCCTCAATGAAATCGAAGATTATATCTTACCTCCAAAATTAGGTAACAAAGCTGGTCTTATGGGAGCTTTTGCTTTAGCAGAACAAGCTGCTCCCTAGTTCAATTCCCCTCCTCATATCATGTCCGGTAAAAGACTTATAATAAGGTTCGTAGTAGCGCTTTAGCGCAATAGACAAATGTTGGCGCTATTAGCGTTAGTGTGTCCGTCAGGACATAGCGCTACTACAAACATATTTTTTCATAAGTAATTAAGCGCTTATCATATCAGTTCTTCAGCTACAAGACCTGTTATCCTCAAACTCTGGAATGGGAAATTCTGCACCCTTTAAATACTCGTTGAAGTGTTTGCGAAAATAAGTCCAAGATGTTTCATTTTCGGCTGCAAGAAAACACCTGGGAGCTTTCTTATAAACAGGAAGTCGCGAAGTAATTAATTTTTGAAGTACGGGTGACATTTCTTCAAAGTCCCGAAATTTGCTAAATGCAGCGCTGTAAACAAGTTGTCCCGGGCGATCGCCCATTTTCATCCAAGGTAACCACGGTCCAAGACGAGTCCAAGTACCGGAAAATGATTCAGTTGTAGCTTTTGATGTATCTGTTGCTTCTTCCAGGGGAACAGTAAACTTAAAAAATTCTCCAGCTTGGTATAGTTTCTCGGGACTGTAATTTTTAAATTTTGGATCGTTCCCCAAAACATTGGGATAGGTAAGGGGAATATCGAGTACGAAAGTAACATTTTCACCATTGATAAAAACTGGATACTCTCCTCTCACAATATTTTGCACTGGATTATTGGCTATATGAACAACCGGTACAACTTCCTGTGTCCAAGGATTTTGCCAATTTTCTAGTATTTCATTGGTTTGGGGATCCAAGTAAAAGGTAAGCTCGCGAGATGTTAGATACCATTCTCCCCCATCATCCTGGAAACAGCGAGCAACATTCATTCCAATGATATTAAAAAGCTTTCGTTGTCTTTCCTGGGGTACAAAAGCGTAAACAGAACCTCGCCACTCTTTATATATATTCTTTCTATCAGTAGAACAATAACTACGTATCAGTTCTTCCGTCCCCAAACTTTGCAGATCGGACGTTGCAGTATTATTATTCGTTTCTTTTGAAACCCTTGCAGAAGCCGTACCTGCAGCGATAAAAATTGCTAAGAAGCAAGAAAAAGCTTTGACAAACTTCATGGAAAACTCGTAATTCTCATCAGATATACCCTGAGAAATAAAATGATTTTTATTCTCAATCCTAGAGATATTACAAAATTTATCCGTCGAGAGAAAAGTATAGCAGGATGTATTTAGCTATATTTTTGCAGGACATTTTTTGTTCGCCATTCTCTGTTCCTTTTGCAGCAGAATATACACAATTTGGGAAAAAAGAAGGAGCCAAGCGCTCCTACAAAAAAACTTAAAACTATACTGGTATTTAATCGTTTCAATGATTTATTCAAATACTAAGAGTTAAGAATATTGAGATTAACTTGTTGAAATTTAACTTCATTTAGCAAACAGTCTTTAAATATATGAGGTAGATTATTTAATCGCTGTTGTTTTTGTCTTTTTATCATTAATGAAGTAAAAAATCGATAAGGAACGGTTTCTATTAAAGTCATATCACCACGCAGAACATTGAATAACTGCGGGAGATAAGCAAAAACATCATAAACTATCAAATTTAACGTATATTTCCCATAATCCTGGTTGGGTTTTTGAAAGTTGGGGATACTGCTTGTTTTTAATGCTTTCGTATTAAACTTAATAACTCTAAACAGCCTACCTCGCTTGTCAATACGCCATTCACGAACAAATACTTGATTTGAAGAGTTAGTAATGAGGAAAGCTAATAACATCATTACCGGACTCAATACTATAATTAGGAATGAGGCAAAAATTAAATTGAAAAAGTAATCAAAAAAGCCAAAAAACCAATTTAATCGTCCCTTGTGTTTTTGATTTGCTGGCAGTTTTAAATATATGGGTTTACCTGCTTGTTCGCAAGCATCAGCCCAAAATAGAACCTCTTTTCCCCCTAATTTTGGATCTATACAAACTAGATTTACTGAAGAATGTTTTAAACACTCAACTAACCATTGTTTGCTGTGTACAGCAGGTAGATTGACTTGTTCAACTTCATCCACGGGTTTAACTAATAATTTACCCATACGCCACTTCAGCGCACAAGTGGATAAACTGTTGTTTTCGAAATAGTCTATCATGGTTACTCTATTTCAATTTTGCAGGCAGTATTTAGATTAGGGATACTGGTCCATTACTAAAGTTTGAAGAATTATGGCAAAATAACTTACCAAAATTACGCTCTCATATTTTAGATAAATTGAGTCAGTTAGCCCCCCTATATATGTCTTCATGCTCTGAGGTTAGTATTTATGTTTATTTTTACAAAAATAAATATACTTCGAACGGTAGACTCTGGAATGGGATCGAAGTTCAAAATAAAAGCTGCACTGGTTCCGACCTAAAATGCGATCGCCCTCGGAGTAATTGATATTTGAAAATATCCCAATTATGCAATTTTTTCCTATATTTCCAATTATTTACCGTATTCTCCGCCCCAACTTCCCTGATTGTCTTTGGGAGGGGAATAACAGTTCCCGTAACATCGCACTTACTTTTGATGATGGACCTCATCCCCAATACACTCCAAGACTCTTAGAAATTCTCGAATATCACAAAATCCCTGCAAGCTTTTTTTTATTGGGAGCGTGTGTCGAACGTTCACCACATATTGTTAAAAAAATTCATGCTTCGGGTCATTGGATTGGTTTACATGGCTATACTCATCATAATTTTCCATTCCTTTCAGAAACAGAACTTCAGCAAAGTCTAGAAAAAACTCAGACTGCAATTTCTAGTGCTTGTGGATTGCGATCGCAACAAATACGAGATGTTCGTCCACCTAACGGTTTTTTTACACCTAAGACTCTAAAACTACTACAAAAGTGGAATTACCGACCGGTGATGTGGAGCGTGGTACCGGAAGATTGGGTTAGACCTGGAGTTCTGACTGTGACACAAAGAGTTTTAAAATTAGTCAAGCAAGGCTCAACGATCGTTTTACATGATGGGTTTTGTGGAGGAGAGGATGTTGCAGAAATAGCGAATACCTTAATTCCTCAATTATTAGAAAGGGAATATAATTTCGTCACAATTGATGCTTTATGGGAGGAAAAAATAAAAAAGGTTAAACGCGATCGATAGATGTATTTACCTATTTGTATATGTAGATATTCGTATAGATGGAGAAATTCAGCTCTAGAACTAATTTCTAAAGCCTTCTAGAATTTCTCTACACCCGAAATTTGGATCGATAACTTAGATTAATTATTGCTACACTACTTCGAATTTCGCTACATTATAGTGTTTCGGAAAAATCCTCGCGCAATTTCTTTTTTTAATCCCAAACACGTTTACCGTTTTCGTCTGTGCGCGCTTGTCTGATGACGTCTGAAATCTCCTCTGCATCTTTGACGTGATGCAAGGCTTCTTTATCACCTTCTGTATCTTCCACAACGAAATATGTCGGAACAGTCACATGGTCTCCAGTGATATCCGGTGCATCCACTGCTACCTGCTTTGCTTTTTGATCTAGATTCTTCGATCCATCAATACGATCGCCAGGATTTATGGGTAAATCATTTCCTTTACTGTCTATTTCCTGCTGCTGTTGTTGTTTTTGCTCTGGAGCAACTTCCTCTGGATTAAGTGGTTGTTTATCTTCTAATTGACGATTTTCTAAAGTTAAATTTTGGTTGTTATTCATAGGTTTAATACTTAGACTATGTTTGTTTCGATCTAAGATTAATCCTAAAAAAACATATTGAATATTCTCTCTATCAAATGGCAAAGATAAATAAAATAGTTTTATACCATAAGTTATACTGCGATCTATTTCTAGTCCTTTTCTATTTCTAGTCCCTTACTTCGCCAAGCAGACATATCTCCTTGTAGGTGTAAGATTTTTTTAAAGCCTGCTTGTTTAAGGGTATGTTCTGCAATTTTAGCTCTAAAACCTCGTTCGCAATAAACTATAATTTGCTTTTTTGCTGAGGATTTGATTCCATGTAAACGAGATGGTAGTTCTCGATATTCAATATTTATTGCTCCTGGAATATGACCTTCTGAATATTCTTTTGCTGTGCGTACATCTAAAATTATTGGTACTGCATTTGTGTTAATGACTTGAGCTAATTCAATTGGAGAGATTTGTTTAGTTTCTGGAAGTATCTCACTACAAGCAACAGTAGTTTTATAAAGACTCAACCCTAAAAATATTATGACCGACCACCTGAATATATTCTGATGTAATCTCATTCAATTAAAATTATCTTTCAATCTTATTTTTCATCTTTACTTTTTTATATTTTAAGACACGCTGTAAGATATCATAATAACGGTCAGTTCTTGTAAATATCCTTGCTTATAGTCCGGTCATCACTTGCGCTTTGTCTAACAAAGTAAGTAAAATCTTAGATTCAATCGGTACAGTCAACTTTTTATCCCCATGGGTTATTAGTATTTCAACCATACCTGCCAATTTATCTGTAATGGTAAACAATATGAACTTATAGATATAAACTTTTAAATAGTGATGGGTGACTCCACATAAATATTAGGTTCTTGCATCTCAAACTCTATTCCATAATCTTTTAACTGTAAAGAGACTTTTTCATTTGCTATCTCTAATAAGCGTTTTCGTAATTCAATAGAATTTTCACTAGATCCTAAAATGAAAAATGTTACTCTTGCTCTAGATTCTTTAGTTTCTGAGCTATGACTTATAAAAATACTAGTACTACCTGGATCGATTCCAGTAATTGCATCGGTGCTTTCCTGAATAACTTGTTTTACTAAAGCCTGTTCTTTATCTATTAACTGTTTATTAAAGTCGAGATAGAGTAAAACCATTACTTTTTTACCACGAGTAATATTTTCAATCTCTAAATTAGCTAATGTGGAATTAGGAACGATAATCAAAGTACCTTTTGCAGCAGTTCTAATTTTACTAGAACGTAGTCCAATTGACTCCACTCGACCAAATAAACCTTCCGATAACTGACTAGAAGAAGGTATACGGATATATTCACCAGGAATGAAAGGTCTATCTAAGTAAAGTACTAAAGTACCCAATAATTGCTCTAGTGTTTTCTGTGCTGCAAAAGCAACTGCTAAACCCCCAATTCCCAAACCAGTTAGAGGAGCAATTAAATTCATTTTTCTCATTCCAGCAAATGCAAAAGCAGCAATAACACCAATTGTGATGTTAACTACTGTTTCTGCAATTACTACTAAGTCATCAATCTCATAACCTAGTTTACGTAAAAAATGAATACCATAAACTCTAAGAAATTGACTCCATAAACGTGAAAATAACCAAGCTATAATGATAACAATTCCTAAATCCATCAAAACACGAAAAAAATCATAGAATGCTTCATCAGAAAGTAAAAAGTCTAACCAATAAGAAATTGAGATGAAAGCAACTACAATCTTAATTAAGCCACTAATTGGATCTACCGATTTTTCATAGACATCCATAATTTGTGATGTCGCAAAACGAGAGATGAAAAACTTTATAATTGCAGGAACATATCTTGCAAGTATTAAAGAAATGATAGCTAAACCCAAAAAAATTAATATATTATTAACACCCTGACCTTCTAAGAAAGATATTATATCTTCTATATATTTCATGTTTACCCCTTAAATTGTAATAGGTGCATCAACATAAATTGTTGAGTCATCTAGTCTAAACTCTATACCATACTCTTTTAGCTTGGTGTCAATCTTTTGCTTAGCTTTATCGAGCAATTGACGCCGTAATTCCATTGATTCTTCACCAGAAGAACCTAAGATAAAAAATGTTATTTGAGCTTGATTAGTACTTTTAAATGCAATATCGGTATTACGTGAATCTAGACCGAAAATATCGCTAGTACTTGCCAAAATTACTTGTCGAATTAATGCTTGTTCTTGTGATTGAATTTCTCGGTCAAAGTTTAAATTGATAACTGACATTACTTTTTTCGCTTCCGTATAATTCTCAATATTCATTTGGGTTAAAGAACTATTAGGAACAATTAATACTGTACCTTTTCCGGAAGTTCTTATTTTAGTAGAACGCCAACCAATTGATTCAACTCTGCCAAAAATACCATCAGATAAACCAATGTAGTCATCTATTTTAAACGGTTGATCTAGATATAAGACAACTCCACCAAGAAATTGTTCCAAAGTTTTTTGAGCCGCAAAAGCAATAGCTAAACCACCAATTCCCAAACTTGCTAATAAGCCAAGTATATTAAATTGATGTAGCTGTGCAAAAATTATTATCCCAAATACAATAATTGCTAAGTTAACAATTACTTTCCCTGTTATAATTAGCTCGCTATTAGCCTGTTTACCACTGTTAACAGCTATATCCAAAAGATACACATCTAGAAACTTTTCAGTTATTTTAGAAGCAAGCCAACAACTTATAACTGTTAAGATAAAACTAATAAATAACTCAATTATCGGGTAATTTTTAGCGACTGAGATTGATTTAATGATTATTTCTATAAAAATTATTCCGCTAAAAATAGCTATTAACTTATTATAGGGAGTTACAACTTTTTGAATAGTTTCACTTATATTCGGAGAAACAAAACTGGCTATGAGAAAATAAAACAGCGGTAATATGAATTGCGAAACTATAGCTACCACAATAGTAGATAAACCTAATAAAATTATAATTGTTGTACTACGATCTAATATTGAAATATCAAATAATAAATCTGCCATGAAATTTTTCCTATTACTGAATATTAATATTCATCAAGTCAAGCACATGGGTATATAACAGATTTCTTCACACCTGTAACTTTCAGAGTATTTATTTGAACAATGAATTAATTGCTTAAAATCTATATTTACTTATTACTATTACACCAATAGTAATATTTTTATCTGTTATCTAAATCACAGGCTTTATAAATAAAAAAATTAAACAACTATAAGAATCATATGAGTGGTATCTATTACCAATAAAAAGCCTGATTCTTTTTAGAACCAGGCTGGTATTTATACAAAATTACTATTATCGAAATACAAGACTTAATGACTTAATAACTTAATTCAAGATAATGTTTTGCAAATATCAAAGAGATTAACTTCCTATGTTAACCTTGACTGCTTTATTTTTGTCTTCGGTCATTTTAGGTAATGTCAGACTCAAAATACCATTTCTATAATTAGCGGTTACCTTAGTATTTTGAATTTTCACTGGTAAGGGAATTACACGGTGGAATTTACCGTAGTGCAATTCACTTTTAGTATGACCGTGTTTCTTACTTTCTGTTTCTGCTTTACGTTCTCCATTAATAGAAACTGATTTTTCTGTTGCTTCAATATCCAGATCTTCGACTTTCATTCCTGGAATTTCTAATCTAAGATAAAATGCACTATCAGTTTCAATTAATTCGGCAGCAGGAACCTTAGTAAAATTATTTACATCATTTGACTCTGTTGAGACCAAGTCATCAAGTAAGCTGTGGAAATGATGTTCTGGATGTAAATGATGTAAACGATGTTCTATATCGTCAATCTTTCTCCAAGGGTTAAAGTGAACTAATGACATACAGTTCTCCCTCAACTTACTAGAATTTTTTCACAAATTCAGTGTTCTACTGATTGCTTTGATTCCTATATTAAATGAGGATTTAAGGTAATGTATACTCGGTTCTCTCGCTGATTAGTTAATGATTACCGAACATTAATTGCAACCTTAAATGTAATTGTCAAAATCAAAAAAATAAAAATCAAAAAAATAAAAATCAAAACAATCTTTAAAACAAACTGAAAATATTAGGGTTAACTGTTATCTCTCTAATACCGTCAACTCTATTTATATTGAAATTATTTTAAAACGACAACACCCGATATTCTACTTCCTTGATGATTTCCTCTTATTCATCAATGTTTAGGTTTGTACTGAATTTATAACTTTAACCTGAAAGTAAAGCACTTTAACCTAGAAGTGAAGCAAAAATTCAGTTACATTACCCCCTTCGCCACTTTGAAGAAATCTAAGTTTTCGCTTTGGGTGGGTGTTGTTGTTCGTTCGGTGGACAGATAGTAAAACAGCTCTTTTACCTCTTAACTAAGACAATTCAACTAAACTACTTTGGCTGCTATATCTGCCGGAGAAGCTATTTCAGCTTTGATAATCAATCTATCACTATCAGCAAATTGGTGATTTACATCGCAAATAATCTTCACTTTTCTTGTTTTTTCTTCTCGTTTTTGAGGAGCGAAATTTGTCCATTCATTCCCAAATTCACCTTTACTGTATAGGTTTTAATAACCAAAGTCGCATAACCGCACCTGTATGGACGGACACCACTACAGTTACAAAGATTAAATCTGCTTAACATTTCGTTACCATAGAAACATCGAGAGAATTAAAAACCTCTCAAGGCTGAAATACAATGTAAAAGCCATGAATAATACAATTCGTGTTGGTAATCTCTTTGGAATCCCTTTTTATATCAACCCATCCTGGTTTTTAGTTTTAGGTTTAGTGACTTGGAGCTATGGTGGTGGACTGATGGCGCAATTTCCCCAGCTTGGCGGGGGAGTGGCTCTAATATTAGGTTTAATAACAGCATTATTAGTATTTAGTTCTGTTGTCGCTCACGAGTTAGGACACAGCTTTGTAGCTATTAGTCAGGGAATTAATGTTAAATCAATTACATTATTTATATTTGGTGGATTAGCAAGTTTAGAAAAAGAGTCTGAAACTCCTGCTGGAGCCTTTTGGGTTGCGATCGCTGGTCCTTTAGTTAGCTTACTCCTGTTTGGAACCCTTACAGCTATTGGTATAACAACTAATCCATCGGGACCATTGGCTGCAATTCTTGGTCTTTTAGCATCAGTTAACTTGGCATTAGCGCTATTTAATTTGATTCCAGGTTTACCATTAGATGGCGGTAATATACTCAAAGCAATTGTTTGGAAAGTTACTGGTAATCCTTACAAAGGTGTGACTTTTGCAAGTCGAGTTGGACAAGTATTTGGTTGGTTAGCGATCGCATCCGGTCTAGTTCCTCTATTGTTATCCGGTAGTTTTGCTAACATCTGGAACTTATTGATAGGCTTCTTTTTACTTCAAAATGCTGGTAATGCAGCTCAATTTGCTTCAATACAGGAAAAGCTTACTGGTCTAACTGCTGAAGATGCTGTAACGAATAATAGCCCAATTGTTTCGGATAATCTTAGCTTACGAGAATTTGCAGACGAACAAATTTTAAGTCAAAAAGATTGGCGTAGGTTTTTGGTAACGGACGATAGCGGACAATTGTTAGGTTCAATATCGATTGACAGTTTACGAAATATTCCTACTGAATTATGGTCAGAAACTCGAGTAGTAGAAGTCATGCGACCAATTGAAGAATCTACAATTGTGCGTTCGGGTCAACCGTTATTGGAGGTTATTCAATTACTCGAACAACAAAAGTTATCCGCACTTGCTGTAACTCGCGACAATGGAGCATTGGTTGGAATTTTAGAGAAAGCAGCCGTTATCAATCTACTGCAAAACAGAGTAAAAGCTAATCCTGCATAATTCTCTGGAATTTTCTGAACAATTGATTTTCTTTAATAGAAATATCCAAAATAAACCCGTTTTCGTAGTGCGAGAGTTGAGCTATAGAACGGGGTTATTTTCATTTATAGCGGATTGCAAGTAAGTGAGGTACAGCCAAAAAGCTAGAAATTATATGTAAAGCAGCTTTCACTCCTGACTCCTGCCTCCTGACTCCTGACTTCTGCTATGATTATTTCTATTTAGAATATGTAATCTTTTCTAACTGCTGCCAATTTTTCACAATAATCTTACCTCCTCGCTGATAAGTAACAACTTGATTTATTTTTTTGAACAAGCGCACGCACTCTTCATAAGTAATACCAATGCTTCGAGCTATTTGATAATAGGGAAGGTTAATATTTAAACAATCCCCTTGAACTGTGGTGTGAGTTCCATCGCGATGAGCGTAATATTGAATCACGCGTACCAGACGCACGATCGCTCGCTCCGAAATTAGTCCATGTACGGTGTTGTGGAGCTGTTGTAGACGTTGATTAAAAACAGAAAGTATGCGCAAAGCTATTTCTGGATGATGGCGAATTACTTCTAATAATGCTTCTTTTTCTACTGTCAATACTTGTGAGTCTACCTGAGCGATCACTGTAGCGGGTGAAATTCCATCGCCAAAAATAGCCGGAGCTGCAAAAATTTCTCCTGGGGGAATCAAACGTACTAATGTTTCTTTCCCATTGGTAGCAGTTTTTTTAATTTGTAATATTCCCGTACTTAGAGCGTGAAGTTGAGGTGGAAGGCGATCGCCCTCATGTACGATAATTTCATTGCGCTGATAATCTCGAATGCAACTATGAGGTACAAGATACTCTAATTGAGCGGTTTCTAAGTCTAGAAAGACCGAAATTTTGGCGATCTGTTCAATTGAAGAGTGACCTCTGATTAGCATCTGTTGAAAAATCAAACAATAAAGTAAAAAAGAATTTAGGACAGACCGCGCTTACAGCGTTAGCATAGCGGGGTGTAAGCACAGCAGGAGTCAGGAGTCAGGAGTCAGGAGTCAGGAGTCAGGAGTCAGGAGTCAGGAGTTAGGAGTCAGGAGTCAGGAGTCAGGAGTTAGGAGTCAGGAGTCAGGAGTCAGGAGTCAGGAGTCAGGAGTCAGAATTCAGGAGATAGAATTTGAACCTGCATCATACCTAAATTTTACCTTTTAAGCTGTACCTCACTTACTTCCAATCTGCGATATCTATTGACTTAAGGTAGAAAAACTCAAATACTATTTGTGATTTTGAAAGAAAATTTGATCGGTTTCGCTCCATATTTATGAGCTAGCTCAGAGACACAGTAAAAATTTAGTGAGAAAGTGAATATAACTTCAAATGTAAGGGTGTGAAATTTCCTTATATCTTTAGTTGATATCTGTAGTGGAGATGAAATAAGCCTTCATCTTCTTTATCTCGAACTATTCTCGATTTTTTGTTTGTATAGATACATTTAGGAATCAAATATATGACTAACACTATTAATTCTCCCAGTACTTACTTTACAACAACCCTCAAAGATACAATTGAATATTCCCAAACCAAGACAATTAGCAAAGTTTTGTTTAAAGATAACAACACTCAATACACTCTACTTTGTTTAGCTAAAGGTAGAGAAATTAAAGAACATACTTCAACTCGCAACGCAACAATTACAGCGATCGAGGGACTAGGAATTCTTACCTTAGAAGGTAGAGAAATTATCTTGACCCCAGGTGTGTTTATATTTCTACCAGCTAATACCATCCACGCGGTACGAGCTACAGAAAATCTTTCCTTTATGCTTACCCTTTCAGAACATCTCCAAGCAAAAAGTGGTGTCAGCCAAAAAACCGTTGATATCGTTAAGTCTACTGCTCCGATGCTCAAAAAACGCGGTAAACAAATTACTACGCGGATGTATGAAATCATGTTTCACAACCATCCAGAAGTGAAAAAACAGTTTGATATGTCCGCACAAGCTAATGGTTCTCAACCAGCAAAACTTGCAAATGCAGTTTATGGTTATGCTAGTCACATCGATAATCTTGAAGCATTAAAGTCCACTGTGGAAACAATAGCCCACCGTCATGTCAAAACTCATGTTCAACCCGAACAATATGCCATTGTAGGAGAAAGTTTATTACAAGCAATGAAAGATGTATTGGGGGATGCTGCAACTGATGAGGTGATGACAGCATGGACAGAAGCTTATGAAATATTAGCTGAGGTTTTTATTAAAAGAGAACAGCAAATTTATTCATCATCACCTGCAGTTTTGTAAAATTACTCGTCAATGTCGCGACTATTGACTGTTCATAAACCCAGTTTAAACTGTATTTGAACTTGATTTCCGTTCATGTTTTGCTAGCACAGTGTTTATTTGCTTCAATAAAACTTCTACAGTAGAAGAATTATCTAAGACTACATCTGCATTTTTTACTTTTTCTTCTAAGGGTATTTGACTGCTAATTCTGGCTTTAGCTTGTTCTAATGTAAGATTATTTCGTTGCATCAACCTTGGTAATTGCTGTTCTTCATTGCAATATACAACCCAAATTTCTGTTACCATATCGGTCATTTCAGCTTCGAATAGTAACGGTACAACTAAAACTAATGTTTCCGAGGTTGATTCTTCAATACCTTGAATAAATCTTTGCTGGACATAGGGGTGAATTAAATTTTCTAGCCATAAACGTTCTGTTGGACCGTTAAAAATAATTTCCCCGAGTTTGTGACGGTTGAGGTTTCCATCATCAAGCAAAATTTCTGTTCCATAACGTCCTACGATTTGTTGAAAAATTGGCGAACCTGTTGCGACAGCTTCTCTTGCATAAATGTCTGCATCCAAAACTGGTAAATTATAGGTTTTCTCTAAATAGTTCGCTACAGTAGTTTTTCCTGTTGCGATACCTCCGGTTAAGCCAATAATTCTTTTGTTCATCCTTGTGTTGTCAGTTAACAGTTATCAGTTATCAGTTATCAGTTATCAGTTATCAGTTATCAGTTACCAGTTATCAGTTACCAGTTATCAGTTATCAGCTATCAGTTACCAGTTACCAGTTATCAGTTACCAGTTAATGCGCTGTCGTGCACGCTAGAGTAGAGCCTGCGGCGTCGGCGTTAGCCTCTAGCTGCGCTACCTACGGATCCGCTAACAGTTTATGGCTAACGCCACGCCCTTACGGGCTACAGTTATCAGTTATCATTTACTCCTTACTTATTACTTATTACTTGTTACTCATTACTCCTTACTCAAAGTTTTCACACCGATAAAGTTGATAGGGTACTCCAATACGGTAATGTTGTTTGGGATCTATGGTGCAAGGAATTTGTGAGGACAAGTTGGTTTGCTGGGGATAGTCGCGACGTCTAAGACCTGGCGCAATTACCCACAAATTTACCTGTGATTCCTTTGGTGGAGGTAACTCAGCTAGTTTTTGCCAAACTGCTTGAAATCCCTGTTTTTGAGAAAAAAATGCAAACTTATCGGCTGTTGAATATTTTTTAGTGGGTAAATTTTCTTTTCCCAAGCGATCTACTTGTAAATTTCCTTTTACTAAACCTCCTGCTGTTAAATCTTTTGTTATAAAATCTCTTGTTGTTAAAGTTGAATCACTCGATACATAAGTAATTTTTGATTTTTTTTGTTCTTTTTCTGCATCTAGGGCTAGAGCAAAACTTAATCCTAGCGCGACATCTTGGTTATCTCTATACCCCATGACTACTATTGATGGTATTGATACTTCTCGATCTATACTTTGAGCGAATTCACTGGGAAGAAAGGGTTTTTTAAAGGCAAAGTTATTAATTACGAATAATGAGCTTATGACTCCAATTAGTAAAACTAAATATCTTGTCAGCGCTACAGAATTTATTTTATTTACAAAACTTCTCAGCTTGTTGAATTGAAATTTATTAAATTTAAACTTGTTGAATTTTTTATTTTTACTGGTATTTTGATTTTTATTTAAGTTTCTAGTCGCGCATAAGCTAGCAGATATCAGGGCGCAAAAACTGGGAAAGTAAATAAAGTTGTAACGGGGTATTGCTGTGATATCTTTGCCCAAAATATATGCGATCGCAAAAAATTCTAAAATAATAAATATTGAATAACTTAAAAGTGTAACTGCTGAAAAATAGGTTTTAGGTGCAGATAATAACTGTTTTAAACCCCGGAAAACTTGCAAACTTACCCAAACACCAAATAAAAGCATTAATACACCGCAGGCGATCGCTATTGGTAAAGGTTGATTTTCTACTGGTAATACAATTAACATTACCAGCCATCCTGCCAGGGTTTGATAAATTGGAGCAATATGGACGGGAGCATGGAGCCAGCTAGTATCTGCACTAGTAAAATGTTTGGTAATAATTGGTAGCCAAGGTAAAAAACTTAAACTAGTTGCACCAATTGACAAAACTAACGCCAGTAAAATTTTACGTTGAGGAAGAATATTACCTTGTTGTTCCTGTGGTTTTTTAGGATATATTAATTTTCCATACATTAAGACAATAAAAGTCGCAATTTGGGCAATGAACGCCAAAATACAAAAATAGTGGACATAAAACCCAATGCTGTTAACAATTGTCCATCCCAACCAGACTGAAAATTTTATCTGATTCCGTTCGATGATATCCCGTTGAATTTTTATCAACCCCAACAGTGATATTGAAATCAACAGCATTGGTAAGGTGTAATGTCTTGCTTCTTGGGAAAGGTAAACTCCAAAAGGTGAAACAGCCATCAAAGCAGCAGCCATTAAGCCAGCTTGAGTAGAAAAAGCAATTCTATTGACAGCATAGATTGGTATAACTGTAAGCACGCCAAATATGGCTGGGAGGTAACGTAATTGTGTGACTAAATCTTGCTCCTTAGGAGAAACCCAACTTAGCCACTGATACATTCCACAAAAAAATAATGGGGGATGGGTAGATTGATTGGAAAGATTTTCGGCAATTTGAGAACAGCTTCTCCCTGTTTCTAAACTCAAAAAATTTCGCCAATTCTCCAAAGGTAGTGCTACATCTAAAGGTAAATCTTGATAGTTTTTACCTAAACTGAAGATGGCTGTAATAACTTCATCCATCCATAAAGGCTTTAAATCCAGGTGCCAAAATCGTAAAATTGCAGCAAGTAAAACTAAAAAAGTTAAACTTAAGTAATGTAGGAAATATTTTGATTTTAAATTTGTCATTATTGATTTATAAACTCATTTATTAGATTAAGTCTGATGTCTGTTTTAAAGTATCCGTAAAGGTTGTAAGATTTTTGTTCTTTCCAAAACCCCTTGACAAAATAGATTTTTATTAAACTCTATTGATATAAACTGATTGAATAACAAAATTTGTTATTACAAATACATACTAATTAAGTGTCAAATGTACCCACCATTTTCTAGCGAGGAATGAGAAATTAATAACGAACAATATGGCAGCTCAAATCTCAAATTTCAAGGTTAAAGTTTAAAGTTGAATCTATGTCAGACGCTAATTTTACTGATACAGTGCCGACTGAGCCTCTAGATACAGAATTATCTGCGAGAGAAAACCTTGCTTCTCCCAGGGAACAAGCCATTAATAATATTCGTAATAGTTTGCGTCACGGGCAACAGCAAATGGTAGATTGGCAAGGTGGACCTTTAGCTGTTTCGGCTGTTCCTGGTGCTGGTAAATCTACCGGAATGGCTGCAGCCGCAGCTATTGCGATCGCGCGTCAGTATCAGCGTTCTAACAGTTCTCGCCCCAATGTTCGCCGACAGTTGGTGGTGGTGACCTTTACTCGTTCCGCTGCTGCCAATATTAAAGCTAAAATTCGTAAATATCTCCGCGACGATTTATCTCTACCCCAAACAGGTTTTGTCGTCCATACTTTGCACGGTTTAGCCCTCAACATTGCTAGTCGTCACCCCAATTTATCTGGATTAGAACTAGACCGTCTTACTTTAATTACTCCCAACCAAGGACACCGTTTAATTCGCACTTCTGTGGAGCATTGGATTACTAATAACCAATCTCAATATTACCGTTTAGTTGAAGGGATGCAATTTGACGGTGAGGAAACCGAAAGATTGCGTCGTCAGTCAGTAATCCGAACGGAGGTTTTACCGGATTTGGCGAGTACGGTGATTCATGAAGCAAAAAGTTCTGGATTGTCGCCAGAAGATTTACAAATTTTAAGCAGACAAACTCAAGATGAATATGGAATTTTAAGTATAGCTTCTGGGTTATACGACCAATATGAAACCCTGATGCGCGATCGCGAATTTATTGATTATGACGACATGATTTTAGCAGCGTTACGGGTATTAGATAATCCCAGCGCCCGCAGAATCGAACAAAATCAAGTTTTCGCCGTATTTGAAGACGAAGCTCAAGACTCCTCACCTCTGCAAACCCAGTTATTGCAGATTTTGGCGACGGAGGGATTGGGGACTGGGGACTGGCGATTGGGGACTGGGAGTGGAGAGCAGGGAGACGAGGAGCAGGGAGCAGGGAGCAGGGGACAAACAATTATTACCCAATCCCAAATCCCTAATGGTACGCGGAGCGTGCGCTCCGAACGCCAATCCCTAATTAACCTGGTAAGGGTAGGGGATCCCAACCAAGCAATTAACTCAACTTTTACCCCTGCAGATCCAATTTATTTCCGCGAGTTTTGCCAAGAATGTCAGGCTAAAAACCGACTGGCGACGATGGATCGAGCGGGACGGAGTACTAGTATAGTGATTGAAGCGGCTAACTTTGCTTTGCAGTGGGTCAATTCACTTTACAGTAGTCAAAATAAAAAAGCGAAACAACAACGTCTGCAAGCAGAAAGTCTAGCTACAGCAAAACTTCCATTTCGCGATCAAAATATTCATCTTGTAGAACCAGAGGATCCTCAACCCAATGCAAATCCTCAAGCGATCGGTCAAGGTTTAGAACTACATAAGCCTCGAGATATTCACCATACTGTAGAATTGATTTCTCAACGCATAATTGAGTTGTTTAGTGAAGATGAAAGCGATACAATAACCGGCGCAATTTTAGTTAGGGAAAACCGTCAAGGACGATGGCTTGGTGAAGTACTCAAACCGATTTGCAAAGAACATGGAATTAACCTGTATGATGTCAGCGAGCAGGAACGTCATTCCCATGTCCCCGAAGAAATTTTAGCCATACTTAACTTTTGCGATCGCCCCCATTCCCCGGACTACCTAAAAGCTGCATTGGCGGTAATGGTACAACGTCGCATTATTGAAACCCAAGACCTTAACGCCCTTGCATCCTTACCAGAGGACTTTTTGTATCCCGGACCCCTCGCTCCACCGCAAACAGAACCGGTGCAAAAAGCGGCTCAAATATGTCGAAGTTTACTCCGCGCTCGGTTAGAATTACCGGTTTATCACCTGATTTCCTTTATTGGTTTAACTTTAAACTACGAACAAGCCGAACTCGCTACTGCAGACAAATTAGCTGAACGCATTGCAATCCAAATCGCCGGTAATCTTTCCTTGGGGGAAATGTTGCGAGTATTAAGCGAAATAGTCAGTTCCGAACGTTTTGAACCAGTTGATACAGAAGATTCAGAAGCCCGGTATACCCGTCCCGGTCAATTGACCATCATTACCATGCATAAAGCCAAAGGGCTGGACTGGGATTATGTATTTATGCCGTTTCTGCACGAAAATTTAATACCAGGGAGATTTTGGGTTCCTCCCCAAAGGCAATTTTTGGGTAGCTTTACTTTATCAGAGGTTGCTCGCGCCCAAATTCGTGCGGCGTTACATGACGAACCCCGTTTACCCAATGTTACCGAAGCTTGGGAACAAGCAAAATATCTCAAAATTGCTGAAGAATATCGTTTGCTTTATGTGGCGATGACTCGGGCGAAACGTTTGTTGTGGATGTCTGCAGCGAAAGAGGCTCCTTTTACTTGGAGTAAGCCGGATAATTTGCAGAAGCAGGCTGTTTGTCCGGTGTTTCCGGCTTTGACGCGGGAATTTGGGGAGTATGTGGTTGATTGAAGTGGGAAATTTTTATGAAGGAGTGTCATCTTCTGTGGGAATTTTCGCCGTTGCATAATAGAGGGATGAATTGATCTCTTCTACTGTGCATTATCTATACTGCAAGTCTAGAAAAATTAGAAAAAACGGCAAACACCGAAGTAGACAAAGTTACATTTATGTGGTTTGCAATTATGCTATTTTAAATCAGTGGATATGCTTAAATGCATGTCTAATTTGTACTTTGTAGTTACGAGTACAAAGAGATCCTAGTGCTCAGCTAATTCATCCTGCATTTATGCAACGCCATAAAAATATAAAGTTGAGGAATATATGAGTTCACCTACTGCTGCAGATATAACTAAGGTTCAGAATAACCTGAAAAATATGCAGGAGCTAAATGATTATGTTCATAATTATGGTCAGGATAAGATCACAAACGCTTATCTCCTCTTATCTGAACATGATAAGAGTGACCCAGGCCTCAAAATCGTGTTAAGCATTATGAAAGGTGCTTTCGGGAAGATTGGCTCATCAATCGCAGGCCCTGTTGGTTCTATCGTCGGAAATTTTCTTGCTGGATTAATCTCCTCATGGTACGATAAACCGCCTGCCGATATAAAAGGCTCCTTTGCAAGCTATGTTAATCGCTTTTCAAAAACATGCATCGCAGTAGATACTCAACTGGCAGCTTATCATGCCAATGTTGTCGGTAACTGGGAGAAAAGCTTTACCTTTGAAGGCTCTACCACCACTCTTTCTGAGTTGGCAACAATAGCATTTCCGGACAAAACGGATCCTAAATTCTTGGATTTGGCTAAGGCTGTTTTATTGGGTTTAGACAGAAATCTTTGGCAACAAATGTTAGATACCTATAAGGTCATCACATTCTGGCAAGACGACCCCATGCACCCCTTGGTCATAAAAGGCGACAAAAGCACCCCTCCTACAAAGTGGGTTCAAAGTTTCTATGCCAAAAACCCTGCATACTACTGCATCTGGGGCTGGCACGAAGGGTCAGGATGTACAGATTATTCAGGCTGGATAATCAAAGAATACAGCCTGGGTACTGAAGCGCAACTATACAAGGACAACTCGCTGAATATTGACGCTTGCAAATACCTATTTAAGGACAGTACTCCTGGTGTGGTCATCAATCCAGATGGTTTGTTTACAAGAGAGGAGGTCTTTAATAGCTTAAACATCAAAGAAGAAACGTACAAGCTCAACTCGGGTAGTGGTTATCTTCCCAACCCCAGTAGTCGTATCCCAGCGATTGTTGATATGGCGACGACACCGACTCTTTCCAAAAGTTATCTCCGAGCGCACAAAGAGGGGAAATCCTTAAGTAAGCTGATTGAAACAGAAGGTCGTGAAAAAGTACAGCAAAAAATTATCGCCAAAGCTGCTTCAGACTCAGTCTTTGCCCATAATCTCTCAGTCCGTCCCTATCAGACTCTGGAAGAATTTCTTGGCGTTAAAATTCCGGAAGTACTTGATCTGAAGATTGTGGTTGAAGGAGGTAAAACTTTTGGGTTGGTTATTCCTGAACCGGATTATTCCAAAGTATAAGCTAGAGGAGATTTCTATGTAGTCTCTATAGAGAGGTTTGTCGAGTAGAGCAAATGATCTCGATCTTCGTTCTCGTGGTGCGATTAAGCTGACTGTAGGCTGGGCTTTGTTGCCTCAAGCCAGCAAGCGCAAGCATTTGTGATGCCCAACAACTCAATGGAGCGGATGCTACGAGGAGCGCACCACGTTTTCTTATTAAAGAACGCGCCACCTACCAATCTTTTAGACAGCATTATTTCGGTGAATTATGCACCGTACTCTCAAGTCTTTTCACGGGCTTGTGGATCGTTCATCAAGGCGACATTGGCACAACTGCTCAGGATACTTGTTTCATCATTAGGGCGATTATCGCTTTTTGGTTTATTGATAGCATTGCTAGCATTGATTACAATATAAGTACAAAGTTAAACAAAAATCTATGGCCAGCTTAACTATTCGCAATCTAGAAGAAGCAATAAAAGAACTATTGCGTATTCGTGCTGCACATCATGGTCATTCGATAGAAGAAGAATTACGGCAAATTTTACCTAATACTTTACTAAAAGATACTTAACTGTCAGAAAATCTTGCTGAATCAATTCAAAAACGATTTGCTCAACCAGGTGGAGTTGACGATCTACCTGCTTATCCTCGCGAAACAATGTGCAAACCTCCTCAATTTGAGCAGTCAATTGAGTCTAGCGATTAATCCCAATAATCTTAATCCCCTACTTGTTATTTTCAGCTTTTAATTCTGCCTTCAATTCCTGCACTCGTTCCAAAGTCAAACCTGTAACTTTTACAACCATATCTACTGATATACCTTCGCACAACAAATTAAGTGCTACTTTTTCTAATGCTTTTCGTTCCCAGCTTGTAACAATTTCCATATATTTCTCCTTCTGCTCTAATCCCATTGTACTTATTGCAGCTTTAAAGGTTTTTTCCTCTGCTTCATTTAAATTTAAATAAGTATCAATAAAACCAGATATTAATTGCATGCGTGCCGGGTCTAATCTTAAAGTAGTTAACAACCGCAAACATTCTGCTTTAACTTGTGGACGCTCCTCCGGTGAAATATTCATCTTTGCCATTAGTGCAGCAGCAACAGGATTTTGTTGGGTTAAATAATCTCGCCAACTAATTTTATTCAATTGAATTGCTGCAAATTCAAACCTGAGTACATCCAAATTAGGAAATTGAATGCTATGCGTTTTTGGTTCTGCTCTTAGTGGTTCATCAAATGAGAAGATAACAACAGGATAAATTGGCAAATCATATTTTTCATAAAGTCTGGCGAAGTATTTAAACATTCGTTTGGCAAAATCTTGTTGTGAATAAGATTGAGCTTCGACATGAATTAAAAAGTAAGTTTCTTTCTCCTGATATTTGACTTTTGCGAGTAAATCTATGAGTTTCTTTTCTCCAGCAGTCACATCGGATAAAACTTCTTCTGGTAAAAATTGAATAGAATCTCGATCTATATCTAAAGCTATAGCAGGAATAAAAAGTTCGATAAATTCAATGAAAAATGTAGAAATTAACTCTTTAAATAAGCGGTCATGGTCGATAGGCATAGTTACTTTGAATAGTAATTTTGGTCATCCTATCATTAGATTTTGTTATTAGAGAATAAAGTATTTTGGTAGAAGTTAACTGGATGTCGAATTACATAAATTTTGCGTAAGCCCTAATATAGTTTTACTAAAAGATTACGAAATTAATATTGAAGAGATCGGGGAAAAACCCAATGATAACTAGTAAGTATCAAATATAACATATTGTTATAAACATTAGCTACAGGGATCAAGTGTAGTATGACAAAAAAAAGAGATTTTCTAACACTTGTCACTAATTTAGCTTTAGTATTGCTTAACTCTGTAAAGAGAATTCCTACATGGCAGACGTTACTGAAGCTAGGATGGCGTATTTTCTCTATTACTCTCTGGGCTATTTTAATTCTCATTGTCCTGTCTTCTTTTGGAAGGCACTTTGCATTTGGAAATACCCTTGCTGCACCCGTAGCTAACACTACTGGAGTAGCTAGTAAATTTACTATTGCGGCAACTCAAACAGATAAGCTTACGGTAGAACTAGATGCTGCCTTAGTGGCAGCTCGCAAAGCAGCTTTAACGGCTGCTTCAGATGAGCTAGATACCTGGATTAATGGCTTGATGAGTCGAGTTGATTCAAGTCAGGATGTTGATTTCCTGGATTGGTATTTTGGATACTGGACCCAGAAAAAATTTGGTTTAGATGGAACTTTACAAACTGGGAAGCGAGTTCTAAGTAAAAATTCTCCAACTGCTAAAGAGAAAATTCAGAAAGAGGTTCTTGAGGAATTTACAAATCGTGTTCTTCAACCTGAACTTGCAAAGCTTGAATTAAAAACTATTTCAAGGGACATTTCACAAATTTATACTAGTGAACTGCAGCGAAACTTTGAGAAAATTCGTATTAAATACAACATCCCCAAAGTAGACTGGAACGAGTATTTGCAAGGTGTTACAGTCCTTGTGACTAACGTTGAGGGAAAACAAGTTCCATTGCAACTAAAAGCTTTTACCATTGGAAGCTTAGGAAGTGGGGCATTATTAACGAAAGCAACAGTAGTGTTATTTGAAAAAATGACAGGGAAAATAGCAACTAAAGCCCTTGTAAGTACAAGCTTTTTAGGTAAAACAGGGGGGTTAGTTGGTGGAGAGTTTCTAGGTCCTTTAGCAACTATGGCTATTATTGCTTGGGATGTTGTGGACGTGCACAATACAGAAGTTAAGTACCGACCCATTCTGAAACAGAATATCGAAGGTTACTTCAGTTTAATGAAGAAAGATATTTTGAATAACGAGCAGAGTGGGATTCAGAAGGTAATTTTAGATATTGAGAAAAGTGTGAGAAAGGGAATGAGTGGCTCTCGCTTACCGTCTCTGAACTGGGGCTAATAATCGGTCTCACTGTAGCAATGTTTATCAATTTAAGAAGTGTATTAGACTATAAGGAGAACCAATACCTACGGTACGCTTCTGCTAACTGCTTAGCTGCGATAAGCGCAAACTACGTGCATGCAATCGCGAACGGTTTGAGAATCAATTTCGTTAACAAATTTTTCCTTACTATCAGTAATCTTATTGCTTTAAATTTAACCGTCGTAGCTGAAGTTTAACCAGATGGAATAATATTTGCAGCCAGGAGTATTGCAAAGTGCTTCTTTTCTTGTAATAAATTCCCAAAAAAATATTCTTACCATAATTTCTTACTCGTAGGGGCGCACCGAAGTGCGCCCTATTGAGTAGTAGATTTTTACTTAAATTCCTTAGAGTATCCAAGATTTGCTCCTTTGAGTCTAGCTATTAATCCCGATAATCTTAATCCCCTACTTGTTATTTTCAGCTTTTAATTCTGCCTTCAATTCCTGCACTCTTTCTAGCGTCAAACCTGTAACTTTTACAACTGTTTCTACTGATAAATCTTCGCGCAACGAATTAAGTGCTGCTTGTTCTAATGCTTTGTTAGCACCTTGTTTTTCCCAACTTGTAACAATTTCCATATATTTCTCCTTCTGCTCTAATCTCATTGTACTTATTGCTGCTTTAAAGGTTTTTTAGAGTTAATAATCTTGGTGAAATATGGGCATACTGAAATGGATAGATATATTAAAAACACTATGGGATTTCGTTTTAGGAAAAAGATAAAGCTGTTTGTTGCCCGGTTTATCTGTCAATTTATCCAAATCAGAAATTTCAACGACTATAAAGGCTGGTCCAATTAGTTGGAATTCCACTCAAAATACTTCAGTAAATCTGCCTGGTCCATTTTCTTATCAATCAGCTTCTAAAAAAAGTAAAGGATACTCATTAAAATATTCGTAACTTATTGTTTATGACAGACGATGATCATAATTCTAGCCACACCCGGTTTCTACTTGATCTAGCAACCGAGATGGAGTGGTATGCAGACAGAGCGCTTGAAATGTCTAGTTGCCATAGGAATGCTGCTGGAATCTATGGTAATCTACATATATTCTTTGGATTACCTGCAGCGATCTTAGCTAGTGTTTCTGGTGTATCAGCTTTTGCCAAGTACTCTGTTACTGCTGGCATAACAGCATTCATTGTTTCAGGGCTGACAGGTGCAATGTCTTTTCTTAACCCATCCGAGAAGCAACAGTTACATTTTGAAGCTGCCAATGCACTGGATTCATGGGCGACCAAAACTTATCTCCTGATCAAAAGAAGCAGAGCTAGTATTATTGAAGTCGCAGAATTTATTAATCGTTGGGAAGGTCTTATGCAGGAACGCGATCAGATCAATAAGCAATGTCCTTTAATTCCATCTTGGGCAAGATCAAAACTTCTTAGAAAGTTTATGAAACCTTTTTCGTATCTGCAACAATAGATTTTATTTTGCTCATCTAACCAGAGAGTGCGCCGAAAGTTCGGCTTACACAGCCGTAATACTATTTTTTCAACCTGCTCACGCCGGTGACTCAAACTTTTGTGTGGCATCATCGCCTTGAAAATACTAGCAAGATCTTAAAAAATGTTCCTACAAGGAATGGAACGCGATATGTTTAGCGTTGCTGCTGACATCTTTCGCTTCTAACATCTACGGTGTGCTAGATATTCTAGTTGTCGAAGTCACAATTAAAATGTTGGTGACGGACATCCTAAAAAACATGCCAAAGAGTGGGAAGCTGTATGAAGCTATAGATAAAGAAATAGCGATCGCAGCACTGAAACCTTAGAGCTTTAAGTCAATTAAATCTGGCGATGATCCCAATCATCCTAACTCCCTACTTGTTATTTTCAGCTTTTAATTCCGCTTTCAATTCCTGCACTCGCTCTATAGTCAAATCTGTAACTTTTACAACTATCTCTACTGGTAGACCTTCGCGCAATGAATTAAGTGCTACTTGTTCTAATGCTTTGTTAGCACCTTGTTTTTCCCAACTTGTAACAATTTCCATATATTTCTCCTTCTCAGCAAGCAATACGCTACGGCAAATTTTAAATTACTCCAACAATTAAATCTTCCTCTCGTTGTAAAACACTTTTATATGTTAAAGCGATATCACTTTTGAGTAAATTGATAGCATTGCTAGCATTGATTACAATGCAAGTACAAAGTCAAATTAAAATCTATGGCTAGCTTAACTATTCGCAATCTGGAAGAACCAATAAAAGAACTACTGCGTATTCGTGCTGCACATCACGGTCATTCGATGGAAGAAGAAGTACGGCAAATTTTACGCAATACTTTACTCCAAGATACTCAACTGTCAGAAAATCTCGCCGAATCAATTCAAAAACGATTTGCTCAACTGGGTGGAGTTGACGACCTACCTGCTTCTTCTCGTGAAGCAATGCGCAAACCTCCTCAATTTGAGCAATGATTATTCTTGATACTAATGTTTTATCGGAACTAATGAAATCGAAACCCGATAAATCAGTTGTGCACTGGATAGGGAAATACCAAGCAAAAAGCTTATTTATAACTGCTTTGACTCAAGCCGAAATCCTATATGGTTTGGAAATTTTACCAGTAGGAAAACGGCGTACTGCCTTGAAAAAAGCAGCTAAATCCATGTTCGAGCTAGATTTTGCTGGACGTATTTTGCCTTTTGATACCGATGCAGCACAATTATTTGCAACTATAGTAGCCAAAAGAAAAACTATAGGTCGTCCTATTTCTCAAATTGATGCTCAGATTGCTGCTATTGCTTGTTTGCATCAGGCTATTTTGGTGACACGAAATGTGGATGATTTTGAAAAATGTGGTATCGATATAATTAATCCTTGGGAATAACTATAAAGGAAAATTGAGAATGGCTGATTCGTCCACACTTACTCCACAAGAAGCCCGATTGATCTCGAAAGATGCGTTCATTTACGCGTATCCGATGGTGGACAGCTATCGGATTTTTTTTGCCTACTTTCTTTGGCCCAATAATGACGAATATAAGGGACCATTGAATGAATTACATGGCGAAGCACGACTGTCCACGCCATCGGATAAAACAGTTCAGACACCGAACACGGATACACCTTACTGTGTGGTTGGCGCAGATCTTCGTGCGGAACCTTTAGTTTTGACGGTCCCAATTATAGACCCTAGACGATACTACTCTATCCAACTCATTGATGCTTACACTCACAATTTCGAATATGTTGGCACTCGGACGACAGGCAATGGGGCAGGCAAGTACTTGCTGGCTGGTCCTGACTGGACGGGGCAGACACCGGCTGAAATCACCGCAGTTATACGTAGCGAAACCAGTCTTGTACTAGCCTTGTACCGCACCCAGCTTTTCAACTCAGATGACTTAGAGAATGTCGAAGACATCATTGAGAACGGTTACAAGGTTCAACCGCTGAGTAAGTTTACAAATACGGATCCGCCATCGGAAATGCCAGCGGTGAGATACCCAAGACCCGTAAGACTGGACAAGGGCGAGACTTCACTTGAAGTATTCAGCCTGCTGAACTTCCTTCTTACGACGTTTTGTCCAACACACGAATCGGAAACGGAATTGATGGCTCGCTTCGCAAAACTAAACATCGGACCTGGCCTGACCTTTGACCCGACAGAACTCTCTGTGGAATTGAAACAGGCCGTCGAGCAAGGTGTAAAGGACGGTTGGGATGCTTATCTGGAGCTGAAGAAGAACAAAATTAACACTCAAGAAGTCACCGCCGCCGACCTATTCGGCACACGTCAGCACTTGACGGAAACAGGTAACATTTACCTGTACCGCATGGCTGGCGCGATTCTTGGCATCTGGGGCAATTCCGTTGAGGAGGCCATGTATCCTTCCTACTATAACGATTCAGACGGCAACGAATTAAATGCATCAGGCGACGTCTGTTATACGCTACGCTTCGAGCCAGGTGGATTGCCACCGGCTGACGCTTTCTGGTCGGCAACGATGTATAATCTCCCCGAGCAGCTTCTCGTCGAGAACGAACTCGAGCGCTATCTTATTAATTCAACGATGTTAGACAACAATGAACTTGTTCTCGACGAAGATGAAGGACTGACACTTTATATCCAGTACGCTCAACCAACTGAAGAAAAAAAGAGGAAGAACTGGCTACCTGCACCGGATAAGGGCTTCTTCATATCCTTGCGGCTTTACTTGCCACAACAAGAGGCGATTAATGGCACATGGCAAAAGCCACCACTAAAGCGAGTAAAACCGCACTGCACTGGAAAATCAGGCTTAAGCGTATCTTTTTAGCTCTCTTTCGCGCCCGTGGCTAACCCCGTTAGAGCCCCGCCGGCTCCTTCACCCTCATCCCTGCTTAGTATTCGTGCTGCACATCACGGTCATTATTTGTCATATAAAAAAATAAATAAAATATGAATATCGGATTATTTAGTTACGATCATTATTTAATAGTTGATTTGGAAGCTACTTGCTGCGATAAATTTTCTATCCCGCAAAAGGAAATGGAAACCATTGAAATTGGTGCTGTGATCGTAGAAGCTGTAGGATTAAATATCATCGACGAATTTACAATTTTTATTAAACCCGTTAGACATCCAATACTGACTGCTTTTTGCACAGAGTTGACTACGATTAAACAAGCAGACCTTGAGGAAGCACCCACATTTTCACAAGCAGTAGAAACTTTTAAATGTTGGTTTGAAAAATATCAAAATTCCATTTTTTGTTCTTGGGGCGACTACGATAAAAATCAACTTGAACGAGATGCAAAGTATCATAAAATCCCCTATCCCATGGGAAATGAGCACGTAAATATTAAAAAATTATTTTCTTTAGCATTAGGAACTAAAAAACAATATGGTATGGCTAAAGCGCTAAAAATGGTTGGTTTGTCTATAGATGGAACACATCATCGAGGAATTGATGATGCAAAAAATCTAGCTAAATTAATGCCATTCATTATTGGGCGTAAAAAAATACCAAAAACAAATTGAATAGATGCGTTGGAAAATGAATAGTAAGATTGACCTTGATACAGACTGCCAAATCACGACGGGTACAATTCCAGCCGATCTAATTCCGGATAGCACCCGTTTTAAGGAGCTATGGAGTCTTCACCCTGACGAATATTCCGAGATCGTCATACACGGGAAACACGTCAAAGTACCGAGATGGAATCGTGCCTATGAGAAAGACTACCCATTTTCCAACCAAATCGCGATCGCACACGATGTACCCGAATCATTGAAATCCTACTTGGAATGGGTGCAACAAGAAATTGATCCTAGAATCAATGGTTTATTCGTAAATTGGCACGATGGCAGTTTGAGCCATTATCACGGCAAACATCGTGACAGCACGAAGGGTCTCATTCCCCAAACCCCGATAATCACGATTTCCCTTGGAGAAGAGCGAGTATTTCGAATGCGTCCATATCCTAAGGGTAATCTGATAAAAGATTTTGTTCTAAGGAACGGAGATTTCATAATAATCCCTTGGCGTACGAATCAACATTGGACTCACGAAATCCCAAAATTTGCGAAATATAAAAACCACCGCATTTCAGTTACAATGAGAGCATTCGAGTGATTGACGCTTCAAAGTTTTTTTCATTTTGACCGTCAGCAAGGTCATACATAAGAGCATTGTATCGATTTTTCTGTTATTTCTCCTATGGATTAAGGTTTGCTCGATACTTAGTTAGACCGGGAAATGTGTCATCAAAGAAAGCAGAGTGAAAAGTAACGAACGGTTCGAAGTATTTTTCATAAAGCGCCTTTGCTGGGCTATTACCATGAATCACCATAACACCCAATGAGGAAGCTCCTGCTTCACGAGCGCGTTTAAAGGCTGCCTTCATCAGGCTATGTCCGAGCCCTAAGCCCCGATGCTCGGGGGAAACAGCTACAGTCTCGACAATCATCTCAGCCTGCGGTTTGAGAAAACTGTTATCGTCTCCCCAGATCTTGTTGTAAGCCTGTTCAAAACTTTTGGTTATAGAAGTACCCCAGTCAAGCATCTCGGCTATCTCGGGTAACTTGATGAGATTAAGCGGACCATTTATTTCCGATATTGACGAAGGTCGATAAACCGCGCAGGTTGCGACAGGTTGACCGCTTCTTTCAATAACCAAGAAATCTTTGATATGCCCCCAGTTGGATGCGTCACACTGAAGCATTATTTCAAGAAAACGAACTGAAGGTGTCCCAGTTGGTGCTAGAAGCTCTTCCCAGAAGGAATTCCCGAAAGGTGCCCGCGAGGCTTCTAGATCCATAAGAGCAAGAAAGGGAATATCCTGATGATTTGCTGGGCGTACGGTTTCAAAACTACTTGGTTGATTATCCATACCTATTGATTTAACCTACGTTATGTATGTAATATCTCACATACGTCTAGTATGTCAATAGATTAGAGGAAAATATGTCCAAATCACGGGCTCAAAAAAAGGCGGAGACCTCAGCACAATTAATTGCGGCAGCACGCAAGAGCTTCTTTAAAGTCGGTTATGCCGAAACCTCTATGGATAAGCTTTGTGCCAGCGTTGGCGTCACGCGAGGAGCGCTGTATCACAATTTTGGTGGCAAAGAAGGGTTATTTGAGGCAGTTGTGCGAGAGATCGATCATGAAATGGGCGAACGTCTCTTAGAAATCGGCGGCGATGACACATCACTGGAAGCTTTTGTGAAAGTATGTCGTGCCTATTTAACGTTTGCCCTTGAACCAGAAATACAACGCATCGTTTTTAAGGATGCACCTTCAGTTCTCGGGCAAAGGCTACGTGATATCGACGCTCAAAGTAGTCTCGATCCATTGACAGAAGCGATCGCTGATTTGATTAACAGAAAAATTTTTTCTGATGTCAATCCCCAAGCCCTTGCAGTTCTACTGAACGGCGCGATGATAGATGCTGCTCTTTGGATTGCATCTCAGCCAGATAAGGATTCTAGCTTTAACTCTGCAGCAAATGCACTGGAACAAATTATCAGACAACTAGCCATCAATCATAAACAAGACTGAATTACGGATACAGTTATGAAACTTCGCGTAACGAATTAAGTGCCACTTGTTCTAATGCTTTGTTGATACCTTGTTTTTCCCAGTTTGTGATGATTTCTGTATACTTCAGATGGGGCAGTAATTTCCAACACTTTGCATATTAGGATGGGAAATATTTGACAACAAGTTATATGTAAACCTTTCATATAATAAATAATTAGCAGCTAAAAAAGGAATCGATATTGTTCAAGCATATAGAGTCAACAATTTTCTTCGTCGAAGATATTAATACAGCCGCACAATGGTATGCTGATTTGCTTGACTCTAAGGTTGAGTATGAAAATCCGAATTATGCTTTTGTTCGCGGTGCAGGGATGATCTTTGGTTTCCACCCTGCCGATACAAAAAATCCAACTGGTGTCGGTGGTTCAGTGACTTATTGGGAAGTAAGCAATGTTTCCAATGCCATAATGAAGTTAAGCGCAAAAGGAGCATCATTATACCGAGGTCCACTAAAAACAGATCTCGGTGCTGATGCAGCAATGCTTATAGATCCGTTTGGCAATGCCATCGGACTTACTACTTCACTAGTATATTAATAGCTACTTGCTGACATTTGTCGCAAGGTGCTTCAGAAATTTTGGACTACGCCCTCGTTTAGTATGATGGGTGGTATCTGATTCACTTACGATGTTGAGATATGTGAAAACTTTCGTTGTAATAAATAGTTAGGCTGTATTGGCGTAGTTGTATTTGGAGATCGACATGAAGATGCCGGAGCATAAGCCTGATACACAATACGTTCGAGTGGATGATGGACGGCAGATCGCTTATTGTGAATACGGTGATCCACAAGGAAAGCCCGTATTCTATTTTCATGGCACGCCAGGATCCCGGTATGAACCTTCATTTGGCGATCGAGCAGGAAAAGAATATGGTTACCGAATCATAGCATTGGATCGACCTGGAATGGGTCGGTCGGATTACGTCAAAAACAGGAGATTACTGGATTGGTCACAAGATGTGAAAGAAGTTGCAAAACAGCTTGGAGTTAGGAGATTTGGAGTTATTGGTGCATCAGGCGGAGGGGCATATACGCTAGCATGCAGTTATGCAATCCCAGAGCTACTTGAGTTTTCTGTAGTGATGGGAAGTTGGGGACCAGTAGCAACAGAGCCTAAATTGTGGGAGGAAATGGCTCCGTTGGATCGATTCTTTGCCAAGCTGTCAAAAAGTGCACCTTGGATATTCTATGTGCCATTTTCGTTTATTGGATATGCAGCCAAAAGGATGTCACCCCAGGGTTTTATGAAATCGCTAGAAAGTTCGATGAGTGTGGCGGACAAACTGCTGGCAGCAGATGAAGAATTAGCCCAATTTTATGCAGATGACATAGCAGAAGGATTTCGGCAAGGAGTTCGAGGACCGGCTGATGATGCAATCATTTTGTATGGGGAATGGGGTTTTAGAGTTGAGGAGATAAAGATAGAAGTGCACCTGTTTCACGGAGAAGAAGACAGGTTTGCGCCCTATAGTTATGCAGCATATTTCGATGAGAAGATACCACAAACAAAACTAAATCGGTATCCAAAAGAAGGACATTTGTTTATAGTACAGTTGTTTGATGATGTATTTAAGCAGATTTCATTGCGATCTCAGACAGAGGGCTAAACCTATCGCTCCAAAATAACTTTTTTCTATATCAATAGGGTGAATTTCATATTTGAACCATGCATAGTGACGGATATTTCGACGAAAGAGTTGCTGCAACATATGATGACGACGTAGACGCCTTCAACCCGGAAAAAGTCGAACCAGTTGTTGATTTTCTGGCTGAACTTGCTGATGGCGGGAATGCATTGGAATTTGGTATTGGAACAGGTCGCATAGCTTTACCACTGGCGATGAAAGGCATCAAAGTTCATGGAATTGAACTATCTAATACCATGATTACCAAGCTTACTGAGAAATCTGGTAGCGACCGAATTTCAGTAATTCAAGGTGACTTCACAACTGCATCATGTGGAGAATCCTTCTCGCTTGTCTACCTGATTTTCAATACCATCATGAATCTCACAACTCAAGATGAGCAAGTTAGATGTTTCCAAAACGCAGCCTCACATCTTAAACCTGGTGGAAGTTTTGTTCTTGAGGTCATGGTTCCCGCTCTTCAGTCCTTACCACATGGTGAAACAAATCGGGTATTCGATCTATGCGAGCGTCATTGGGGAGTAGATACCTATGATGTTGTTTCTCAATCCCTAACATCACATCATTTGAGAATTCATAACCAAAAGATGGAGTTATCTTCAATACATTTTCGTTACGTTTGGCCATCAGAACTCGATCTTATGGCAAGAATCGCCAATTTAAAACTCAGAGCAAGGTGGGGAGGCTGGAAAAAAGAACCATTTACAAATACTAGTCGCTATCACGTATCAGTTTGGGAAAAACCAAATTGATATTAAATTGTTGCAGAACTTCCCCCATCAACCTTTAGGGTTGTACCAGTAATAAATTTAGCATCATCAGAAACCAAAAAAGCCACTGTTTTTGCAAACTCAGCATAGGTCGCAGGACGACCAAATATCAAATTGTTCGGTACGTCCCATCCTTCCAATTCTTCCATTGAATCTGCGACAAAAAAAGGTGCGATCGAAATCATCCGAATTTTATCTACTTTGTAACGCTTAGCGTAAAGTTTTGTAAATCCTTCCATTGCGGCGCGGATGGTTCCACTGAAAGGTGTTCCTAAGGATGGTTCCTGGGAATCACAGGCTGAAATATTAACTATTACCCCACCTCCTGATTTTTGCATTGCTTCTGTAACTAATCTCGCCATCCTAACAACACTCAGGAAGAGCATTTCAAAATTTTCTAACCACATTTCATCGGAGATAGAAAGTAAATCCGGTCGGGGTGGGTCACCAAAACTATTCACCACTGCATCTATGCGTCCATAATTAACCAAGGTTGTCTCTACTAATTGTTGCAAGTCTTGGAATTTTGTAATTGAGCCTTGAATTGCAATCCCATCCAACTCTGAAGCTAAATCAAAAATATTTCTACCACGCGCCATTAGAGAAACTTTATAACCTCGTGCTGCTAGTTCTCGCGCACATCCTGCACCTATAGATCTACTCGCAGCTGTAATAATCGCAATTTTCTGTTGATTCATCCTCACTCACCTCGACCTATTTTCTTAATGGTGCGTTATGGCGCTAATGAAGTATTTGAAATAATGTTTAATGGTTTTGCGCCTAACACACTACATCAATTGATACAAGAAATATTAATTAACCATGGAGTAGGTGCTTGAAATCTTTGTACCAGCTATCGAAATCAGTAACAAAATTATAACCACATACGGTTTCAAGGGATTTCTCAGAAACAATATCTAGTATTCTTGATGCACGTTTACGAGTTTTATCTTTTGGTCCAAAGGGGTTGAATTGCATGTTCGAGCCCGGAGGAAATACATAATCACAAATAAACAAAACCTTGCGATAGACATATATCATGAAACCTGGAGTATGACCACCGATATAAAAGGCTTCAACACCATGCTCGCTAAAGTCACCGTAAATTTTATTGTCAACAGGAAATTGCTGGACAAGGGGATGTTCGCTATCGTTAATATGCAGATAAACCTTCGCACCCCATAACTGTCGATATTGGTTGGATGCACCCATAAAATCCTTATGAGTGAAGTAAATAGCTTCTACTGGTTCTAAGTCCCGATTGAATGCTGACGGACAATCAATCCATACTGCTACACCATCATCCGTTTCAATGCGATAAGCAGCATGCTCAATTCCTAGACGAGGTACAGAAATCAATTGTGTGACGTAATCATTTACTTTGCTTGGTGTTACTCGATAGGTCTGTTCTGCTTCATTCCAAGTAACAAATGTGTCATGGCGCGCCCCACAAAATGGACAGACATCGGGCATCTTACCAACCATGTTATAACCACAAACGGTACAAACCCATTGTCGGTCGTTCACATTTACAGTCAATACTTGACTTTCTACAGACATAGTTAAAATTCCTTTGTATATATTTATTAAAGTTTTAGATTTTGTCAGCTTTTGTCATTAATGAATTGATAGCAAATTTTTTGATGACTAAGAATTGGGAATTGCTGCAATCGCATCAACCTCGAATAACATTCCATCAAGTGCTAATCTCGGTACGGGTATAAGTGTATGTGCAGGTGTTTGATTTCCCCATATCCCTAAAACTTCAGAGGCTAATAATTGAACTTTGGACTCGTCATGTTCAACTACAAAACTAGTGAGTTTGACTACATGTTCTGGATTTGCTCCAGCTGCACTCAGAGCAACACGGAGATTAGCAAAAGCCTGTTTTAATTGTCGGGCAAAATCATCAATAAGATTGCCGTTTTCATCTTCACCACCTTGTCCGGCAATATAAATCATAGTTGCCCCTGGTGGCACAATAACCACATGGCTGTAGCCATTTCCAGAAGGATCGTACAATCCTTTTGGATTAATATACTTAATATCTTTAGTCATTGTTTTAACTCTTAACTCTTAATTACTGATTCAACATTTTGACCGTAAGAAATTTCCAAGGTGTGATTGTCTGGGTCTTGAATATAAGCCCAATAACCAACTGGAGGGGGCGAATCAGTTGGACCTTTAATTAAAATTCCTTCCGTTCGGGCAATCTTGCAGAGACGATCTATTTGTTCGCGAGTCTCATATACTACACCAATATGGGATTCCGGTAAGAGTGGACTTTTTACTTGAGAGTTTCCTATTAATACGATAACAAAAGGGTGAATTGAATCACCTATCCAAGCAACATCAGACTGTGTTGTGCTATCGCTTCGACGATGTACGACTTGCACGTTGGCATATTTTTGATAAAACGAAATACTTGCATCGACGTCCTTAACTGCAAGTGCAATGTGTGTTATTCCGCGATCAACCATTGGAAATCTCCTTATTATCTTAAATTAAACCAGTTTGGATACTAGTTGTTTCAATAATTATTTCAACTCGTAGCTTTCGTTGTATTCCACCAACTCCACTTGAGTACCATCCGGGTCATCGACGTATATACGACATTTGGTTTCTGGAGAAATATAAATAGAATAATCAATCCCGTTTTCATCTAACAAAGCTTTCATCGCTTCACTATTTTCAATCACAAAGCCAATATGGTCTACATGACCCATCGATGGTGAAACGGTTGATGAATCTAGATATTGATTTAGAGAGAGGTAAAACTGGCGTTCGCCAAAATGCATCCACTTCCAGCCATCTTCCTCACCCTCAGCCCGTACATACCATTGGGGGAATAGAGTCTGATAAAACTGACGAGTCACATCCAGGTTCTTACATGACTGGTTAATATGTTCAAATCGATGAAAATTCATATTCAGTTGCTCGCAATAACTTTCTAAAGTTTTTTCTTTATAAACTAGCCTACACAATTCAATTGACTTTGTAAAGATTTTTCTTTACTTTGTATATATATCTATAAAAATCCGTATTCAAACTTTTATCGGTATAGATAAACTTACAAGCATATTTTTCTTGATGTTAAAGACATTAATGACGAGTGTTACATGGCAAAAAAATCCAACAAAAAATCGACTGCAGTCCGGACTAGACGTGCAATTATTAACTTGCTCAAGCAAGAAGGAGAGATGGATTCGCAGGAGTTAGCTTCTCGTTTAAATGTTTCGACGATGGCTGTACGTCAACATTTGTACGCTCTGCAAGATGAAAATTTAGTCACTTATCAAGAAGAATCTAGAGCGATGGGGCGTCCTGCAAAAATTTGGCAATTAACTGCTGCTGCAAATCGCTTTTTTCCTGATGGGTACGCCGAATTAACATTAAGTCTAATTAACTCCGTCACAGAAGCGTTTGGAGAAGCTGGTTTAGATCGACTTTTAGAAATTAAAGCACGACAGCAAACAGATAACTATCAAGAATATTTAGTAGGATTAGATACCCTAGGAGAAAGATTAGAAGCCTTAGCGGAAATTCGTACTCAAGAGGGCTATATGGCTCTAGTTCAACCTCAAGAAGATGGGTCGTTTTTGTTGATTGAGAATCATTGTCCGATTTGTGCTGCTGCAACTGCTTGTGTCGGTTTGTGTATGAAGGAGCAGGAAGTTTTTCAAGCAGCTTTAGGAGAAGAATATGCGATCGAGCGAACCGAGCATATTGTTGCTGGTGCGCGTCGCTGTGCTTATAGGGTCGCAAAGCAATAGATTTTAGTTCAAATCTATTACCAATTAGCAAATCGCTTTGAGGGGCGGGCTTTTACCAATTACCAATTACCAATTACCCATTACCAATCACTCTGACAAAACATAATTTTTGATAATAGGTACATCAACGAATTCTTCTAGATTAAAAATTTTGAGTAAGTTAGCCCAATCTCGAGCAAGTTGCTGTGAATTTGGATTGCGAGTGCGAAGTTTTGCTAGGTCGCTAACAGCATCGTACCAAAGATGATTTTTGCTATAAATAGCGTATTTACCTCGTTTAGTTGTTTCTAATTGTTTTTGCAAATTTGGATTTAGTGCGACTCTTTGTAACCACGCATCAACATAAGCATACTCTCGGGGAATTTTTGGATCCCCACAGTAAACTTGAAAGTACCATTGATATTTATGATTTTTTTTGAGAGCATATTGGGGATTTTGGGGAATGCTGATACCTATAACGCCAGCCTTATGGGGAAGTGACATTCTTTTTCTCAAAATGTCGTTGCCACTGTCATCTTGCAATACAAATTCTCCAAACTTCATGGGAGTTGTTAATTGAGGAACGAACAACCAAACATTTAGGTATCGATCAACTGTTGATGCAAAAAATGATTTATTTTTCTCGCCACTTTTCCCTCCAGGAACCAAAGCAGTGATAGGTTTTTCTAAACTCGAACATTGCTTTGGATCCCTAGTTGCTCCTCCCTTACGACGACCTGTGGGAGCACCTATATTGTCAGGTACTTTTTGGGCTAAATATTTTTGTGCGAAAGAAATCGATCTGGCGATCGACTTGTCGGGCGAACTTACTTTGAATAGCTGTTTGGATATTTGAAGTTTAAATACTCCTCGATCAATAACAGGGATATTTTCTTGGGAGATATTAGTATCTACCATTCCAGCCCAAGATCGTTCTAAATTTCCAAATAATACAACTGGCAAAGAAATAATATAAAGCTGTTTGATTAGAATTTTGAATAAATTAATCTCGGCCATTATCAAGTATTAATAGATTTCTGGATTGGAATAAAGCCATCGCTTAATAAAACTTTGAGAAGAAATGCACAGCATATCAACCCTAATGCTGGGGGTACAAGAGGAACCCATCCAGCATATATCAATATACCAAAGCACGTACTAAAAAGTAATAACAAAGCTGTTGCGGTAGCGAATACTAGAGTAATTGGTTGCCAAATAGTAAGAGCGATAACTCCTCCTAGCAAAGACCAACACCATATCCACAGAGCTTCAAACCACCCAGACCACCACCATATTAAAGACCTCTTGTCTTCAACTGCGCTGAGAATCTGACTTATCATGTGGGCTTGTACAATCACATGAGGTATCTCAAGTTCTTTGTAAACTCCTCTGGAAACATAAGGGGTTTGCCAAAACTGAGTAATACTAGGGGCGGTAACGCCAATCAGAACAATACGGTTTTTGAGGCCCTCAATAGAGTTAGGATTAATTTTGTCACTAAGGATATCTTTGAGACTGACTTGAGTAGCAATATCCTTAAAAGAAGGTAGAGAACGATAATTTACTAATATTTGATTACCAGCTGCATCTACTCCCTGGTAACCACTACTGTGGGGTTCTAAACGTTTGAATATAAGCTTATCAATTTGCAAGTTGCCTTGAACGTTAAATTTAGGTTGGGGATATCCTTGTGACTTTAGATACTCTCTTGCCATTAAGTAACTAAAAGCATACTCCGTTATACAAGGAGAATTTAAAGGAGGGTTCATAAATAAAAGTTGACGACGGAGGACCCCATCCATATCTATTACAAAATCACTAAAGCTGTGACGTTCTTTGGGAACTTCTGGTGGAGGAGGGACACCATCTGGTTCCCCATCAGCAGGGGCAGAAACTTTACATATAGCTATTAAATTTTTATTCTTATTTAACCGATTTACTAGATTGGGGTAGTTTGGATCAGCTGGAAATTCTCGGTAAATATTTAGACCAATAGATATTGGGTCATACTGCTCTAACTTTTCTAAAACCTTAGACAATGCCTGGTCTGATAAAGACCATCGCATATCCATCCCTTGTTCTATCTGATACTTGATGTCTGACTCGCCCACTGTAACTATCAACAAGCGTCGATCTGGCTGTTCGTATGGTCGCAATTGCATTAAATGGTCATAAGCATTTAATTCCCAAGGTTGTATAAATCCTAAGTAGCGAATACTCATTAATAGAGTGGCTAAAAATATACTTACTACTAGTAAAGTTTTCAAAGGGGATTTGCCCTGACCAAATGACCAAAATTTCTTTATTAAGCGTTTTTGATTAAATTTTATTGATGGAGGTTTTTCCCTACGGTTACGACTGGGCTTTCTTTTTGTTTTAGGTATAAGAATATCAGATTTATTCGTATAGTCAGAATTTACAGCTAATATCTTGCTCGAAAATGGCAATATTTTGTCCTGTCCGCCTTCAGTGTGAATGCCATTTTTAGACCAAATGATAGGTGCTTCGGCTGGGTTTTGACAAATTACTGGTAGCCAAGTCGCACAAAGGTAATCTTTCTCGAGAACTTGTAACCTTTCTCGTGCGTAACGTACTGCTGTATATAAAGATTGTCCCTGTGAGAATGAAGCCAAAAAATACTTTAAAAATTCCTGCGCGACCTTATCTGGTACAGGCTCGCGCATGACAATAACTTGTGGAATATGTAATTCGATTAATGTTTTTGCTAAACCTAGACCATCACAAGAATTAAAAATCGCTAATTTTAGCCCTCGACCGATGGCTTGCTTGAAAGCATTCTTTAACTTATCGATAGTAATAATATCTTTACTATTTATATGTATAAATCCTTGCTCTTGAGTACCACTGTGACCAGCAAAGAAAATAATATCCCAACCTTTTTGCCACAGCTTTTCGTCTAATTGGCTCAACTTTGGTTCTACCAAAAATTCGATGGTGCAACGTGAAGCAGCGACTTCATTAGTGCAATCTGAAGCGATAGTACCATATTCTACTCGAGCAGATAATTGTTCTAAAAAAAGTCTGTCTTGACTAATATCAATCCCTTCGCTGCTACCAAAAATAGCTAGAATTTTTACATCCTCTTTATGAGAGTACTCGAGAATTTTTTTTTGCTTTTGGTAGTCATAAGCACTTATTGCAACTTCTGATTTGGGGTAATCATCAAAAAATTTCCAAAGATGCCAAGGAATTCTTCGCAATAAAATATCGTTTGTTTCAATGATGAAGCGAATTTCTTCGGATGGTTCTAAATGTGTGCGCAATTGTTGATCGATATTACGAAATTCTATTGAATCAAACCAGGCATTTATACTTTGTGAAATCTGATTGCATAGAGAAACAATATCTACTTCGGAAACATTAGTTATATAACCTTCTTCTATTTCCCAAGTGTCATCTGCTTCGTCAATATCCTCAGTATTACGATACAAGGTTAAAGGTTGATAAAAAGCCGAATATAAAGATTGCCAATTGCGATAGATTTGAGCAATTTCTGGTGCTGGTGGTAAGCTACCAGTAAATTTCATCCTATAAGCATTATTTGATTCTCCAAGTTGTAAAGTTACAACAGGAAAACCATCTTGTAAATTTCCCGTCCCCAAACTTAAAACAATTACCCTACTCATAAGAAGCAGATAAAATAATCAATCATAAAACAATTTTTGCTTTTATCTTTTGTTTTTTTAGCAAGACATGTTAATTTTATCTTTAATATGCATTAGTATTTTACAACTTGTCTTTACAAAATAATTATTAAAACACAAATAATAATTTTAGCTAATATTTCGAGGTATTAGCTAAAAGTATGCTTTCCTATTTTGCTACGGTTAAGATTTTTACTGTTTGTCTTGTCAGTATTTGAGGAGTTAATTGGTAAATTAGAATAGCTTGAAGATTTTATACTTAAATTTCGAAATTCTCTTTAACACTCACATCACCTAAAGCAACTTCAATACTAAAACGTTTTCCTGCTTCTCCTTTAAATGGTTTCAATTGAATATAATTATCTTTAATTCTTGCTTGAACGTCTTGAAGTACCTTTCCTCCTTTAGAAAACATTCTCAATTGAAGATTATGGGGCAAATGTTTATTTTTGCCAGTGGGGTGTAGTTGCACTAAGATGGAAAACTTATTGCCATTCACTTCAACTATATTAACCAGTAAAGCTACAGTATTTTTACCTAATTGTATTTCTAAATCAATTAGCTTACCTCTCCTAACCCCTTGGATCGATTTCCTGATGGTATTGAAGGCTAAGTTTGTTTCTACTTTTGTTAATTTATCTATTGTCAGCCAGCCTTCATCAAAAATATTTTTAAACCATTCACTAAGCTTGGGTATTTTTTTATCTATTTCACTAATGAATATTTTCTTCTCTTTTGTCTTGATTTCAGTTTTAACTGTAGATAACTCAGCTGCAGATACTTCAATTCTAGATAATTCAAGTACTTCTGCAAATTGGTGACATAACAATAAATGATTAGGTTCTGAATCAAATATTGATAGAGGAATTTGATAATAATTTTTATTGGATGAATGCGATATTATTTCAGTACAATAATCATGTAGTTCGCCATTATTTAAAAATCCTTTAATTATTACCTCTTCCTCTTCTTCTAATACTTCTATTAGTACATAGAAGTCCACCTTAATTGTGGACGTATTAATAATACTTTTAGATACATTTACAATTTCATCTAACAGATGTTCTACTGTAATCAAAAAATAGTTAAATTTACCAACTGATAAATAATACCCATCTTCAGTCGCTTTAATTTCTAAACTTAAGCTGTACGTAGATAGTTTTTCTTTGAACCAATCTTTAAAAGCAACTACAGCTAAAGAATTTAGATGATTTTGCCACTGCTTATCTTCATGATTACTTTGTAAACATATTTTTTCCGCACGATCAAAGTGTTCTGATTCTAAATAAATAACTTCTGGTATCAAAAGCCTGAAATCTACAGAGTTATGTGTTGAAATATTTGACATTACTTTTACTCCTTCAATCTTAATTTTGAGCCGCAATTTTATTAATTATTTTTTTTAAAATAAATTCGTAATTGTTGAGCATATAAACTATTCATGGTGCGATTTTTCCCGGCTCTAATTTCTTCTGCAGCTTCCTTAAAAATTTCTGTGTCAGCAAAACACTCAACTTCTATTGCTAAATTTTCTAAGTATTCTGGCGATGATAAGCTAATAGGAAATTTCTTCTCCTTAACTTGATGCAAAATTTCACCAATTATTTCTTTGATTGTAGAACTACGAATATCACTTAGAAGCTTTCCTGGATTTAAAACTCGCCTAGCTCTATCCCAACTTTTCATATTTAATTTGGGAGCTATTTCTCTAAGGGAAAGATTCTGACAATAATATAATTTTAACCCTTGAAGATATTGATTAGCGAAGATAGCATAATTTTTACTTTTTTGGAGTTGGGAAATACGGTTATTTATTTCTTGTTTAATTGTATTGGCTAATATTAAATTTAATTGTTTATGTAAAAAGCCCATAAATTCTTTATCTTCTTCTTCTTCAATATCTAAACTAGAACCTGGTAAATCAGTTCTCGTCGTGTAAGTTTGAATTTCAGGATTATATATTTCTAAAGGTTCCCTAGAATTCCAAATGTCATACTGTCTAAGTTGTATTGCTATTTGATGGAGGAAAATAATTAAATCTTTGGTTGTATAAATATGAGATTCTTTATCTTTCAAATGCATCAACATTTCTTGCAATTGTTCCCGTGAGGGATCTGGACATTTTCTGATTCCAGTTTGTCTTTGTTTCACTCGATCGCGACGATAAACCATATGAAATGCTTCTACCACATTGCGATCGCTTATAGATAAGTTTTCTAATTGTTTGCGCCTAACTCTATTTAATAGTGCCCAATCACTCAAATGTCTAAAACCAAATTCTGAGATAAAATTTTTAATCTGGGGATTTTGTTTTGTTTGTAAATATGCCCAATTATCTAAACTCATTCTTAACTGAGACTCCGAACGAAATGACTGTAATATCTTTGCGGAAAAGAATTGATAAGTGGGGTCTTTAAGTTCGCCGTTATTATCTATAAAAAAATGTTTTTTTGTATCTCTATCTATAAAAATTAAGCTTTTCCCGTCATCGTCTAGGACAAAAGGTAATAGATCCCGATAGGTAAACTGTTTCCCACCACTAAATAAATAATCAATTTTTTTGCAAACCTTTAAAATTGGATAAGAAATATAACATCGCAGACAAAGACCTGCTTTTGCACGGGTGACGACATCTAAAGTGCCATTTTGCCCGTAAAAGTAAGATAGTAAAGTTGTTTGTAGGTCCGTACCTTGAGAAACTCCTAAATCCTTAATAAATTCCTTTGCGATAGGGACTGAACAAGATTTATACCCCGCTGCTTCGCTTGCGGGATCTATTCGCCAAATATTCCAATACCTTGACAAGGCGCTCATATTCAATGCGCTTTCTTAAAATTTTAATTAGTTTATCTACACTTAGTTGATAAATGTACAAATAGTCAACTTATGCACTTTTATGTTTGTTTTTTCTGATAATCTTACAAAAGATAATTTTTTAGCCAGCGATCAATTTATGAGAAATAACTTATATATCAATTTATTTTATTGCGTAATACTCTTCGAATACAATTGTATGCATATGGTTCTATAGTATTCATCATGTTCTGAATATACTTACTCTTTGTACTATAAATATTAAAACCCATATCTTCAATCAGATTTTCTAGGTAATGGAAATTGAATGGAGATACACAAATACCGTAGGCTAAACTATTAGGTAGATTTTTTTTGTTCCACCGAAAATTTATATGCATTGCTTTGTACATTTGCGAGCGCGAAGGTAAGAATAACTTACCTCTGCAGTATTGGGATAACCACCAACTTCCGACCTCTGAGGTTAACTGGCAAAAGATGCTGGAGTTATACCCTAAAAAACCCAGATTGGGAATGTCTGGGTGAATCATATGTTTGTATAAATGAAAATTACCTTCTTCATCGACTATCCAATGACGATACTTTTCCTCCAAGAAGGAAATATCCTGGCGGAATCCAGTTCCAAAAATGACAATATCAGCGGCTAAAGTTTCACCTGAATTTAGTTCTACACCACCAGAAAAAAAATTGCTAATCTCTGCTTTTCTTGTATCTATTTTCCCGGTTCGAATATACTTGTAAAAATAATCTGTAACTAAATTAGCAGTATGGTTTAGCATGCTATTCATAGGTTTTTTAGGTATAAGCTTGTAACTCTTGAGACTAAATTTCGATCTGACTATTATCTCTTGGACGCGCCAGAAAGCCCATACCAAAGGTTTACCAAAAGAATGAAGTAATTTTTCGATTCCTACGGGTCTAAGATAAAGTAACCAAATTTCTGCAAAACGAGTGAAGAAAATTTGCTGATAAGGAATTTTGTTGAATAAATACTTCGGAATCTTCCATAAAGAACGCCGAAAAATTAGAGTACATGAAGAAGCTCTATCAGCTGCGATGACTGAAATTTCAGTTGCAGATTTACCAAAACCAACGATAATTACTTTTTTCTCATCTAAAATTGATAGGTCATTGAGCTGGCTAGAATGAAGTATCTTTCCACCACATGACTCGAATTCCGATCTATTCGCTAGCTTGGGAATTTTGGGAAGATTAAATACACCATTACATATCAAAACAAAATCAAAGTCATATATTTTTTTTCTGACCCGGTTCTCTTTTTCATCTTTGACGTTTGCTTCTACTACCCAGATGATTTTGTTACCTATTTTTCTGTATATATTCGTGACTTCTGTTTGAAAAAAAATCCGTTCGGTAACACCAAAACTATTTGCATAGGATTGCAAATAATTCCTCATCTGCTCTGCAGTAGGAAACTCTGGATATTCTTGAGGGAAGGGATAGTCAGTAAAACAATATGTATTTCGAGGATTATGGGTTGTCAACTCTGGATAAGTTCTAGAGCATTCCCATACTCCACCAATATTAGACTGTTTCTCAAAAACAGTCACTTGGTAACCATCTTCGATAAATGTTTTGGCTGCAACTAAACCACTAATACCTGCACCAAGAATACATACTCTTTTTATTTCCATATGAAGTTTTATATGAATGAGAAAAACTGAAAAAAGCCCCGATACTATGAGATTTAAGGATAATTACAAAAGATTATGGTCCAAGATATTATTGCCCAAAATATTAGTTCCAAAATAATATTTCGAGAAACTCTACTTAGATTGTTCAACTCGTTTAAAAAGTATCAGCAATTCATTTCAGTGCAAGGTAAATTGTTATACAAAAATATTTTTTTTATGTTATCAGGCTCTAAACCAACATTTAAAGTATTATCTGCTACTTTTAAATCAATCAATTAAGGCTTTATCAATTTAAGTCTTATATTAATCTGTTCTTGCATTTGTGCGCGTAGCTTTTGAGCTTGACAATAAATCTTCTTCCGTAAGTTTGTTTCTTCTGTTGTTTGCAGGGATTCGATTGCTTCTGCTTCGATCCAAGACTCAATAAAATAATGCAAACGACTTTTTGCAGCCCAAACACCCATGGAAGGGAAAAGCATAAAAATAGGTAAGAGAGGTGATAATGGTAGAAAAGGTAATTTAAGTAAATTTTGTAATTTTCTTTGTAGTCTACTAATATTAATAGTCCAAGGATGAAGATTTTCGTTACCAATACAAATAACCGGTACAATCTTCATACAATTTTTTTGGCTGATATGGATAAAACTTGGGTCAAATTTTTCTAACTGATAGCGTTTTCCCCATCCTTTGCTTGGTCCTCTCAGACCTTCCGGAGCGTAGAGTAAAATACGATTTTGTTCGACAGCACTTTGAAAATCTTTTTTCTGGGCTTTGATCCCACCTAATACTTGGGACCATCCTGAAGGTAACCACCAAATCATCCAAGGATGTTCAAATAAAGATACACCAGCTAAAGGTTGTACAATCCACCCTTTTTTCTCAGCCAATAAATAGCCCAACACCACAAAATCCCACGGAAAACACATTCCCGCATGATTCATCGCGAAAATTATATTTTCACTTTTAGGTAAATTTTCTGATAAATGTAACTCTGCACGAAAATAAGATTTAACAATTGGTGCTAATATTTCTTCTCTAAAGGCTTGCTGATACTGGGGATTGAACGCACTATGGCGTCGTTTTGGCGGACGAAAACCAAGACGCAACCAGCGTATAAATAGTGCAATGTAAAAACCTGCAGGTATTAAAAATAGTAAATATTCCAACCAATTCCACCCATCTGGGTCTTCGTGATAGTGTTGCCAATGACGATTGAATAAAATTAACCATCCTGGTGGATACCATACACAAAACCAGTCAAACCAGTTAAACTTATATCCTTCAAGAGATATATTTTCAACTTCTGAATTAAGTGAATTTTTGGGATGTCGATTGATTTGCATTACTATCGACTCCTGTGAATTGGATAACTATATTTTAGCTTAAGTCACTAAATTTAAAGAAATCTTAGTCTAATATTAAAATTTTGCCTGTAGTCCATATTTACAGCGATCGCAGCAAATAATTATTCAATATATTTTGTATAGAAGATTATTGAAGCTCTTATATCATTAATTCACTAGTAAATATTAAAAAATATCCATAATTGAGTTTAAATTGCCAATTATTGCTAATTTTCATAAACAAATATAATGCCATTGAGCCTAAGAGCACATACTTAAATTGAAAAAATAGATAAAATATTAAGTTAATCAAAAAATAATTAGGTTTCGACAATTACATTAGCAAGTAGATATGTACGAGAACTTAAATTATGCTTAAAGTAACTTATATACTCAGAGTATATAGGCTGTAAAGCTTGCAGTATAAAGGTTTATAGCATTATTTTAATTAATAAATATACAACGATCATGACGAGCAATTTTTGAGAAATCGACGGTTGTGCTTATTTGAATCGGACTTAAAATTATACCTAACGGTAGATTAAAAATTAAATGTTAGCTTTTCAGCAAATGCTAAATATCAAAAATTAAATGTTTTAATAATATCCATTACTATGCGGTGATATGATTATAATTCACAGAATTTTGAGGTTATTTTTAACCTCGCGTTCACCAATTAAATTATCCATATCCTCCCTAGTCAAACTTATTATTGAGTATAGGTCAACAGTAATACTAAAGTTGATTAAGGTTACTTCAGCTCTTTGTTAATTACCAATTTAAATATCCTAAATTAGGTGATAAAAATTAAAATTAAAAAATTTTTTAACCTATATAGAGCAAGGAATACAGATTATTTGAGACTTCTATTAATTGGTACATTATTGTACATAATTCCAATTGGGGTAGATAATAAAAAATGTAGCTAAAGTTTCTTAAAGTTCACCATGAGCACCAAAACTCAAGAAATTGTCAAAGTTTATGGTAAGTCTAAAGCTACCGACCACTATTTATCACCTAGCAGACGTGATGCAGTAAAGGTCAATTGGGAAGAACCATTCTCTTGTATGGTTTATCGTAAAGCTATAGAACAAACGGAATATCGTTTAGGGAATTCTCTAGAAGTTTTAGATATAGGAAGTGGAACTGGGGACGGAATATCTCTACTGACCAGCAAATTAATGAAAGAGTCTGGTTTAAATTTAGATGATGATATTGACTATCTTGGCATTGATATTTGTCAAGATATGTGTGAAACTGCGCGTTCTATTCACTCTCATCGTAATTATGTAAGGTTCTTACAAGGAGATATTCGTCAAAGTCTTCCTGACGAAGCCTTTAAGTTGTACCTTTCTTGTGGAGTCCCTTATTCTCATTTGACTCCAGCAGAATTACAAATAGCCCTACAGAACATATTTGAAAATATCCGTCGTCATAACACCCGATCTGCGGTTGTGGTTGATGTTCTGGGGAAATATTCCATTGAGTGGGTATCTAAGTGGAATTTAAGTCGTTGGGATTATCGGATGAACTTTTTCCAAAGCGATGGAGAAGCCGATTTTACACCTATGAGTTTTTATTCTGCACAGGAGTTAAATCAACTAATTCATGAAGCAGCAGCACAAGCGAATTGTAAATTGTCAAATATAGAGTTTTTCGACCGTTCTGTAATGGTTGGAAGACACACCTCAACAGGAGAGTTTACTCCGAACTTATCTCGTTACCGAAACTTAGTTAATAGTTTGATGGATGTGGATTGTACTACAGATTTTGAACAACTTATGTTTGACGTGCAGTTGGGAGAAGCACCAGCCGAAATCATTGATTTCTTTAAAACTTTTCAAGGTTGGTGGAATCAATTAATAAGAGAGGCTGCAATACTTTGTGGAGAAACTGTCCATGGATGTGAATCTACTCTACCCACTGAATTTCAAGGTTTGACTAAAGAATTAAAAGAGTCGCTCGATAATTCTCAAGTTGAAAATATCCGCGCTAGTATCATCGAGCCAATTCTGGCTAAGTACTTACATAACTTAGAAGTTTCCACTCAAAAAGGATTAGGAGTTGGACATACTCTGATGGCTCTTGTCAGTGTCGACCAAAGTTAACCTAGTTTTAGGTTAAGAGTGATTTATACGTGAGTGCACAACTGTAAATCTTCTATCACTCCATTTATTGCGATGCCCTATGGGCTTATCGCAAAATGAATATTGCAACGATTTTGAATTCCTTTCTGTAGTTAATATCTTAATGAAAACTAATTCCTTCGTTGCTTAACACAAATTCCCAGGTAGATACTCAAAAGATAGATATTAAAAACATTCTCACTCTCAAAATCTATCAGTCTCAAAATTTATCAGTTTCAAAATCTATTTAAGCCGTTTCCTTAGAGCTTTCTAATTCCCAATCTTTTATCTTTCTTACCCAATCATTTCTAATACGAATAAAATGACACAGTGTAATTAATTCTGTCCTGCCACTTAAATCTTGCTTAAGTGCCACAACTATTACATTGGTAGTCTGTAGAGACGTGACAGAGGTTATGACTAACCTCATTTAGAGCCTAATATGGTGTTGGCACAAACCTCTCGCTGGAATGTTCTGACTGCAATCACCCATTTATACTCTGTCATATCTCTATAGAAAATTAAAATTAAATTTAATACCGAGCGAGTTTTGAGTATAAACTTTTATGCGCTAGTGATTAAGGTTTGAAACTAACTCAAAGCAGCAATTAGTTTTTCAACTCTTTGCTTAACTTCATCCCGGATACGTCGAAATGTTTCGATCCCATGACCTTCAGGATCGTCAAGTTGCCAATCTTCAAACACTTCTCGCGTTACCCATTCAGGAGGTAGATTTACGCCACATCCACATAGAGAAATCACTGCATCGTAGTCCCCGGGATTAAAATCACTTAAAGCCTGAGAAGTTTGGTTGCTAATATCAATTCCAATTTCTGCCATAATCTCTACTGTTTTGGGATCGACGTAACTTGCTTCTAAACCAGAACTGACAACAGAAATTTTTCCTTTCCCTAAACTTCGAGAAAATCCTTCCGCCATTTGAGAACGACGGGAGTTTTTCTTACAAACAAACATGACTTTTTTCATGGTGTGATTAGTTGTTAATAGTAATAGATTTACTCAGAAAATTTTGAATGTTTTTTAGAAACTGTAGGCTTTATTTAACTCAATTCACAAATTTAGGTAAACAGTTTTCTATACTTTTACTTTGCTTAAGTGCTTTCTCTTTGCGTTCGCTGTAACGATCTGTAAGGTAATCTGATTGATCGCGTAATAACAAAGTAAATTTGTAGAGTTCTTCCATAACGTCAATTACTCTGTCACGATATGGTGAGTCTTTCATTGTCCCATCTTCGTTAAATTCTTGATATGCTTTGGCTACAGAAGATTGGTTGGGTATGGTAAACATCCGCATCCAACGCCCTAAAATTCGTAATGTATTAACTGCGTTGAAAGACTGAGAACCACCAGAAACCTGCATAACGGCTAAAGTTTTACCTTGGGTTGGTCTAACTGAACCTATAGTTAAAGGAATCCAATCAATTTGATTTTTTAAAATTCCAGTAATATTACCGTGCATTTCGGGAGACGACCACACTTGACCTTGAGACCATTGGCTAAGTTCCCGCAATTCTTGCACTTTTGGATGGGTTTCTAGAACACTGTCACGAACAGGTAATTCACGTGGGTCGAAGAATTTAACTTCTGCACCAAATCCTCCAATAATTCGTGCGGCTTCTTCTGCTAAAAGTCTACTGTAGGAACGTTTTCGTAAAGAGCCATATAAAAATAAGATTCTGGGTGGAGAGTCTGAGTTAACCATTGCATTCGATCAAACAAATTATATTAATGAGTTGATTATTATACAGCAGAACTTAGGAGCGAAAAAGGCTCTATTTCAATCTCCTACTTAACATCCCTAAATCCGTTTGAAAGCACGCCATAAACAATTGCTGCTAATTGCGCTCCCACTATTGGAGCAACCCAATATACCCAGTGATATTGCCAAATACCTCCCACTAAAGCTGGACCAAAAGAACGTGCTGGATTCATACTTGCACCAGTGATTGGTCCCATAAATGCAGCTTCAAGTCCTACCGTTAAACCGATTGCTAAACCTGCAAATCCGATGTGAGCTCGACGGTCAAGCCCAGAACCAAAAATTACGAACATCAAAATAAAGGTAAGAACAATCTCTAAAATCAGAGATTGCAACCAATTATCGTTCAGAGGTAGGGTCGCACCCAAGTTATTGACTTTTCCCAAGCTTGCACATAATAAGCTTGAGGCAGCGATCGCGCCAATCAGTTGTGCAAAAATATAGGAAGGAACTTGCTTCCTCGGGAAAAAACCACTGGTCCAAAAAGCTAATGTGACTGCAGGATTGAGATGTGCTCCACTGATATGACCTATACCGTAAATTAAAGCAGCCACAACACTTCCAAAAACAAAACTTATACCCAAGTGACTAATAGCACCATTACTAATGCCGTTTACCATTACCGCACCAGTACCAGCAAAAACTAAAATAAAAGTTCCAATCCCTTCTGCTAGCGCCTCTCGGGAATAATGGATTGGTATTTTAAGTAAATTACCCTTCTTATTCGATCTCATTACCACCTAGGAATAGGGTTTCCATATTAAAAAATGAAGAAACAATATGTATACCCATTATGTTATTTCAATAAAAATTGATATGTCAATCATTCCGAAGAATAAATAAGAATTAGTAGTATAACGTGATTTAGATTACATTTAAATAATAAGATACCCAATTAATATTACATATCAACAACTAACTAAAAAACTGGTAGAGACGCGTAAATATAACGTCTCTACCCGTTCATTACGTATTTGAAGATAGCTATAATTTAATTTGTTTGCTACTTTATTTACTCATATTCATTACCACAAGGATTAGCAGGCAATATTTGACTAAAGCGACGATAATCAGCTAAATACTGTTCTAAAACAATAAATTGACTGAGATTAAGGCTGTAGTAAATCCACCTGCCTTCTTGACGAGTACGAACTAAGCCAGCCAGTTTAAGTGTTTTGAGGTGAAAAGACAATTTTGACTGACTGACTTTTAAAATGTCGCACAAATCACAAACACACATTTCCTGCTTGCGCAGTATTTCTAGGACTTTAATCCGCAAAGGTTCAGAAAGAGCATGAAAACCAGCGGCAATCAAATTAGTGTTAAGAACGGGAGGTGTTTGTGCTTGCATTACTTAATGTTGCCTAATTGTGTTTTATATTGACTTCGAATGCAGGCAAAAATAACAACGCTTAGTAATGAATACCAGCTTGTTTAAATCGGTGTAACGCTTCACCTAATCGCTCGCATTCGGCAATTAAACTGATTCGCACATATCCTTCACCACCGACACCAAATGCATTACCAGGTGTTACAACTACTCCGGTTTGCTGCAGCACATCGAGAGCAAAGTCTGTAGAACCAATTTTGGCTGGACATGGGACCCAGATATACATGGTAGCTTTAGTTTTGGGAATCTGCCAACCTAAATCGGCCAAACCTTTAATCAAAAAATCCCGACGAGTACGATATCGCTGTTGTACTTCTTGCAGGTAACTATCTGGTAATTGTAAAGCTGTTTCCGCTGCAGTTTGCAATGCGGCAAAAATTCCATAGTCTAAGTTAGTTTTTAATGTCCTTAAACCTTGGATGATGTGGCGGTTACCAACAACAAATCCAACTCGCCATCCGGCCATATTATAGGTCTTAGACATGGTGTGAAATTCCACACTAATATCCTTTGCTCCAGGAATTTCTAGTAAACTAGTCGGTTGATAGCCGTCAAAAGCCAGTTCTGCATAACACAGATCGTGTACCAGAAGAATTTCGTATTTGCGAGCAAAAGCAACGATTTCTTCAAAAAATTCCCTCGGTGCGGTAGCTGCTGTGGGATTACTAGGATAGTTAAAGTAAAGAATTTTTGCTTTTTTGGCAACTTCATCTGGTATGCTAGCTAAATCAATCAACCAGCCATTATCAGGTTTTAAAACTAGATTGTGAACTTGACCGCCAGCAATGACAGGTCCACGGAAATGTGCTGGATATGCGGGAGTTGGGACTAGAACCAAATCGCCAGGATTAATATAAGCAATTGCTAAATGAGCCAATCCTTCTTTAGATCCCAGTAGCGGTAAAGCTTCACTATCCGGATCTAATTTCACATCGTAGCGACGATAGTACCAATTGGTAATTGCTCGACGAAAATTGGCAGTACCTTCAAAAGGGGGGTAACCATGATTTCTTTGATTTTGCAAAGCTTCGATCGCAGCTTCAACTACTGGTTGTGGAGTTGCACCATCCGGGTTACCCATCCCTAAATCGATCAAATCTAAACCCTGTTCTCTAGCCTTTGCTTTGAGTTCGTCAAGACGGGCAAATACGTAAGGAGGCAATTTCTGAATGCGTTGGGCTGGGGCGATCCAATTTAAGCTCATTGTTCCACCTCACTATTCAATCCGCTCAGGGATATACAATTTGTTGATTCTTTCGTATCAATTGGTGCTGTAGTGGAAACCATTGCAGCCATCAACTGTTCCAGGGAAACTGAAAATGGTAACCGGTGAATATCAGAGCTTGGATTTAGAGTGATTTGGGCAACATTTTGTAACTGTGTCAAAGTAATTTCACCCAAGTCTAAGTCTGCTAGCTTTTGAGGTAATCCAATCTCTGCGTAGAACTTTAACAACTGTTGTCGTGCTGCCATTGCGAGCTGATTGCCCTGTAACATTTCCTCTAGGCGTAATTGAACTAAAATTCCATAAGCAACCTTTTCCCCGTGAATGCTTCCACGCCCGCAAACATGAGTTAAACCATTATGTACGGCATGGGCTGCAACTGTACGGCACTGGGCTCCACCAATTCCCCCAATGACCCCAGCGAGCAAAACTGTCGCATCGACAACTTGACACCAAATATCGCTTCCTGGCGATCGCAGGGCTGCGGAAGATTTCTGTAGTAAAATATCTCGTAAAACTCGTGCTTGTTGAACCGCTGCAATAATTAAAGTTTCCTCTGAGTGTCCGCTGCTGACGGAAGCTTCATACCATTTAGCGATCGCATCACCAATACCTGCAACTAGAGTTCGTTGGGGAGCAGTTTTGATTAATTCATAATCCAATATCAATAAATCGGGACAGCTTGCTAACCCCACATCGTAAATAAATGCTCCGTCATCAGAATATACATTTGATAGTGCGGTCCAAGCAGCACAGGTAGCAGCTGAAGTCGGAATTGTTACAACGGGCAAATTTAATTGATGGGCTAGCAATTTAGCTGTATCTAAAGCTTTACCACCACCGACGCCAACAATAACATTGGCTTTGTGCTCTTTTGCTGCTTTATGCAAAGTTTTGAGACTTGCTTCCGAGCAATCGGGAGTGTAATAAGACTTGGCAAAATTGAGTTCTTTTGCATCCATTATCGGCTGCAGGTGTGTTTCAGCTAAGCTAAAGCTTTTTTTTCCTGCGACTAATAAAGGACGATTTCCCAAATTTTTAATAATTGATGATGAGTCTGCTAAAATTCCAGAACCACGCATCACTTTTGCTGGAGCAACTGCAAGAGTAAGCAAAGAATTGGAAGTTGGAGTTGATGACTTTTCTGTGAGTTGATTAGGCATATAACTAATTAAAAATACCAAGACTTCTAGGTTTCTAGAAGAATGAAAAATATTATTCTTTTTGGTGGCAATTTCTAATTGACGACTTATTGAATGCGATCTGGCTGCTTGTGTTATCAGTTATTACGATTTTAACCAAGAGTGAATTTGTTTAACTTCTTAGTCCAGATAAATCAGTATTTTATTTGTGATATCAATTAACTTTCTTAAATTCAATTAACGTTCTTAAATCTTAAGTGTAAGCGTAGAAAAAATGCAATGTTTACCTATTTATTGACTTATTAGTAGCTAATAAGTGTTTAGTACTTAAGCACTAATTACCCTAGCATAGGGAGTCCCTTTGGGACTTATTTTAATCGTTTGAGATGAACAGCGCCTGAGCCGCACAAAAGGTAAACGGTGAATGCTTTCTTATATCGCAACGGCTGTAAATTGCGTTGTCTGTGCGTAATTGCTGGTGTTTTTAAAGTAACAATCCACTACAATCAAAATAAAATTCTTCCTGTTTCTATATGTGCGATTATTTTTGATGCCAATATTTTACCTAACTTTTTGACAAATTGTGTCTTGAGTTACAAAAAAATTTTAAAGCATCAAAATTACTTTGTCTTATTTTCCCACTCATTTTTTGCTTCAATGACTAGGTGATGATTTTAAAGTATGTTGTCAAATTGGACTTTCTTCTAGTATCGGGATAGCTTCATCTAAAGTGTATTCTAAAGAGACTTACAGAATCACATCTCTACGTGAATATGGATTTAAATAGATTTGAAAAAAACTTACTTAAATTTTTTAGTAACTAATCTCAATGAGTTAATAGCATCAAAAATATAGGGAATTTGAGGCTGAGAAGCATTTGAGAACTGAAGAATATTTCCGCAGTAGGACTTTCACCTCTTTCCCTGGCTAGACTAAATATTTATTTCCCTAGGCTGATAATTGCGTTAAACGCTCGAAATTCGCTTGATAGATTTCGATTTCCATCTGTGAGTCTTCACGACTAGCAAGAGACCGTTTGACTTCACCTAAATAAAGTGGGACTGATAAACCTTCTTCTGGATGAATTACTGTCCGCGCTCTGATGATTAATTTATCTTCACCTCTGCTTGCTAGACGACCATAGGAAAATAAATCGCTTGCAGCTTGTTGTAAAGTTGCTTCTAATTCAGAACGAGTAATCTCAACAGGGGTGGCAATGACTGCTTTTGTGGCTCCATTATCATAAACTAAACTGTAGCGGAGGGCTCCGGGAACCACTGTTCGTGTTAAGGGTGCAAGGGATAATGCAAATAAACCTGCTGTCAGTACTAACATAAAACCAGTTGTACCTACTAATCGGAAACGAATACCCCATTTAAGGATAAAAGCTAGTAAAGCTAAAACAGCAAATACTACAGTGGCGATTCCTGACCATTGGGTAAACTGCAGAAAATCAGCTTGAGAAAACATGGAATTGGCTGCTAATTCAAAATTTTATTAATTTTCTATATCATTAGCATACTTTGTCGAGCTTTGGTAATTAACTATTGATGATTGGTAATTTTTATCTGCTTGATTTTGATGTCAGTTGTATGCATCAAAATCATAATAATTAATCAATAAATATAAAATATAAATAATTAAGTATTTTTTAGATGAGTATAAATTAAATATATTTAACTCTCAATCGTCTATAAAATTTTATTTGTGAACGTTTCTGGTTTATTTGATTTAGTTTTTTTGTAAATCAAAGAGATTAAATAAATAAAGAAGGGCATCTTTTGAGGATGCCCGTTATGCAGAAAACACCCTAAGGGGTGCCACTACACCTTCCCAACAATCAGCAACAATGGCTGATTTAATCAGCCATACTCACAGTCAGAGACGTGAATATAATCATATTATTAACTTCAAAATATATTTGCCTCCAGTGTATACACCGAAAAATATTTACATGATGATTTGCAAATTAATTAAAGTATTATCTGAGTTTAAATGATGGAGATTTATAGTTAGCTAAAATGTTTAATTTGCTCGAGATTAGAGCACTAATTATATTTGAAATCTTTTTAGTCTTAATTAGTAAAAGGTAATTATTTTTATTCTAGGTGCCCATAAACCCTAATTCGCATATAAGTATTTAGGCAAAATTATTTATATTGATATATTTAATATTGAGTTATAGAGAACTTATGGCACTACACTCAAGTTAAAAGTTAAAATAGACCGCGCCTATAACTAATACTAAGTGCGGGTTCACTACCCCTTTTTAGAATTGAGAGAGGGAAGTGTGGGAGGTGTGGGAGGTGTGGGGGGAAATCCCAAAGAATATAAGGGGGTTTTAAAAATCGGATTTGGTATAACTTCACCTAGGGGATCCGGGGAGCAAAATTCCAAACTCCTCACACTTCCCAAACTTCCCACACTCACCATCTCATTAATTTTTCCCCGAGTAGTTATAACGATCGCAGTTACTATGTACTCATGCGATCGCTAGCAATAATATATGAACTGTTTTTATCAATCAACAACTAAAACTTTTTTGTAAGCTTGATGCGTAGCATTAATTACAGCGTCTACTTCTCGCTCTTCAAGCTCCGGATATATGGGTAAACTTAATAAACGCCCTGCGAGTTCTTTAGCAACGGTGAGAGGTTCTACCCGACAAGGTAAACCCAGTGCATATACAGGTTGTTCTGGAATAGTTCTAGAAAATAGATTTTCTGTTTGAATTCCTAATGCTTCTAGGCGATTTTCTAAAGCCAAACGCTCTTGTACGGAATCAAGCAAAATAACATATTTGTAAAATGTGCGACTGCATTCATCCTTGACTGTAGGAGTTTGGAAAGGTAAAGATGCAAATGCAGCATTATAACGAGCAGCAATTTCTTGGTGACAACAGTTCCAATCTTCCAAAAATTCTAGTTCTAAACCAATCACAGCTGCAGTAAACTCACCCATCCGAGCCCGGAAGCCAAATTCTTGATGAATGTATTTGTTCAGTACAACCTTACCGGGATCTCGCAAACTTTTCAGTTGTAAAACATCTTCAGGATTAGAGACAGTAATAAATCCTCCATCTTCTAACCCACCTAATTTTTTGCCCAAATACATTGAAAAACAACCAAAGTCGCCGATGCAACCCGCATAATTCTCTTTGTATTTTGCTCCATGCGCATGGGCTACATCTTCAATAACTTTCAGCCTGGATTCGGAAGCAAGTTCCATTAAAGGCTGCATATCAACCATTTGACCGTAAAGGTGTACAGCAATTACAGCTACTGTTTCCTCTCGAATTGCATTTCTAACTGCTTGCAAATCGATGGTCAAGGTATGTGGATCGATATCTACAAAAGAAGGAATTGCACCCACAGCACTTACTGCGTAGGCAGTAGAAATATGAGTTAATGCTGGTACTATTACTTCGTCTCCTGGGGTAACACCAGCAGCTAACAGTGCCAATTGTAAAGCGGAATTACCAGAGTTAGTGGTAACAGAGTTTCTTCCCCATTTCGACTTTAAATATTTTTCTAATGCTGCGACCTTTGTTCCAGATATATATTCTCCAGAATTAATAACATCACTAGTTAGACTTAAAATCTTAGATTTGAGAAAATCTAGCCTACGGCGAGTACCTTCAGCAGGTACTCTGACAAAGTCGCTCATAGTTGTGAAGGAGAGGGAACATTAAAAACACTTAAAAATGATAAATATAAAACATGAACTCGAGCAAGCCAGAGTTATACACTTTAAGAATCAAGTATTAAAAATCAAATATTACAAGTCAAGTATCAATAATCTAGTATATATTTATTTTTTCGGTTGTCTTCAATAATTTATCTTTAGTAATTTATATCTTTAGCGATTTATACGTTTAGTAATTCATATTTAGCAATTTATCTTGAGTAATTTATTTTCAGTAATCTGTCTCGGTCATCTGCTTTTACTAGCATTTAATTGCTTGTTTACATGCGCTATGCTAATTTGTTTATCTACTGAAAAAAAGTATATTTTAGACAGATACACCCATATATAGCAACACTTACAAGTCGAAAGTTTACTATTCATAAGTTTTATTGCGTCTACAACGTTAGTGTAGCGTGTCCGTAGGAGAAACAGGATTCATCTATGTCCGAACCAAGTTACGCAGTGTTGCTATATATACTTTAGTTAAACCCCTAAGCTGAAACCCAAAATTTAATTCATTAGCCATTTAAATCAATTTAAATCAATTTAAAAACTAACGATAAATAACCTGAATTTGTAACAAATAACTAGCGATCTGAACTAATGGCAAATGACCTGTGACAGGCTCAGTTTTGAATAAAATATTCAAGTAGTGAAATAGTCAAATAAACAATTAAAAAATTAACTATTTTCTTGCCAAGTCAAACATAACTTGCGGAAATGATTGCCACGTTCCTCAAAGTTACGGTACCTGTCGAAACTAGCACAAGCAGGAGATAGTAATACAGCCTTGGCTTGTAATTCTTGGGCTAATTTTGCCGAACGAGGAACTGCATTTTCCATGGTTTCAACTATTTCATAATTGGTATAAGCAATTTCTTGCAGGCGTTGGGCAAATTGGGGTGCAGCGTTACCTATTAGTAGTACTGCAGCAGCTTTAGCCTTGATTTTTGCCAACCAAGCATTATCATCACCTTCTTTGGCTTCACCACCGGCGATCAAAATTAAGGGACTTTTAACAGATACTAAGCCCACTTCAGCAGCATCATAGTTGGTGGCTTTACTATCGTTGATGAATTTAATACCTTGCCAATTACAGATATGCTCCAGACGATGGGGTACGCCGGGAAATTCTTTAACAGCATGGGCTATGACATTGTTTTCAATCCCTGCTAACCGAGCAGTTCCTACTGCTAGCAGCAGGTTTTGCAGGTTATGCTCCCCAACCATTTTTAATGATGATACTTCTAAGATTGGTTCATCACCGTTTTCTGTAACTTGGTAAACCCAACCATCCGTAATGTAAAACCCTTTATTCCTTACCAGTTCTTCTTTACCTTTAATACTCGTCCAATAAGCATTTTGCCAATGAACCAAACCCAATTTTCGTAAATGGGGATCGTCCCCATTGAATATTTGTGATTGAGAATTTTTCAACAAACTTGCTTTGATGTTGTAGTAGTTCTCTAAGGTTTTATGACGATTGAGATGGTCGGGGGTAAAAGTTGTCCACACTCCGATTTTGGGAGCAATGGTGGAGGAAGACTCGATTTGATAGCTACTCATTTCAACTACCAACCAGTCTAGGGAATACTTGGTTTGTGTTTTGGTGTTATGGGTATTATTTGCTAATTTGCGATCTGCTAATTTATGTTCCCCGTAGTCTAGTGCTACTTCGCAAGCTGCATAACCAATGTTGCCACAAGCTGGTGCATAAAAGCCTGCGGCTTGAAATATGGCAGCAATTAAGGAGGTAGTTGTGGTTTTCCCATTCGTACCCGTAATTCCCACCCAGGGAATCGATTTTAGATTTCGCCATGCTAGTTCCATTTCCCCAATGGTTTGGATCCCCATTTCCCTAGCTTTAACTAACAGGGGAATATCCCAAGGGACACCAGGACTAACAACAATTAATTCGGGCAAATCTGAACTTTCTAAGTCCAGTGAATATCCCAACTTGACGGTTATCTGTTCGCGAGCAAGTTCTTGTTTTTGTGTCAGCAGGGCTGAAGAGGTTCCACTGTCGCCAATTTCTACCTCCCAGCCCCCCTGTTTCAACAATCTTGCTGCAGCAACGCCGGATTTTCCTAATCCAATTACATGAGCTTTGGACATAGACTGTAGCAGAGATCCCTGGTTAAGCGATTCCTATAGTAGCGCTTCTTGGGAAAAATTAAACGCCTAAATATTTACCAATGCTACAAATTTTTTACAATTGCACCAAAATCTGCTAGCACGCGGGCATGATTGCGAAGTAGTCCAAGCAGGTGTAGTCTATTCTGCTTGATTTTTGGATCGGGATCCATAACCAGTACGCTTTCAGGTCCGTCAAAAAAATTACTAACTCTGGGTGTAATTTCTTCTAAAGCTACAACTAGTTTGCGATAATTACGCGATCGCTGAGCTGCTTCGGTTTGAGGAATTAAATCGACGATGGCATTATAGAAATTTTCTTCAGAATTTTTTTGGAATAACTCCCGATTAATTAAAGAGTTGGGGTTTAACTGCTTTGTGTCTAAATCTCCCTGTCCGGCGAGACGACTAGAACGATTCACAGTTTCATAGATTTTTTCTAAGGTTCCATCGTCACGAATTTGTTGTAAGAAAGTAGCGCGGTTTCTTAAATCTAATAGATCTTGTAACGCCCTTTGGGTATATTCTGGATCGTTTTCCCCTAGCACAGCATTAACCAAATCGTAATCAATTTGTTTTTCTTCTTGGAGTAAGGTGCGGATGCGCTGTAGGAAGAATTCTTCCAACAAAGCAATTAATTCGGCTTGATTTTTATTTTGCTCGTGAACGACGGTAAAATTTGCAACAACTTGGTGTAGTAGTTTTTGTAAGTTAACATTGAGGTTTGCCGCCCAGATAATATTAACTACAGCATTTGCAGCCCTTCGCAAAGCAAAAGGATCTGAAGAACCACTAGGAATCATTCCCAAACCAAAGATACCTACTAAGGTGTCTAACCTATCTGCCAAGCCAACTACTTGACCGGTAAGGGTTTGGGGTAAAATATCATCTGCACCCCTAGGTAAATAATGCTCAAAAATAGCCGTTGCAACAGTTTCTGGTTCGCCACTAGCAGCAGCATATTTTTGTCCCATAATTCCCTGTAATTCAGGAAATTCATAGACCATTTGGGTTACTAAGTCGGTTTTACACAATAAAGCAGCCCTTTGAATTTGTTCGGATTCCCCATTGCTTAACTTTAATTGCGTAGAAATTTGGCTAGCAATTTGACAAATTCTATTAACCTTTTGCCGTAAAGATCCTAATTTCTCTTGGAAAGTAACTGTTTCAAGTGCTGGTAAAAAACTTTCCAAAGATTTGGATAAATCTGTTTTGTAAAAGAATTGACCATCAGCTAAGCGGGCGCGAATCACCCTTTCGTTTCCTCGGGCGATGATATCTGACTTTGCTGGATCGCCATTAGAGATGGTGACGAAATTTGGTAATAATTGCCGGTGTCCGCTATCTTTGAAAACTGGAAAATATCGTTGATGGGATACCATTACAGTGGTTGTTACCTCTGTAGGTAAATTTAAATATTCTGGTTCAAAGTTACCAACAACTGCACAAGGGTATTCAACCAGATTAGTTACCTCTGCTAGTAAATCTGGATATATTTCTACATCCCCGTTTAATTTTTTGACTTCAGAATTTACTTGTTGAGTAATTGTCTTTTCCCGTTCTGCAGGATCGACTAAAACGTAAGCAGAACGCAAATTTGTTACATAATCCTTGGCTTGAGCAATACTGATATTACCTGGATGTAAAACCCGGTGACCCCGACTTAGGCGATCGCTAGTAATGGTTTCAGAACCACTAGTAAATTCAATTGGTAGTACCGCATCATCTAACAAAGCTACCAACCAACGAATAGGACGAGAAAAACGCTTATCTCCATCACCCCAACGCATTAAACGCTTTCCTTCTAAACCCCAAACCCATTGGGAAACCAATTCCATTAAAATATCCGCGATCTTACGCCCAGGAATTAGCTTATTAATAAAAACAAATTCACCTTTTTCCGTCGCGCGAATTGTGAAATCTTTAACTTCAACCCCTTGCTTTTTGGCAAAACCTGCTGCGGCTTTAGTTGGTTGACCATCTTTAAAAGCTGCTTGAACGGGCGGACCTTTGATTTCTTCTTCCCGGTCTGCTTGTTGTGATGGTAGACCTTTAATAAGTACCGCTAACCGTCGGGGAGTACCGTAAACTTCTACAGCTTCCGAACTAACGTTATTTTCTCTTAAACTTTTGGGTACGCGCTCCTGGAGTTGCTTTAGGGCGCTGCTGAGAAAACTTGCAGGTAGTTCTTCTGTACCAACTTCTAATAAAAACGCAGGCATAAGAGACTCAATTTTTTCTGGTCGGGGTTGACATCAATCAAATAATGCCAACAGTTTACAGGATATACCAAGCATTGGGGTTACTGAATTGAGTTTGGGAAGTTTGGGGAGTTTGGGGGGTGTGGGAAGTTTGGGAAGTGTGGGGAGGATGGGGAGTGTGGGAAGAGAAGGAGATATTTTTGTATCCCCTCAAAATTCCGGGGTAAGGAGTTACTCAGGTATCCATGACCAACCAAAAGGATTAGAAGAGGACTTATCCCGAATTA